>PLZG01000093.1:0-84439 GCA_003152075.1 candidate division FCPU426 bacterium
CCCGCAAGGTGCCGATCTCCCGGGTCCTCTCGCGAATGGCGATCCAAAGGGTGTTCATGATGCCCACCGCGATGATGGCCAAAAGCACCATGGTGAGAAGGAAGCTCAGGCCGTCGATGGCCTTCAGGCTGAAGGAGGCCCAGCTGACTTCGTCCTCCCAAGTGGTCAGGTCCAGCTTCTGGCCGGTCCATTCCTCCCGGCTGACTTCCGGCAATTTCATCCAGAAAGCCTTACTGGCACCCAGGTCCATGACGGTATAGCCCTTGGCCGTCAGGGCCTTCCGGAGCAGGTCGATGTCCTCCGGGATGCGCTTCATGTTCTTGATGTAAACAAGGAGCGCCCCGGTGCTCGAATCATTGGTTTGGTCAAGCTGGTTCAGGGTTTCCTGGGGGATGAAGACGTTAAAAGAAGTCATCAGCCCCATGTCCTCGGCCACGCCGCAAACGCGCACGTCCACCGTGTTGTTCACTCCCCGGGGTGTCAGGATGGAAAAAACCAGGCTATCCCCGGTCTTCACCTTCAGCTTCTTGGCCTCACTGGCGAAAAGAAGCACGCTTCCCGGCTTGGCCAGGTCCTCCACCTTCCCTTCCCTCATCTGGAGCACCTTCGGCAGGTTGGGCTCATGGGCCATGTCCACTCCGGCAATCCCCACCTGCATGCTGTTCTGGTCGGAAACCAGCCTGGCCCAACCCCGGCCCCGGGCTGTCACCAGGACCAGGTCCGACAGGTTTTTTTCCACGATGGCCTGTATCTTCTTATAGTCCGTGACCAGGGGGGCGCTTTGGCCGGCCGTCACCTTGTAGAAGCCGCCCACGTTGAAATGACCGGTGGCGACGGTGGTGGCCGATTCCAGCATGGTGGCCTTGACGCCCGAGGAGAGGCAGCCCAAGAACACCAGCATGGCCGTCACCCCCGCGATGGCCCCGCCAAGCATAAGTGTACGCCTGGTGTGGGTCAGCAGGTTGCGGAAGGCAATTAAGAAAAGCTGTTTCATTTTGAACTCCAAAAAAATCTATTTAATCACCAAGGCACCAAGGGCACCAAGAACAGCAAAAATCTTTTATTTTCAAATCCGCTCAGAAGATTACATTCTTTCGATTCTTTTAATTTCTCATCCAGTAAAAAATGTTTCCTTTTCTTTCTTGGTGCCCTTGGCGCCTTGGTGGTTCAAATTGCCTTTCTTTCTAGTCGTCTGAAGCCATGGCTTGGATGGGCGAAACCCGCGTCGCCATCAGGGCCGGGTAAAGGGCCGAGATACAGGTAACCATGACCACGACGATAAAGGCCATCACCAGGCTGCCGATGCTCAGGTCCGGGTAAAGCCGGGGACCGGAAAAGAAGAAGTAGAAGGCGTCGTTGAAAGCCCCGATGCCGTGCCGGCTGAGCCAGAGGACGAAAGCGCTTCCCAAGGCCGCCCCCACCGTGCCAAAGGCCAGCCCCAACACCACCGTTTCAGTCAGGACCATGCCCAGCACGAAACCCTTTCTCGCGCCAATGGCCCGCATGGTGCCGATCTCGCGCACCCTTTGCAGGGTCGCCATGACCATCGCGTTATTGATGATGACAAGGGCCACCACGAAGATGATGGCCGTGGCCAGGTAGAGGATGATCTTGGACACGAGGATAAATTTGCCGAGGTAGCCCGCAGCCGTTTGCCAGTCGATCACCTTCAGGCCCAGCCCCTGCCTGTCCGAGATTTCCTGCAGTTCCTTCATGGTTAGTTTCAGCTTTGAGGAGTCCTTGAGCAGGATGGCGGCCCCCATGGCCACGCCTTTTTCCATCTCCTCGGTGCTATAGACCTGTTCCGTCAGGTTGACCCTTTTCACCTTGGCCCCGCCCAGCTCGGCCTTGTCGTTGATTTTCTTTTGGGTCGTCTCCTGCACCACGCTGGAAGAACCGCCAAAAAGGTCGGCTTCGGCATTGTCCCGGGCCACGAACTTGACCCCCGCTTCCTTCTCCAGGGATTTGGTCTCCGCCATCTTCTCCGGCGTCACGTAGCCGTAAAGGTCGCGGAAGCTCATGATGTCCATCAGGCTCATTCCCCCGGCCACGTCGGACTTCTCCAGGCCCTTGAACTGGAAGGTGCCGTAGATTTTTATGTTCACCGCCGACACGACCCCCGATTTGGTATAGGCCTTGATAGTCAGGGTTTCCCCCGGCTTGAGCCGGTAAAGTTCCACCAGGGGAGCGAGTTGATCGTAAAAAACCTTGTACCGCCCCTCGAAATTGGCGTCGTCGGTGTCGAAAAAGGCGGAAAGCAGTTTGGGCAGGTCTGTTTCCTTCAAGCCCAAGTTGTTCTGCAAAAGGGACACGGCCTTCTGGCTGGACAGAGGGTCCAGTTGGAGCACGATCTCGCGGGTCTGGAGTTTGTTTTGCTTCACTAGGTCCTGCAGGTCCGGGTCCTGGGCGATCTTTTTTCCCTTTTCGGTGAGGGCCTCATGGATTTTGTCCAGCCGATGGGCGGACTTGAGCTTGAACATCTCTTCATATACATACTTGGACAGCAACATTCCACGGTGACCCGGGGGAACCGCCGTGCCGTCGACAATCTGCATGCGGTCAAAGGCCTTGGCGAAGACGTCCAGGTCGGTGCCCACGTAGGAAAGGAATATCTGGTCCGAGTCGGGAATCAGGTAGGCGATCTTATTTTCCAGGAATTCCAGGTGGTTAAAGGGGTCCCGGTCAAACCCTTTCCAGAATTCGGAGGAGGAAGCCTTCGTCAAGTCCTTGGCGGCGTCGGGATCGAAGGACCCCTTGGAGGCCACCTTATCCAGCTTGGCCATGTCGGTCTGGATGACCGAGACCATCTGCCGGACGTGGGCCTTGAGGCTTTCCACCTTTTCGCGTGGTTGTTTAGAACCAGGAGAGACGGCTTTTCGCAGTTTTTCCAAAATTTGGTCGATCGTGTTGCCATAGACCACGATGGCGGTGTTGATTCCTTCCGGCACCACGCTTTTCACGTTGGGGTTGGACAGGAGGGGTCCCTTGATTTTGGAAAAGTCGGGGATGGGGTCCAGGTCGGGGATTTGCCAACCCTCGAAAATGGCGGGGGAATCCTTGGAAGACGCCTGGTAAACCTGCGCGTCGCCGCCGATGGAACCAATGATGCTGCGGCTCATGCCCTTGTCAATGCTGGCCAGGAGAGACCCCCCCACCACGAAAAAGAGGGTTCCCACCAGGATGATGAGACCGATGACCACGTTCAGGAAGCTGGAAAAAATATTCCTAAAGGAGATTTGAAGGAGAAGGAGGAACGAGGACATTAATGTTTCCCGGCCTTGACTTTCTTCCCTGCGGCCTTGTCACGGACGGGCTTTCCGTCCGCGATCTTGCCGTCGGCGAGCTTAATGACCGAATTGGCGTGAGACATGACCTTGGCGTCGTGGGTGGAGAAGATGAAAGTGGTTTTTTCCTCCCGGTTCATTTCCTTCATGAGGTCGATGATGTTCTCGCCCGTGACCGAGTCCAGGTTGGCGGTAGGCTCGTCGGCCAGGACGATTTTGGGCCGGGTCACCAGGGCCCGGGCGATGGCCACCCTTTGACGCTGTCCGCCAGAAAGCTCGCTGGGCCGGTGCAAGGAATGCTTGTCCAATCCCACCTTCACCAGCAGCTCATCCACTCGCTTGGCCCTCTCGGCGGGCGTGAGCCGGCGTTGGAGAAGGAGGGGAAATTCCACGTTTTGAAACACGGACAACACGGGAACCAGGTTGAAACTCTGGAAGATGAACCCCAGGGTGTTCAGCCGCAGGTCGGTCAGCTGGTGGTCGTTCAGGCTCTTGGTGTCGTGACCATCGATGAGGACTGTTCCTTTAGTGGCCACGTCCACACAGCCGATGAGGTTAAGAAGGGTGGTCTTGCCGGACCCGGAGGGTCCCACGATGGAAAGGAAGTCCCCCTGCTTAACGGAAAGACTGACACCCCTCAGGGCCGGCACCACCACCTTGTCGAGGGGGTAATCCTTATAAACATCTTGAATGGAGACAATGTCGGCCATGGGAAACTCCGTTTTTGGTATTTGGTTCGACGGAATTATGCTCAAAACCTTGCCAAAAGGAAAGAGCCCCGAGGGCGATTTTTGTAACAATTTGTAACGAAAAAACCCAGGTTCTTTCGAACCTGGGTTCATTTTTGATTATCACGGCCAGGGGATAACCACTTACAAATATTTTTTACCGAAGGTTTACATATGTTCCATTCGGTCGTTCAAATCTTTGGTGCTTTTAAGGGTGATCCGGCCTCGGGTGGTCGACACCAACCCTTCCTCTTCAAAACGAGAAAAAGTGCGGATCGATGTTTCCACGGTTGTTCCAGCCATTTCGGCGATTTCCCTTCGTGTCAACGGTATGGTGTTCCCGAACTCCCCTACCAGGTTTAACAAGACGTGGAGGATTCGTTTCTCTACGCTTTCCTGCTCAAAAGTTTGCATATTCTTGGACTGGCGCAGGCGCTGGGAAATGTGGGCCACCAGGGCGGTGGAAATTTCCGGGTACCGTGCCAGCAAAACCATAAAGTCTTTCATCGGAAGCGAGACCACGGTCACGTCGGACTCAGCCACGCTGGAGCAAGGGTACTCACCTCCACCCAAGCAGCAACAAGTTCCAAACATGCTCTGAGGTCCTACTAAGCAAAGGGTCTGACAGCGCCCGTTTGCGGCCGTATTCCCAGCCTTCACATGGCCCTCCTTAACAAACCAAACGGATTCGGCCGGATCCCCTTCCAAGAAAATGGGATCATGCTTGATATACCTCTTTTCGACCATCCTCTTCTCAACCTCCTGAAGAACAGCCGCCGGAAGCTTCTTAAATATGTCCATTGTCGCCAAAAAACTCTTGGGCGCCGGCCTGGTTATCCCCGGCCTCGCGCTTGTCATTGTCAGCATGTCATCCTCCTTAAAATTTCATTACTCTTAGGCTGGAATTAGGTGTTTTTTCCGGATTGGCCGGCTCCACGTCCGTCTCGTAAATAATCGGCGACGACCTTGGGCAGGGCCTGAGTGTCGATAGGTTTCGTGATATAGCCATCGCAACCCGCTGCTTTTGCTTTCGCCTCATCTCCCTGTTGGTCGTTGGATGTCACCATTAAGATGATCACTTCCTTGGTCTTCGGATTCGACCGGATTTTTTTCGTCAATTCAACTCCATCCATGCCGGGCAGTTGAAAATCCATCAGAACAAGCCGAGGATAAAAGTATTCAAAAATTTTCAGGGTTTCTTCCGCGTTTTTGGCCGTCAGCACCTGATACTGCTCCGCTTCCAGGAGCCTTTTCTCCAGCTTCAGGTTCATAGGGTTGTCGTCAACAATAAGAATGGGTTCATTTGGCATGGCAAAAAGTTCCTTATTCAGTCTAAAGAGGGCTTCTTGTCACTAAATAAGAGCAAACGAGATGCCAATCCTAAAGAGGCTAAATGTGGGGATTAACGGGCCAGGGAAGGAGGGAAATTTCGGACTATGGCGTAACCGCCATAGAGTTCAAACCATAAAACTTATTCTTCAACGGCTTTCAAACCATATTTCTTGACCTTGACGTGAAGGGTTTTGTAATCGGTCTTGAGGATCTTGGCGGCCTTGCTCTTGTTCCCACCGGTAGCCTTGAGGACGTTGCGGATAGCCTGTTTCTCCGCCGCTTCAACTGCCCTTTCCGCGATTTGTTTTAGGGTCTGCCCGGGCAAAAGAGCCACCTCCACGGACTCCGGCGATTCCAGGGAAACAGAGTTTCCTTTCAATAGATTCCGGATTTGTTCAGCCTGAACAACCGAGTCGGATGCCAAAAGGACCGCTTGCCGCACGACATTGCGAAGTTCCCGGATGTTGCCCGGCCAGGCATTGGCGGAAAGGAGCATTTCCGCGTCCGCGGCGATGGAACTCACGTTTCGACGCATTTCCAGTGAGGCTTCGACCAGGAATTTTTGCGCTAAGGCCAGAATATCTTCCCCCCTTTCCCTTAAGGGGGGCAGGTTAAGGGTAAACTCGGCCAGCCGGTAATAAAGGTCCTGGCGGAATTTCCCCGCTTTGGCTTCTTCCTCCAAGGGGGCGTTGGTAGCGGCGATAAACCGGACGTCAATATTAATGGATTTTTCCGCGCCTACAGGCTTCACCTGGCGTTCCTGCAGAACCCGGAGCAGTTTGGTTTGGAGGCCGACTGGAAGGTTTCCCACTTCATCCAGGAAAAGGGTGCCGCCCTGGGCTAGGACCAGCTGTCCCTCCTTCCGGCGGTCGGCTCCGGTAAAAGAACCCTTCTCATGGCCGAAGAGTTCCGATTCCAATAGGTTTTCCGCCAAGGCCCCGCAATCGATCGCCACGAAAGGCTTGTTCCGTCTTGAACTTTCCTCATGAAGGGCGCGGGCTACCAATTCTTTACCCGTGCCGGTCTCACCCTGGATGAGGACCGTCAAATCCGAATCAGCTACCTTCTGGATTTGCCTCACAATCTCTTGAGTGCCGGCGCTTTTACCAATAATTCGGTTTAACATCGGTCCCTTCCCCGCCCTTTGACGCAAATCCTCTATCTGGGATAAAAGCTCGTTTTTTTCAACGGCATGGCGAACCATGAGAAGAAGATGGTCATTTTCAAATGGTTTGGTGAGATAAGTGTAAGCCCCAGCTTGGATGGCTTCCACAGCCTTGGCGACGTCCGTGATGCCCGTCAACATAATGACGGGGAGAGAACGCCGGGACTCTTTCAATTTCTTGAGGACTTCCATCCCGCTGATGTCCGGAAGTTGGAGGTCCAAAATGACCGCCTCGACCGAATCCACGGCCCTTTCCAGTCCCAATTTACCGGTTTCAGCCGTCACGACCTCATAACCGCCCACCTTGCCCAGGACCGTCTGGAGCAGGCGCCGCTCGATGGAATCGTCGTCTATAACGAGTATTTTTTTCACGAAAACCTCGAATGAACCACCAAGGCACCAAGGGCACCAAGAACGGAAGAAAAGTTCATTGAATTAAATTTTAATTTCAAAATTATCCTAAATTCAGTGTGGTTTATCAAAAAATCTTTGTCTTTAAGCATCTCTTGGTGCCCTTGGCGTCTTGGTGGTTCAACCTACTTTTTAAGGTATCCCGCGATAACGCCCGGCAGGGTCTGGGTATCAATGGGTTTGGTGATATATCCGTCGCAACCCGCGGCCTTTGCCCTCTCTTCATCACCCTTCATCGCGTAAGCGGTCAAAGCTATTATGACGATGTTTTTAGTATCCGGAGCGGCTTTCAAGATTCGGGTCAGCTCCAGCCCATCCATTCCGGGGAGCTGAATGTCCATGAGGATTACCCGGGGCTTATAAGACACCAAAACCTGCATAGCGATTTCGGCATCGGCGGCCGTTTGAACCTCGTACCCTTCACTGACCAGCAATACTTTGGCGAGTTTTAGGTTGGCGGGGTTGTCATCCACAATGAGAATCGGTTCACCCACTTAAAACCTCCAAATGAAGTTTTAAGTTCGAAGTGTTAAGTTCTAAGTTTAAGAAGTTTTTGAACCGAAGGTTCAAAAACATACATCAACTCAAAACTCAAAACTAAAAACTTAAAATTTGTCTTTTATCGCATTTCCCTCGGAAAAATGGCGAAAAAGGTACTGCCTTTTCCAGGCTCGCTCCGGAACCCGACCTTTCCCCCTTGGGCTTCTACCAGCCGTTTGGTCAGCGCAAGACCCAGCCCAGTGCCGGCGTATTTTTTAGCGGTACCGGCGTCCAGTTGTTGGAACTCAATAAACAGCTTATGAGCCTCCCCGGGTTTGACTCCAATACCCGTGTCCTCCACTTCCAGGAGAAACCAATCCTTCCCTTCGGGCGTCACCCCGATCGTGACCCGGCCGTTATCCGGGGTGAACTTGATGGCATTGGAAAGATAATTATAAAGGACCTGTTTGAATTTTGGCCCATCCAACAAGACTTTAGTTATTCCAGGGCTCACGTTCACTTCAACCTTAATTTTCTTTTGAGCCGCCAAACCCCGCAAAACGTCTTTCACTTCCGACACTACCTTCGACAGGTCTAATATTTCGGGGCGGAACTCCATTTTTCCAGCCTCAACTTTGGTCAGGTCCAATACGTCGTTGATGAGCTGGAGCAGATGTCGGGCGCTGGTGAGGATGTCCCCCAGGTATTCTTTATGCTCTGCCGATATGGGGCCGACCTTCTCGTTGAACATGAGCTCGGAAAAACCGATGATCGCGTTAAGGGGTGTGCGAATTTCGTGGGACATATTGGCCAAAAATTCGCTCTTCAGGCGGTTGACTTCCTGCATGCGGCGGTTCTGCTCTTCCAGGAGTCGTTTGCGTTCCGTGGTATCCCGGATGGCGGTCGTAACGAAAACGCCTTCAGGGGTTTCCACCGGACTCAAGCTGATCTCCGCCGGGAACTCGCTTCCATCCTTTCGGAGGGCAAAGAGATCCATGCCGGCTCCCATGGGCCGTATTTTGGGGGAGGCAAAATAACCATCCCTTTGTCCAGGATGCTGGGGCCGAAAGCGTTGGGGTATAAGTATTTCGATCCCTTGGCCGAGCAACTCCTCTCGCCGGTAACCGAAAAGGAATTCGGTTTGTGCGTTCACCAGGACAATTTTGCCCCTTTGATCGACAATGATCATGGCATCCGGGGCCGCTTCCAGAATTCCTCGGAACCGGGTTTCATGGCTTTGGAAATCCGGGGAAGACTTGAACGCCAACCCTTTTTTGATTTTTTGGGGAGGGTTCTTCCGCTTTTGCTTTTTCAGGGTTCATTCCTTTTGATTCCGATTCAGCCAAATCCGCAGAAAATACAGCGGATTTAGGGGCGGTCAAAAGTATGATTCAAGTCATACTCACCCGTCAATCCTAAATCTAAAGGTTTGATAATTGGTTTTTTGGGAGATTACTTGAGCTATGGCGAAAGTGGATAACTGGGACCGCTTAGATTTCGTCCTGCCGATTAATCAAATCCTGTACGTTTTTCACAGTGATCTTTCCCCGGGTTCCGAAAACCAACCCATCCTTTTCAAATCCAGAAAAGGTCCTAATGCAGGTCTCCACCGTGGTGCCTGCCATCTCAGCGATCTCCCGGCGGGTTAAAGGAATCGTATTACCAAACTCCGAAACGAGGCCCACTAAAAGGTGTAGGATTCTCTTTTCAACGCTTTCCTGCTCGAAAGTCTGCATGTCCTTGGACTGCCGCAGGCGCTTGGAAAGTTGGGTGACGACAGCCTTGGATATTTCCGGGTATTTCTCCAGGAGGGCCAGGAAGTCCGACATGGGATAGGCTACGACTGTCGCGTCGGTTTCAGCCACCGTATGGCAGGGGTAAGCCCCTCCCCCAAAACAGCAGCAGGTGCCGAACATGCTGTTGGACCCCACCATGCAGAGGGTCAGGTCCTTTCCATCCGCCGTGTGGACAACGGCTTTTACATGCCCTTCCTTGACAAACCAAACATTCTCCGCTGGGTCGCCTTCAAAAAACAGGGATTCACCCTTGGCAAATTTTTTCTCACTCATCTTTTTCTCGATTTCAGTGAGTTGAGAGTTTGAGATTTTTTTAAATATGTCAAAAGTGGATAAAAATGATTTGGTGGCCATGAAACCATCCTAAGAAGGGGAAACTTTCACCAATATGATATGGATCATACTGACCTCTCATTCACCGCAAACGGATTGAGGGGGATGACAATAAACCCTTTTCAAATTGGCGTTTCCCAAGAAGAGCTCCCGTCGTTGCCACCATAATTTTTTTGTGACTCAAGTCATAAAAAATCGTTGTTTTCCATCTTAGTCTGATCTCAAAAGGAACCTGCGATGAGGAGATACCGAATGCCAGAGCCGAAAATCCTAAAAATTTTTTTCGATGAACAACACCGAAAGCACAAGGAACATGTCCACACGATTTACCAGTGCACTTGTGGAACCCATATAATTCACTCAGAATACAGCGAATGGCTGAGACATAAAAATCACCCAAATCCTAACCCTAGCCACCCCTTCGACCCTCCCGAAAAACCAACTCAAAAAGAATAAGCCCCCCTCGGCCAGAACAACACCTTTCAAATACATTTCAGATAGCAGGTCGCTGTTTATCCGTTAACAGCCGGAGCTTTTATACTGTCGTCGAGGGGCCACCAGGTTTCCACTTTGGTTCCCTGTTTTGGTTCTCCCGAAAGACTCACCTTTCCCCCATGCCAATCCATAACCCGTTTCACGATGGAAAGTCCCAGGCCGGTCCCGAACTTATCCAGCGTTTTGGCGTTACTAGCCCGAAAAAACTCCTCAAATATTTTCTTTTGTTGTTTGGGGGGTATTCCGATGCCATCGTCCTGAACCGTCATGACCAGCCAATTTTCAGAGACCTGGAATTCCACCACCACCTGGCTCTTTCCCGCTGGAGTATATTTGATGGCGTTGGAAAGCAGGTTGTCCGCCACCCGGTCAAAGGCTTCCTTGTCCGCCCTCAGGCGAACCTGGGGATCGCCGTGAAGCTTGAACTCGATCCCTTTTTGGCGGGCTTGATCCTCCAATACCTGGACACGTTTCAGCAAAGCTTCATATACGTCGATCCACTCCTTATGGAAAGGGATATCCTGGACCTCAAGGCGTGAAAGCCAGACTAGATCCTCGATCAATTCCAACAAGGACCAGACGCGTTTTTTGGCCATCTGGATTGCTTCCAAGGCCTTCCCCCCTTTTGGCGTCACCGCTTTTTCCGCCGCAGACAGGTCGAAATCCATCTCGATGGTCGGGCTTTTCAATTGAAAAACAACCTGCCGAAGAAACCGGTCTTTGAACAGGTCCATTTGTTTCAACTCCTCGTTAGCTATAAGAAGCTTGTCCCCTGTTACTCGCAAGTCTTTCTCCTTGGTTCTCAGGTCGAGGGCCAAGCGGGACAGGAAAAACCAAAGACCCATTACGGCGGCAGAATAGGCCCAAAGAATGGACCTTTCATGGACACGTGAAAGTCCCGCCATTCCTTCCCACAAGCTTTCCGAGAAGGAACCTAGATGTTCGGTGAAATAAAGAAACCACGGAAGGCCCAGGGCCAAGCCAGCGTAAAAGAGACTCTCACCCACCGGGAAAATCATGGCGCTGATGGCCAGGTGAAATAGGTAAAAAAGGATCAGGGGATTCTCGGAACCGCCGCTGAATAAAAGCATAAGGGTCAGTAAAAAAAGGTCCAGGATCATTTGCAAATGAAATAAACCCCGGGCCCTTGCCGCCAGTTGTTCCGCCGGAAGATTAAGGGATTTAACCCGCTCCCAATAAAAAAGATATATCGTGTTTAAAATTCCAAGAGCCACAACGCATGGAAAAAGCTTTCCATACTTAATGTCCAAGGGAATGACCAGGGGTCCGCCCAAAAGGATGGCCGCTCCGCCCGCCACCGCCACCCAGCGCAAACGGATGAACCAGCTTAATCGCTCTAGATGAATTTCTTTCTCAAACTGGGGCATCGCTTCTCCTTGGGATTTGAAATACCACCCTGCCAATAGCCTCATCATCCCCGAAAAGCCCCCTCCCTCTATGACACCCGTCATATTCCAACTCGATAAAACCCTAAATAAATTTTTAGCATGACGTAGATCATAAAAAGAATTCGAGCCCGGCCACATTATGCGCCATGAAAGAAGTTTTTAAATTTGGTCACGGGAAGGATTCGATAGCAGTCGCAATGGCAGAAACGCCGCAACTCAAGGGTTTCCAATCTTGAAAACAGCGAAAACCCCTGAAATTTGGGGCTTTTAAGACGGTCTCACCATTGCTTTAAAGGAAAGTGTAGTTCAATTCGACTAAGGAGAGAGTCATGAATAAATTTAAGGTGATCTGGATCATATTGCTGGGCTTGGTAACAAACACCGCTTTGATGGTTTCGGCTGATACTCCCGCCACCCCTGTCGCGACCCATTCCAGCGGCAACCAATTGATGCAGGGATACGTCACTTGGTACGAGAAGGCGGCCACCACGGTGGGGCCGGTCGATCCCGCCGCCAAGGGAGGTTTGGTTCTCCAGGCCGGTAGCGTTCTTTTCCTCGAGGGAAACTCCACACTTCATAAGTACCAAATGCATGCCAATATCCTTTTAGGCTCGGCCACGCT
This sequence comes from candidate division FCPU426 bacterium, assembly GCA_003152075.1. Taxonomy (GTDB): domain Bacteria; phylum Oederibacteriota; class Muellerivitia; order Muellerivitales; family Muellerivitaceae; genus PALSA-1180. The sequence goes on from PLZG01000093.1 coordinate 12,056, forward strand.
GAAGTCTTCCAAGGGTGACTTGGCTAAGGGCCTCAAATCCGACGGTGTTGATTCGATGGATTTGGTGATCCCGGTGAATAATTTGAAATCGAAAGAATCAGGCCTGGACGACAACGCTTATAAGGCCCTTCAAACCAAGGATAACCCAACCATCAAATTCACCCTTGAAAGCGAAACCCTCAAGGGAACCACCATGACCGCCAAGGGTAACTTGACGATCGCCGGAACGACCGTTCCCATCACCTTGTCTCCGGAAGTTGAAATCAAAGGTGATCAAGTTCGCTTGAAGGGCGTCCAGAAACTCAAAATGACTGACTACAAGGTGACGCCACCTTCGATCTCCCTGTTGGTTGCTTCTATCACCTGCAGCGACGAAATCGAGATCCATTACGACGTGACCTTTGCTAAGGCTGAGGGAAAATAATAAGGCGAACGAAAGCGATGTTCCCCCCACGCGGGAAAATAAGCAGGCGTGGAAAAAGAAGTGAATGCCGTGAAAGCGGTGAAGTTCAATTTTAAGGAGGAGAGTTATGAGAAACTTCAAGAAATGGATGCTGGCGGCGATACTGCTGCTGGGCTTCACCGCCCATGGTAAAGCGGCCGAACTTTTTAAGAACGACGATCTGGATTTTAATTTTGGTGGTCGAATCCAGGAATTGGGTGAAACGGAAGTATTGACGGATGATGCGGTCCGCCAACACGTCCGGGTTTACTTGTTTAACGTGGAGGATCGACTCTTCACCAATGGTACTTACAAAGGGTTCAAATGGAATTTCGAGGCTTCTTTCGGCGGCGAGGACATCGCCAATGGAACCAATGGTTCTTTCAACCTCTTGGACGCCAATGTTGATGTTCCCATCATCACGGATTCAATCTATGTAAAGGTGGGCCAATTCAAGGACCCGGCCAACCTGGAAAGCGCCGGTTATGATGGAAATATGCTTTTCACCGAAAAATCACCCAACTTCAACCTCTTCTTCAACGAGGGATACGAGACGGGTGTGGCCCTCTGGGGTCATTTGGGCAATTTGGACGGCGCCGCCGGAGTGGTGCAGGGTGCCCCGAACCTGCCTCAAAGATATTTGCCGGAACTTCTTAATTTCCCACTCCCCATGTTCATCCGGGTGGGCTTCTCGGACGGGATTAACGATGATCTTTTCAAACCGTCCCAAACAGGCTTCACCAAACCAGACAAGACCCAAATCGCCATTCATGCAATGGGTTATGTTGCGGCGGATGACAATGCGGGCCATGGGAACCTGTTTGGTCAAATCGGGGGCGGCTTGGCCACCTTCAACGACAACAGTTACTACGGGAACGTTCTAACTTCCAAAATTTTCAACCCCTATTTGGGTTTGGCGGGTGCCTTGCCGGTGACGGCACTTTATTACCAAACAGGCTTGGATTTCCAAGTCCGTGCTCCAATGGGCGACACGACTTTCACCCTTTCGGGGCAGGCCATGATCGGTCACTATGACATGACTGTCTCCGGGGGAAAAATTATCACTTACGGAAATGGAGTTCCGGTTACTGTACAGAATAACGACGGGCCCATGACCATCGCGGGTGTGGTGTATCCGGCTGGTAAAGCTCCGGGAAAGAATTTTCCCTTGAACATCGGCGGCGGCGAATTGGTCGCATCCTTCGGCGACAAGCCTTGGGAAGTGGCGGGCCGCGTGGCCATGGTCATTCCGGATAATGGAATGGCGGGGACCTCGACGAATGCCACTACCTTCAGGCCCATCTTCACCAACAGCAATCCGATCTGGGAAGTTACCTTTCCCTCCATCACCTGGCACATGAACGATAACGCCAAACTGGTCGCAGAAACCATGTTCATGTTCAACGAGTCCGAGGCCCAGGATTACGACGGAAATTACGTCGTCGCGGAGATGCCGGGTTCAGCTACCGGTACCACCTACCGGGCCCCGAACATCCAAGCAAGCATTTTGCCGATCGGCCGGATGATGTTCCAGTTCCAGTTCTAACCATCCACAAGGAGCCCTTTAGTCCAAAACTATAGGGCCCCTAATGAAGGGCCCCGCCCCGCGGGGCTTTTCTTTAGGGGAAGGAAATCAAACCATGTTGCTCAATCCCCTAACCAGAACCTTTCGTCAGCTCTTATTCGGAGCTGCGATGGCGGCTACCCCTGTCGCACTCTCCTGCGACACGAGGTCGGCTGCGGATGTTCCGCCCCCATTTCTCAGGGGATTGGGGGCGGATTTTTACTTCAACAGGTTTCAAGATGGGATTTTATCTGCGCATCATTCCTGTTTTTTTAGATGATAAAATCTTTTGTCGGGAATTCCCCATCGGAAAGGGGGAGGCCTCATGTACACTCAAAATTTTTTATTTAAAGTCTTCCTGGTAAACGCTGTCATGACACTCTCCTGCGGTGCTGGCCTCGCTGCCGATCCCGTATCCCTCGACTTCCAGGAAAAAGGAGGCACCTACGATATCCGGGGGGCCTTTAACGTGGACGCTGAGCCTGGGGTGGTTTGGGAAGTATTGACCGATTACCATCATATCCCCAAGTTCGTCGGGAACCTGAAAAAGAGCTTGATCGATGAGGACCTGGGTCCCTACCATTTCCGGCTGGAACAGGAATTCGAGGGGGGGTTCCTTTTTTTCACTAAAAGGGTGCGGGTTGTACTGGACGTCCACGAAACCTGGCAGCAAACCATCCTTTTTACCGATATCGATCGGAAAGACTTTTCCATATACCAAGGGTCTTGGAACCTGCGGCCCGGCCCAAATAAAGGACTGGAAATTGATTATCAGCTGACGGCCAAACAGAATTTCTCCGCCCCCTTCGCGGGTGATTTCATGCGGGGCGGGGTCAAGGACCTGTTGGATGCCGTAAGGCGGGAAATACTACGGCGGCAGGCGAAAAAAATCGCGGAGGACACGTCCCTACTTACCTCGACCCGCACACCCTCGCTCCAAAATTTCTATTAAGACCGAATTCAACCGGGGGGAAAACCTTCCTGCTTTTCATCATCCTGCTAAGTAAATTTCGCCAAACCATTATCAATGGCGAAACGCACCAGTTCGGCACGGCCCTTCAATTCGAGTTTTGAAAGAATGTTGACCCGGTGTGACTCCACTGTGCGCTCGGAGATGGAGAGTTTTCCGGCGATTTCACCGTTGGTGTTGCCAAAAGCCAGAAGTCCGCAGACTTCCTGTTCCCTCCGGGTTAAAAGCTCAAGACGCCCTGTTTTTCTTTTGTTGTTGCTGGAACCCACATAAGAAGAAATGACATTGGAAGCCATGGCCGGGTCCAAATAGGATTCCCCCCGATAAGCCGCCCGAATGGCCTGAACCAGGTCGGTCCCCGAGGACTTCTTGAGTACGTAGGCCCGGACCCCGATTTTCAACATTTCCTGGAGATAATACTCGTCCTCGTGCATGGTCAAGACCACAACCGCCAAGTGGGGCCGGTCCTTGAAGACCTCCACGGCCACGCGGGGCCCGGGAATATCAGGAAGGCTGATATCCAGCAAAAGCACGTCCAGGGGCATTTGGGCGGCGGCCTTGATGGTTTCCAGGCCCGTGCCCGTTTCCCCAACGACGATAATATCAGTTTCCTTCTCAAGCAAAACCTTAAGGCCGCTGCGAAACACGGCGTGGTCGTCGGCGATCAGGACGCGGATAGACATGAACCCACCTCCTGTACCAGGGGTATTTGAATTCTTACCACCGTTCCCTTCCCGGGTTCGGACTCCACGATGCAGGTTCCACCCACCAACCCGGCCCGTTCCTTCATTCCGGTGATCCCTAGGAAATGGAATCCGCCTTGGTTGACGCCGGCCGTGTTGAAACCACGGCCGTTGTCCTCAACTAAAAGCGTCATGTTGTCCGGCTGGTAAATGATGACGATGCTGGCCCGGGTGGCGGTCGCGTGTCTCACGACGTTGGTGACGGCTTCCTGGGCAATACGGTAAAAGGTGGTTTCCACCTGTCCTGGAAGCCTGGGGCGCCCGGGCGGCCCCAGGTACTGATAGTCGATGCTGACCCCCGATTGCAGTGACATTTCCTCCGCGTAGCGGGCCAGCGCCGAATCCAGCCCGTAGTCGTCCAAGATGGAGGGCCGCATGTTCCAAGCCAACCGGCGCACCTGATCGATCAGTTCCCGGAGTTTCCCTTCCAAGAGCTGGCACCGGCTTCGGGGTTTCGACCTATAAAGGCAATCCGATTGGAGGTTCAGAAGGATTGCCGAGAGGGATTGGCCCATTTGATCATGAAGTTCCCGGGAAATGCTCCGGCGTTCCTCCTCCTGAGCCCGAACGATTTTGTCCAATAAAGAAAGGCGACTTTTTTCCTTCTCCAGAATTTCCTGTCGGTACTTTTGAAGATTGGCGGTCATTTGGTTGAATGTGGCGGCCAAGCGCCCGATTTCGTCCTCATAAAACACTTCCGCTTTGGCGGATAATTCCCCCTCACTCACCGTTTGGGCGGCCTTGTCCAATAAATGGATGGGATAGGTCAAGAAGTGCGCCAGAACCCAAGCCAAGCCTGTTCCCACTACCGCGCAAAAAAGAAGAATCCAAATAACGGAACGACTCAAAACAGATAATTCCCCCACCACCGTTTGGTTCGCGAGCGCCAATTCTACTTGGCCCCCCCGGCTTCCCAGAATGGGATAGACCGCGTCGAACAAAAGACCTCCTTGAGTAGGGAAAACCCGCAGGAGACCCCCTTGCCCGACGGTAACAGAATCGGTCCCGCGAAGGTTTTCCGGAAAGGACTCGTTGAAGGTATCGCCTGCCACCCGGCCCTTTGAATTCCTGACCACGATATACCGAAGATCGGGGAAGATTTTCAAATAACGGGCTAACAGCTGGTCGAGGGACGACCGGGAGTCCATCGAAGGGGTTCGTTCCAGTTGGAGGGAAAGGGAATGGGCCAATTCAAGAGTCCGTTGTTCGAGGTTACGGTGAAGGATACGGGCCGTGATGGTTTGAGTTTGCCAAAGGGTTACTGTCCCGAATAAAACTGCCACAAGGACCCCGATCCCCAATACCTTCCAAAAAATGGGGACGGACAAAAGCCTGCGAAAAAATCGATGCATTGGGCGGCTTTTACCGGAAGGAATGAAAAACGCGGTTAGGCGGGCCAAATCTGGAAAAAAAGCTTTGGTGCCGACCGGAAAATCGGATGCCGATAACTTCACTGGTGGGGCGGATGGTTTCATTTTCACCGGCTTTTTTGGTATTCGGTAAGCGAATGATTCATGCAAAATCGCATTTCGAGAAGTTCCGTGGGCATGACGTCATCCGGAAACCGGGTAGTTCCCACTGGCAATTTTCCGAGGCCTTTTTTCATATATAACGAGCCTTGCAGCTATAGGAAACCACAATTCCCCGGCTGTTATTATGACAAGGATCATAAAAAGATTTTGACCAATGAAAAGAGGGCGTTTTCGAGTGGGGGCGAGGTGATTTTTGATCCCTCCGTATTTTTTACTGATCCTCCCGTCATTAAATCGGCATTTCCCACGGACGAATTCTTTTTTCTACGTAAGTAAAATCCTCCTGAAATTGCGAAAAGCTTCTCAACTGAGCGGATCGCATATTTTGTCGAAGAAATCTTGGGAGGAGAGAATCGATGATGAAAACCCTGAAGTGGCTGGCCTTAGGAATCGTTTTAACTCTGTTTTGTTCGCAGGGGGCAATGGCCGTACCGATGTTCGCGAGGATGTACAGTTACAATTGCACCATGTGCCACGATCCGGGTTATGGCCAATTGAATAAGTTCGGGTACAATTTCCGCGCGGCCGGTTACCGAATCCCCGCTGACATAGGGAAGGACATGAACGGCGGGAAGTTCGACATGACCAATTACATCGCCGCCCGATATTCCGCCGGTGGCAGCCTTAAAACCACTTCTAACGCCAATGGTGCTCCCACACCCGACAACGCCAGTTTCACCTTGGGGGGTGCCAGCATCTTTCTCGGAGGGGGAATCAGCAAGAATTTTTTCTCCTACAGTGAATTGGGCTTGGGAAACGGAACCAACATTTTCTCGGGAACAGCCCCCAATTTAAACAACGCTAAGATTGGATTTGTCACCGGAAGCGAAAACCAATTCTTTACGGTGAGAATCGGTAAATTCGGCGCCGATGGTTTCGGCGGATCGGACAGAGGTCCAGTGGGAAACTCGACCATCTCTTCTGCGATAAAGCCCACCGGAACCGGCTTGGAGTTGGGATATACCTACCAGGATACCCGAATCACGTTGGGTTTCTTTGACGGGATTCAAAATCCTCAAGTCACCGGTCTCGTGACTAGCAATTCAAAAGCGGTTACTTCCAGCAGCGTCCAAGGCCCCACCGCCGACTCCAATAACTCGAAGGACATCCAGCTGTTCGTCAATCAATTCATCGGTGATGACGGGCTGGCTGTGAACGCAGTTTATTACAATGGGTTCAACGCCTCGGTTGGCGCGACCGCCGCGGCGGGCGGAACCGGTGACGCGGTTGGCCAAGAGTACTTCAACACGGCCATCTTCATCTCTTCTCCCATCGTTAAGAAGCTGGGCATCAAGGTAGGCGCGGAAATGGGCGCGACCAATATAGGAATTTTCCCAACCACCGGAATTGTCGGCCCCACTAACGGCGGCTTTTTCGGCGAATTGGATTACGCGATGGACGACCTTACCCCCTTGGTCTTCCGTTACGACTATACAACAACCGACTTCAACACTTTGTACACGGACACGCAGAAATTCACCCTGGGTGCCCTTTTACCCTTCGTCGAACAGGTTTACATGAACCCAACCTTCGCTTTGACGATGAACAACGCCGGGTTAGTCAACGGTGCAGATGCTTACAACAACATCTATACGTTTACTGATTCATTAGCCGTATTCTTTTAAGAAGAGGGCATACGGTGAGCCACTATAAAAGTGGCCCACTAAAAAATCTTAGATTCAAACTAACCAAGGAGTCGTTTATGAAAAATCATCTCAGAGAACATGCAGGATTCGCCGCGATATTCTTTTCGCTGGCCCTATTCCTCCTGGCCTTTTCTGTGGCCCGGAGCGAGGATTTGGCCGCCGGCAAGAAAATCTTCGAGGGAAAATGTGCCCAATGCCATGGCAAGGACGCCAAGGGCGTGGTCAAAATGGCCAAGGTTCTAAAAGTGGAACCTGTGCTGATTGACCTTACCCGTGACGAGGCGGTCAAGCTATCCAATGCGGACAAGGTAAAAACCGTAACCGAAGGCAATAAAAAGATGCCGAAATACAAAGGAAAACTCACAGATGAACAGATTGGACAGGTAGTCCAATATCTGGAATCATTGCAAGGGGCTGGAAAAAAAACTAATAAAACAAAAGCTCGATAAGGGCGGAGAAAAGAAAAAATAATAGGGGTTCACTCATCTCTCTCCTTAAAGCTTCACGAAAAGGGTCGGCCCCAAACCGGCCCTTTTCTTAATCGGGAGGTCATTTTTAGCAAGTATTCCAACAGGAGCGGATCACCCCAAGGCCAGGAAAAAGGGGTTTTGTTTAGTGTCAAGGAAAAGGCGGAGATTTAATTCCACTTTTTCTTAGGTTAAATGGGCAGAGTCTTGAAAATCCATGGGCATCAAGCGATGATGACCCAGATTTTGAAAAGACAAACAGGGAGGACTTATGCGCTGGTTTTTATTACTGGTTGGCGGCTTGATTCTTATTGCAGGAAACAATGTTTGGGGCGCGGAAACCGCTGATCCCGGCAAGAAGCTTTTCGAGTCCAAGTGCGCCCAGTGTCACGGGAAAGACGCAAAAGGCCAACCCAAGATGGCACCCGTCCTCATGGTAGAGCCGGCATTGATCGACTTAACGAGGGCCGACGCAGCCAAACTTTCCTTTGCCGAAAAAGTCAAAATTGTGACCAACGGGAAAAATAAAATGTTGAAGTTCAAGAAAAAACTGACGGACGAACAGATTCAACAAGTGGTTAAATACGTGGAATCACTTCAAGGAGTTAGTGCCGGAAAGAAAAAATAATTTTTTCGCCAACCTCTTTCCATCCAACAGAAAGACCGGTCCCGGACCGGCTTTTTGTTTTTAGCCAACCGTTTAAAATATTGTTTAGTTCGTCGTTTATATGTGCTGCGTCATATTGAACATCTGGTGGACATTTTAAAATTTCTTAACTTAGGCGGGGTTTCGACCCGTTTGATTTTAAACACAACGAGCGGAAAATTTTATTCTGTTCGGCCATTATCAAGGAGGTTCGCGTGATGAATTTCAGGATAAAACACGCTTGTGTTTTTTCAGTTTTCACTCTCTTGTCTTTTTTAATCCCCGCCCTTTCCCGGGCTCAGGGAAGCAACATGGAGTTTGGAAAAAAATATTTCGATGGGAAATGCGCCCGTTGCCATGGAAAAGACGGGGCAGGAAACCCCAAGATGACCCAATTATTAAATACCGATTTGAAAAAAATAAATCTTCATCGAGACGAGATCCGCCATATGTCTGTCATCCAAATCGAGGCGATAATCGACAGCGGCAAGCATCGGATGCCGAAATACGGTGGAAAATTAACGGATTCACAAATCCATGATATAGCCTCCTACGTTAAATTTTTGATCAGAAACGAAGCCAAGAAGGAAGAAAAGACATCTAACTAAGGAGAGATTAATGTGCCCGTCCGATAATAAACCGAATCAACCCGAAAACCCCCAACGCCGGACGTTTCTCATCGCCCTCATCACGGCTATGGGTGGATTCATCAGCTTTGTTTTGGGCGGTTCCGGCCTTTTTTATTTCCTCTCCCCCGCCTGGCGGAGCAAAAAGGAAGATTGGGTGGAAGTAGGTCCGGTGGACAGCGTAAAAGAGGGCGACCCGGTTAAACTGGATTACGTCAAACGCAAGATGGACGGCTGGAATGTTATCGAGAGCCCCAGTTCCGTATGGGTAGTCCAACAAAAAGGAGAGTGGGTTGCCTATGACCCCCACTGCACCCATTTGGGCTGTCCTTACCGCTGGGATGCTTCCAAACAGGCTTTTCTCTGCCCCTGTCACGGTGGGGTTTTCACTAAAGATGGCAATGTAGTCTCCGGGCCCCCTCCCAAACCCCTGAATCGCTTCCCCGTGAAGGTCGAGGGCGGGACCATTTACGTCCTGCCGGAGGGGATCGCCTAATGAAAACTATTCTCGATTGGCTCGACGAACGCACCGGCTGGCGCAAAATCAAGGAAGTCATCCTGGACCGGCATATCCCCAAGGGTGTGGACTGGCGTTACACCCTAGGAAGCGTCACTCTTTTCTTCTTCGTTCTACAAGTAGTCACCGGCATCCTTTTGGCCATGCATTACTCCCCCTCCCCCGATCATGCCTATGACTCGGTAAAGTACCTTTCGAAGGAAGTCCCAATGGGGGGCTTCTTGAGGAGTTTACACAAATGGGGCGCCACAGGAATGGTGGTGACGGTGTTCCTGCATATGCTTCGGGTGTTTTTCATGGGGGCCTATAAGTATCCCCGGGAAGTCACATGGCTCTCCGGAATCCTTCTCTTTTTCTTTGTGATCGGTTTTGGGTTTACCGGTTATCTTCTCCCCTGGGACCAGAAAGCCTATTGGGCCACCACCGTGGGCGCCCATATGGTGGAACAAGTTCCTTATTTTGGCGCTGGCCTGGCGAAAATCATGAAAGGCGGCCAGGATTTGGGCGCCGTCACCTTGGCGCGGTTTTATGCCATCCACGTGCTGGTTTTCCCCGCCTTGACTCTCCTCTTCATGGTTATCCATCTTTTCCTGGTGGTTTGGCACGGAATCTCCGCTCCACCGGAGCGCGAAACTCCTTCGACCGATCGCAGGGATCCGAACTGGAAAACCCGCCTTCAGGCCCGCTACCTGGAACTCAAGTCCCAGGGAAAATCTTTCTGGCCCTATATCATCTTTAAGGACACCGTGGCGGTTACCTTGGTCTTCCTCATTGTCCTAGGCGTAGCCCTGTGGAAAGGTGCGGAGCTGGAGGATTTGGCCAACCCCACCGACACTACCTATAACCCCCGGCCCGAGTGGTATTTCCTTTCGGTATTCCAATTGCTGAAATATTTCCCCGGCAAACTGGAAGCTTTCGCCATCGTCCTGTTGCCGCTGATTGTCGTCACACTATTGTTCGCCCTCCCCTTCCTGGATAAAGGGCCCCGGAGGCACCCGGCCGACCGCAAATGGCTGGTGGCGGCCGGTTGGATGGCCGTATTGGGTTTAATCGTTTTGACAGTCCAAGGCGCCTACACGCCCTTGACCAATCCCGTCGGCGAAAAAAACCCAATGGTCATGGAAGGAAAGCGTCTTTACGGAGACCTCCACTGCGAGTATTGCCACACCTTGCACGGCCACGGAGGAACAGTTGGCCCGGTCCTGGATGAAGTCGGCATACGCCGCAACCAGGATTGGCTGGCCAACCACTTCCGAAACCCCAAAAAAGTAACGCCTGGAACCAAGATGCCCAACTTCAATCTTTTGGATGGCGAGGTGGAATCCCTGGTGGCTTACATGAGCACCTTGGGGGCGGGAACATTCACGGCGAAGGCCCCAGGGCTCTTCGAGGAAAACTGCGCTACCTGTCATAAATTCCATGGGGTAGGCGAGGAAATCGCTACCGATTTGACCCATATCGCGGGAGTTCGGGACGCCGATTACATCGCGGCTTATATCAAGGATCCTATCAAGTTGAATCCCGATGCCGCCATGCAGGGCTTTTCCGACCAATTGACCGCGGACCAGATTAAGGACTTGGCCAATTACCTGTACCAGCAGGGTAAATAAACCAGGCCGTTTTCAAAATTCAGCCCAAGAGATTAAATTGCCTTACAATGGGCTTATGGGAAAACACCTTACCATCTTTTTGCTTGGCGCGGCCTTCATGGCCTGTATCCCACTTTCCTCTTTCGCCGGCCAGGGTGGCGACCCCGTCACCCTAACCTTCCAGGAAAAACAGGGACATTTCGATATCATTGGCCATTTTAGTGTCCAAGCCGATTCAAAAGTGGTTTGGGATACCCTTACCGATTTTGAAAATTATCCCCATTTCTCACATGAGTTGAAAAAAGTAAACGTAACCAATCCGTCCCCAAATCATCTAACCGCGGAAGAAATGGCGGAAAGCGGAGTGTTGTTTTTTACTCAAAAGGTTTATTTCACTTTAGACATCCATTTGGAACCTGAAAAATCTATCCTTTCGAAGGACACAGGCCATAAAAGTTTCGTTTCCTACCAAAGCGAATGGAATCTCGAACCCGGCAATGGCAGAAAAACCATGGAATTGACTTATCATTTATTAGCGGAAGGGCACTTCGGTGGACCCGCCTTCATGGTCAACGACACTTTCAAAGGTGGCATCAAGAACTTCCTGGAATCCATGCGCAAGGAAATCCTGCGGCGTCAGGAGAATAAATTTCAGAAATAGTTATTCTGGAGTTTTAATTTTATTCCACGATTTTGATTTCGGGATTTTCATTTCACGAAAAAATACGGATGACCCTTTTCGAATCAGGTCCCTCCCCCATGTATTTCCTGATTGTCGACCACGCAATGGCCCAAGCCCGCTTCCGGGCATAACCTTTCTTCTCATAAGTCTGTTCGATATGTTCCGCCATACGGTGCTGTTTCGGAGTGTATCTCGCCTTGCTTTTCGTTGTCATTTTCCCTCCTGAAAAACAGGGGATTCTCTTAATTTATTATCCCTTTTGAACTAAAAGCTCATTATGAGTTGAGTCATAAAAAAGACCTCGGCCCTGCCCTATGATGAAAATGAACGGAAGAAAGATTGGATTCGAAACGAATTGAAATCGCTTGCAGCCTTCCGGATTTTTTCAACAAGGAGCACAACATGACCCTGTCACAGCCCAAAAGCCTTTTGGAATTGAACGAGATTCACCGCGAAATTGAGGATATGTTTTATTGGCACCAAGCTGCCCTGTTGAAGGCCGACTTTACCGCCGCAAAAAATCTCTTGAAGGAGTATGAAGAAGTCGTCCTCAACCACATGAAAGAGGAGGAGGATATCTTACTTCCTCTCTACCGGGAGCGCGCCGGCAATATCCGGGGAGGGGACGCCGATATTTTTGTGCTGGAGCATAAAAAAATCTTGGAATGGTTGGGCCGGTTGAAATTACGCCTCTCACGTTTAAACCCACCCAACGTGGACACGAAAAACCTGATCGCCCTGCTGGACGACGAAGCCCATTTTAAGAAATTCATCGAACACCATACGTTACGGGAGAATCGGATTTTTTATCCCGAGATTGAAAGAATTGTAAACGAAAAAGAGAAGGGTTATCTTTTGCGGCTTTTAACTTTCTCCCCGGAGGAAAAACCGCCCACCAAAGCATGAAAAGCGCCTCTTCCCCCGGTCCCATTTCCTCTTTCGGCTCTCGGGACATAGAATGGGAAGGGAGGGTTTATGAAAAAGTCTTATTTCTTCGCCCTAGTCGGCCTGGCCCTCGGGGCCGGCGCCCCCGTTGGTGCCTTTTTATTGCGGTGCGTCACCCCTACTTTTCCTTTTTCCCTTTTCTACCGTCAGGAGATGGTGGAACATGGTTTCTTTTACATCTATATGCTGGTGGGCACTTGCCTGGTTTTCTCCATTTTCGGTTTTTTCATCGGTCGCAGCGAGGATTTGCTTATCCACAAGGACGTAATTCTATCCAAAGAGGTATTGACCGATCCCTTGACGGGCCTGGGCAACCACCGTTTTCTCCACGATACCTTCAAAGTCGAATTCCGCCGGCATGTCACCAGCCGCCAGCCTATTTCCTGCCTAATGTTGGACCTGGATCACTTCAAAGTAATCAATGACACCTACGGCCATCCCTTCGGTGATTATGTGCTGAAACAATTCGCCGGTCTGGTGAAAAGATCCATTCGGGTGGACGACGTGGCGGCCAGGTACGGCGGCGAGGAATTCTTATGTATCCTGCCCAATTGCGACCAGGACCAGGCCAGGACGGTGGCGGAAAGGATTCGCCGGGAGACGGAAAGACATTCCTTTTCCCATGGAGGGAAGAAGGTGAAAGTGACCGTCAGTCTTGGCGCCGTTACCAGTTACGAGAGCTCGGGGTTGAATTACCGCCAGCTCATCGCCTTGTCAGACCAGGCCCTCTACGAGGCAAAGAAAAAAGGCCGAAACCAGGTGGTTCAAACAACCCTTCAGATGATGAAAAAATACGCGAGGCGTAAATCTTCAAAAAGCTGAGGCCAGCCGGTTCCGGACATCGGAAAGGATCGCTTCCACGTTCAAGGATTGGAAGCACCCCCCCGCGTCACAAACCTTGGCCATCTTATGCATGCAGGTGATGTTCCGGCAGGAACTTTCGGATTGATGGACACGGGCCCAGGCCTTTTGCTCGGCCTCCAGGAAATCCCACCGGAACGAATCATAGCCCGACAACCGGGGTGGGGTTGCCCCAAAAACCCCTAGAACGGAGGTCCGGTTTCGAAAGGCGCGCTTTCCCATTCGGTCTTTTTTCCATGCCGCGGCCAAATGAAGGGGTCCCGTATCGCCGGAAATGAAAACATCACTTCGGTCGATGAGTGCCGCGTAGGCGTCAAGGGACAAAGACGAGGGCACCAAAACAACTCGGTCCCGCTTCCACAATGGAATTGTAAACAGAAGTCTTTCAGCCAACTCCTTATCCGCCCTCGCTTCGCCCAGCCAGACACGGCAAGGCAACTTCACCAAGCGGTTCAATATTTCCGCCTGGTACTGAAAGGGTATTTGGGTAAAGGGCGAGGCCGTTTCAGGGTTGAGGAAAACTACGGGCTCACTTCCCTGTCGGAATCTTTCCTCAAACCGGCGCGCCTCCTCGGTGGCTTCCGGAGAAAGGATCAAACAAGGGCCCTCGAAGACGCGGGATCTTCGGACAGGAAAAAAAGGATGCAAAATATCATATATGAACCTGTGGGCCTGGTAAGAAATATGATTTAGAGTGTTTCCTTTCCACTCGTTGCGGGCGAAGGCAGATGTTTGGGTCATGATATTAAATACCTTTTCAGGTTCCGGAAACTGATCGGTTTTTATAAACGGACAAAGGTTGAATATAGCGTCATATTTGGTCGACACTTCCATGACGCTTAAGATATCACGCTCGTTAGGAAATTGGCCGCCCGTGAAGGCAGGCAAAAGCTTTGAAACGTCTTGGTGCCCCTCCAACAAACAGGCAACAGATTTTTTTACCATGTAATCGATCTGCGCTTCCGGAAAAAAATCCCGGATGGCCGACACCGCTGTCTGCGCGAGTACCGCGTCGCCGATATGGATGTCCGAAATGACGAGAATGTTTTTGAAGTCCAAAAGCCGCTTTATTTTCCGGTAGTTCCATTCCCGGAAAAAGTTCACCAGAAACTGGTTTCCCAAAAGGGGATAAAAAAAACCGTCCATCGCCTTCGCCCCTGCCTTGGGAAACAAACGCGTAACCCCACTGGTAAACTTAAAAAATCCTTCAAAAAACCGGTCAGATTCCATCAGTCCCTCCGCGGCTTGCCGATTCAAGCGCTTCCGGGGAAATCGTTTGAATGTCCCAAACAATTCCCAACCAGGACAAGAATTTCAATAAATAATGTGAGCCATCCACCTCCCACCAATAGATGCCCTGTGGCTCGGCGTAAGGGAAGCGGTGATGGTTGTTGTGCCAGCCCTCCCCCATTGTGATGAGCGCCAGGATAAAACTGTTCTTGCTGTAATCGTTGGTCCTGAACCTTTGACGGCCGACCATATGAGTCAAGGAATTGATGAGGAATGTCCCGTGATAAAGCAGAACGGTGCTGGTGAAGAAACCCCATGCGATCATTTGAATGCCGTTGGTATGAAGGCCGGGAGCGTATAGCCGAAGCACCTCGCCGAACCCAAAGATGGCCGCGGCCAGGAGGAATGGAGCCAAACCATAATGCTTGTTCAGCCAGCGCAATTCGGGATAGACGGCCAAATCCTTCACGCTTTCCTCCCTTGTGGCCTGGTATTTTTGACAAACCACCCAACCCATATGGGCCCACCAAAAGCCCCTAAGAATAGGGGAATGGATGTCATCCTTCGTGTCGGAGTATTTATGATGATGCCGGTGGTGGGCGGCCCACCAAAGGATTCCCTTCTGGCCACTGGAGGAAGCCCAAAGGGCCAGGACGAGTTGAAAAAACCGGCTGGTTTTGAAACTGCGATGGGAAAAATAGCGGTGGTACCCAGCGGTCACGGCGAACATGCGAAAAAAATACATGAAAAAGCACATGGCAAGGGCTGTCCAGCTAAAACCCGTCAAAAAAGCGAACAGGCCCGCCAAGTGAACTAGGAAAAAGCCAGCGCTTTTGACCCAGTCTATCTTTTCATCTTGGGCCATACCGTGAATCCGTTCCAAAGCTGGTGGGCCAATCGGTTCCCTTTTATTCTCGGCCTTTAAAAGCACGTTATTCCTTCTCCGCCAAAAAAAACCGGGCTAGATCAAAATCGAGGAACTTTTGTTTGAATTCCCCCATCTCGGCCATCTTGGCAAAAGACTTTCGGAGGATATATTCGGGGTCCATTCCTACCTGATCCCCATAAGGTTTCAAGTTACGAACTTCACGCACGGCCAATTTCACGAATAATTTCCACCAGGCTTTCAGTATCCACGTCTTTACCGGCCCGCAATGGTCCATCAAGGTCTGGATGCCTAGCTTGGTACCGGCGATGTGGCGGGATTCGTCCTTCAACTGCCAACGGATCATTTCTTTTCCAGTGGGGTCGATGGCGGGGAGCTCCAGGGTCTTCTGGAAAATGGCGCCGGCCATGGTCTCCGTGAAAAAAGTTCCTAAAATCCATCGTTCCACCGGCATGGGCCCTGTGGTGGCCAGCCAAACCAACGGATCAAAAACCTTTTGCTTGGAGGGAGGCGAGTTGAGCTTGTTCAAATAGCGCCGGAAGACAAACAGATGCTTGGCCTCGTCACTGCACTGGGTGGAATAATAGGTCACCATCTCAGGATTCTTGAACAAATGGGCGGCCTTGTTCATGAGGCGTTGGATGATCTCCAGTCCTTGCCATTCCCCCTCGTAAAAATAATGTAGGATGTTGATCCAACCCTCCCTCACTTGGCCCAGTTCGATAGGCAGGTTCCAATTAATGGCCCCTTCCGGGTCCCAGTTAGCGGCGAAAGCCATGCGTGAAAGCCCGTCCCAAGTTTTGGCGCTGGCCTTTTCCAGCTCGTCATTGTTGTCTTTAGTTTTACTCGGCGCTACTTTTGCCTTTGGGGCTATCATCACGACTCCTTTTTAATAGTTAATGGGCAGCTATGGCGCCACCCTTTTAGAAATTCAGACCGAACAAAATTATTTTTCTTTGTTGGTTTTTCAAAAAACCCGCGGGAAATAAACTTTTACATGGGCGACGTCGGGCATCAACAGGATCACCATAATGGCGAACAGAACCAAGGGGAAGACGAAGATGATAATCACCACGGGCCCCTCCATTCGAAGACCCATATATTGGGCGACCACCAGTCCCGCCAGGACGAAAGCGACCCCAAAAATCACTAGGTTGTTCCACAAGGCCGGAAGGTGAAGTAACGCCTTTTCGACCGAGAAAAGCGCCAGGATAACCAAAAGGGTAAAAACCATCCCATGCTTCATGGAGACGGTTTTCGATTCCATTTTCCATCCTTTTAAAGCTGGTTTTAAAGGGCCTCTCCACCCCCAGGTTGAGGCCAAGCAACCACAGTATAAAAACAGGGGAATAGGCCCAATATGACGCGGCTCATATAAGGGGGAACGGCAAATTTCACATTTAAGGGTTTTCGGGGGAAAGGCGGAACTAAAAGGAAAGAACGAGGATCGGCGAAAGAGAATTTTCAGGGTGGACGGGGTTTAAAAAATCTGGGTTATTCCTGATCCGACGGTAAATGACGGCGGACCCACCAGATCAAAGTTCCCGCCAAGACAAAAGGAACAGGCAAGAGAAACGCGACTGCCCACTGCAAACCATGCTTATAAGGTGTGGAATCCACGCACAAGGGACAAGCCCCCGCCACCTTTGGCAGCAACAGCGCGATCATCCCTAAAGCGGGAAGGAGAGCGAGTTTAATTTTCCCGGTTTTTTTCAATTCAATCGTTGTTTTCATCAGATTCCAATTTTCCTTAAATTAAATAGACCAAAAAGAAAAGAATGGGCCAAAGGCCGACCACGAAAAACCAATACATCCGGCAAAGCTCCACTCCCAGCGTGTTTTGGGCACTGTACTTCTCCTTCCATGCCTTATTCAAGACCCAAAGCAAGGCGATAAGGCCGCCCGTCACATGGACCGCGTGGATTCCCACCAGGCAATAGAAAAAACCGCCGAAGATGCTGGCGTGGACGGTGAGCCCGAAATGAAGAAGGCGGACCCATTCCGCCCCTTGGACAGCCAGGAAGATAAATCCCAAAACCGCCGTGGCTGTCAACAACCCCTTGAACAATTGGCTATTGGAGGCCTTGAGGGGTTTGAGGGCCAGAAAAAACGTGAGCCCGCTTAAAAGAAGGATCAATGTGTTCGCGGAGGTGACTTCCAGGGGGAGGCGAGGTTGGCCCGGTGGGGGCCAGGGCACGGGGCTGAAACGGAACATCACAAAGGAACTGATGAGCCCTGAGAAGAACATGATTTCGGCGATGATAAATAGGATGATTCCAAGCCTGGCTGGTTCCATGCGGCGATCGGAGGCTGGCCCGGCGGAAGGCCCCGAGCCGGAAACCGGCCCGTCCATATTAGAAGAACCTTCGAAGGAAATTGATCGAGAAGTGACAGACGTCGGGAATAAACAAGACAAGAAGGATGCCGAACAAGATGAAGGGGATGATCATAATCCAATAGATGAGTTTTCCCTCCGATTTCAGGTCCATGTACTGGAAAAAGACCAGCCCAGCCATCACGAAGGCAATTGCGAAGATAGCAACGTTGTTGGTCACGATGGGCAAATGGAGGAAAGTCACCCCTACCGCCGAAAGAGCCATCACCACAAGCACTGAAAATATCATCGTATGGTTATTGGAAGCCGTGGTTGAGTTCATTGATTCCTCCTGGGGTTAAGCTAAAAGATAAAGCATCGGGAACAGGAAAATCCAGACTACTTCAACGAAAGACCAGTAAATACCCGTAATGGCCACCCGGCCTTTCCAATTCCCCATCGATCCCGTTAAAGCCCTATTCAAGAGCAGGCCCAGAGCAACCAATCCACCCAGAATGTGGGTAGCGTGGATTCCTGTCATCAGGAAATAAAAGGACCAGAAACCACCGCTAGTGGGAAATTCACCATGAGCGAACTCAGCTGTGTACTCGAAAGCCTTAACGCCTAGAAAAAGCACACCCATGGCCATGGTCAGGACTAGGTACTTCTTGACGTTATCGTTGTTTTCCGCCCCTGCCGCACCAGAGGCTTTCATCATGAAAAAATTGCTGACGAGAAGAACCAACGAGTTAAGAGTGCCGGCGACCAGGTTCAGGTGTCGAGCCTCTTCGGACCACTCGGGATGAATCATGCGCATGAGGATGAAGGAACCAAAGAGCCCCGCGAAAAGGACAATTTCGGAGGCGATCAGTGCCCAAATACCCAGCCGGCCCGCGGTCAATCCCGCCGGCGCCGAATTGTAACCTTCAGGACCCTCATTCTCGGGATAGTGGGGTGTCAATGGCAGGTTGGCGCTTTTATCCATGGACCGTTTCTCCTTTGATGTTACTAGCTTGGGAATGCCAATCCTCGGATTCCCCGGGCTTGCTGTACTCGTAAGGACCACTCGTCACCACCGGAAGAACCGGTCCCCAGTTGCCATGGGGCGGGGGCGAATCGGCAAGCCATTCCAGGGTGTTGGATTGGTAGGGATTTTTCCCCGCTTTCGGACCGTGGTTCATGCTGAGGACGAGGTTCCAAAGGAAGACGGATTGCGAGGCAATCAGTGAAATGGCGCAAATCGTGGCGAATATATTCCAATTGGCGAACTGGTGGTACTGGGGATAAAAGGACGGATCAGCTATACGGCGGATCATGC
Source organism: candidate division FCPU426 bacterium (assembly GCA_003152075.1). Classification (GTDB taxonomy): domain Bacteria; phylum Oederibacteriota; class Muellerivitia; order Muellerivitales; family Muellerivitaceae; genus PALSA-1180. Next base: position 31,034 of record PLZG01000093.1, read on the forward strand.
CGCCGATACCCACCCTGAATAAAGGCCAGAATGTGCCGTTGAAGAAGATGAAAGTAAGCGCCAAGTGCAACAGGCCCAGCTTCTCGTTGAGCTTGCGGCCGTACATCTTGGGGAACCAATAGTAAACCGCCGAAAAGCCCCCGAAGAAAACCGAGGGGAATAGGGTGTAGTGGAAGTGAGCCACCACGAAATAGGTGCCATGAAGGTAGATATCGACGGAGGCCGAACCCAAGAAGATGCCGGTCAATCCCCCGACCAGGAAGGTGGCAAGGAACCCTAGCATCCAAAGCATGGGCACCTCCAGGCGGATGGACCCGTGCCGAAGAGTGGCTAACATACAGAAAATGATGATGGCGAAGGGAATTGAAATGAGGATAGTGGTGATCGAGAAGGGCGTGGCCAGGATCGGGTTCAAGCCCGACAGGAACATATGATGGGCCCAAACGATGAAGCTCAGAAGGATGGCAGAAACCGTGCTCCACAGGATGAGTTTATAGCCAAAAATGGGCTTGCGGGTGAAGGTGGCCATTATGTCCAACCCCATCCCCAGGGCCGGGAAGAAAAGTACGTAAACCTCCGGATGGCCGAAGAACCAGAAAAGATGTTCCCACAACATCGGCTCACCACCTTTGGCGGGCAGGAAGAAACCGGTGCCGAACATGTTGTCCATGATGAGCATAAAATCGCCAGCGATGAGCGGTCCCACCGAGAAAAAGAAAGTTACGGCGGAGGCTAGGAGAAACCAAACAGTCATGGGAATACGGGAATAGGTCATGCCCTTCGCGCGAAGGGTAATGGCCGTAACCAGGTAGTTCAAGCCGCCCAGGCTCGAGGAGAAAAAGGCCATAGCAAGAGCAAGCAGCCACAGGCACGCCCCCCACTTGACACCGGCGAATTCGGAGCTGGCGGACAAGGGCGGATAACCTACCCAGCCTCCGGCCACCGGACCGCCCGGGACGAAAAAGGATGCAACCAATAACACGGCTCCGGCGAAAGTTAACCAGAAAGAAGCCATGTTCAGCTTCGGAAAAGCCATATCCCGCGCACCGATCATCAAGGGAATAAAAAAATTGGAGGGAAATGCCGACAAGAAAGGCATTCCCACGAAGAAGATCATAATGGTACCGTGCAAGGTGATGATGGCGTTGAACTTGTCCGGCGAAACCAGCCCAAAGAAAGGCGCCGGGACGTTGGGAAATGCCACTTCCCAACGGATCAGGTAGGCCATGAACCCGCCCAAACAGGCCATGATAGTGGAGAGCAAAAGAAACTGCTTGCCGATCATCTTATGGTCGGTCGAAAAAATATAGTGGCTGATGAAACTCTGCTTGTGTTCGTGGGCGTCTTGGCTCATTGGGCTCCTCCATGTTCTTCTTTATCTTTTGCGGCAAGCCAATCATCAAAAGTTTTTTGGTCGTCCACCTGCAAAACTCCTGTCATACGGGTATGGCCGAAACCACAGATTTCGTCGCAAACCAAATGAAAAGTTCCCACTTGGTTTGTGTCAAACCAGCCATTGATCAGCCGAAGGGGCATGACATCCTGCTTCAAGCGCACCTCGGGCAGGAAAAAATCATGAATGACATCCAGGGAAGTCATGATGATGTGGATTTTCTTACCGACCGGCACATGCAATTCGCGGTAGGAGGAAATCGCCGCAGGAGTATCGAACTTACCATCCTTATCGGGATAAAAGAAAGTCCAGTCAAACTGCTTGGCTTGCACCTTTACCGTAATATCACAGGGCGGCAGGTCTTCTTTAACATCAGCCCAAGTCTTGCCTCCCCGGAAGTCGAGGAACAGATCAATTCCCAGGATGATGACGGAAAAAACGATGATCCATTGGATTTGGACCCAAGTATCACCCGTCTCATACTTAGCGGTTGTCCCCTTCTTTTGGCGGTATCTGACCACCAAGAAAACAAGATAACCTTCCATTACAACGAAGAAGAACCCAGTGATGTAATAAATCAGTTTTAGCATATTGTCGATATCAGGAGCGAATGACGAGAGTGACAGGGGCAGGGCATCAAGCATGGAAAATTTCCTTTCAATGTTTTAAAAGAACGGAAAAGGGGCCCGGACCCGCAGGCCATTCAGCAGTAGGTGTCGAAATCACTCGAAGCCTTGATAGCCTCGATTCGTTTTAAGGCAGCGGAAAGCCGGGCTCAGAAACCGGGGTATTTTATGAGATAAATCATAAAAGAACCATAATAAAAAATAATCCCCGCCAACCAATAATTGGTTCGGTTTATTTATCGCGGAGAGTTAAGTCACATCTTTCTTGGCCTTTTAAGGGCAATATAAAGTTGTTGATCACCCGAAGGATGGTCAAGAACAACTATTAAATTTATAAAGGAATTTGATGATTAGGTGGTTCGGCTCCCGGCCAGGAATCTTTCAGGGCCGCTTTAGCGAAAAACCAAAGCCTGCCGAATTAAGCGAGGCCCGGCGCTGGAAAGCTCAGGGTATTTAAAAGGTAGTTTATGACATCCGCCGCGGAATAGGAAAGCTTGCTTCCTTTAAGAAAGGAAACGATCCGGGCCAAGTCATCGCCTGAAGTGACGAGGGGTTTTTCCAAGTAGCCGTTTTTTTGAGCTTGGGCCAATTTAATGCTCGCCATAAGCCCATTGCAAACGCATTTACGTCCTATGGTATCCTCCAACTTGCCTTCCTTTTGTAGATAGGACTCCACAGGCTCACCGGGGCAGCGGTAACCCACCGAACCGCCTTTTCTTTTAAAAGCGGTGCGCAGGTAACCTAAATCGCAAAGGCGTGGCCGGTCTTTATATTCCTGTGATTCGGACTGGGTGCCCTCCAAGCGCACGACCTTAAAGGGAAAGCCGGTGGGCGAGGCCACGGGGTCGGTGAAAACCTCTTCTCTTCCCCTGAGAGCTTTGGCGAAAACCCTTCGCTTGATCCGGTCCATCAGTCCAGATTCCTCGCAATAAGCAAACACGGTTCCTACTTGGATTCCCGTCGCGCCTTCGGCAAGCGCTTCTTTTAGTTTATTTGGATCGGCATAGGAACCCGCAAGCCAGAAAGGCAATCCTAATTTCCGGAAAGCCGCCGTATCCACCTTATCTTTGGGGCCATAAACCGGCTCCCCTTTTTCATTAACGTGAAGCGGGCCTCTTGGCGGGGCATTGTGCCCTCCGGCGGTGGGGCCCTCGATGACGAACCCGTCCACGTGCCCAGCGGATTTTCGGGCCAGCGTGATCGCCAAAACTTCGGAAGAAACAATGGCGATGAACTTGGGGCGCCGCAAGGGGGGCAAGGTTTTTTCCAGGATATCCCTTGGATTAAAAGTCATTTGAAAATCGTCCTCCGGCGCGGCTCCATGGACATTGAGCTTCAGCGAGACCTTCTGGTGCAACACCAGATGATCCAGTACCGAGGGAATGGCGCGGGGAATACCGGCTCCCATGAGGACATAATCAACCCCCGCCAACAGGGCACCGTAAAACGAAGGAAGGGTGGGAAGCTGGATTTTCTCCAGGTAATTGATCCCTACCAGCCCATCGTTTCCTTCTTTGGCAAGGAAAACCTCCACGAAATTAGCGGCAACGGTCAGTTCCAAAAGTTCCCGTGGTGGGTTCAAGGAAAACATGGGCGGATTCTTGAAGGGGATTTGTGAGGCTTTTCCACCGGGAATGTAGTAACGGTCTAAAATTCTCCCAACAATGGACGGATCGGGAAAATGCTCTAGGGCCCGCCGGACGGAGCCATCCAAGTCTCCCGCTTGTAGGCGCCGGGACATGACATTGTCCAGCGCTGTTCCCGAAACGACTCCCAATTGCCCTGTTTGGGCGACAGCCTTAGCCAGCTTCCAATTGGAAACGGCCACTCCCATTCCACCCTGTATGATGACGGGTTCGATCATATTCACTTCCCCTTGAACTGATAAATTGCTTTAACGTTACCATTTTTAAACTTCGTCCCTCTATGATCCACATCATGTTGGACTCGCAATCAACCAGGAGGGTTGTGGTGGAACCCCCCCGGGTAAGGCTGTGGATTTCAAATCGACGACTTTAAAACCCGGTAGTGGGACAATTTGGTCGTCCAATGATTAGGACCTTAAATCACCCCTCACCCTACCCTCTCCCGCAAGGGACGAGGGTGTTTAGAAAAGGCCTTTTCTAGATTCCCCTCTCCCTTTGCGTCGTGGTTTTGATGGGTACATAGGGGTTATTCCCTATGAGTGCTTTTGGGGAGAGGGTAGGGTGAGGGGGAAACAAAAATCATTCAAATTGACCCACTGCCTAAAACCCGTATCCCATCCCCACATGGCCATGTAACGCCAAATTGGTGACTTCCGAATAACCCCCGGCCGTAGGCGCCCACCAGGCCCAACCCGCCGTGGCCGCAACTTCCAAGACGACAAATAGGTTTGGGTTAAGAGGAAGGTTCTTACCAACCGCTCCCTGGATCCCGATCCCTGAAACGTAATAGCCCGCGTCAAAAAGTCCACCATGGTCCGAATCCTGGACTTGGCCCCTTATGATGGATTGGGGGTGGGTGACAATGGGTCCTATTCCCAAGTGAAAAACGAGTTCCGCCCTTTTCCATGCGTGTCCAAGAAAAAAATAGTTAAACCCATGACACATCTCCAAATCCTGAATTTCCGCCGTTGTATTGGAAAGGTAAAGCTTGTGATGGATATGCTGGATTTCCCACGCCTCATCGCCATTCCAAAGCCCAACCCTCCAAGAGTAATAAGGGGCCTCGTCACCAAAGGGATTGGTGTCGTAATTAGCCGTTAATTGAAGGTCGGGCTGTCCGGATTGATGGACTGTAAGGCCGGTCGGAAAGTTAAAGGCGGTTCCTGTCATCAGCTCAACCGAAACGGTTTGGGCCTCGGCGGCGATTCCTCCTCCAAGCGCCAATGCCCCTAAGACGAAAATAACGATTTTGAGTTTGTTAAAAAGCAATGGATTCCCCTTTACAATTTTATTTTTCGGGCCAGGGTGTGTTCTTATCCCTCCCGCTTTCCCGCGATGGATTGGAAAGGCTTTCCTCGTCGTCGGCAAAACGAACTTTTCCCCGTAGGACGCACCCTTTCATTCCGGGGACACAATCCCTGTTTGCCCTTTGGCAAAAATAATCCCCCGTTTGATAGGGGCATGACCAACTGGACATGGATTCCGTTCCTTAAGCGCGGGCTTTTAAGTCACCCGACAGTGACATTCTTGAGCGAATCGGTTTCGGCCTATATGATGGGCATCATGAACAAGATCGATGCCCTGAGAAAAACGGAGATGTTCGGCTCCCTTTCGGGCGAGGAATTAAAAGTTGTCGCCAAATCCTGTGTGGAAAAACCCTTGAAAAAGGGCGAAACACTCTTTTGCGCGGGGGACGAGGCCCGGGGCCTTTACGTGATCGCGAAAGGTTCCTTGCGGGCTTTCCGGACAAACGAGGACGGCCGGGAACAAGTCATCCACGTGGAGCGGGCCGGCACCACCATGGCCGAGGTCCCCGTTTTCGATGACCGGCCCTATCCCTCCACGGTGGTGGCGGAGGAGGACAGCGACGTCCTTTTCATTTCAAAAGCGGACGTGAAACGGCTATGCCTCCAACACCCGGCCATCGCCTTGTCGGCTTTGAAACTCCTGGCAGCTCGCCTCAGAAAAACGGCTGCCCTGGTTGAATCACTCTCCCTTCGTGAAGTCGACCAACGCCTGGCTGCTTTCCTCCTCCAGGAATTCAAGGAAAAGCGTTTGAAAAAACTCCAACTGCCGACCAATTCGGACATCGCAACCCGCCTAGGCTCGGTTCGGGAAGTGGTTTCCCGCGCCTTCGCCAAACTGGAATCCGAAAAACTGATCTCGGTCGACAAGCACCGCAACGCCGAACTGTTGAACGAGAAAGGTCTAGGCAGTTACTCCGGAAGTTGACCTTTCCCCAGCCAATTTTTCCGCCATCGGAAAAAGTACGTTGTTTTCCAAATGGATGTGGTGATGCAGGTCCTCTTCCAGTTCAATGAAAGCCTGGTAAAAAGACCGGAAAGTGACGCAAGCGTCATCGGGCGGTGTAAAGTTCCCTGTCAATCGGCGCGCTTCCCTCAATTGTTCCCCTACCGTCTCGTGGTCAGCCATGAGAACAGCCCGGGGCCCCGCTTGGAATCCCTCAAAGGGGAAGAAAAGGCCTTCGTCACCTTCACCTTTTACCGATTTCTCCAAGGCCAAAAGATAGGGGAAGGCGATCTGTTCTTCTTTTAACATGTGGTGTTCCAATTCGTCGGCCATTTGGATGAAAACCTTTCGAACCGCCAAGAGGTCAGGATGGTTTTGTCCGTGAACCCGGGCCACCTTTTCGGACAGTTTGTCGAGTAGGGCCAATTGCTTGCGGGTATAAACATGATGTTTTTCCAGAAGAAACTCCACCAACTCGGAAAGTTTTCGCTCGCTCCAGTCTTGTTCTCTCGAAGGGGATACAGGAAGACTCTCCAAGGAACGGACCACCTTTTCCACCGAAGCCCCCGCCTTGTCGCAAGCGTCCTTTAACGTCTTATTCCCCCCACAGCAGTAATCGATTTTCAAGCCTTCGAACAAAGGAATGGCGGACGGGTACTGAATCACGATACTGGCCACTGTTTGGTTGACTTCAGCTTTCATAAAAGCCTCCTAAGGGATTTCTTTAGCTGGTTTCAGCTTATGAGGAAGGGCCAGGGAATGCCGTGACTTAAGTCACCTTTCAGGTGATTGTCCCAACCTTCTAAGGGCGGGTCATTTGACAAAGGAAAGAACGCCCCACTATCCTTCATAAGGGGTAAAATCGAGTCAATTTCAGGAAATGATTTGTCCACGACGGGGACCGTCGTGGACAGTTGACTGTTGAGACAGCCGCTCGGTTTTACCAGATTTAGAAAAAACCGTCCTGGTCCTTTCTCAAAATTTTATTAAACCCCAAAAACTGGCCTCTTGGAATCGTGATAAGCTATTGCCGTATTGGCTTTCCAATCACCCGTCCATCCATGGGGAATATTTTGAAGAATCTAACGATCGTATTAGGGGCTCTTTTCCTCCTGGATTCCGCGCCCAGTGTGGTTCTTTCCCAATCCTGTTGCGTAGACCGTAATTCCATCATCAACACCTTCGCAGGAACAGGAGTCAGCGGTTATACGGGGGATGGGGGGCCCGCCACTTCAGCCACCTTGGGCCAGGTTTTCGGCGTTTGCTCGGACGCGGTAGGAAACGTCTATATCTGCGTCAGCGACCCGGGAAACTCGGTCATCCGCAAAGTTTCCATCTCGGGCATCATCACCACCTACGCCGGAAACGGGACCGCCGGTTATTCGGGGGATGGGGGGCCCGCGACCTTGGCCCAGATGAACCGGCCCAGCCACGCGGCTCTGGACGCCGCGGGAAACCTTTACGTCACCGAATTCCAAAATAATGTCGTTCGAAAAATCACCCCGGGTGGGATCATCAGCACCTTCGCCGGAACGGGCACCGCCGGTTACAGCGGGGACGGCGGTCCCGCCAACCTGGCTACCTTGAACGAACCCTTCGGCGTGACGGTGGATTTTTCGGGAAACGTCATTGTCGCCGATACCTGGAACAGTGTGCTGCGCAAAATCAACATTTCAGGAATCATCAGTACCATTGCCGGAAATGGGACCGTTGGTTATTCCGGGGATGGAGGTCCCGCCACTTCGGCGTTGATTGGTTTCCCAGAGGCCGTATCGGTGGATCCCTACACGGGGGCCATTTATTTCTTCGACGACGGCTATGGAAGGATCCGCATGATCGATACCTGCGGCATCATTACGACGGTGGCGGGAAACGGGGCGCTCGGGGGGACCGGTAATGGCGGGCCCGCGACCTTGGCCGAGTTGGATGACGTCCATGGATTTGCTTTTTGCGGGAACAACATTTATTTCAATGACCTCAACAATGGTCTCCGGGAAATCGATAACTGTGGCATCGTCCATCTTCTCGCGGGACCGAGCAGCAGTACGGGTGACGGGGGGCCGGTGACTCTGGCTGCCGTCAATTTTCCCGTGGGATTGACCACGGATGGGCAGGGAAATCTCTATGTGGGGGAACAGGGCGGTTATCGAGTGCGTAAAATCAGTTATGACTGTTCACCCACGCCCACCCCTGCCTGCAATACCCCGACCCCAGCTTGCACAGTACCTCCGACGTCCACCTTCACCTTCACGCCGACCGCCACTTTCACCCCAACCCCGACATTTACGGCAACCTCAACCCCCACCATCACCAACACCCCGACCGTGACTTTTACCCCGACCCCTCTTTGTGCCGTCCAGGTTTGGCCTGATCCTTATAATCCAAATTACGCGAATGGTGGATTTCTCAAAGTGGATTGCCTGCCGCCGCGGGCCGTAGTTTCCCTCTATACAGTTTCAGGGGAATTGGTCCGAATCCTGTACGAAAATGGCGGGCTGGCGCAATGGGATGGCCACAACCAATCGAGCGCCTGGGTTTCCCCGGGCATTTACTATTACGTGATCCAGCAAGACACCCGGGTTTTGGGAACGGGGAAGTTCCTCGTGATTAACAACCGCTGAGGTGTGGAAAAAGCGACGAATGAAAATACTTGTCCACGACGGGGACCCACATTGGACAAAGGCGGAAACGAGAAAGAAGCCGGTGTAGCTTCCTTAACCTTTTTCTATCACTGAGGGCGGGGCGGTTTGGGCCACGGCGGCAACGCCCGCGGTAAAGGCTTTGGGGTCCAGCTTGGAGAGGTACTGGTAATAGTTCCACCGTTGTTGGGCCTCAGCCTGGGCCTGCTCGAAATACTTTTGGGCCTCCTCGGGCTTGGTTAATGTGAGCGATTTGAAACGGTTTTCCTGCATTTCGTATTCCTTCACCGAAATCTTCAGGGGGCCCGAATCAACCGTAAGGGGATTAACCCCAACTGCCATCTTTTCTGGGTTATATCGATAGAGAACCCACTGGCCCGAATCCACGGCGCCTTTCTGTTGTTTAAGGCCATTCACCAAATCATACCCGTGGGCAATGCAATGGGAATAGGCGATCACGATGGAAGGTCCGTCGAAAGCTTCCGCCTCCCTCAGGGCCTTAAGGACTTGGCCGTCGTTGGCGCCCAAAGCTACCCGGGCCACATAAACATTGCCATAGGTCATGGCCATGAGCCCCAAGTCCTTTTTAGCCTGGGCCTTTCCCCCGGCGGCGAATTTGGCTACCGCTCCCTTGGGGGTTGACTTGGAAGCCTGTCCCCCCGTGTTTGAATAGACCTCCGTGTCCAGCACCAGGATATTCACATTGCGCCCGGTAGAAATCACATGGTCCAACCCGCCATAGCCGATGTCGTAAGCCCATCCGTCGCCGCCCATGATCCAAACCGATTTTTTTACCAGGTTGTCGGCAAGGCGAAGCAGCTCCATCGCCTCGGGCTTAGGAATCCCCTTGAGAATTTCCTTCAACTGGGAAACCCGGGCCCTCTGGGCCTCGATGTCCGCGTCTGTCTTTTGAACGGCCTTTAGGAGTGATTCCACCAATTCCTTCCCCACTTCCTTTTCCAGCCGATTCAGGAGAGAGGTCGCGGTCTTTGTCTGGTGGTCCAGGGAAATTCGGAAACCCAACCCAAACTCGGCGTTGTCCTCGAAAAGGGAGTTGCACCAGGTGGGTCCCCTTCCCTGCCCGTTCACGGCCCAGGGGGTGGTGGGCAGGTTGCCGCCATAGATAGAGGAACAACCCGTGGCGTTGGCCACCAGCATTCGGTCCCCGAATAACTGGGAGACTATCTTGATGTAGGGCGTCTCACCGCAACCAGCGCAGGCCCCAGAAAACTCGAAGAGGGGCTGTTGGAACTGTTGTTGGCTAAGCATGTCCAGGTTGATCTTGGACCGGTCCACCTCAGGCAGGGTCAGGAAGAAATCCCAATTCTTGATTTCCTTCTCCACCAAAGAAGCCTGGACCTTCATGTTGACGGCCTTATGGGTGGAATCGGTCTTGGATTTAACCGGGCAGACGTCCACGCAAAGCGCGCATCCCGTGCAATCCTCCGGGGCCACCTGCAGGGTATAGTTCATGCCCTTCCAATCCCGATGCTTGGCCACGGCCGTCTTGAAGCTCTCTGGAGCCTGGGCCAAAAGGGAGGGTTCGTAAACTTTGGGACGAATGACGGCGTGGGGGCAGACCGCCACGCACTTGTTGCATTGGATGCAGATTTGCTCGTCCCAAACGGGAATCTCCAGGGCGATGTCGCGCTTCTCGAAATGGGCTGTTGCCGTGGGATAGGTGCCATCCTCAGGGAAAGCCGAGACGGGCAAGCTGTCACCCTCGCCCCGGATGATGGCAGCCACAACCTTTTGCACGAAACTGGGGGCGTTGTCTGGAACGGCTTTGCGGAAAGGCGTGACGCCCGCTTTGCGGCCTGCCAGGCTGACCTCGTGAAGATGGGCCAGGGTGGTGTCCACGGCCTGGAGGTTGGCGTTAACAATTTTTTCTCCCTTGCGCTTGTAAGTCTTCTCGATGGATTTCTTGATGGCCTTGATGGCCTCTTCCCGGGGCAGAACCCCCGACAGGGCGAAATAACAGACCTGCATGATGGTATTGATCCGGTTCCCCATACCCGCCTGCTTGGCCACCGTATCGGCGTCGATCACGAAGAACTTGGCCTTTTTGGCCAACAGGTGTCCCTGGACAATTTGGGGCAGGGATTCCCAAACCGCTTCAAAGGGAGAGGCACTGTTCAAAAGAAAGGACCCGCCCGGCTGCAAATCCTTGAGCATATCGATGCGGTTGAGAAACACGGGCTGGTGGCAGGCTACGAAGTCTGCCTGCTGAACCAGGTAGGTGGAGCGGATGGATTTTGGACCGAACCTCAGATGGGAGGTGGTCATAGAGCCGGATTTTTTCGAGTCATACACGAAAAATCCCTGGGCCCACAGATCGGTGTTCTCGCCGATGATCTTGATGGTGTTTTTGTTGGCGCCCACCGTGCCGTCCGAACCCAGACCGAAGAAGAGGGCCCGTTTCACTTCCGGTGGCTCGATCGAAAGATGTTCGTCGTAGGGCAGGCTGGTGTGGGTTACGTCGTCATTGATCCCCAGGGTGAAGTGGCCTTTCAGGGACTTCTCTTTGAGATGATCGAAGAGTCCCAGGACCATGGCCGGAGTAAATTCCTTTGAGGAAAGGCCGTACCGGCCCCCGATAATGCGGGGCATGGACTTCATCGGGGCTTTGCCCGCCGTGATGGTTTCGCTTAAGGCCGTCAGGACATCCAAGTAAAGGGGCTCACCCATGCTTCCCGATTCCTTGGTGCGGTCCAGCACGGCGATGGATTTCACGCCCAGCGGCAGGGCCGAGACGAAACTCAAGGCGTCAAAGGGCCGGTAAAGCCGCACCTTCAGCAAACCCACCTTTTCGCCCTCAGCCTGAAGATAATCCACCGTCTCATGGGCCGTCTCCGCGCCCGATCCCATCATGACAATCACCCGCTCGGCGTCAGGGGCTCCGTGGTACTCATAAATTTTATAGGCCCGCCCGGTCAACCGGGCGAATTGGTCCATGGCCTTTTGGATGATGCCGGGAACTGCCAGGTAAAAGGAATTGGCCCTCTCCCGGCCCTGGAAAAAAACGTCCGGGTTCTGGGTGGAACCGCGAAGGACGGGGTGGTCCGGATTCATCGCCCTTAAGCGGGAGGGAGCTGTTCTTTCTGGACCCACCATGGCCTGTAGAACCTCATCTCCAATAAGCTTCACTTTTGTTACTTCGTGGGAAGTGCGAAAACCATCGAAGAAATGGATGAAAGGAAGGCGTGACTCCAGGGTGGCGGCCTGGGCGATCAGCGCGAAGTCCCCGGCCTCCTGGCCTGAATTGGAACAAAGCATGCCGAATCCCGTGCCCCGGCAGGCCATGACATCGCTATGGTCGCCAAAAATGGAAAGGGCCTGGTAGGCCAGGGACCGGGCCGTGACGTGGAAAACCGCGGGGGTCAACTCGGCGGCAATCTTGAAAAGGTTTGGGATCATCAGGAGCAGGCCCTGGGAAGCCGTAAAGGTGGTGGTAAAGGCCCCGGTTTGAAGGGCCCCATGGGCGGCGCCCGCCGCGCCTCCCTCGGATTGCATTTCCATGATCGTCGGGACAACGCCCCAAAAGTTCAAACGGCCCCCGGCGGCCCATTCATCGCAATATTCCGCCATGCCCGAGGAAGGGGTGATAGGATAGATGGATATCACTTCGTTCAAGCGGTAAGCCACATTGGCCACAGCCTCGTTTCCATCGATCGTCGTGAATAAGGAATCCTCCATGAACTCTCCTAAAAATAAACCCTCGCCCATTGGCCTTGGTTTTGCGGGTACACAGGGGATTTTCCCTGTGAGAGCCGTTGGGGCGATGGGTAGGGTGAGGGGTGTGACTTCTCGCTATTTCCACCCTCATACCATCCTTCTCCCGTCAAGGGAGAAGGTGAAAACACCAATCAATAACTTTCCGCTTCCTTGCCCAACCTGGCCGAAACAGGCTTCTTGCTTTGACGGTAGCTCCAGATGAGGGCCGCGACCAATAAAACCACTATCGACCAACCGACCATTCCCAAAGTTGGATACTGCACCACAATGGGCGCGATGATGACCGAGATCAGGTTGACCACTTTGATCATGGGGTTCAAGGCTGGACCGGCCGTATCCTTCAAGGGATCCCCTACCGTATCGCCCACCACGCTGGCTTTGTGACGGTCCGAGCCCTTGCCGGTATTACGGGCCGGGTTTCTCGCCTCATCCTCGATAGCTTTCTTGGCATTGTCCCAGGCCCCGCCCGCGTTTGACATGAAGACCGCTAAAAGCTGGCCGGACAAGATGACGCCCGCCAGGAATCCGCCTAGGGCTTCCACCTGCAGGAGTAACCCCACCAAAATAGGGGTCAACACACCGAGCAATGCCATGCTGATCAACTCATGCTGGGCCGCGTAGGTACAAATGGTAACCACATGGTGATAATTGGGCTTCACCTTGCGGGTGAGAACTCCCGCTTTAAACTGTTTACGGACCTCATCCACGATCAAGGCCGCCGCCCGGCCAACGGCTTTAAGGGCAAAAGCGGAAAAGAGCCAGGGCAGTCCCCCGCCGATGAGCATCCCGATCAAAACCTGCGGATTGGAAACCCGAATACCGATCGACACCAATTGTTCCGAGAGGGGCACCTTCATCATTTCCTGGACCGCGCTGACGTTCACGATAAAAGAACCGAAAAGCGCAACCGCCGCGATGACGGCCGACCCGATGGCCACCCCCTTGGTAACGGCCTTGGTGGAATTGCCTGCCTGATCTAAACCCGTCAAGACCTTGCGGGCTTCCACGGTGACCTTGTCCTTGCGGTCGCCCCAGGCCATTTCGCCGATGCCGCTGGCGTTATCCGAGATGGGCCCGAAGGAATCCATGGCCACGTTATCGCCGGTGAGGGTCAACATGCCGATACCGGTGAGGGCCACACCATATAAGATATAAGTTAGGCGTTCGGCCGCCAGCATTCCCGGGATGGTACCAAAGATGGCCACCGAAACCATGAGGGTGACGGCGATAAGGATAATGGCCCAAAAGGTGGATTCAAAACCCACCGACAACCCCGTAATAATTGTCGTCGCCGCTCCGGTATGGGTGGCATCCTTGATCTCGTTGACCGGGCCCCGCTCCACCTCGGTGAAATAGCTGGTCAGGAAGAAAAGACCAACAGCCAAAGCCACACCCAGGGCGGTCGCCAGCACCGGCCTCCACCAGCCGAAGGGCACACTTTGAAGATAGAAGTAGCCAATCAAGCCAAAAAAGAAGACCGAGTTCACGGCGGATATCAGGAAGCCCCGAAGGATAGGGATCATGGCGTTGCCCTTGTCCGAGGGACTCGCCTTGACCAAATAGGTTCCTAAAATGGAGGACATGACGCCTACGGCCCGCACCATCAGGGGGAATACCACCCACTCCATGCGGCCCGTCAACTGATACAGCGCCAGCCCCAAGATCAATCCTGAAACAATGGTCACCTCATAAGACTCAAAAATATCAGCCGCCATACCGGCGCAGTCTCCCACATTGTCCCCCACCAGGTCGGCGATAACCGCTGGGTTTCTTGGATCGTCCTCGGGTATACCCGCCTCGATTTTACCCACCAAGTCCGCCCCAACGTCAGCGGCCTTCGTATAGATACCCCCGCCCACCCTCATGAAAAGGGCAATCAGCGTGCCGCCGAACCCAAAACCCAAAAGCGCGTCAGGGGCCGCCACTCCCAAAACCATGAAAATAACCGTGCCGCCCAAGAGGCCCAAACCATCGGTGAGCATTCCCGTGAAGGTCCCAGCCCGATAGGCGATGCGCAACGCTCCGGGAAAGCCTTTGCGGGAAGCCTCGGCCACCCGGACGTTGGCCTGCACCGCCATGCGCATACCCAACTGGCCCACCGCCAGGGAAAAGCCGGCGCCTAGGAGGAAAGCGAAGGCGCGGGCCAGTCCGATATAAAGCCGGATGTCCTCGGGACTCAAATGGGGAAAACGTAAGAGGGCGTCCTTGGAGGGGGGAACGATATAGACGGAATAAAAAAGGGCAAAAGTTAAGAGGACCATCAAGGGGAGGATGCTTTTCAATTGGCGGCTCAAATAAGCCTTTGCTCCCTCCTCGATAGCCGCCCAGACTTTCCGCATATCCCCGTCACCCGTGGGTTCCAAAAGAACGTGGCTTCGAAGGTAATAGGCGTAGGCAAGGCCTAAGAGGGAAACCCCCAGGATGATCCAAAGGGAGTACTGCTCGAGAAGTGTAAGGCCTTGCATGGAACCGCTCCTTAAAGTAATGATATGAGGCAGAGTCCAGTCGCGAATTTATGGTACGGTTTTTCGTTGCCTCATTCTCAAGACAATGGAGAAAGGCGAGCATGACGGCAATCATATTGTTAGCAGGTTGTTGAAAAAGTCCGAGAAACGGACTTTTTCCCATTTACGAACGAGCCACGGATAAAAAATCCAGTTTTAGCGGCTCGTTCTATCCCATGGCTGTCGACAAGGAGCTGAAAAAAATTTCAGCTCCTTGTTAAGAAGATTCGGTTCTTAAGCGGTGATCCTATTTCACTTAGAAAATCTTTATGGATTAATGAATCGGCGTTGGGCTTAAGAAAGGAAACAAGGCTGGCGTTTGGCTGAGACGGTGGCGCGGATCCCCTTCCTTTTCTAAGACTGACATCTCATTATCCAACCGATCCAAGACAAAATCCCGGAACGTCCCGAAGTGAAGATAAAGGGCCATCAGGGAAACGGCGTTCCGCAAGGCCCGGGGATTCCGGAACAGACAGGTGATCAGCACTTTCCAGAATTGAACCCGGGTTTCTTTGGCCATACCAAGTTTAAGAATTAAGCGGTAGAGTGAACGAATATCCCGCAAATGATGGCGCAACGGAATTTTTAACCGTTTTTTGGAGCAGTCCTGCATCAGAGCCAACCGCAAGACCCTTCCAAAATATTTCTCAGGAAGCAGTGCTTCCTTCACGACCCGCCGGAAATCCTTGAGGATGTTGAACCTGGGCCGTAGGGTGGTGAAGTTCAACCCCGCAACGCATTGGCAGGCGGTTTTATCAGGTGGGACTTCGAAATCCGCGTCCAATCTGCCTTCCCTTTCAAGCCGCCGGGTGAGCTGGGTTTTAGGGAGCGCGAAAAGAAGGCCCACCATGTTGACGGGTATGGAAGTGGCTTCGATATTGTCCAGGATGGCCTGGGCCACATCGCCCTTTTCCCCGTCGAACCCCATGATGTAGCCGGCGTTCACGATCATGCCGTGCCGCATGATCTTGTGGATACTGCCGGCGATGGACCGGTGGGTGTTCTGCCTTTTCTGGGTGGCCTTCAGGGTCTCCTCGTCCGGGTTCTCGATACCTACAAACAACCAGTTGAACCCCGCCTCCTGCATGAGGTTCATCAACTCCTCGTCGTCGGCCAGGTTCATGGAGGCCTCGGTGCTGAACTCAAAGGGCCAGTCGTGGTCCTTGAGCCACTGGATGATCTGGGGCAATAGAAGTTTCACTTCTTTTTTATTGCCGATGAAATTGTCGTCCACGATGTCAATATGTCCCCGGTAGCCCAGGTCATAAAGGTTTTGAAGTTCGGCCATGACTTGATGGGCGGGTTTGCCCCGGGGAACCCGGCCGAAAAGCTCAATGATGTCGCAGAACTCGCACATAAAGGGACATCCCCGGTTCCATTGAATGCCGACGTGCAAATAGTTATCGAACTTGAGCAGGTCGAATCGCGGCGTGGGACTCTCAGCCATGGCGGCCCTTGTTTCCCCCGCTTTGTAAAGATGCTGGGCTTCACCCTTGGCAAAATCGCTGAGGAACTGGGGCATGGTCACTTCGGCCTCGCCGAGAATCAGATAGTCGGCTTTGTCGTAAAGATGGGGGCTGGAAGTGGCGTCCGGGCCACCCACAACAACGGTCTTTCCTTGTGAATGAAAATAGTCAATGAGATGCAAATGGTCCGGCTGTTGGGCGATCATCCCTCCCAGGAATATCATGTCGGCCCATTCCACGTCCCGGCCGTCCAGTTCCTCGGCGTTAAGGTCGGCCAGCCTGACTTCCCATTCGGGCGGAAGCATGGCGGCAACGGTTATAAGGCCCAGGGGGGCGGCCGGATATTTGGCTCCCACCACCTCGCAGGTGGCCCGGTAATTCCAGAAGGATTGGGAAGTGAAATGGGGATAAACAAACAAGCATCGGGGCGGACTTCTCATCATAACGTTTCCTTTCAAATCTCGGGCATAACTTTGGAAAAACACAATGTCCGCGGATATTGAAACACGATCGGACGATCATCGAACATGATATGAATCACTTACGCTATTTTGCACAGGGTGGGGCGGTCGGAATTTCAGGCTTTTTCCGGTAACACGTAAACCAATATAGCGAAATAATGAAAAAGACTTCCCGCCAGGACGAACAGGTGCCAAATAGCGTGGCTGTAATAAAACCTTTCCCGGTGGTAAAAGACAGTTCCGAAGGTGTAACTGATTCCCCCTAAAACCAGCAGGACCATTCCCCCCAATGGAAGGTTTGCCACGAGGGGCTTGAAAGCCAACAGCGCCATCCAACCCAGCCCGATATAGAGAAAGGTGGAAAATATCCGGTGGCGTCCGGTAAAAAATAATTTGTAAACAATTCCAAGTATCCCCAGTCCCCATACCACACCAAAGAGGGACCATCCCCAGGGGCCCCTTAAAGTCACCAGAGTAAAGGGGGTATAGGTTCCCGCAATGAGAAGGAAAATAGCCGAATGGTCCAGAGTCTCAAAAAACCGCTTGGCCCCAGGCGACCGGAAACTGTGGTAAAGGGTGGCAATCAAATACAGAAAAAAAAGCGTCCCACCGTAAACGCTGAAACTGACAATGTGCCAGGCATTCCCTTTGAGGCAGGCCAGGACGATCAACAAGGCAGTTCCAACCCCCACCAAGACCGCACCCGCGCCCGCCGTTAAGCGATTAGCCATCTCCTGCTTGCGTGTATATATGTGAGTAAAAGCAGTCGCGGTCGTCATGAGTGGTTTTTATCCTTATTCCTTCGGGGTTAGCCGGACAATAACGCCCGACTTATAGGGCGTGATCGTGTGCTTATTGGGGATGGAGGCATAGTTGGTCCAGACGTTGCCCTTCCCGTCAAAGACCATGGTTCGGGTATAAGCTCCGGCCCTGGGGAGACGGAAAACAGTGAATTTGTAGGTCTTAGGATCGATGCGGTAAAGACTGTCCGAACCACAGCCGGTGGCCCAAAGATTGCCAGTGAACCGGTCTCGGCGGATGCAATAAACGTAATCCCCCGGAATGGGCAATGGCAGCTGTTTCACTATTTTCTTTTGATGGGTGTCGTAGAGGGTAATTTCACCCGAGCCCAATTGGGGAATCCAAAGGCGATCCTCCTCGTCAATGGCCAAACGTTTGGGACCGGCCCAGGGTTCGAAGATGTCGAGCAATTCGGATTTGCCGGTCTGGGGGTCCAACCAACCCAGGCGGTTGCCGTGGGTTTCGGTAAACCAAATCAACCCGGTTGAATCAGCCACAGCCGCGTAGGTATGGACGGCAGCCTCCTCCATCCCCTCCCGGTGCTGAACCGGGAAAACCGTGACCTTTCCGGTTTTGGGGTTGGTTCGGCAGAGGATTTCCTTATTAAAGTGCGTGGTCCAGAAGCATCCGTCCTTGTCGTGGTAAATGAACCGGTTTTTATCCAACACGAAATACTGGACGCTTCCCCCCTTGGGATATCCGGAAAAAATCTTAAAGGTTTTTTTTGCGGGGTCAAACCGCGCGACCTTTTCGGCTTTGGTCAGGCAGATCCAAAGCATTCCTTCCTCATCCACGTCAATGGCGTGGGCTCCGGCAGGTTTGCCCTTGGCCACACCGGCAGGTATGGGGTATTGCTCAATGGCCCCCGTTTCGGGGTCTATTCCGTAGAGAATATTGCCGAAGTAATCGGCAATCCAGGCCCTTCCCCCAGCCAGGGCCATGTCATGGTAAAAACCCTCGAAGGCGCCCAAGGGATATTCCTTAATATCCGCCTTGGCGGTGTGGATTCGAAAACCCTCCTCAGGAAGCTTGGAATGTTCCCCCAACCAATTGGGTAATTCCATGTCGTAGTTGAAGGGGATTAGTTTCAGTTCCAAATCATCGTCGAGTTTTTTCATCTTTAGATAGGCTTGGTTCCAAGCCTCGGCAGTCGGGGCATAGGCCGCGGGAAGGCCCAAGGGGTGGCAGGCGGTACAACAGACCACCACTTTACGCCTCATTTCGGTGTTAGGAATACTGGCGATCCAGTCACAGGAACGGGGAATTTCTCTCATGCCACAGCCGGATGTAAACAGGAATAAGAGGCTTATCAACCCCAATAATCCAACTCCGCCTCGCCCCAACCGCTGTCCCTGGATCAAAAAAGCCTCCTGTTTGCGGGCCGCAAAAATAAATTAAGCTTCAAAGCGGCCCTGCGACCCCTAAAATTCCGCAGGAATTTGGGGATTACTTTGAATGTTTTCGGAAAAAGCCCAACGCGGTTGGACTTTTTCAATTTACAAATAGACCCCCCAGGCTGATATACATCATATTTCTCGGGAGCCATTTAACCTTTAATACGGCAGGGTTAATTGTCCTTGGAAGGGGACGGGCCCACAATCAACCCCGGGGGTGGAAAATGATCACTTGGTTCCAGGAAGCATTGAGGAAAAGTCACACCAGCATTTGTTTGCTGAGGAAGGGCAACAAGGTCTTCTATCAAAATTCAGTTTGTAAAAAACTTTGTGGGAATTTTTCAGGAAAGGATTGCCCCCAAACTTGCGTCTCCTCTTGCGAGAAAAGTCTGGGACGGCCCTTGGGCGAGGATGGCATCGAACACTTCTCCAACAACAAGGTCGGCAACGAGTTTTTTGACGCTCTTTTCTTCAATGCTCTTCCCTATCGAATGGTCCTTTTGTATCCTCTTCAGCAAAAATACGACGCTTGGCTCAAACGGTTCAAAGACAAGAACCTAAGCCGGAGGGAATTGGAAATCGCGAACCTTTGCATTCAGGGATTCACCAACTCCCGGATTATCAAAAGACTTTCGATTTCAAAAGCCACGTTGAAAACCCACTTGAACAACATCTACAAAAAAATGCCCGAGGCCCGTTCTGAATCCTGGCGCAGGTATACAGCGGCCTGACAGCGAAAAATTAAGGGAGGTTGTTTGAAAGAGACCGTAATCACCGTGCTACCCATGGCCACGGCCAAAAGGATTGTGCAAGACCTGTTCAAGCCGAATCCGCTCCTCTATTGGTCGGATTTTTTATTCTTCGACCTTTTGGGTTGGGCCGCTTTCATCTTAGCCGTAAGGGCGAATAACTTTTCCCCTTTACAGTTGTCCGCCTTGATCGTGGCGGGCTTTGCCTTCTATCGGTCCGTCCTTTTCGTGCATGAGTTGTCCCATTTTAAAAAGGGGACGTTCCGGCTTTTCCATTTCGTTTGGAACCTCCTTTGTGGTTTCCCGCTCACGATTCCATCTTTTATTTACATAGGAGTCCACACCGAGCATCACAAACAGTCGGTTTATGGGACGAAGGACGATCCCGAGTATTTCGCCTTCGCTTTGGCGAAGCCCTACCGGATTCCCCTCTTCCCCCTGACCATGTTGGTGGCACCCGCTTTCTTTCTCCTCCGGTTCCTGATCCTGACCCCGCTCTCCTATGTTTTCTATCCCCTCCGTAAGCCCCTATGGGTTTTTGCTTCCCACCTAGCGGCGGGAGGCACTTACCGGCGGCCCCTACCCAACCCAAAGGAAAAATGGGAAGCTGCCATCCAGGAATTCATGACTTTCGCCTACCTGGCCACTGCTTTCACTTTGATGGTGAAGGGAATCCTTCCCTGGAAGGTGCTGGGCGTTTGGTACTTCATGGCTGGATTCATATTGGTCTTCAACTCCCTGAGAAGCCTTGCCGCCCATTGCGACAGGAACCCCCCCGACCATGTGATGACTTTCGAAGAGCAAATCCGGGATTCCACCGATATTCCCGGCAATCCCCTCACCACGCCCCTTTGGGCTCCGGTGGGACTTCGGTTCCATGCAACCCATCACCTGTTCACCGGTATTCCTTATCATTCCCTTGGCGAGGCCCATCGGAGGTTGATGCGGGAGCTTCCCAAAAACAGCGTCTATTCCCAGACCTTCCGTAAAAGTTTATGGAGTGCCGTGGGTCAATTGTGGAAGGAAGCCAGCCTAAACAGCGTGAAATAAACTTCGGTTGTTTTCAGCCTTTGAAGAACCGGCTCGCCTCATCCAGTTCCTCGACTTGGGCTTGTGCCAAACGCCAGCCCATCGCGCCAGCGTTTTCCCTTACCTGGGCGGCCGTCTTGGCGCCGGGTATGGGAAGTGCCCCCTTGCATAAGAGCCAGTTCAGGGCGACCTGATTCACCGTTTTTCCACCGTGGGTCGCCCCCAATGCATTAAGTTTCCCGACCAGGGTTTGGATTCGACCCAATTGGCCGAAGTAAAAAAGCCGCCGGGGACCCGAAGGCGGATTTTGGGGCGAGTACTTACCCGAAAGCATTCCCATCCCCAAGGGGCTGTAGGCAATGAAGCGCACATTGGTTTTTTTACATTCTTCCAATAGGCCATTCAGCTCATTCTTACGGCGAACCAAACTGTATTGCATTTGGTTGGAGGCCAGGGGCACACCGTGGGCCGCTAAAGCCTCCTGGGCCCGCAACATCTGTCCTCGGGTGAAATTGGAAACGCCCACTTCCTTCGCTAACCCTTCCTTGACCGCTTCGGCCATGGGCTCCATCCAGGACTTAACGGTACGAGGAGGGCTTGCCCAGTGCATCTGATATAGGTCCACGGATTTCAAACCCAGGCGGGTCAGGCTGGCCTTCAAGGCTTTCAACAATTGGGACGTGGAAACCCGCCAGGGATAGGGCGCGAACTTAGTGGCAACGTAACTTTTCTTGGGCTTTATCTCCTTGAGAAATTGGCCCAGAAAGCTTTCCGATTCGCCCTCGCCGTAAACTTCCGCCGTGTCAAACAGTTGGATGCCCGAATCCAAGGCCGCCCGGAAGGTTTCCCTCAGATCCTGGTCGTTGTAACCTTTGCCGTACCCCCAAACCTGGCCCTTGCCCCATGCCCAGGTGCCAAGTCCCATCTCACATTCGGTTAAAAAGCTCATGACAGTTCCTTTCGCAATTCATTACTTATAAAAAATCTGTCTTTGTGTTGTCATTGCGAGGAACGAATTTTGTGACGAAGCAACCCCAGTTCACGGCTTGTTTTCGTCTTAAAAGGAACAGGCAGACGAACTTCAAAGTCGTATTAATACCCAAAAACTGTGGTTGCTTCGTCGCTGAAACTAAGGAATGACGCTCTTCGCAATGACAACTTCCGACATTCACTATATATCATTTCTCTATTCGAAATTTAATGCGCCGAATCATAAAGGAGGCTCTTCCGCTTGAGCCTTTAAGAATGACCTAATGGTATCTAAATATAGGGCGGTGGAAATCGCCAGGGGAATCAGAAAAAAAACAAGCCGGTAGATCAGGGCCGCCACCAGGGTTTTCTCAAAACTCACTCCCATGTTCTTGAAGGTAAGAGCTACCAAGGACTCGCTGACTCCCAGCCCGGCGGGCACCGGATTGACATTGGACGAAAGAAACATCACCGCGAAACCCACCAGCAGAAGACCCAGGGGCAAGTCCACCCCCACGGCGTGAAAACAGAAATAAAAGGTCAAAGGCATCAGGCACCAATCCAGGGCAATCCAGAAAAAGACCAGCAGGAGATAAACCCGGCCCTTATGCAAAAGGGCCACGGTGGTTTCCAACTTAGCGCGGATTATCACCAATCCCCGGGGGTCCTTTTTCCTACGCAGAATTTTATGACTGATCCAATGGCTCGTGCGAAGGATTTGGCGCAAAACCCAGCGGCGAAAGGCGCGGTGGAGAAAGATCATCATCATCGCCCCCATGACAACCAAAAGCCCCGCCATAAAAACCAAGACCAAGGCTTGTTTTGGTCCGCCTGTGAATTCGGGGTGTCCATGAAGATAAAACAGGGCCCCAAAGCAGACGCAGGACAGTACCAGGTTGAAAATCATGTTTTGGGCCAGCGACAGCGGAATCGTGACCGAAAAGGGAACTTTTTCATGTTTGAGGAGGAAAGCCCGGTTCGCGATACTGGACATGCCGCCGGAAGAAACGATGATGTTGATCGTGTCGGAGATGAACATGATGGAAAAAAATTTAGGGAAGGGGACCCGGTAGGGTGTCATTTTAAAAAGCGCGTTAAAGGAGAGCGCGGAGGCCAAATAGGCACCCACGGTGGAAAAGAGCGCGAAAGCCAAGGGGCCGATGGCCAAATGGCGAAAGACGTCCTTGAGCTTGGAAAAGTCGCTCGTGAGGGCAGTGGCCAAGGCCAACACCATAAGGCCCGCCACGATCAGGAAAACAACCATGAGTGATTTAGGTTTGGATGGATTCACAAAACTTTCTTTGGGAAACCGGGTTTTATCCCAGCCTTAGCCGGGAAAGACAAACTGTAACCTCTGAAAACTCATCAATCCGTGTTTTTTGCGGTTGTAGGAGCGGGATTCATCCCGCCCGGCCTTTGTTTTCATTCGTTTCCGCCTCGGACGCGATAAATCGCGCCCCTACAAAAACCAGTTATTCAGAAGTTACAAACTATATCATTTCCCTATTCGGCCCTAAGTGACCCGGATCATAAAACCCTATGTTATTCCACCCTAGTATCACCCGATGAAATCCAACCACCTAAAATTCAAAAAATTTATCCTTGGATTGGACATCGGCGGGACCAAATGCGCGGTCGTCCTGGGCGATAAAAAGATGAGGATTTACGACCGACTTTCCTTTTCCACCCGACCCCAAAGGGGTTGGAAACGGATATGGAAACAATTGTTCGCATCCATCGATGAAATCATCCTCCGCAACCACCTCAAGCCTGCTTCTATTTACAAAGCGGGCATCAGCTGCGGCGGTCCCTTGGATAGCCGCCGGGGGCTCATCCTCTCACCACCGAACCTACCGGGTTGGGATAAAGTCCCTATCGTCAAAATGCTCCAAAAGAAGCTCCACTGCCCTGTCCGTCTCGAAAACGACGCTAACGCTTGCGCGGTAGCGGAGTGGAAATTTGGGGCGGGCCGGGGATGCCGCAACCTCGTTTTTCTCACCTTTGGCACGGGCTTGGGCGCGGGCCTTATCCTCAATGGCCGTCTTTACCGTGGCGCCAATGACATGGCGGGTGAAGCCGGTCATATCCGCCTGGCGATGGACGGGCCGATGGGTTATGGGAAAAAAGGATCTTTCGAGGGTTTCTGCAGCGGGGGCGGCATTGCCCGTATGGCTAAAAGGGATGGGGGCCAGACCATTTCGGCCAAAGAACTTTTCGAAGCCGCAAGCAGGGGAGATAAAGTTTCGCGCCGAATCCTCGAGAAAAGCGTTGGTTACCTGGGACTAGGCCTATCCATCCTCATAGACCTCTTAAATCCAGAACGGATCATCTTGGGCGGTATCTATTACAGGAACGAGAAATTTTTCCGCTCGGCTGCCCTTAAAGTTATCCGACAGGAGGCCCTTGCTCGCTCCCGGTCCGTTTGCCAGATTCTTCCTTCGGGCCTGGGCGAGAAAATAGGCGACATCGCTAGCCTTTCGGTCGCGCTCATGGATGAGCTGGATGTTTAATTAAAAATATCCACAATCTAGCCCGCCCAACTCAGAATCTTCTGTTAGAAAGTTTGCTCGATTTGGAAAATAACCAAAGCTGGCCCAGAAAAATCCGACCGACCGTTCAAGGTGCCATTCAGGGAAAGGCGTGTTTGTTTGGCCACCCAGTAATTGATCCCAGCTCCCAATAGCTGATAATTTTGCGAAGCACCCATCAGCCCCAACTCACCCCAAGCCAAGGGCTCCAGATCCCCGGACCGGTAAGAGGTCTGAACCAAATAAGCGTTCTTGCCCAAGGGAGCCCATATCCCTTCCGCCCGGGCATCAAAACCTCCCGAGGAATAACGGGCATGGGCGCCAAACCAACTTTGATAGGTGATGAACCCGGTGGTGTTTCCCGTCCCTCCATAATAAGAACCACCAATCAACCATTCACCCGTTTTCCATTCTAACCGGGTGGAGATATCCTTGAAGTTGTCATTGTCTTTCAAGACATTTGGCCCGGCGCCTTGGATTACATCGGCCAAAACCGTGAAATCGCCAAAAACTTTTTTAACCTTGAAGCCCATGTCCCAGGGATTGCCTGGAAAGGCGAACTTATCCATCTTGGCGTAATCCACCCGCTTCAACTGGTCAGGAAAAAGGACGCGGTCGTCGCCAAAGGCAAACTTAAATTGTCCTCCCGTGAGCGTCCAATCGTTACCCAAGTCCCTTTGGACAAAAGCATCTAATAAAGTGAAATTGGTGTTGGTGCCCAGAACCGGCATGACCAAAACTTTCGTTTGTGGATCGACGAGGGCGGTCGCTTTTAACCGGACATAATGGAAGGTCTGGTCCCATTTATTATCCGAGACCTGGTTCCAAAATTGGAGCAATCCACTCCATTTCACCGCGGGGATGAACGTTTCTTCGGCCACCGGGGCGGCGTCTTTTCCCTCCGCAGACCTCAGCGCCAATACCGACAGGATGAACAAGACAATCCATCGTTTTCTTATTTTGAGCCTAACCCCGCCGGGAATGCCCCCAAAAGATATTGAATGACATCCGCCGCGGAGTACGAACTTTTGCCGCCCTTTAGAAACAAGGCGATTCGAGGCAGGTCGTCGCCTGAAGTAACCAGGGACTTTTCCGTATATCCACCCTTTTGTTCCTGTTCCAATCCCACAGCGGCCACCAGGCCGTTGCAAATGCATTTCTTCCCCTTTGTCTCTTCCTCTTTCCCTTCTTTTTGGAGGAAAACCTCCAAGGGTTCACCGCCACAACGATAACCTACCGAACCGTCTTTTCTTTTAAAGGTGGTCCTTAACAATCCCAGGTCGCAGGTGCGGGGTCGCGCCTGATATTCCTCCGCCTCGGACAGGGTTCCTTCGAGTTGGGCCACCTTGAAGGGAAAACCCGTGGGCGAAGCGAGCGGGTCGGTAAATACCTCCGCGTGACCAGCCAAGGCCGCCTTAAACGCTTTCTGTTTGACGCTGTCGGTAAAACCAGATTCCTCGCAATAAGCGAAGATGGTTCCCACCTGAACACCCGTCGCGCCCTGAGCCAGGGCCTCTTTTAATTTATGGGGTTCGCCATATTGGCCGGCCAGCCAGAAAGGCAGTCCCAACTCACGGAAGGCGCCCAAATCCACCTCGTCCTTGGGGCCGTAAATCGGTTCGCCCTTTTCATTCAACTGTTGAGGACCCCGGGGTGGGGCGTTATGGCCCCCCGCAGTGGGAGCTTCGATGACGAATCCGTCCACGTGGCCGGAGGCTTTTTTAGCCAAGTTGACCGCCAAAATTTCCGATGAAACAATGGCAAGGAATTTGGGCCTTTTTAATTTAAAGGGACTTGGATTGAGAATGCTGAGCGGATTAAAGGATGTGTGGAAATCATCCTCCGAGGCGGCTCCGCGCACGTTGAGTTTGAGCGAAACTTCCTCATGTAAGGCGAGCTTGTCGAGGATCGCGGGGATGGCCCGTGGGATGCCCGCCCCCATGAGAACGTAATCTACCCCCGCCAGGAGAGCCCCATAAATGGAAGGCAAGGTGGGAAGCTGGATCTTTTCCAAATAGTTGATCCCCACCAGGCCAGGGTGGCCTTCCTTGGCCAGGTACACCTCAACGAAATTGGCCGCCACCGTCAGTTCTAAAAGCTCCTGGGGAGGATTGGTCGAGTACATCGTCACACTCTTAAAGGGGACACCCTTGGGCTTGCCGCCCGGGATGAAATAACGGTTTAAAATTCGTTGGGCGATATCGGGATTGGGGAAATGGGCCAGCGCCCGCCGCATATGGCCTTCCGGGTCCCCCTGTTGAAGGCGCCTGGCCAGTATGGTTTCCAGTATGGTTCCCGATACCACGCCCAATTGCCCTGCGAGGGATACGGCCCGGGCCAGCCTCCAATTGGAAACCGCGATTCCCATGCCTCCTTGAATAATTACCGGTTCAGTCATCCCACACTCCTTGTTTTTTTCGGGGCATTCCACCCCCTCGGTCGATACTGATTGATCGTATTAAATGTACCAACAAGGAAAGATGTTCCCGGTCATATTCAATCCAAGTCATGGCATTTCCACCCGAGGGGTTGATGGCGGCCCTTTTTCCCTTCAACAACAATGTTGCGCGCGGCAAATGCCGCTCATAGGATTCGTCTTCCAACCAAAACTTCCCCAGGGACTCCACCATGGCTTCCTTTCCGAAAATCCGTTTCCTCACCACCTGGTTCGTCAACCTCTATTGGCGCACGAAAGTTTATGGAATTGAAAACATCCCCCCGACCGGGCCCTTCGTTGTCGTGGCCAACCATGCCAGCATTCTCGACCCCTATTTAATTGATTGGGCCAGCAAGGAAAGGGAACTTTACTTTTTGGCCAAGGAAGAACTCTTTCGAAACCCCTTCATTGGTTATTTCTTGGCCCAATGCAATGCCATTCCGGTCAGGAGGGGTGTTATCGACGAGGCGGCCATTAACAAATTTCATGAAATTCTAGGCAGTGGTAAACCTATGGGTATTTTCCCAGAGGGAACAAGGACCTTAACCGGTGAAATCCAGCAGGGGAAAAAAGGCGCCGGAATGCTGGTTTATAACGCCGGAGTGCCGGTCTTGGCGGCCTACATCGCGGGTACCTTCGAGTGTTTTCCCAAGGGAAAAACCTGGCCCCGGCCCGGCAAAACATCCATCACTTTTGGTCCGGTCATTCCAATGGAGGATCTTTACGGGGAAAAAGCGGAGAAAGCCACTTACCGAAAAATCACCGACCGGTTAATGGAAAATATTGCCCGGCTCCGGCCGAAAGTCTGACGGACACCATCAAAGTTGCTTGGCTTTGTCCGTCCCACCCCGCTATGGCGTCCACGCCATAGCGCCCAAACCCCATTTCTGTTTTCCTCCCCCTTCTTCCATTCCCAAAAATGCTTTTTCAAAGCTTTTTTCATTGGCACTTCCCTTGCTTTAACCAATGACGACTGTCCAAAGACCCCGCGCCTTGTATATGACATCTGTCATATAGAGATAAATGAAGCGGGGATATCTTTCTGGCAGCCGAACTCAGTTTTTAATAAAAGGAGATTTCCAATGAAGCTTAAAAAAAGTTTAATAAAAGCCGGAAGCAAAAAAACTCTTCGGACTTTATTCGGCGAGCTGTCCATCGGATTGGGGCTGAGCCTCTTCCTGGCCTCTTTCGCTTTCGCTGGGGAAGGTGCCACAGTATCCGGAAACATCCAAGTGAAGAAAGCCTACGTGGAAACCACCGGGGCCAAGAGCGACAAGGACGTGGTGGTTTACCTGGTGTCGGCTGAGAAAGGCGCTTCAGCGGCCCCCGTCGAACACGCCAAAATGAACCAAAAAAACCTCGTTTTCGTACCTCACGTTCTGGCAGTTCAAAAGGGCACCACCGTCGATTTCCTCAACGAGGACGCCGTCAACCATAACGTCTCTTCCCCCGCCGCCTGCTGTTCCTTCGACCTGGGCCAATGGGGCAAGGGAGTGACAAAAAGCTATAAGTTCGACTCGACGGGCGTGGCTCCCCTCCTTTGCAGCCTGCATCCAGAAATGGCCGCCTCGGTAGTGGTTGTCGACACCCCCTATTACACGACGGCCTCCCTTATCACCAACAACGCGGAAAAAAAGCAATCGGCCAAGTACTCCATCAAGGGCGTTCCAGCGGGTGATTACACCTTGAAGGTATGGAATGGCAAGTTGGTAGCCGCCGATCAAAAGGTGACCGTCACCGCGACCGGCGCCAAGGCTGATATCGACATCCACAAGAAGTAATCGGGAAAACCGTAAAGGAGAGCGGCCATGGACTTCACGAATAAAGGCAAATGGATTTCGGCGGTGCTGGTGGTGGTGGCAGGGCTGACCCTGCCGGCCTTCACCACGCCGGCCGCTCCCAAACCCGAGCGCCGCGACTTCAGCATCGTGGCCCGCAAGTACGCCTACGACCCCCCGATCATCAAGGTCAACCAGGGGGACGAGGTGCACGTAAAATTCGCTTCTCGGGACGTGACCCACGGATTTTTCATGGAAGGCTACGATGTCGAAGCCCTTTCCGAGGCCGGCAAATCCACCATCCTCTTCCGGCACCCTTCGATGACGGGTAACTTCACCCCCGCCGACGAGATCATCTTCACTGCCGATAAGCGCGGTAAATTTCGTTATCGCTGTTCCATGACTTGCGGCTATATGCACCCCTTCATGTTGGGAGTAATGATCGTGCAGCCCAATTCCCTTTTCGGCCAGGCCCTGGGGCTCATGACCGGAATCCTGCTGGCTGGCTTCATCCTGGTTTGGCCCGCGGGTAAGATCACCCCGAAAGCGCCGGAAGGAGCCCGCTCATGACCCGCAAACTTGAGGAACTCTCCCCTAAGGAAATGCTGGCCCTGGCCATTTCCATCGAGCAGTCCAACCAAAAGGCCCTGCATAACTTCTCCGAGATGTTCAACGGATATGACGATCAGGTTTCCAAGAATTTCGCGGAAATGTCCGTGGAGGAAGGCCGCCACGAGCAGATCTTACTGGAAAAATTCAAGAACATGTTCAAGGGGCCTGTTCCGGAAATAAGTAACTTCGACGTTGAGGAAGTGGTTGAAGCCATTGACTTTGACGACTCCGAGCACTTGATCTTCGACAGCTTGAAGGCCAAGCAAGTTTACCAATTGGCTTACGAGGCCGAAAAAAGGGCCAAGAGTTTTTACGAGAAGGCCATGAAAACCGTGAAAAACAAGGAATTGGCAGTGCTATTCAAGGAACTGGCCGCAATGGAAGGCGATCACGCGAATTGGCTGGAAAACAAAATCAAGTAGGAGTGAAACCATGAGTGAAGCCATCAACCCCAATCTAACTCCCCAATCCGTTCCAAGCCCGGTTCCCATACCCGCTGTCGTCCGGTCGGCCCCAACGCCGCTGACCCCTCCACCCGCCCGAGAGGGTTGGCGCATTGACCTTTTAAAGATGTTCCCCTTGCTCAAGTGGGTGGTGAAACAACGCTGGTTCCAGTTCGTGGTAATCCTTCCCAACCTATTCCTTTTCCTGGTCTTCTTGGCCGCCGGAATTTGGGGCACCCCGGTGGGCAACCGTAATATCTTGATCGTCTTCGTTTGGATTTTTTGGTGGTTCCTCCTCATCAGTGCCATGGTGCCCTTCCTTTCTCGCATTTGGTGCACCGTTTGTCCCTTCCCCTTCTTTGGAGAATGGATCCAACGTGGTTCCCTAACCACCCCCAAAATGGCCACTCCCGGCGCCAAAGGCACCAAGATTGGTATCAATCGCTATTTCGGTCTGAACCTGCGGTGGCCCAAGGCTCTTTCCAATATTTGGATGCAGAACATCGGTTTCCTCGGCCTTTGCACCTTCAGCGCCTTTTATCTCACCCGGCCCATCGTCAGCGTGATCGTCCTGGGCAGCTTGATCGTGGTGGCTACCGTGCTCCACGTGATTTATCGCCAAAGGGCCTTCTGCAATTACGTCTGTCCTGTCAGCGGTTTCTTAAGCCTTTATGCCATGAGTTCCATGACCGAGGTTCGTTCCAAGGATGCCGATGTCTGCCTGAAGTGCCACGACAAGAGCTGTCTGGTGGGAAGCGAGAGGGGTTGGGGATGTCCCTGGTTCAACTTCCCCAGCAAGATGGAACGAAATAACTATTGCGGCATGTGCATGGAATGCATTAAGTCCTGTCCCCATGACAACATGACTGTGAATCTGCGGCCCTTCGCCGCCGACACCAAACTCAAAGGCTACGATGAGGCCTGGAAGGCCTTTATCATGCTGGCCCTAGCCCTGGCCTACAGCGTCATTTACCTGGGCCCTTGGGCTTTTTTCAAAAACCTGGCCAACTACACCGAAAGCGGTGTGGGTCTTCCCGCCTTTATCGGCTACGCCCTGGCCCTTTGGGCATTGCCTATGGTAATCATTCCGAGCATCTTCTCGGCATTCCACTGGATCGCGCGCAAGGTTGCTGGAGCCGAGCCGAAACCTTGGAAAGAATCTTTCCTACTCATGGCCTATCCCCTGGTTCCGCTGGGACTCTTGGCTTGGATCGCCTTCAGCGTACCCCTCATCTTTATCAACGGCAGCTACATCCTGGTCACCATGTCCGATCCCTTTGGCTGGGGCTGGGACCTTTTCCATACAGCTCACACGGCCTGGTCGCCCGTCGTGCCTCAGTTGATGCCCACCATCCAGGTCTTCATTATGGCCCTGGGGCTGATCCTCACCTTGAAATCGACTTTCAAACAAGCCGGGAAGGTTTATGAGGACGCCAAAGCCAAGGTGCGGTTCGCCGCCCCCATGGCGATTTTTTACACCGCCATCGTGCTGTTATTCATCCAGCTTTACGTGAACTGAAAAGGGAGGATCAACATGAAATTCAGGGAAATTATCTCCAGCGTCCTCGCGGTAGTGGCCGTGGTCGGGGCCTTCGCCATCCCCTTTGCTTACCAGAAGCAAAGAATGACCAGTGACCATAATGTGCGGACAATCACCTTGACCGGTTTGGCCCCGCAAGGCATTTGGACCCAGGATGAGGTTAACGGCGGCAACTATTGGAAAGCCCATTTCAAACCCGCCGAGCTCAACCTTAAGGCGGGCGAACAGATCCGTCTGATCCTTCGCAGTGCCGACGTAGTCCACCGCTTTTACATGCCCCAATTGGGAATCGGCCCTATTGAGCTTGTTCCCGGCCATACCGAGGTGGTCAATTTCAAAGCCGACAAGGAGGGAATCTATCCTTACTACTGTACAGCTGTCTGCGGAGATTGCCATTTCCACATGCTAAACATGAGGGGATTGGTTGCCATCGGGAAAGAGATCGACACCAAAACCGCCCCCATCATCAATGAGCCTCTTTGCATGGTGAATATTACTTCGGACCTGCCTTCCTTCACGGACATCACCCAAAAGGGACATTTCCTGTTCCAAACCAGGGGTTGCGTCACTTGCCACGGGGTCGATGGCGCGGGAGGAATCCCCAACTTCAATTACGTACGTGGTACCGTTCCGGCTTTGAACACCTTGGCCTCCAAGATGTCCCTGGGTAGCAAGGATGAAGTGGAGGCCTTTACTAAAGCCCTGGAAATAAAAGAAGGGCCCGCGAAGGACAAACCCGAACCAGGGCTCTCCAATTGGCCGCTTTCTTTCGCCCAGTATCAGTCGGTTGTAAAAACCATTGAGGGTGGCAGTCCGCCCTTGAAGGCTGACCC
Source organism: candidate division FCPU426 bacterium (assembly GCA_003152075.1). Taxonomy (GTDB): domain Bacteria; phylum Oederibacteriota; class Muellerivitia; order Muellerivitales; family Muellerivitaceae; genus PALSA-1180. The sequence goes on from PLZG01000093.1 coordinate 62,867, forward strand.
GAATGGGCCCGAACCTCCCCTTTTTATGCCGAGCTGGAAGGAAAACCTCGACCACGAACAGATCAATTCGATAATCGCCTTTCTTATCTCAGAGCAGAAGTTCGAGGAACACACGGGCTGGGGAAACTAGTAGAATCTCGTCGGTAACCGGGCGCGGGTGGCGCGCTAATTAAAGCTGAACAGTAAATTTGTAACCTTGGGAGGGTGTAAATGAGTAATCGTTCAATAAAAGCGATCCTGATCGGGATTTTAGGATGTATTGGTTTGATTGTCTGCGCGGCTCCCGCCCAGGCATTGCCAACCTTTGCCCGGCAGACAGGCATGTCCTGCGCGGCCTGCCACACGGTTTATCCCGAACTGACGACTTACGGGAGAACCTTCAAGCTCAACGGCTACACCACCAACAATTCCGATTCACTCAAGGACGGTGCGGATGAGACGGGGTACCGGTTGAATATCAGCAACACTCCCCCGATCGCGGCCATGCTTCAGGTTGCCGACGTATTTACCCATGCTCCTCAAACAGGCGGTTTAGTGGCCGCCAACTCGGATAACAACGGCACTTTGGAGTTTCCCAGTCAGTTCAGTCTTTTCTACGCGGGAGCCATCTCCCCGAAGATGGGGGCCTTCGTCCAGTTTACTTACGACTCTGGCTCAGGCTCTTTTGGCATGGACAATACGGACATCCGTATTGCCGACCGTTTTCAAGTGGCCAACACCGATCTGGTCTTGGGCTTAACCCTCAATAACAATCCCACCGTACAGGATATTTTTAACAACATTCCGGCTTGGGGCTTCCCCTATGCGACAGGCAAATCGGCCATTACTCCCGCAACCGCCAGCATGATCGAGAGTCTGGGTGGTAGTGTCGGAGGATTGGGTCTTTACGCCTTTTGGAACCAGCTTTTATACGCTGAAATTTCAGCATACCGCACGGCTCCCCAAGGCATGGAAGCCGTGGGTGCCCCAGACATCCAGGGTTACGCTCCTTATTGGAGGGTGGCTTTGACCAAGGATTTCGAGACCAATTCCTTTGAAATCGGCGCTTTCGGGATGAACGCTAATACTTATCCAAACAGCGGGGATCCCACTCTGTTCACTCAAAATAATGTGGACGATATTGGGGTAGACGGTCAGTTCCAGTTCGTGGGCAAGGAACATCAATTGACGGTCAAAGGAAGTTGCATTTGGGAAAACCAGAAATTGGGCTATTCCAGTCCTGTAACGGTTATCGACCCCAGCGGACCGACGACCACCATCAGCTCAGTCGCGGCCAATGCTACCGACACCTTCACGACCGCCAAGGCGGATATCACCTATTATTACGACCGTAAAGTCGGGGCAACGGTGGGCTATTTCACCAACTATGGTTCCGGCGACACGGGCCTTTATTCCACCGCCAGCGGAACACCCGATAGCGCCGGCTGGGTGATCGAGGTGAATTACGTGCCTTGGTATAACACGAAATTCTCCTTGCAATACACTATGTACGATAAGTTCAACGGTTCCGTGAATAATTACGATACCGTCCCTGGCCGTAACGCTTCGGATAACAACACCCTAATGGCAATGGCTTGGTTGATGTACTAATCTCTCTTTCAATTTTTCAGGAGAGAAGGCCGGGTTCCATTGGAATCCGGCCTTTTTTATTATGACCGCTATCATCTTTTCCCTTACCTTTCAGACTAAAATGGATCTATCAGGGAGAGTTCAATGGCACTAAACAAGATGACTGTCCCAAATGAAAAAAAGCGGTTCTTCACACCCTTATTAATAGAATGGCTGGGGGCCTTGGTTTTATTCTCCTTACTCGCCCCTTCCTTAGCCTTGCCCCCGGCCCAAACTACCCCGGTAAATTCAGTCCACAAAAAAGACCCCCTTGTCTTGAAAGGCAAACAGCTTTACGCCGACTTGAGGTGCTTTTACTGCCACAAACTCAAGGGTCGGGGTGGTACGGTCGGCCCAGCCCTGGACAACGTGGGTTTCAGGCGCACCCAGGAATGGATGGCCCACCACTTCCGTGATCCCAAGGAAGTCTCTCAGGGAACCAAAATGATCAACCTCAAGCTGAAAGACAGCCAGGTTCAGGCCCTGGTGGCTTACATGAATAGCCTGGGAGGCTATACCTTCACCCCCCAAGCTCCGGATCTTTATAAAGCTAACTGTGCCGCTTGTCATTCCCTCAACGGCGAGAGCGCGAATGCCACCGACTTGTCCAAGGAAGGAAAATTCCGGGATGTGGACTTCCTCATGGATTACATCCGGGATCCCGCCAACGTGAACTCGGAGGCCAAAATGATAAAATTTGAGGGTGTTTTGACCGAAGCCCAAATCAAGGATATCGCCGCTTACCTTTACAAGCAGAGCCGCAAATAAAGGCGGTTTTCAATCCGCTAAATGATCTGGATCATATTCCCCTTTTCCGCGAAACATTAGGATACAACCTGTATTGCAGTTCGGGACCAAAACCCCGAGCTTGAACGGCGGAAAAGTATCAAATAAAAAAGGAGGCGGTCTTAACCAAAGTTAAAATCGACTCTGTTGGAATTTGGAAAACAAGGCCGGACCTGGCAAGGCTCCGGCCTTTTCTTTTAAGGAGCCTTTCTTTTACTTTTATACCTTTTGGGAAGCCTTGGAATTTTTCAATATTTGAATCACTTCCCAATCACTGACCGGTCGGAAGTCCTCGAAGAATTCCCCTACCGCGCCGAAGTTGGATTCAACCCTGAGGACGGCCACCTCATCGGCTTCCTTGTGGAGGGATCCATGGCTTCCGGGGGTGCCACAGCGGCGACCACTACCACCTTCAGGGGCCCTTTTCGGCGAACCTCCCGGATAGCCGCCATCATGGTGGAAGCCGTGGCGATCCCGTCATCCACCAGGATGACGATTCTCTTATCGACGCGCGACTTGGCGCCTAACCCGTAAAGCTTGCGTTTCTCCTTCAAGGCCTTTACCTGCCGCTGGATTTCGGTTTGTATCTTTTCCTCGGGATAACCCATTGAACGGGCATAGTGTCCCTCGTAATATTCACCGCTCTCGTTCACCGCTCCCAGGGCCAACTCAAGATTGCCGGGCGCGCCCACCTTGTGCACCAGGACCACATCCAGCTCCCCCTTCAGCTCGTCAGCGATAATCCTCCCTATGGGAACGGCCCCGTGGGGAATGGCCAGCACCAGTGGGTTTTCCCCCTTGTAGTCCACCAGCCTGCCAGCCAGCAATTGGGCCGCTTCCTCACGGTTTTTAAAAAAAGGTTTTTCCCAAGCGAAATGGTCCACAGCATCCTCCTAATCTAAAAAACCCATCTGATTGGCCCGCTTCAAGAGAATGTTATTCTCCAAGTGGAGATGTTGAATGTTGTCTTTTTCCAGTTCCAGGAGGGCATCATAAAGGGGCTGGAGCATCATCCGCCTGGATTCGGGCGCGCGAAAATGGTCGGTGAGCCGGTCGATTTCCTTCCATTCCCTGTCCGTCATTCCATGCTCCCACTCCAACACGCGCAAGGGATGGTTGAAGGAGTCGTATTTACTGAAAGTTTGGGGAAGGGGCCGGTCGTGCAGAAGGCACTGTTCTGCTTCAATTAAGTAAGGAAAGACCACCTCTTCTTCGCGCCTCAAGTGGTTCTCCATTTCATCGGCCATAGTGTTGAAAAGACTATGGATGGTGGCTAGTTCGGGGGGCGGCCCCCCGGGACCCGTAACCACCTTATACATCAGACCTTTGACACGCCTCATTTGGGACCGAGCGTAGGTGTGGTGTTTCTTGAGGATGTAACCGATCAGCTCAGCTAGTGGTTCCTGTCGCCAGTCCCGCTCCTTATACCATTCCTTTGGGGCAGGCTCGATTTTTTCCAGGGCCTCGGTAACCTCCTCCAATGGGATGCCGACGTAATAACAAGCGTCTTTCAAAGTCCGACCGCCCTCACAGCAATAGTCGATCCCGAATTTCTCGAATAGGGGGATGGACTCCTTCATTTCCACCGCAATTTCAGCGACGCTTTGGGATGGATTAATCTTCGCCATTTTGTGCCCCCGATGGTGGATTTGATTTTCTCTCTCTTGGAGTTTTTTTCACATGACATGGATCACATTCAACTTATGACTTTGGTCATAAGTACTTAACCACCCACGCCGTAAACTTAAATAACGTTCCTCCGGACTATAAAGGATGAGCGAAAAAGGGGAATAATATGAAACACCATAAAAAAATTTTAGTGGGAACTGTCGTGTTGGGCATCTTTTCTTTGTCCATGTGGGCTTTTGAAAACAACAACACTCAACTACAAAAGGATGTCGAAACCAAGGTGGCCGACCTTCACCAGGTTTACAACCAGTTCTCCGGGGATCGCAGGGATATGGCCGCGGCCCAAGAAAACTTGAAATCACCCACACTCACCCTTGACCAAAGGCAGGCCCTTCGGGAAAAGATCGATAAAGACCGGGATGTCATCCAGGCGGAAAGCTCGACCATTCTGGGGGACATTAGTTATCTTCAAAACAATTGGGGGGTCTTAACCCAGGCGGAAAAGGATTTTGTGGGTCAGGTGCAAAAGGACCTGCAAACCTAACCGAGGGGCAAAGGTAACCAAAAGTTAACGTTCAAAAAAACCAGTTTCCTTCCCTTGATATCCGTCCCCTCTTTTCACATGATGTGCCCCTATTCAAGCAATCCAAAAACAAGGGGTTCACGATGATCCTGGTGATTGGCGGCACGGGAAAAGTTGGAATTGAAGTAGTCAAACAACTCGCGGAAAAGAAAGTGAACGCCCGGATTTTGGTTCGCAACGCCCAAAAGGAAGCCGAGATCAAAAAACTGGGTTTTGAGACGGCCTTGGGCGACGTCACCCAAATCGGCACTATCGAGCCGGCCTTGAAGGGCGTGAACAAACTTTTCCTCCTTACCCTCGCCAGCCCCCAGCAGTCATCTCAGGAAATCGCCATCATGGACGCGGCCAAGAAGTCGGGGGTAAAGCAGGTGGTTCTGGTTTCAGCAATGGGCGTTAACTCCGCTTCCCCTCTCACCTTGGCCCGCAACCATGGCCAGAGCGAGGACTACCTGAAAAAATCCGGTCTCTCCTGGACCATCCTCCAGCCCCATTCCTTCATGCAGAACATCCTGAACCAGGCTGGGGCCATTAAAAGCCAAGGCGCGATTTACGGCAATTTCAAGGACGGCAAGATCGCCATGGTGGATGTCCGGGATATCGCGGCTGTAGCCGTGACAGCACTGACCGAACCGGGCCACGAGGGAAAAACCTACGTCATCACCGGGGGCGAAGCGGTCACTTACACACAGGTGGCGGACAAGCTTTCGGCGGTCGCGGGCAAAAAAGTGAATTACGTGGACGTTCCCTCCGCCGGACTCGTTCAATCCATGACTTCCATGGGCTTGCCCGATTGGCTGGCGAGCGACCTAGCCAAACTGGGCGAGGTCTTCGCGGCTGGCCATGGCGCCGCAACAACGGAAGTGGTGGAAAAGGTAGCGAAGAAAAAGCCCGTGACGGTGGACCAGTTCCTGAAGGATAATGCCTCAGCTTTTAAATAAGGAGGGTAGGCATGAAAAAGTTCTCAGGAATTTTGTGTTTAGTCTGTCTTTCCGCCATCGGTTTCGTCGCGACCGCGTACGCACAAGTCAATGTCGGGGTCCGGATCGGAGCCAATGGTGGCCTTGACGCCTTTCACGTGGCCATCGGGGATTATTTCAAGGTGTCCGACCAACAGGTGGAAACTTGCCAGGACAGCAATATCTCCGATGAGGATCAACCGGTGGTTTTTTTCATGGCCCAGCGGGCCAACGTTCCCCCCGAATCGGTAATTCTGCTCCGTTCCCGCGGGTGGAGCTGGATGCAAATCGCCCTTCACTTCCGCCTCAATCCCCGCATTTTCTATACCCCCGGCACTTACGAGGGGACGCCCTATGAGAACGGCCACAGGGCCTTTCACGGAAGGGGCCGGATCCGGCTTTCCGACGCGGACATCGTCAATTTCGTTAACTTGAAATTCGCGTCCGAGCATTATGGGCATGACCCGCGGGAAATCGCCCAGATGCGGGCCCAAGGCCGGAGCTTCCGTGAAATCCACGACGGCTTCGCTCAAAAAGAGGAAAGGATCGAGTGGGACGCCAAGGAAGAACCTCGCCACCGGGATAACAGGAGAATGAGACAGGATGACCGGCCTCACCCGGACCAAAATGGGCGGAATAGGGATAATAATGGGGATCAAAACGGAAGGGGCGGGAACGACCACAAAGACCGTAACGACCGGCATGACGACAACCAATAAACAAACTCAAGCCTAACCACACCAAGCCGATTAAAACACAAAAGCCGGGAATCTTTGGTTCCCGGCTTTTTCATTTAATCCAAGCCTTGCGATGAAACGATGACAGGGTGTGCTTTTGAGTTTCCGTGGACTAAACCTGGCTTTTCCTGGCCCGCCGGGGACTGTCCTTTTTCCCCCCCCAATCCGACGGCGGGACTAGTTTTCCTTCTTCATCATAGGTAAAGCGCACTTTCCCGCGCAGGGCGCACCCTAACATGCCGGGGATACAACCCACTCTCACCCTATCGCAATAGGATTCCCCACTTTGATAACGGCAAGACCATCCGGGCATGAATCCCACTCCTTGTCAGTTGAAGGTGGATATTGTAAAAGGGCTTAAAAAAAGCCCCGGACCGCTTGGTTCCGGGGCTTCCAGCAACATCTTCAGCAAGATTCATTGATGGTTATGGGCCTTTGCCCAGCGTCATTGAAACGCAACCCTTGAACCTTTCCAACGATTGTACCGACCAACCTCCTACTAACATCTGAAGGACCCGACCTTCGGGGCCTCACCAACAACAACTCAGCAACAAACATCAACAACCTAACTGAACTCACCGGCTTCGCCAGGCTGGATTCCTTGACGGTTCGGGACCGCAGTCCCCGCAACACCCTTAAGGGCGCTTCAACCGGAACCCTTACCAGTTCCACCGCTCTCGACGGCCGTGTTCCTCATCGGTTTGGGACCTCAGTCCCCGCTGCACCTCTAAGGTGCCTTGATTTGGAACAGTTCCTACGGTTCTATTAATACAACTCTTTTTAATAAAACTTTATGATTTGAATCAGGTTGGTTTTTTTAAGGTAATTCATGCTGGGATGCTTTTTTACCCCGATTTTATCCAGGCAGGTCAAAGTAAAGAAAGTGGGAATCCTTCTCAGCTAGAACGTTAAAGGAGTTTTCCTCCCAAATGGCAAGTCCGTCACCTTCGGAAAGCTTCTGGTCGCCGACCTTCAATTCGCCGCTGGCCAATTGAATCCAGCCTTTGCGATCCCAATGCAGGGTCAGGTCCAGCTTCGTCCCGGCCGTGGGCCGAGCCAAGTATAAATTAGCGTCCTGATTGAGGGTAATGGACCCTTCCCGACCGTCCTTGGAGGCCGCCAGAAAGAGATTTCCTGTAGCTAATTCCTTCGAAAAATCCTTTTGTGCGTAGCCGGGCTTCAGACCGTCCTCCGCCGGCATGATCCAAATCTGAAAAAAGTGCGTTTCCTGGTCCTTCAAGTGGTTATGCTCCGAATGCCTTACCCCCGTTCCGGCGCTCATGCGCTGTACTTCCCCAGGCAAAATGGTTGATGCCGTTCCCATGGAATCCTTGTGATCCAGGGCCCCGTTTAAGACGTAAGAGATGATTTCCATGTCCCGATGACCGTGGGTGGGGAAGCCCGTCCCCCCCTGGATACGGTCCTCATTGATCACCCGCAAATCGCCGAATCCCATTTCGGTTTTGTCAAAGTACTCGCCAAATGAAAAGGTATGCCGGGACTTGAGCCATCCCATGTCGGTCAAACCGCGTTTGTCGGACTGCCTGAGTGTCATCATATCGGTCTCCTTTGGCCCTAGGATTAAGGAGCAGGCCACCCTATTGCAAGCCCTGGAACAGAATGAAGGCGATGATAAATAATGACCTCCCCATGACAGCCGTCATAGAGCCAATGCCTTCCCTAAAGCAATATAAACCTAAGGCTCTTGGAGTACCTTGAATAGGGGCATAAGGTTTCCTAGATTCCCCTTAACAAGTACCTACACAGGAGGTGGGCCATGACGAATACAATCGAAACCGCAACCACTGTCCTTTTTGACGACAAAAGTGCCGTCGAGGCCTTTATCAAGAATGGCTGGCTGAAGAAGGTCGCAGACGGGAAGAAACCGGATGAATTCTTGTGCCGTTACACCCCCAAAGGGATGGAATTCCGTAGGATCATCAGCCGCTTCGAAGCTAACTAATCACAAAGTAATTCACATTTTAGTATTTACTATTCCACGGTGACCATTTTCGCCATCATTTCCACATAGCCGGCACCTGCCACGCGGAACCTCGACGGGATATGGTTGATCTCCGCCTAATCATTGAAGTTTACCCGCGTTTGCGTCCGACCAGCGCGTCCAAACTCCAATCACCGGCTCCCTGCGCGGCCATAAACAGGAAAATGAAACAAAAAAGGACCGCGGGCTCGCCGCGGTTCAGGATGGGCCAAGCGCCATGCGGCGCGTGAAACTGCCAATAGGCCACCGCCATCTCACCGGACAAGATAAATGCGACGGGTCGGGTGAAGAGGCCCAGTATGATCAAAGCCCCACCAAAGGTTTCGAGCATGCCGCCAATCCAGAGTTGGGACATAAAAGGCATTGCCGTATTCCCCATTCCACCGAACCACCCGAACAACTTAATCGTCCCCACTTGAAAGAACATCCATCCCGGCACGACTCGAAGCAAAAAGTAGGATACCTGCAAGGCCCTTTTCCTGTTCATCCACAGCCTCCCGTATTTAGTATCCATAGCAAGACTTCCAACAAAGATAATCTATTCCGCGCTGACCATCTTCGCCATCGCCTCGCTGTAACGATTCCCAGCCACGCGGAACTTCGACAAGATATGAGTAATCTCCTCCAAGTCTTCCCCGTTTAATTGAATATCTGCCGCGCAGGCATTTTCCTCTAAGTGTTTTACCTTAGTCGTGCCAGGGATGGGGACAATATCTTTGCCCTGGTGCAACAGCCAGGCCAGGGCAATCTGGGATGCGGTAGCCTTCTTGGCGTCGGCGATCCGCCTTACTTCCTCCACCAGTTTCAGGTTCTCCTTGAAGTTGTCTCCCTGGAATCGCGGGAGGTTTCTGCGGTTGTCCTTCTCCTCCAAGTCCTCAAAGCGCTTGAGCTGGCCGGTCAGGAAACCCCGGCCCACGGGGCTAAAAGGCACAAAGCCGATCCCAAGCTCCCTCACGGTGGGAAGTATTTCCGCCTCGACGTTGGTTTCCCAAAGGGAATACTCGCTTTGGAGGGCGCTTAAGGGGTGCACTTGATGGGCCTTACGCAGGGTCTTGGGCCCCACTTCGCTTAAACCCAGGTATTTCACCTTCCCTTCCTTCACCAAGCCGGCCATAGCTCCCACCGTTTCCTCTATAGGAACCTTGGGGTCCCGGCGATGAAGATATAGAAGGTCGATGGTCCCAGTCCCCAGCCTTTTCAAACAACCTTCCACCGCAAGACGGACGTTAGCGGGTGAGCCATCCAGGGTGTCCGGCCTCGACACCCCACCCTTCCAGGCGATCTTGGTAGCCAATACCACCTTCTCCCGGCGTCCCTTGAAAGCTTTTGCCAGCAGTTCCTCGTTCAGAAAAGGGCCGTAGGCTTCGGCGGTATCCCAAAAATTCATGCCCAGTTCCAAAGAGCGATCCAGGGTCCTTAAGGATTCGGCCTCATCCGCCTTGCCATAGGCGAAGCTCATGCCCATACAGCCCAGGCCTAGGGCGGAGACTTCCAAACCCTGTTTTCCTAATTTACGTTTTTCCAAAAGAGACCTCCGCCTTAAGAACTAATTATTGGTGTGAGGAAATACTAACGAGCAGCCAACCCACTTGCTTGAACCATGGAACCGACCGGCTCTTTTTTCCCCCGTGGGACAGCAGCCCGAATTTTCGCTTCTCGACGCTCAATTTCCTTTTTCATCTCGACCATCAGGTCTTCCGAGCTCTGGCGGAAAAGGTCCGCTGTAACGAAATGGGGCGTGCGGAGGTTCTTCTGCGCCTCAAGGTCATAGGTGATTTTCATGGTTTTCGCGGTGGGGTCGGGTTGGATTTTCCAAACCCCCTGGTAAACCTGGAAGTGCTTTTGGCTGACTTCCCGGAGGGAAAGGACGCTCAAGGGTTCCTCATGGACCTTTAAAAGCCCTTTGACTTCCTCCCGGATGAAAAGAAACCCTCCCCCCACAGTCTGTTCCACCAGAAGGTCGTTGCCATCCTGCTGGCGGACATGGCAGTTCATATTGGAGATGAATTTCGAGAAATGGTTGTAATCGGTCAAAACGTTCCAGGCGGTTTGTTGGTCCGAGTCTACGGCGAAGGTTCCATTGAAGTTATATTGGTCGCCTTCCTGGCGAAAGGTGAATTGGACCTTGTCGCGGGGATGGCTAATTCCGTTGGATGGAAGGGCCATTAACCCGGCGAGGAAAAAAACGGCCAACAATGAGTTGAAAAAATATTTTTTCACGTATTTAGTTTAAGCCTCGTTCTTGCCCAAATCCAGGTCCGAACTCCCTTTAATATCGCTGTTTCTTTTTGGAAAATAGGCGTGTCAAAAACCCCAAAATGAAACTTCTAAAAAAAGCGCCTAAACCAACAAGAACTATCCCCGCAAGAATCAGGTAAAGCGCCGTTGGGCCCAACCAAGCTTGCAGAAGCAGCCACTTCTTCCCGAAAAAATAACCGATCAGGATATAACTGCAGGAATAAACCACCGAACCCGTGAGATCGTAAAAAAGAAAGACCCGCCAGGGCATTTTCGCCATGCCCGCCAATAAATTCGCCAGGATGGGCGGAAGCAGGGCGATGAACCGCGCGATAAAGACCGCCTTGGGACCATGGCGTTTGAAAAAGCCTTCAACCCTTCCCACCCTTTCGGGCGTGAGATGGAGCCATCGGATTTTCTTCAACCCGCTATTGCCCAACCGCCTCCCCAGCCAAAAAGCCACAATGCCGCCCAGGAAACAGGCCGCCGTCCCTGCGATCATGGGTGGCCACAACGAAAACCCGTGTTTTCCTAGGATGAATCCCGCCGCTAAAAGGGTCGTGTCACCCGGCAGGGGAATCCCAATGTTGTTCAAAAACTCGATGAGAAAGACGAGCACATACCCGTAATGGGGGAAATGAGGCAGTAAAGAATGGAGCCATTGGACCATAGTCCCCCCAGGATAAGCCCATCGGCGGTTAAAAACATGACCAGAGTCATAAGTCATCCCTGGGCTTGAACCTATCCTCGCTTTCGGGGAAGATCGTTCCGGAAACGCGGGTCCAATCTATGCCATTTTTAAAAAACCATTTTTACCGTCTGCTCCAACCGGAAAGGCCGAAGGGCGAAACCGTCAAGGCTCAGGCGGCCGCTTCCCTCGCCTCCTTGTTGGAAATGGCCAAGGCCGACACCCCCACGCTGCTCAAGCAGCTGCACAGCTCCCCGGAAGGCCTTACCGAAAGCCAGGCCCGCCATCGACTCACGCTGCACGGGCCCAACCTTGTCGTGCACGAAAAACCCGACTCCTGGTACCAGCAGCTATTTCGTAATTTCCGCACCCCCTTCACCTTGCTTTTGGGTGTCCTTTCCCTTATTTCTTTTCTCACCCACGATGTCGCGGGAGGGACAGTAATCACCGCAATGGCCCTTATCAGCGTGACCCTCGGCTTTTTCCAGGAATACCGCTCCAGCCAGGCCGCCGAAAAACTCAAGGCCATGGTGACCAACCGGGCCACGGTCATGCGCCGCAAAGAGGGTGCCCCACCTGAATATCTTGAGGAACCCATGCAGAACCTGGTGCCGGGCGACATCCTCCACCTGGCCGCCGGGGACATGGTTCCCGCCGACCTTCGCCTGCTTTCGGCCAAGGACCTTTTCGTGAGCCAAGCGGCCCTCACGGGAGAATCCCTGCCCGTGGAAAAATTAGCGGTCCCACCCGAATCCGCAGCCGCCAATCCCTTGGAGATGCCCATTCTATGCTTCATGGGAAGCAACGTCTTGAGCGGCACCGCCACCGCCGTGGTACTGCGCACCGGCGCGGGAACTTACCTGGGCACATTGGCCGAAACCGTGGTGGGCCGCAGGGTCCTGACTTCATTCGAGCAGGGAGTAAACCGCTTCACCCTGCTCATGTTGTACTTCATGCTGGTAATGGTTCCCCTTGTCTTCCTGATCAACGGTTTGCTCAAGCATAACTGGTTCGAGGCCTTCATGTTCGCCATCGCGGTGGCGGTAGGGCTGACCCCCGAGATGCTCCCCATGATCGTGACCGTCAACCTGGCAAAAGGGGCCCTCATGATGTCCCGCAAGAAGGTCATCGTGAAGCGCCTCAATTCCATACAGAACTTCGGCGCCATGGACGTTCTTTGCACGGACAAGACCGGTACCCTGACCCAGAACAAGGTGGCCCTGCTGAAATACGAGGACGCGCACGGCTCCAAGAGCCCCAAAACCCTGGAGTATGCCTACCTGAATAGCTTTTACCAGACCGGCTTGAAGAACCTCCTGGACGTAGCGGTTCTAGCCTTCGCGGACTTGGAAAAAACCTTGAAACCCCAAGCCAACTACAAGAAAGTCGATGAGATCCCATTTGATTTCGTCCGGCGGCGCATGTCGGTGGTGGTGGAGGAGGAAGGTAAAAGGGACCTCCTTATCTGCAAGGGAGCCCAGGAAGAGATTTTCAGCGCCTGTGACCAGGTGGAAATTGACGGTGCCCGGACACCCCTGAACGAGGAAACGAGAAAGGGCCTCACGGGGGTGCTGGAGAATTTGAACGGGGATGGACTACGGGTCATCGCCGTGGCTTATAAGGAAATGCCCACCGACCACGCCGGATATTCGGTAAAGGACGAATGTAACCTGGTTTTATTGGGATACCTGGCGTTCCTAGACCCGCCGAAGGAAAGCACCAAGCAGGCCGTGGCTCTTTTGAAGGATCACGGTGTGACCGTAAAAGTCCTGACCGGGGACAACGATACGGTAACCCGGATGGTTTGCAACCAGGTAGGCATCAGCACGGAAAAAATATTATTGGGCGGGCAAATCGAAACCATGAGCGACGGGGACCTGGCCGGGGCCGTCGAGGGCTGTCACGTGTTCGCCAAGCTTTCCCCCTCTCAAAAAGAACGTATTATCAAAGCCCTGCACCAGAAAAATCACGTAGTGGGCTTTTTGGGCGACGGTATCAACGACGCCCCGGCCCTTCGGTCCGCCGACGTGGGCATCTCGGTGGATAACGCCGTAGACATCGCCAAGGAATCTGCCGATATCATCCTGCTGGAACAAAGCCTGCTGGTGCTGGCAGACGGAGTGCTGGAAGGCCGCAAGGTTTTCGGCAATATCATCAAATACATCAAGATGGGCGCAAGTTCCAACTTCGGCAACATGTTCTCAGTGCTGGGGGCCAGCGCCATGCTGCCTTTCCTGCCTATGAAGCCGGTACAGATCCTCATCCAGAACCTTTTATACGATATCTCCCAAACCGCCATTCCCCTGGACCGGGTGGACGATGAATACCTGGCCCTTCCCCGCAAATGGGAGATCGCCGATATCGCGCGCTTCATGCTTTTCATCGGCCCCATCAGCTCTATTTTCGATTACACCACCTTCGCTTTGATGTGGTTTTTTTTCCACGCTAACAACCCCAATCACCAGGGACTGTTCCAGTCCGGCTGGTTCGTGGAGGGGCTCCTGACCCAGACTCTCATCGTCCACGTGATACGGACCAACAAGATTCCTTTCATTCAAAGCATGGCGGCTCCGGCCCTGGTATTAACCACCCTGTGTGTCATGGCCATAGGAATCTATATCCCCTTCTCCCCCCTGGCTTCCCATGTTGGCTTCTCGCGCCTGCCCCTTTCCTATTTCGGCTATCTCGCCCTGACCCTATTGAGTTACTGCGTCTTGACCCAGCTGATGAAGGCCTGGTTTATTAAGAAATTCGGAATTAAATAAGGGAAGGGATTTCTCTTTTCGGAGACTAGGGATCGTAAGGCTCGAAGTCGGGAGTACCTTCCGGCTCCCACCGTTCAGGGGATTTCCAAAGGGCCGATAGCATCAGTTCCCGCATCAGGAAAAGTTCCCGGGGCAATCGGTCATACAGCTTCTCGAAGTGGGATTCCTGGGAAAGCAATTCGGCCTTCCATTCCTCCCGGTGCACTTGTGTCATTTCCGAAAAATGGGCCGGTGTCACCGATTCCAGCCCCTTCCAATCCATATCCTCGTAGCGGGGCGTCCAGCCAACTGGGCTTTCGATGGCGAAGGCCCGGCCATGCACCCGGGCCAGAATCCACTTCAGAACCCGGGCGTTCTGGCTAAAACCGGGCCAGAGGTATTTCTTGTCCGCGCTTTTCCGGAACCAGTTCACCCCGAAAATGCGGGGGGGGTTCTTGAGCCGCCGCCCGATTTCCAGCCAATGCTTAAAATAGTCCCCCATGTGGTAACCGCAGAAGGGCAACATGGCGAAGGGATCACGCCGCACCTGCCCCACCGCCCCCTCCGCCGCCGCAGTGGTTTCCGAGCCCAAGGTGGCGGCCAGGAAAACCCCAAAGTTCCAGTTGAAGGCCTGGTACACAAGTGGTACGGTTGTGGGACGCCTTCCCCCGAAAATGAAAGCGCTAATAGGCACTCCAGCCGGGTTTTCCGCGTTGGCGTCCAAGCTGGGAACCTGGGACAGGGGAGCGGTGAAGCGGGCATTTGCGTGAGCGGCAGGTCGGCCCGAGGTGGGCGTCCAATCCTTTCCCTGCCAGTCGGTGAGCTTTTGGGGTGGAATGGCTGTCATGCCTTCCCACCAGACGTCTCCCTCAATGGTCAGGGCTACGTTAGTAAAAATGGTGTTTTGCCTGATCGCCGCCATGGCGTTGGGATTGGTTTCCTCGGAAGTGCCCGGCGCAACGCCGAAGAGTCCCGCTTCCGGGTTAATGGCGTAAAGCCGCCCGTCCTCACTGGGTTTTAACCAAGCGATGTCGTCTCCCAAGGTGGTCAGTTTGAGGCCTTCCAGGCCTGCCGGGGCGGACATCATGGCGAAGTTAGTCTTCCCGCATTGGCTGGGGAAGGCCGCGCAGACGTAGGTTTTGGCCATGTCAGGCCCCTCGGCCCCCAGAATCAGCATGTGTTCCGCCAGCCATCCCTCATCCCGGCCCTGCACTGAGGCGATACGAAGGGCGAAGCACTTCTTCCCCAACAAGGCATTCCCGCCATAGCCGCTTCCGTAGGACCAGATAGCCCTCTCCTCGGGGAAATGCACGATGTACCTATCCTTCGGATTGCAGGGCCAGGAGCCGTCCTTCTCGCCCGGCACCAGGGGCTTCCCCACCGAATGGAGGCATTTGACGAAATCGCCATGGCCCAGGACTTCCCAGGCCCGGCGCCCCATCCGTGTCATGATCCTCATGCTGGCGGTGACATAGGGGGAGTCGGTAAGCTCGATGCCGATCTTGGAAAGGGGCGACCCCAAGGGGCCCATAGAGAAGGCGACCACGAAAAGCTTCCGCCCTGTCATACAACCGGTAAAAAGTTTTTCCAGTTTTCCCTTCATTTCCGTCGGGCTCATCCAGTTGTTGGTGGGTCCCGCCTCTTCCCTCCGGGTACTACAGATAAAGGTGCGTTCCTCGGTACGGGCAACATCCTGGGGGTCCGACAGGGCCAGGTAGCTTCCAGGGCGCAACCGGGGGTTCAACTTACGCAGCATTCCCGATTCCACCATTTGGGCGCAAAGGCTTTCGTATTCCTCTTGCGACCCGTCGCACCAATGGATGTCCTCGGCGTCGCACATTTTGGCGACCTCGTGAACCCAGTCGATGGCGGGCTGGTGAGTAACGAAGGCGGGTATCTTTTTCATCAGCGAACTCCTTGATGATTTCTTCCATCACGGTACCTTTTGAACCAAGGTGTCCATATGAGGATAGTCATAGAAACCTATTCGTACCGGAGGGCCAGGATAGGGCTTAGCTTGGAGGCCTTAATGGCCGGCCAGAGACCGAAAGCGATTCCAACAAAAGCCGAGAAAAGTGAGGATAGAATCACGGAAAAGGGCGTGATGATGGTCTGCCATCCGGCGAAGAAAGAAATGGCAAGGGAAACGCCCCAACCCATCAGGATTCCCGCCAGTCCCCCCATCAGGCTAATCGTCATGGCTTCGATCAGGAATTGGGAAAGGATGTCCAGTCGCCGTGCTCCGATAGCCTTGCGCAGGCCGATTTCCTTGGTCCGTTCCGTTACCGAGACCAGCATGATGTTCATGATACCGATGCCGCCCACCAGGAGGGAAATGGCCGCCACCGAGCCCAGAAGCAGGGTCATGAGCCGGGTTATGCTGTTGAAGGTGGCCTGGATGTCGGCCATGTTGCGCACCATGTAGGCGTTCTCGTTGCCCTGGGTGTTGGGGACACGCATTTGCTTCCTCATGAAGGCCTGCACCGAGTTCGTCACCAGGTCGGTGTCGCCGGGGTCCTCCACCTCGATGTCCACCATGTTCACATACTCACGGCCGAAGAGCCGGTACATGGCGGTGGTGACGGGCACGATAATCCGGTCATCCCGGTCCTGGAACCCGTTGGAACCCAGCAGGGGCAGTACGCCCACCACGAGAAAATTCACGCGGTTGATCTTGATATGCTCCCCAACCGGATCCGCGTCACCGAAGAGCTCTTTGATTACGGTGAGCCCCAGAAGGCATACCCGGTTACGCCTCTGGTCGTCTTCCTCTGTGACAAAACGTCCGAAAGTGGGGTTTGACGCCCGCATATCGGCGTAATTGGGAGTAGTTCCCGTAAGCACCGTGTTCCAGTTCTTGTCGCTATAAGTCACCTGGACCCGGCCGGAGATTTCCGGGGCCACCTGTTTCACCCGTGGAACCTTGGCCAAGGCCATGGCGTCCTGCAGGAAGATGCGGCTGGTATTTCCCGTTCCCTGCTGAACCCCGCCTAGCTGGACCGAGCCCGGAATCAGGATAAGCAGGTTAGTGCCCAGGGCGGCCATCTGTTCCTGCATGGATTTCTGGGCGCCGGTGCCGATGGCCAGCATGGCGATGACGGCCCCCACCCCGATCAGGATGCCCAGGAAGGAAAGCGCCGCGCGGACCTTGTTGGCCAGGAGCGCCCGGAAGGCCTGGTGAAAATACTCCTTCACCCGTTTGGGAGTGAAGGCAAAAAAGGCCTTGGTATCTTCCGAAACTTTTGGCGCGCGCTCTTCCCGGACTTCGGCTGGAATACCCTGGCCCTGGCTGTCCGTGACGATTTTCCCGTCCCGCATTTGGATGATCCGGTGCGCGTGCCGGGCGATATCCTCTTCGTGGGTGACCATGATGATGGTGATGCCCTCCTTGTTCAGTTT
The DNA here is from genome assembly GCA_003152075.1 of candidate division FCPU426 bacterium. Taxonomy (GTDB): domain Bacteria; phylum Oederibacteriota; class Muellerivitia; order Muellerivitales; family Muellerivitaceae; genus PALSA-1180. Next base: position 80,237 of record PLZG01000093.1, read on the forward strand.
TTCCAGCAGGCCGATGATTTCCAACGAGCTTTTCGTGTCCAGGTTTCCTGTAGGTTCGTCCGCCATGATGAGCTTGGGTCGGTTGACCAGGGCCCGGGCCAGGGCCACCCGCTGTTGCTGGCCGCCGGAAAGTTCGTTGGGCTTGTGGTCCTCCCGTTGGGCCAAACCCACCTCTTCCAGGAGCATTTTGGGATCGTCATGGGGGCTGTTGGGGTCGGCGTAGAGCAGTGGAAGGCCCGCGTTTTCCAAGGCACTCGTCCGTGACAACAGGTTGAAGGTCTGGAACACGAAACCCAGGGTCTGGCTTCGGATGACCGCCAGTTCGTCCTCGGTGAGGGTGGAAACTTCTTTTCCTAGGAGCTTGTAGGAGCCGGAATCGGGAGTATCAAGAAGTCCCAGGATTTGGAGCATGGTGGACTTACCGGAGCCGGAGGGCCCCATGATGGCCATGAATTCCCCCTCCTCCACATTGAGGGAAACGCCATCCAACGCCCGCACTTCATTCCCGCCCATGCGATAGATTTTGAATAGGTCTTTGGTTTCGATGAGACTCATGGCCCTCTCCTTAATTCAAGGTTAAGGGCGGAAGGGCAAAGATCTTATGACTCTCGTCATACCCGAGAATGGTTCTAAATAAAAAACCCCGTGAGAAATGTCCTCCCGGGGTTTAAGAAAAAAATTGGTTCTTTAATTGTTAACTGGCGGATTATCATCCGAGGGCGGCGTTCCCGAATCCGGGGGCTGCTGGTTGCCATCCGCTTGATCTCCGTCGTTAGCGCCAGGGTTGTAGGGGTTCCCGTAGCTGTCGAACATGTCAAAGGAACCATCGTTGAGTTTCAGGATGATTTCCAGAGGCCGTCCGTTGCTGGTGTCGGAAAACTGCACGCTTTGTGCCCCCGAGGCAAGGTAAACCGGATCAAAGGTAGCCGGATTGGCGGTGTCATAGAGGAAGGCATCCTGACTATCCCCGATCACCTTGACGAGGCGGGTGCCATCAGGGCTGTTTGTGGCTTGCAGGTTGGGGTTGATATTAGCGGTTACGACCACCTGGTCATTCGCCGAATTGGATGGAATGTAGGTGTCATTGTTGTAGCAGTAGAGGTCCCCCACGTGATAGGGATCCTGCCACCACCAATTTCCGTTGTTCCAGAAGCACCACCGGTCATAGCCCGAGTCATACCACCACCAGCGCGAGTGAAAATGGCGGGTCCAGAAGAATTGGTCGCCTACGTACCAACCCCACCAGTGGTAACCCGTCGGGTCGATGTAGTGGCAATAAGAGAAGCCCTGATCCTGGTGCCAATAGTAATGGTTGGCCCTGTTTTCGGTGGAATGGAACCCATGGATCCGGGCGAGCCAGTTAGCGTTGTCGATCCTGGCCATTTGTTGGCGCACGACCGGGTCGTTGAAATGACGGGGAGAAAGGGCCGTTCCGCGCAAAGGGCCGTGATCGGGTCCGTCCTTCGGAAGGCCGATGGCGGAATGCAGGCGGTCTGTATGGATAAATTCCGCACGGTTCGTAATCAGTTTGGGTTCAGCCGTCACGCCGATTTTTTTCAGTTTCCCCCGTACGTAACCCGGGGTGTAGGCATGGTGATGAACCGCGACCGCCGCGTGAACGCCGGGACTGGTATAGGCCTGGACATTGGGCCTTTGATAGGGCCTTTGGGCGGCTTGGCCCCCGTTGTGGTTAACTTGACCTACATTTCGATTAGCGGGAGTCCAGGGTTGGGCTTGGGTCCGGTTTTGAGCCGGGGAACTCCAATTGAGTCTGCCATAAGAGGGCTGGTTTTCCGGCTGGGCGGCGGGCCTAGAGGGTTGTTGAGAAGGGTAATTACGGTTATGACCTCCGCTGGAACCTTGGCTCATGTTGATGACCACCGGCTGGCGGGCCGCAGGAGCTTGACGGGCTTGGGGAGCGCTAAAGCTCCGCGCCGGGGCGGCGGACTGGGTGCGGGCAGGCTTGGAGTTGTTGTTATCACGGCCACCGTCCCGGTTGTTGTCCGCCAAAGCGGTTAGGGCCGGCATCAACAGAAGCGCTAACGTTAAAGTGTTCATCCTTTTCATTTTGTACCTCTTTCTTTTGGTCGAAACCCGCAGGTTCCAAGGCCCCTTATATTATGTTAGACGTTTCGTACATACAAAGAAGTTTCAAAGGATCAGGATTTTGATAATGGCCAACTTCGGGGAGATTTCGAGCGCCTCCGGGATAAACCCCTGGGGCGGGGCCCACGAAAGGATGATAAATTCCCTCCCGTTTGGCAACACCTCCCTCAATTCAAAGTCTGGTGAAAGCGCCGCGAGGCGATCCAAATGGCGAAGGCCCCCATGACCACCAGGGCGCCGGCGTTCACGGCCACCACCTGGAAGTCCCCGCCCTTGAGCATGATGTTTCTCATCAGGTTCACGAAATACATGATCGGGTCCAGGTAGGCGCAATATTTCAGGAGCCAGGGCATGTTTTCCACCGGATACATGACACCGGAAAGCTGTATAGCCGGGAAGATGAACAAGAACCCTCCCATGGACGATTGTTGCAGGTTCTTGACGAAGGTGGAGAATAGGATTCCCAGGGCCACGGTATTGCACATGAAGATAAAGGCGCAAAAGAACAGCACCCAGAGGGAACCCCTCATGGGTACACCGAAACCAAAGACGGCCACGGCAATGACCAGGGGGAAATCCAGCATCCCCAGGAACACATAGGGAAGGGATTTGCCCAGGAGGATTTCGGTGGTAGTTGCGGGCGAGGAAAGCAGGGTTTCCATCGTTCCCGCCTCCTTTTCCCGGGCTATAGAGGAGGAAGTCAGGATGAAGGTGACCATCAAGAGGATCATGCAAAGGACACTGGGCACCATGAAAACCGACGTCTTCATCTCCGGATTGTAAAGGTAGCGGACCACGAATCGCACCGGCGGGCTTTGGTTTTTTTGATGGAAAGACTCGGCCATAACCTGGTTGAGGATGGCCTGGGTATAGTTCTCGATGGCCTGACCCTTGGTGATGTTGCTGGAGTCAATTAAAAGCTGGAGGGAGGCGCCGCCCAGTCCCACCGCATGGGTCAGTCCCTTTTCCGGTGCCACCAGCACCGCGTCGGCCTTCCCCGATTGGATCATGCGGAATGGGTCCTTCTCGGTCCCGGGCTTGGCAGGCACAAACCACTGGGAGCTGTAACATCTTTGCACCACCCGCTCCATAAGGAAATCGTTGGGCTGGTAAACCGCCGCCAGCTTGATGTTACGGGTCTCCGTGGAGATGGCCACCCCGAAAAGGGTCATCTGGATGACGGGCATGACGAAAAGCATGATGCGCATGCGCTTGTCCCGCAGGGTCTGCACCAGTTCCTTCCGGAAAAACCCCATGACGGTCGGGTTAAGTTTCATAGAAGTTTCCTCAATTCAAAATTCATAATTTTAAATTCAAAATTGCCGTTCAAGGTTCCACGTCCCTCTTGAACCTCTTCACGGCCAAACCCACGAAAAAGGCCGACATCAACAGCATGGCCAAAAGCGGCCCCACCAGCTGGAACAGGTCCGAACCCCGCAGGAAAACGCCGCGGATGACCAGCATGAACCACCGGGCCGGGAAAATAGCGGTGAGGTATTGGAAAAAGACAGGCATGTTCTCGATGGGGAAAATGAAGCCCGACAGGAGCATGTTAGGAAGCATCCCGATCATCATGGAAAACTGCATGGCCAAAATTTGCTGCCGGGTCGCCACCGAGACCAAAAGCCCCAAGGCCATATAGGAGGAAATGAAAAGAAAGGTCCCGATAAGGAAAAGAATGTGGCTGCCCTGGAAGGGGATGCCAAAATAAAAACGGGCCAGGCCATATATAAGGGCTTGGGCGAAGAGCCCCAGGCCCACGTAGGGGGCCAGTTTACCCAGGATGATTTCCAGCGGATGCACAGGCGTGGAAAGCAGCAATTCCATCGACCCGTGTTCCCACTCCCGGGCCACGGTCAGGGACGTGAGTAGGATGGAGATAATCGCCAGCACCACGGCGGAGAGCCCTGGCACCGTGAACCATCGGCTGTTCAGTTCCGGGTTGAAAAGATAGCGGGACTTAAGGGCAACGAGGGGCTTTACCGCGGAATCGGCGAGCCGGAGGTTGGCCGCTGACTGGATGCCGTTCATGTAACCCCCAATAACACCAGCCGTGGAATTGTCCGTACCGTCGATCAAAACCTGGACCGGGGAATC
>PLZG01000093.1:84455-87480 GCA_003152075.1 candidate division FCPU426 bacterium
TCCTGGTCATAAACCGTCAGGTGGATGTCATGGACGTTGAAATCCATGGCCAGGCCGAAAAAAAGGACCATCAATAGGGGAAGGCCCAGGGCCAAAGCCAGGGTGAAAGGATCCCGCAGGATATGGCGCACTTCCTTATAGGCAATGGCATAGGCGCGTTTGAGGTTTATAGGGTCTTTCATTTGACCCCCTCTACGACGCGGATGAAGACATCCTCCAGGGAGGCCTTAATGGGCCTGGCCGTGAAATCTCCGGACATGCGACGGGCTATCCTTTTCCAGGAACCCTTTTCCGACACAATGGCGTGGTACCTCATTCCATATGGCTTCAGCGAAAGCACAGCCCCACTTTTGCGAAGGTCTTGGATCCAGCGGGGTCGGTGCCCCTTCCGGGGGGTCAACTCGAAGAGGGGTTCTGGAAAAAGGCTTTTCTTTAAGGTCCCGGGGCTGTCCAGCGCCACTATCCGTCCATCTCGCATAAGCGCGATTCGACCGCAATATTCCGCCTCGTCCATGTAGTGGGTCGTGACGAAAACCGTCTTGCCCCGGTCCGACAGGCCCCGGATGATGGACCAAAACCGGGTGCGGGACACGGGCGAGACCCCGGCCGTGGGCTCATCCAAGAAAAGGACTTCGGGGTCGTGCAGGAGGGCGGCCACCAGGGAAACTTCCTGCTTGGTGCCTCCCGAAAGTTCCCGCACTAGGCGAGTGGTTTTTTCCTTAAAGGCGATAATCTCTAACCCTTCCTTGCGCCGGCGGCGCTGGACTTCCTTGGGAATTTTGTGAAGGGCCGCGGCAAATTCCAGGTTCTCATCCACCGTCATGTCTGTGTAAAGGGTGAATTTCTGGGACATGTAACCCACCTTGGCCTTCACCGCCTCCAGGCCCTGGGAAGGGTCCAACCCGGCCACCAGAACTTGGCCCGAGGTGGGGGTCAAGAGCCCGCAGAGCACCCGGATGGTTGTGGTTTTTCCCGCCCCGTTGGCGCCCAGGAAGCCGAAAATTTCCCCCGGGTGGACGTGGAAGGAAACATGGTCCACGGCCGTGAAATCCCCGAACTTGACGGTCAGGTCCTTCACTTCCACCGAATATTTTCCACCGTTCTTTTTGCCGTTCATCGGATCTCCGCCTTTTCCTTGGCCGGACCCTTAGCGTCGTATTTGAGGAATAATTTCTCGAAATTTTCCACCTTTTCCCTCTTGAGTATCTCCTGGGGCTCGCCTGTCGCCAAAAGTCTCCCCCGTTCCATGATGTGTACCCGGTCGCACCGCTCGGCCTCGTCCATGTAGGCGGTGGTGATGACGATGAGGATGCCTTCCTCCCTCAGGCGGTAAAGCATCTCCCAGAATTCCCGGCGGCTGATGGGGTCCACTCCCGTGGTGGGCTCGTCAAGCAACACCAGATTGGGAGATTGCAGCAGGGCGCACATGAGGCCCAGCTTCTTGTACATGCCGCCCGAAAGCTGGCCCGCTGGCCGGTCCACGAAGGGCCCCAGCCGGGTGACAGCGAGGAGTTCCTTGCGCCGCTCCCGGTAGACCTTGGGTGGGATCTGGTAAAGCTCCCGGAAAAAATCCAGATGTTCCCCAATGGAAAGATCCGAGTAAAGGCTCTGCAATTGGGGCATGTAAGCCATTCGGGAACGGACTTCATCCAAGGGGACGGGTTTCCCGCCTTCTAAATAAACCACCCGGCCTTGGTCGGGTTTCAGGAGACCGATCAGGTGCCGCAAAAGGGTGGTCTTGCCCGATCCCTCGGGGCCGATGAGGCCGTGCAGCAGGCCCGGTTCCAGGTTTAGGCTGACACCCTGAATGGCGTGACTGGGCCCCATGTCCTTGAAGAGGTTTTCAACTTTGATCCCGATGTTCATTTCAAAAAACCTTTATAGCTGTCATTGCGAGGAATGCCCGCTTATTCGGCGGGCATTCCTCGCAATGACAGTAAATTTATTTTCCTTTAAGCAGCGACACCTCAAGCGTCATGCCCGGTTTCAAAAGTCCTTCCGGGTTGGGGAAGGCCACCTTGACTGCGTAAACCAGGTTAGAGCGTTCCTTCTGGGTCTGTACGTTCTTGGGGGTGAACTCCGCCTGGTCGTTGATATGGGTGACGGTTCCCTCGAAGGGCTTACCTGGAAGCTCAGGTAAAATAGCTTTCAGCTTTTCGTTATAGGAAACCCTTACTAACATAGGCTCGGGAATGTAGATCAGGCACCAGACCTGACTCAAGTCGGCCAGAGTGAAGACTTTGGTGCCTGGGTTTACCCACTCGCCCGGTTCGTGATATTTGGTCAGCACCGTTCCCGAAAGAGGCGACGTGATGGAGCACCATTGAACCCTTAAATCCGCCAGTTGCTTCTGGGCCTGGAGGTGGTCGAAGGTTTCCTTGGGCATGGACCCGCTCCTAAAGAGCATCACACCCCGGTTGTAATCGTCAGTGGCCTGGGTTTGGGTCAATTTGTAGTCGCTCCCGTCCAGCGTCACCAGAAGCTGCCCCAGGGTAACGGCTTGGCCCTCGGCCACGGCCAAGGAGGCGATCGTAGAGGAAACCTGTGCCGGGATATCCACTTCCGTGGCTTCCACCGTGCCCGCGTAAGTGAAGTTATCCCCCTTCAGGACCTTCCAAAGGGTAATGCCCACTATAAGGGCCGCCACCAACGGCAGGATGATCTTCAGTCTTTTTTTCATGTTTTATTCTCCTTTTAAAAAAACAGAATTATCAAATTGTCAACGCATCTCGAGAAAATCTGTTGTTGGTTACTCCCCTCTCCCTCGAGGGGAGAGGGCTGGGGTGAGTGTGAATTTAACACCCGCAAAACACCCCTCACCCTACCCTCTCCCGCAAGGGGCGAGGGTTTGTTAGTCCTGCCGCAAACTGCCAACTGTGAACTGTCGACCGTCGACTACCTTTCATTCCTTTCCCGAAAGGGACGAAAGAATGGATAACTGCATCAAAATCTGGATGTCATTCCCCACCCCCCGGACTCTCGCGTTCAAGGCATGGAAGTTGGAGGTCTGCACTTCCAGGAACCG
>PLZG01000037.1 GCA_003152075.1 candidate division FCPU426 bacterium
CCACAACTTTTGCAGAAGAGCCATTCAAAATTGCTGTTAGAAATTGGAGGAAGTTATGGACCGCCGCCCATCTTTGTTGACGACCGCTTTTTTATTGCTGGCCCTTTGCGGAGTGAGCTTCGCCGCCGGAGCGGCCACCCAATCCGCCGCCCATCCCAAGGAAAATTCCGAGGATGTTTACAAATACCTGAATCCCTTCGTGGATGCCTTGGCCATTATTCGGGAAAAATACGTTGATATCGATAAAACCAACCCAAAGGACCTGGTTTACGGGGCTTTGCAGGGAATGGTCAATACCCTGGATCCCTTCAGCCAATTCATGCCGCCGGACGACTATAAGGAAATGCAGACCGAGACTTCCGGGAAGTTCGGGGGATTGGGCATTGAAATCGCCATCAAGGACGACCGCTTGACCGTCATCTCACCCATCGAGGGGACTCCGGCGGATAGGGCCGGGCTCAAGGCGGGGGACAAGATCCTCAAAATCGGCGACGAGAAGACCGACACCATGACCATCAATGACGCGGTCAAGCGGCTTCGCGGAAAAATCGGGACAAAGGTAACGATTACGATTGGAAGGGAAGGCATGTCCGAGCCCTTGGACGTGACCCTTATCCGGGATTCCATCAAGATTGAGAGTATCCACTCCTATATGCTTCCCCACCAAATCGGTTATGTCCGTATTTCGGAGTTTATCGAAAACACAACCGACGATTTCATCAAGGCGGTGGATGACTTAAAGAAAAAGTCCCCCTTGAAGGGCCTGGTGGTTGATTTGCGCAACGATCCGGGCGGCCTTTTGAACGAGGCCGTCGGGGTTTCGGATTACTTCACGGAAAAGGGCAAGATGGTGGTTTCCACCAAAGGCCGCAGTGTCAACCAAACCCAGGAATTCAAAGCAACGGACATGGAAAAGTTCGACAAGGGCAAGCCGGTGGTGGTGATGGTCAACGAGGGAAGCGCCTCGGGCGCGGAGATCGTGGCGGGAGCCTTGAAGGATTGGAAGCGCGGGGTACTCATCGGCGCGAAGACTTTCGGCAAGGGCTCGGTACAAACCATCCTGCCCCTGGACAACAGCGACGGGGCGGCCCTGCGGCTGACCATGGCTAAGTATTACACGCCCTCGGGCATCTGCATCCACGGCATCGGCATCGATCCGGACCTGGACCTGCGTAACCATGATATTTCCGAATCCACGATCAAGGTTTACGCCAAGCAAATACCGGGCAAGTTCGCCAAGGTCCTGGTGAAAGAAGGTATGCTTGTTACCCGTGATACCGAGGTGACGCCCGCCTTGATGGACCGCTTTTACGGTTATTGCCTGAAGAACGTGAAAAAAATCGATAAGGACGAGCTCAAGAAGGATCAGGACTATTTGAAAAACAGTCTTTATGTTGAATTGGTCCGCGAGAAGCTGGGTGAAAAAGATGCCCGTGAGCTGGCGGTTTTGAGGGATCCCCAAGTCGGTGTGGCCGAGCAGATCATCGAGAACGGCGGTAAGATCAGTGCCCAGTTGGTCGCCCTTTATCCCAAAAAGAAGGGTAAGACAGAGATTGCCGGCGAGAAAAAACTCGAGGATGCGCGCAACAAAAAAAACGGAAAAGAAGTAGAGGAAGATAAGGACCAAATCGAGGATAAGACCACCCCTGAGGATAAATGAGAGGGGCATTAAAAATTTTAATCCCCCTCACCCTACCCTCTCCCTCCAGGGGCGAGGGGTTTAATGAGTACTAGAGGTCTCCTTGAAATTAAACAGGGTTAGTGAAAAAGGAGATGTCCGAGGTTCTTTAATCACCACCGCTGTGGTTCTGGTAGTCCTAGCCGTGGCGGCAGTTCTAATGTGGCGATACCTGGAAGCTCCATCGAAACCCGATGGTTCAGGGCCTACCTCTACTGTTGTCCCGCCTTCCACCGCATTCAAGGGTGATCCCGCCGAAGCCACGGCAAAACTTCTTAAGGCCTTGAACCAGAAACTCCAATCCTTGGACATGCTCAAATTGCTTTCAAAGGATGTGGAAATCAGGTCCGTCACGGTCCAAGGAAAAGTCATTTCTACTTACGTAGAGGAATTCCGGCTTCCCCTGCGTTATTCGGTGGAGCAACTGGCCTCGGAAATGGAAGAAGTGTCCCGGCCCTTGGGAGCCTCGGAAGATGAGTCGGCCAACGGGACATGCGAGTTTGTTTTCGATTCCCAGCCCTGGGTGGCGGTGGAAATCGCTTTTATCCGCACATCGAAGCCCCAAATATGCCTCATCATCGACGACGGCGGATACCAAAAGGGAGAAGCGCTCGATCACTTGTATGGGTTCAAGATTCCCGTGACGGTGGCCATCATTCCGGACGCGGAGTTTTCCAAAAATCTCGCTGAGGACCTGCCCGGCCATGGGGTTGAGGTCATGTGCCATATGCCCATGGAAGGCCATGAAAAGGGAATGGTTGGCGGCAACTATAAGGAGTTGTTGAGAAAGGGAATGGGGGATTCCAAGGCCAAAGCTCTGGTGGAAAAGGCCCTGGAAGACTTGCCCAACTGCCGGGGACTCAATAACCACATGGGAAGCGTGGCTACTGTGGACCCCGAATTGATGTGGGATGTCTGCCAGGTGCTAAAATCTCGGGGTCTTTTTATCATCGATTCCAGGACTACTGCGGAGTCGGTGGTGGAGCCGGTAGCGAAAAAAGCCCATGTTCCTGTTGCCCATCGGGATGTTTTCTTGGATAACGTGGAGACCCCGGAAGCCATCTTGAGGCAATTGGACCAACTGGTGGCCCGGGCCCGTAAAAAGGGATTGGCAGTTGGGATTGGGCACTTCAAGACGCTGACCTTGAAGACGTTGGAAGAAGCAGTGCAAAAGTTGAAGGAACAGGGCATCCAATTTGTTTACGCCTCGGAAGTGGTAAGAGAAGAGTAAAAATTTTTTAACCACGAAGTTCACGAAATGAAAAAAGTCCAAATCTTTTGGTTTTAAAATCAGGGATTTTTAACTTCGTGACCTTCGTGTACTTCGTGGTGAGAAGGATGTTAGATGTTGAATAGCTTGGTGTTAGGAATCGAATCCTCCTGCGACGAAACCTCCGTGGCTATCGTCAAGGATGGCTACCGGGTTTTGGCCAATGAGACGGCCTCCCAAATGGCCCTGCACAGCCGCTATGGCGGAGTGGTGCCGGAGGTAGCCTCGCGACAGCATTTGGAAAGCCTGCCCTTACTCGTTACGGAAGTATTGAAACAAGCCCAAGTCACCTTTGATGACTTAACCGGCATTGCCGTGACCGGCATGCCAGGCTTGATCGGGGCGCTCTTGGTAGGCGTTTCGGCGGCGAAGGGTTTGGCCTTCACCCTTCACTTGCCTTTGGCCATGATTCATCACATCGAAGCCCACCTCTATGCTGTCCAACTGGATTCCGACCCGGTCTTGTTTCCCGCGCTGGGGCTGGCGGTTTCGGGAGGCCATACGGAGCTCTATCACATGGAAGGTTGGGGACAGTACCGCCTGCTGGGTTCCACCCGGGATGACGCGGCGGGGGAAGCCTTTGACAAGGTCGCTAAGCTCATGGGCCTGGGATATCCGGGCGGGCCGATTATCGAAAAATTGGCGAAAAATGCCCCGCAAGTCACCGAAAAATTTTCCGTTTCCAGGATGAAAGACAAGAGCCAAGATTTTTCCTTTAGCGGTTTGAAGACGGCTGTGTCCTTGGAAATCAAAAAGACTCCCCTTCAAAGCGAGAAGGATAGGGAACATTTGGCCGCGAAATTCCAGAATACCATTTTGGAAGAAATCTCCAAGCGGGTCCGAATCGCACTGGAAGAATTCCAACCCAAGAGCCTGGTAGTGGGGGGCGGCGTGGCCTGCAACCAAGCCTTGCGGGAAGCCTTAAAAAAAGAAGCCGAACCCTTCAAGACGGTTTTACGGGTTCCTCCCCCGAAATACTGCTCGGACAACGGGGCCATGATCGCGGGTTTGGGTGCCTATCAAATATCCCAAGGCCGAATCTCCTCGCTTTCCGCCACGGCTGCGTCGCGCTCCACTTTCTATTGATTCCTAATCCTTCCGATACCGTTATAATTTTCACCGAACCTTTTAAAGGCGAAGCCGGTTTATGGTGTTTTCCCCTTCTCCCTTGACGGGAGAAGGATGGGATGAGGGTGATCTGAAAAACTGCAAGCATCCCTCACCCTACCCTCTCCCGCAAGGGGCGAGGGATTCACTAGTTGAACTGTCGTTTTGAGGAGCCTCGGTGCCAATCGAACGGATTGAAAAAGAAAATTGGCTGGTGGGCTGGGCCATGCGGCGCCCTTTAACAGTCGTGGTGGCGGTTATTGGCATTGTCTTTTGCTCCTTTTTGGCCCTCCAACAGATGAAGAAGGACATCCTGCCTAACCTGGGCATCCCCATCATTTACGTGGCCCAGCCCTACACGGGCATGGACGCTTCCCAGATGGAAAGCTACATCACCTATTATTTCGAGTACCACTTCCTCTATATCGCCGGCATCGAGCACATCGAATCCAAAAACGTCCAATCCGCCGCCCTCATCAAGCTCCAGTTTTATCCCGGCACGGACATGGCCCAGGCCCTTTCGGAGACCGTCAATTACGTCAACCGGGCCAAGGCATTCATGCCCGCGGGGATGGTGGCCCCCTTCGTCGTGCGGTTCGACTCGGGCGGCCTTTCGGTGGGGGACGTGGTGGTCTCAAGCCCCAAGCGGACACTAGCGGAACTCCAGGATTTCGCCTTGAACTACGTGCGGCCCATGTTCGCAACGCTCCCGGGCGTATCCGCCACGCCCCCTTTCGGGGCCGGACAGCGAACGGTAGTTGTCAGTATCGACCCGGCCAAGCTGAGCCGGTACCACCTTTCCCCCGAGGACGTCGTGCTCGCGGTAAGCCGGGGCAACCAACCCATGCCGTCGGGCAATATCATCAAGGACGGCATGTATCCCGTAATGTCGCTGAACTCGGTGGCGGGTGATATCCACGAACTGGATGAACTGCCCCTTCGCGTGGGAACCTACCCGGTGGTGCTCCTCAAGGACGTGGCCACGGTCAAGGATGGAGCCGACCTCCAAGTGGGGTACGCCCTGGTGAACGGCAAAAGGACGATTTACCTTCCTTTGACCAAGCGGTCGGATGCTTCCACTTTAAGCGTCGTGGATGAAGTCAAAAGGAACCTGGCCCGTTTCCAAAGCATGGTTCCAGAGGATGTGAAGGTCACCTATGAGTTCGACCAGTCCGGCTATGTCCGGCGGGCTATTAGTTCCCTGGTGTTGGAAGGCGTCCTGGGGGCCATCCTGACGGGCCTGATGGTCCTTCTTTTCCTGCGCGATCCCCGAAGCGCCTTTATCGTAGTTCTCAACATTCCCCTGGCTCTGATGGGGGCCATCCTGGCCCTTTGGGTGACGAAGCAGACCATCAACATCATGTCCCTGGGGGGATTGGCCCTGGCCATCGGGGTTCTGGTGGATGAGACCACCGTCACCATCGAAAATATCCACACCCACCGGGCAAGGGGGAAAAGCCTGGCCCAGGCCTCCCTGGACGCTTCCAGCGAAATGGTGACTCCCCTCCTCATGACCATGTTGTGCGTCCTGGCGGTTTTCATCCCATCCTTTTTTATGAGCGGGGTGGCCCATGCCCTTTTTGTCCCCGTGGCCTTGGCGGTTGGTTTTTCAATGGTCGCGTCCTTTTTTCTTTCCCGTACCTTGATCCCGGTTCTTTCGGTTTGGATTCTCAAGGAAAAGCCCGGCCATACGCCGATGAAGAAGGGAATTCCTTTTTTCTCCGGGTTCCGGGAGAATTACGCGCGGATACTGGGCCGGTCCTTTCCCTTTCGCAAGCTCATCCTCGGGGTTTATTTGGCGGGAACGTTGGGAATCATTCTTCTGCTGTTCGGCTTTTTCGTCGGGCGGGAAATTTTTCCCCAGGTGGACACGGGACAATTTCAGGTGCGGTTTCGGGCCCCCTCAGGAACCTTGATCGACCAAACGGAGGCGGTCGTCCTGAAAGCCATCGATATCATCAAGGCGGAAGCCGGCCCGGAAAATGTCGAAAGTTCCCTCAGCTATGTCGGAACCATGCCGGATACGGCGCCGGTCAACATGATCCACCTTTGGACCTCCGGGCCGCAGGAAGCCGTACTGCAAGTCACCTTGAAACCCCAAGCCCATGTCCGGATCGAGGCCTTCAAGGAAACCCTCCGCCGGAAATTCGCCGAGAAAATTCCGGAAACGGAAATTTCCTTCGAGCCCAGCAGTATGGTGGACCGCATCATGAGCTTGGGGGCCAACACCCCCATCGAGGTGGCGGCCAGCGGGCGGGACCTGGCGGAGGTTCGGGCCTACGCCGAAAAAATCCGGGACGCCTTGAAGGGCCTACCTTTCCTGCGGGACCTCCAATTCGGGCAGGACTTCGACTATCCGGCCGTCAAGGTCACCGGGGACCGGAAGAAAGTCGGGATACTGGGAACCACCCTGGCCGCCATTGGGACCGACCTGGTGCCCGCCACCTCCTCCAGCCGGTTCATATTGCCCACCTTCTGGGCGGACATGAAGAAGGGAATCAATTACCAGGTACAGGTGGAAGTCCCGCCCGGGACATTCCAGTTGAAGGATATTCCCAACCTGCCCGTTTCCTTGAACGGGGGAGTGATTCCCTTGAGCCGGTTGGCCGATGTCCAAACGGGGACCACCATCGGGGAGTACGACCGTTACAACATGCAGAGGGTGGCCAGCGTCACCGCCAACCTTTCGGGCCTGGACCTGGGGCGGGCTTCCCAGCGTATTTTGGAGGCTTTAAAACCGTTGGAATCGTCTAAGCCCAGGGGAGTGGAAGTTCATTTCAGGGGCCAGATGGAAGCCCTCAACAATATATTTTACGAATTGACCCTGGGTTTGCTTCTGGCCATCGGGGTTATTTTCCTCCTGCTGGCCGCCAACTTTGAATCGGCCAGCCTTGCCCTCGTCGTGCTTTCGGCCATCCCGGCGGTGTTGGGGGGTGTGGGGCTAACGCTGTTTCTTTCGGGCACGACTTTGAACCTGCAATCCTTCATGGGGGCTATCATGGCCGTGGGGATCGCCGTGGCCAACGCCATCCTGCTGGTGACTTTCGCAGAACGGAGCCGCTTAAGCGGGGTGGGTGCCTGGAAGGCGGCGGTGGAAGGGGCCCGGGGGCGTTTAAGGCCTATCCTTATGACCAGCTTCGCCATGATCGGCGGAATGCTGCCTATGGCCTTGGGATGGGGTGAGGGCGGGCAACAAGCGGCTCCCCTGGGCCGGGCGGTCATCGGCGGGCTTATCGGGGCGACCCTGGCCACCCTGGTCATCCTGCCCCTGGTTTTCGCGATGGTTCAAAAAATCAAGCCCGTCAAATCGCCTTCGCTTAATCCCAACGACCCCGAAAGCGGATATTACGATGGGCAGAGGCGGTATAAGGGGTAGGTGGGGTTTTCAAACTGAAAAGCCCTCGCCTTGACCAACTCCCTTTCGAGTGCATATAATAAATGCATATAGTATATATGCATAAAGGAGATACCCATGCGAACCACCCTTGAACTTTCAAATCACTTGGTCAAAGAACTCATGTCCGTTGAAAAGTGGGCATCCAAAACCCAGGCCATTGAGACGGCTATCGAGGATTTCGTCCGGCGGAAAAGGCTGGATAACCTCATTTCCGCCAGGGGGCGTTTGAAGGTTAAAGACGTTTCGTCCGAATTGCGGAAGATGGAACTCCATGCCCGCTGAGATTCTGATCGATACGTCCGTTTGGATTGATTATTTCCGCAAACCCGAAAGTGAAACCGGAGATAAGATTATCAAGCATTTGAAGCGAGGCTCCTTGTCCACTTGCGGAGTCGTCGTTTTTGAGGTCCTGCAGGGAGCGGCCAATCCAGAGGAGTTTTCTTTCCTTGAGGAGAACCTAAAGGGCTTGCATTTCCTCGAGGCAAACGAGGAAGTGTTTTTCGAGGCGGGGAAGGTTTCCTACGATTTGCGCAAACACGGCATCACGCTTCCGCTAAGCGATATTCTTATAGCCACTTTAACCATGTCAAACCATCAAACCATTTGGACTAAAGACCAACATTTCAAGAAAATAAAAGGGCTTCACCATCAGTTTTTTTGATCGGTCCTTTTCTACGTTGGGCACAGGAATCGAAAAAAGGGAAGCCGATGAAATTTTTGTCGGTTTGTCTGTTTGGATTGATAAAATCCGCAAAAGTGGTTTAAAGAATGGCACTAGGTTGACCACGACGAGGAGTCGTTTTTTGAGGAAAATTATATTAATTTCAATTGTCTCCATTTTCTTTGGCTGTGGACCAAAGGAGTCGACCATCGCGAGCCGTCACGAAAAGGAAAAGAGATTCGGCCAATATTTTAATGAATTGGTATCAGCTGTGGACAAAGGGGACGCAAAAGGTTTGGCTGGTCTAGAAGAACTTTGGGAAACTGAAAAACAAGGTGTCGAATATAAGGAAGTTTCGCGGGATAAGCTCGCCTATTACTTTTACAAAAGGCCAACATTCGTAATAAGAGCTTTTATTGCTTATGATCCAGATAAGTTGGACTGGATGTACCGGGTTCCGGAAGATAGTCCTGAAAATATTACGAACAAGGAATATTACGAGAAAATATTAAAAGAGCTTAAAGGGTTTCGTGGGTCCGCAGATGAGATGGCATTTACTAAAAGGGTCATTATTAACCTTACGAAGAAGAAATATTTATACGGGCTTTAAATTATTTTAATTGGGCCGAAATCCAGATCGAAGACTGTCCGCGATGGGGATCAGTTGTGGAAGGTTACAAAGTTTAATTTAGGGAGCATAAGTGTCAACTGATCGATATGAAAAAGAAAATTGGCTGGTGGGTTGGGCCCTGCGGAGGCCATTGACCGTGGTGGCCTTGGTCATTGCCATCGTCGCCTCCTCCTTCATGGGCCTGCGGCAGATGTCCAAGGACATATTGCCCAACCTGGACATTCCCATCATTTACGTGGCCCAGCCTTATGGGGGCATGGACGCCGCCCAAATGGAAAGCTTCCTCACCTATTACTACGAGTACCATTTCCTTTATATCGCCGGCATCGAGCACGTGGAATCCAAGAACATCCAATCCATGGCGCTGATCAAGCTTCAGTTCCATCCCGGAACCGACATGGCCCAGGCTTTGGCCCAGACCGTTCAATACGTCAACCGGGCCCGGGCCTTCATGCCGGTGGGCATCTTGCCGCCTTTCGTTTTGCGTTTCGACGTGGGAAGTGCCCCGGTGGGGGAT
The DNA here is from genome assembly GCA_003152075.1 of candidate division FCPU426 bacterium. GTDB lineage: Bacteria > Oederibacteriota > Muellerivitia > Muellerivitales > Muellerivitaceae > PALSA-1180. Next base: position 9,262 of record PLZG01000037.1, read on the forward strand.
CTGGTTTTTACCAGCGACAAGCGGACGCTGGGGGAATTGCAGGACTATGCCTTGAACTACGTGAGACCCCTCTTTTCCACCCTGCCCGGCGTTTCCTCCTTGGAACCCTTTGGGGCCAGCCAGCGGACAATTGTCGTAAGTCTCGACCCCCAAAAACTCCGTGATTACCACTTGTCACCACAGGACGTGACCCTGGCCGTGAACCAGGCCAACCAGGTACAGCCCTCGGGGAATATCAACATGGGAAGCCTCTATCCCATCGTGTCCTTGAATTCCGTGGTGTCGGACATCCACCAGCTGGACGATGTTCCCCTGCGCACGGGAACCTATCCCACCGTGCTTCTCAAGGATGTGGCCAAGGTGGAGGACGGCACCGACCTGCAGACGGGCTACGCCCTGGTCAATGGCAAGCGCACGGTTTATCTCCCCGTCACCAAAAGGGCGGACGGCTCCACCCTCAGCGTGGTCAAGGCGGTTAGGGACAACCTGGCCCGGTTCCAAAACGTGCTTCCGGAGGATGTAAAGATCAGCTTTGAGTTCGACCAGTCGGGCTATGTGCGGCGGGCCATCGGCTCTTTGGTATTGGAAGGCATCCTGGGGGCGCTGTTGACGGGTCTTATGGTCCTGCTTTTCCTGCGCGACCCCCGAAGCGCCTTTATTGTGGTGGCCAATATCCCCCTGGCGCTGATGGGGGCGGTCCTGGCCCTTTGGGTCACCAAGCAGACGGTCAATATCATGACCCTGGGCGGGTTGGCCCTAGCTATCGGCATATTGGTGGACGAGTCCACCGTCACGATTGAAAACATTCATTCCCACCGGGACAACGGGAAAAGCCTGGCCCGGGCCACCCTGGACGCTTCCACCGAGATTGTGGTGCCCCTTCTTCTCAACCTCCTTTGCGTCCTGGCCGTGTTCATCCCCTCCTTTTTCATGAAGGGGGTGGCCCACGCCCTCTTCGTGCCCCTCACCCTGGCGGTGGGTTTTTCCATGATCGGGTCCTTCCTTCTTTCGCGGACCCTGGTTCCCGTCCTGGCGGTTTGGACCCTCAAGGAAAGACACGCCTCTTCGTCGCTGAAAGGAATCCCCGGGAGGGGAACGGCCGGCTTCCTGAAATTCCGGGCGAACTACATGAAAATGCTGGGCGGGATTTTCCCGTTTCGTAAAATCATCCTCCTGGGCTATCTGTTGGGTACCGGGGGAGTGATTTATCTTTTGTTCGGCTTTGCGGTGGGCCGGGAAATTTTCCCTCGGGCGGATAAGGGCCAACTGCAGATCCGGTTCCGGGACCCGGCGGGAACCTGGATTGACCACACCGAATCCACCGTGCTGAAGGCCCTGGAGATCATCAAGCAAACGGCAGGGCCGGAAAACATCGAAAGTTCGGTAGGCTACGTGGGAACCATGCCGCCCACCTATCCCATCAATATGGTTTATCTTTGGACCTCAGGCCCACAGGAAGCCGTCTTGCAGGTGAACATGAACCGTAAGGCCCACCTCAGCATGGAAAAACTCAAGGAAGCCCTGCGGAAAAAGTTCGCCGAGAAGCTGCCTGAAACTAAAATTTCCTTCGAGCCCAGCAGTTTGTTGGACCGTATCATGAGCCTGGGGGCCACCACTCCCATTGAGGTGGCGGTGAGCGGGAAAAACCTGGTGGACGTAAGGGCCTACGCCGAAAAGGTTAAGGGCGCCCTTGAGACCCTTCCTTTCCTCCGGGATATCCAATATCCCCAAGTTTTCGACTACCCCACGATCAAGGTGACGGCGGACCGCAAGAAAGCCGGTATCCTGGGCATGACCCTGGCGGGAATCGGGAACGACCTGGTACCGGCCACATCCTCCAGCCGCTATATCGTGCCCTGCTTTTGGGAGGACCCGAGGAACGGCATCAACTACCAGGTGCAGGTGCAAGTGCCCCCGGGCATGATCAAGTCCATGGAAGACATCCGTAACCTGCCGGTTTCGCTCAACGGCGGTGAAATCCTATTAGGTGGGGTGGCCGATGTGCAGGAGGGAACCAGCACGGGCGAGTTCGACCGCTACAATATGCAAAGGGTGGCAAGCCTGACCGCCAATCTTTCGGGGAAGGACCTGGGGCGCGCTTCCCAAAGCGTCATGAACGCCCTTAAACCCCTGGCCGCCTCTAAACCTAAAGGAGTGGAAGTGAACGTGCGGGGCCAGACCGCGGATCTCAACCATATTTTCAGCGAACTCACCCTGGGCCTTGGCCTGGCGGTCGTGGTTATTTTCTTGCTGTTGACGGCTAACTTCGAGTCTTTGGCCCTTTCCCTCATCGTCTTGTCCACCGTCCCGGCGGCGATCGCCGGGGTGGGGCTGGCCCTTTTCCTCACGCACTCTACCTTGAACTTGGAGTCCTTCATGGGAACCATCATGACCATCGGGGTGGCGGTGGCCAACGCCATCCTGTTGGTGACCTTCGCGGAGAGAAACCGGCTTCAACAGGGAAACGCCTGGAAGGCGGCGGTGGAGGGGGCCCAAAGCCGCTTGCGGCCTATCCTCATGACCACGCTGGCCATGATCGCGGGGATGCTTCCCCTGTCCCTGGGCTTGGGGGATGGCGGGCAGGAAACGGCCCCGCTGGGCCGGGCGGTTATCGGAGGACTGACGGGCGCGACCCTGGCCACCCTGGTCTTGCTTCCTCTGATTTTCGCGGTCATCCAAAAAAACAGGCCTGTCCGGTCGGCGTCGCTCAATCCCAATGATCCGGATAGCGAGTACTACAAAGAGCGGAGGGCAAAATGAGGGTTCGAATTATCCTGGGGCTTTTATTCCTAACTTGGACGGGAGCCGCGTTAGCTGCGGAAAAGACAACCGCGAAAGAAACCGCCCCGCAAGCCGTGGCCACGGCGGGTGAATTAACCTTAGATAAGATTTTGAGTTCCGCTGAGGAAGTGAACCCCGGGATCAAGTTTTCTCAGGCCATGGAGAAAAAGGCTGAGGCTTCCGCCAGCGTCGTCAGTTCCTTTGACTATCCAAATCTTGATCTGTCGGCGTCGGACAGCATCGGTCTTTCGACTCCCTATTACCCTACACCTTTTGCTTATGACGGGCTTCTGAATTCCTCCTACCGCAGATGGGCTGGCGCGGACCTGGTGATCCGTTGGAACATCCTGGATGTCAGCCGCTGGCACGATTTGGACCAGCACCATGAAAAAATTCACTCCGCCGAGGAAAATATCCGCGTGAAGCGGCTGGAGATTTACCAGCAGGCCCTTCAGCTTTACCTGCAGGCGTCCCTCTTGCGGGGCCAAAGGGAAGTTTGGGGGGATATCGCGGATAAGTCCAAGGAGATACTCAAGGTGGCCTCGGGTTTTGTCCATACGGGCGAATATAACGAGGACAAGATGCTGGTCATTAAGATTGAAAAGGAAGAGGCTGAAACCGAGAGGGATAGCTTTGAGGAAAAATACCGAAAGACTTTGAGGAAGCTGGCCTTGCTCACCGGCCTGGACGACAAGGGGATGGAATGTCCTTTGCCTTCCGCCCTGGACGAGGGAATACTCCGGGTTATTCAAGAAGGTTCCTCAAGCCCTTACCTAACCTTTGCCCAGTCGGAAATAAAAGCCGCGAGGGCCACCTACGACAAGTCCTCAGCCGAAAGACTGCCAAAGCTTTTCGTCATGGGAAGCGTCGGAGCTCTCGAGGGACTCCCTTTAGCCCCTCAAGATGATTATTCCGCATGGGTGGGGATCAACCTTCCGCTTTTTGACGGCTATCGAATCGGCTCGGAGGAGAAGGAAAGAAAAGCCGAGATCAATGAAAAGGAAGAGCGTTTGAAAGATGCCCAATTGGATGTGGATGAATTGAACACCCAGTACGACGAAAAAATTAACGTGGCTCACATCCGCATCCCGCTTTTGGAACAAGAGAGCAAGGACGCCAATCGGTCCTTCGTCGTGGCCCGGCAACGGTTCCTTTCCTATCGGGAAACGGTGGTGATCGTACGGGAATCGTTGCGGGACCTGTCCTTTATCGAGACTCAAGTCAACGATTCCAAGATCGAGTTACTCACCGCCCTGGGTTTGAAGAGCTTCCTCAATGGTGGAACGGTTCCGAAGTAATTTTGTCATTCCGAGGAGCAAAGCCGATAGGCTTGGTTTGCGACGTAGGAATCTCAGGTTTTTCCCGACGATTTTTAACTGAGATTGCCACGGCCCAAATCGCCCCGATTGGGGCTGGGCCTCGCAATGACATCAAACTGCGTCACTAACTGACACAGCCGACCCTTTCAGCCCTTCTCCCTTCTTGTTACCCTCATTTACCTTATTGAAATCAGGCGAAGCCTGATAAAGGGTATGAGGGTGACACCGTTCTCGTTAAAAGGGCCTATGGCCCTTTTAAAATTTGTAGAAGAACGGTGTACAATGAATTCATGCAAGACATTCCTTTTACCGATCATCTCGGCACGATTGCTTTCCGGCTTGTCCTTACTGTTTTACTAACAGGTTTTATCGGATGGGAAAGGGAACGCCTGGGAAAACCCGCGGGGTTTCGCACCCACATCCTGGTAGGCGTCGGTTCCGCCCTGGTAATGCTGGTTTCAATTTACATGTCTGACCTGTATTTGGGAAAGGCGGACCCAACCCGTATCGCCTCCAACGTGGTGGTGGGTATTGGTTTTTTGGGAGCTGGGACTATTATGCGTTCCCGGGAAGGGATCGTGTCGGGACTCACGACCGCCGCCAGCCTTTGGGTGGTCGCGGTCATCGGAATGGCCGTGGGATGTGGTTTTTATGCCGGAGCTCTTCTCACCGCGATTTTAGTGATGGTGGTTCTTTACCTGATGAATTTCGTCGACGATTATGTGGAGACCCATCTTTATCACAGCGTGACCATACACGCGAAAATGAAGGTCCAGTTGATCGAGGATTTGAAGATGACCCTGAGGGGCTTCGGAGTCAAAATCGTCCGGACCGAGGTCCAAGCCCCCACTCCCTCGGAGAAATATATCGTGATACACTTCAAGCCCCTGCCGGTGGGCGAGGGCAAAAGAATCACCCAGCGGTTGGCTAGGCTATCGGGTGTCCGAGAAGTGATTTTTGGCTGAAGCAATTAATAATTATTAATTCATAATTTATTTTTGAGGAAAAAATGAGCGTTCTACCGAGAGAATCCCAAGAAAGCATCGACCGGACCCGGGCTGTTTCCCAAGCCCCGGAGCTATCCGAGGCGCCTATGATGGCTATGGGCAAATCGGCTCGTGAGCTTAAGGTCGGCAATGTGACCCTGAATGGCCGGGTGTTCCTGGCACCCATGGCGGGTTATACCGACACGGCCTTCCGCCGCCTGGCCCGTCGCTATGGAGCGGCCATGGTCATTACCGAAATGGTGAGTTCCCGGGCTTTGATGAACGCGAAGGGACAGGATAAATCCGCTGAGTTGATGGAATTCACCGAGCCCGAAAGGCCGGTGGGTGTGCAGTTGTTCGGCGGCGACCCGGGCATCATGGGCGAGGCGGCGGCCAAGGTGGCCGAGGAAATCAAACCCGATGTCATCGACATTAATTTTGGTTGTCCAGTGGGGAAAATATTAAAGTGCGACGCCGGCGCGGCGATTTTGAAGGAGCCCCAAAGGGCGGGCTGGATCGTGAAGAGCATGGTGGAAGCCACCGGCGGGAAGATTCCGATAACCGTGAAGACCCGCGCAGGGTATGACGCCATGGATAACGCAGTATTCGAGGTGTTGGAAGCCGTGCAGGAAGCGGGAGCCTCGGCCCTGGCCATTCATGCCCGCACCCGTAACCAGATGTTCGAGGGTAAGGCAAACTGGGAAGTGATCAAGAACCTGAAGCAAAAGGCCAAGATACCCATCATCGGCAACGGAGACGTGAAGAGCGCCGAGGACGCCTACCGTCTTTTCAACGAGACGGGCTGTGACGGCATCATGATCGGCCGGGGAAGCATGGGCGCTCCCTGGATTTTTGAGGAGATCAACCACTACCTGGAAACGGGCAAGCCCATGGGCGTGCCTTCCCTCAGGTTTAAGATCGGCATCGCCCTGGAACAGTTGAAGTGCTCCATCGAGGTCAAGGGCCCCCGCATGGGCCTTTTGGAAATGCGCAAGCACCTGACCCATTACCTGAAGGGTTTTGAGGGCGCCCGTGAAATGAGGCAAAACCTGCTCACCTCCGATGACACGGAGTGGGTCGTGAAAACCCTTACCGATATCTATCAATCCATGCCGGAAGATAATTCCATATCAGTATCAGTCTAGGGGTTTCTTTTAGGTGTCATTGCGAGCCTCGAATTTTGAGGCGAAGCAACCCCAGTTCATGGGTGGTTTTAGCTTTAGGTGTAGATTCCTTGAAACGGCATATTTAAACTGGGGTTGCTTCGTCATAATCGTCCCGCTATTCGCGGGCCATTCCTCGCAATGACAGCTAACTTCTAAAGGCTTAATTATGGAATCTTTCCTTTACTCAATCGACGTTGCAATATTCCGTTGGGTCAATCAGGGCTGGTCCAATCCCATCTTTGATAAGTTCTTTTCCTTCATCACCGATTACCACAACTTTCTCCCCCTAATAATTCCATTTATCCTTTATTCGCTCATCTGGGGCGGGGCAAAGGGGCGCTGGCTGGTTTTGAGCCTGGTCCTGGGAATTCTGATCGCGGACCAAGGTTCGGGAACTTTTCTTAAGTCCTGGGTTGAAAGGTTGAGGCCCTGTAACACGTTGGATGGGGTGTTGACACCGGTGGGAAAAAGCGAAGCCTATTCCTTTCCTTCCAGCCATGCTTCCAACATGGGGGCTTCGATGTATCTCTTATCAATGGCTTTCCGGCCTTGGACACCCCTTTTCTTGGTGATCGCCTTTTTAGTGGGCCTGTCCCGGATTTACCTTGGGCTTCACTATCCCTCTGACGTGTTGACGGGCTATGCTTTCGGAATTCTAGTGGGTTACTGCGTTTGGTTAGCGGTGGAAAAAATGAAAGTCGCAGTTAAGGATTCTTTTTCGCCCTCGCCCCTTGGTTTTGAGGGTACACAGGGGGTTTCCCTTGTGAACGCCAGCCGGGAGACGGGGAAATTAAAAGCCAAAGCGAAAGGTCGCAAAGTTGCCCGAAAAAAGCGCTGAAAAAAACGCCATCCAACCTTCCACGCTTTACCTGGTAGCCACCCCCATCGGCAACCTGGAGGACATGACTTTCCGGGCACTGAAGGTTTTGAAAGAAGTGTCCCTCGTCGCGGCGGAGGATACGCGCAATAGCCTGAAGCTCTTGACCCACTTCGGTATCAAACCCGCCAAGCTGATTTCCTGCTTTGAGCATAATGAGGTGAAAAGAACCGAAGAGATTATCGCCGCGCTGGCCCGGGGGGAGTCGGCGGCCCTCATTACGGACGCGGGCATGCCGGGCATTTCCGACCCGGGTTTTCAGGTGGTCAAAGCGGTGGTAGAAAAGGGTTTTGCCGTGGTGCCTATCCCCGGGGCCTCGGCCCTTTTGGCGGCCCTGCCGGCTTCTGGTTTTTCAGCAACTCCTTTTACCTTCGTGGGATTCCTGCCTTCCAAATCGGGGGAACGGCAGAAAGTCCTAAATCAATTGAGCTCCTCCGAACACACGTTGGTTTTCTTCGAGTCACCCCACCGGATGAGAAACAGCTTGAAGGACATGATGAACGTCTTCGGCAACCGCCAGGGGGTGGTGGGGAGGGAACTGACCAAACTACACGAGGAATTCGTGCGGGGGAACCTGCAGGAACTTTGGAAGCACTTCAAAACGAATGAACCCAAAGGCGAGTTTGTCATCATCGTGGAGGGCGGAGAGCATGTGGACCATTCTGACCAGGAAAAGTGGGTGGGAGTTTCCATCGCCGACCAGCTGGTTCAATTGATGAAGGAACAAAACCTCTCCAAAACCGAGGCGGTCAAGGCCGTCTGCAAAATGCGGGGCCTATCCCGGGAAGTGGTGTACCAGATCGCCACTGAAATCAAGGGAGCCCCCGGAGAAGACAATGAGTCGATGGATAGCGATGAGGGGATGGATTAAATGTGTCATTCCGAGGAGTGGAGCTGATTGACGTGAATTGAGACAACGTAGGGGCGGCCCCCGTGGCCGCCCTTGGGCAGGCGCAGGGGCCTGCCCCTACAGTCTTTTCTTCAACCCGATTGAGGCTGGGCCTCGCAATGACAGCTAAACCACTGATTGGACATTAGCCAATGAAAAAAATTAAAAAATTTATCCTCGGCTCCATCTTAAAAATCATCTTTGGTGTTTTGCTGGTCTGGCTCATCGCCGCCCTGTCTTGTGTCCTGGGGCCCGCTTTATTCCGGATTCATTGGCTCACCACCGAAAGCTTGGTTTTCTCTAGCTGTTTCGCCATTTATTTCATCATTCACTTCGCTCTCTATAAGCCCATATTGAGCCACGTGATGGCGCACGAGCTGACCCACGCCCTGGCCGCAATCTTAATGGGCGGGAAGGTCACCTCAATCCACGCTTCCACGACGGGCGGGACGACTGTCATCAATAAATCCCATCTATTCATCAGCCTGGCGCCCTACATTTTTCCGCTTTACACCGCCGTAGCATTGGGACTTTTTGTCATCGCGGCGGACTCCTTCCAGCTTCTCTTTTTAGGGTTGACCGGGTTCACTTACGCTTTTCACTTGGCCCTCACCGTTTATTCACTTTCCCATCACCAGCCTGACTTAAAAGAAGGCGGAGTGGTGTTCTCCTTGATTTTCATTTTGGCGGGAAATATGATTGTCTTAATGCTCCTGATCTCGTTCCTTTGGCCGCATGCCCTGCCGTTTTCACAAGCTTTTTCCGAGACGTTCCAATGGGCCATCCGTTTGGCCCAGTCGCTTTATAACTTTGTAATTCCCCATCTCAATCATTCGGAGGGTAGGTCCTCATGAAAAAAACCTTTGTCTTGGATACCAACGTCCTGATTCACAATCCCCACGCCCTGGAATCCTTCGAGGACAACACGGTGGTTATTCCCTTGGGCGTTATCGAGGAACTGGACACCTTTAAGAAGTACGAGGACGAGCGGGGCCGTAACGCCCGTGAGGTAGCCCGGAAGCTGGATGAATTGCGGCATAAGGGTAACCTGCAGGAGGGGGTTCCCCTGCCTAACGGGGGCATGGTGCGGGTGGATATCAGCACCCCCAATGGCCATTTGCCGCCAGCCCTATCCCACATGAAGATCGACAACAACATCATCGGCATCGCCCTGGGGCTCAAGGAAAAGGGTGAGAACGTGAAATTCATCACGAAGGATATCAACGTGCGCATCAAGGCGGACGCCTTGGGGGTGGTATCCGAGGATTACGAGAGCAACAAGATCAACATCGACGAGTTTTACCCCGGCTGGACCACCCTGCCGGTCAAGGACAGCGAGGTGGATGATTTTTACAAGGCGGGCAAACTTTCCTTGAAGGGCTATGTCGACCAAGTGAAGCTTTATGAGAATGAGTTTTTGCTCTTGAAGAGCGATATCCACGAGGCAAAGTCCGCCCTCGCGGTTTACAAGGACACCCTGAAAGAAGCCCAATCCCTTTGGTTCAAGGACCCGGAAGCTTGGGGCATCAAGGCCCTGAACCGGGAACAACATTTCGCCCTGAACCTTCTTTTGAACGACCGCATTTCCATGGTGACCCTGGTGGGCTCGGCGGGAACGGGTAAAACCCTCTTAGCCCTGGCTGCGGGGTTGTTGAAAACCCTGGATGAGAAAAAATACCGGCGGGTCCTAGTGTCCCGGCCTATCGTGCCCATGGGGAAGGATATCGGTTATTTGCCCGGCACCAAGGACGAGAAGCTGATGAACTGGATGCAGCCTATTTTCGACAACCTGGAATTCATTTTGGATAAGGGGCACCTGCAGAGCGACACCGAGGACGTGGATGACAAGGTGCAGTACCTACTGGATTCGCACAAGCTGGAAATGGAAGCCCTCACCTATATCCGCGGCCGGTCCATCCCCAAGCAGTTCATGATCGTGGACGAGGCCCAAAACCTGACGCCCCATGAGATCAAGACCATCGTTTCCCGCGCCGGGGTGGGTACCAAAATCATCATGACCGGGGATCCCTACCAGATCGACAACCCCTACCTGGACGCTTCCTCCAACGGAATCGTGTACCTGGCCGAGCATTTCAAGGGCAACGAGCTCTTCGGGCACGTCACCCTGTCCAAGAGCGAGCGCTCTCCGCTGGCCGCGTTAGCTGCGAAAGTCCTTTAAAAGGCAATTTTGAATTATGAATTTTAAATTTTGAATTTAGGAATTTCCGCTTCGCGGAAAATAGAAATATGGCCCAAAAACAAAACATTATCCAGGCAAAAACTTTCCATTTCGCTTTGGAAATAGCGAAACTTTGCAAAAGTCTGCGAAAAGATTCGGAATACATGGCCTCTAAACAGTTGTTTAGGAGTGGAACAAGCGTGGGGGCAAATGTTGAAGAGGCTCTAGCGGGCCAAAGCCGTAAAGACTTTGTTTCCAAGATGTCGATTGCTTTAAAAGAAGCGCGTGAAACGCATTATTGGCTTCGACTGCTCCAAGAATCCCAGTTGGTCGAAGGGAATTATTCAAAACGTATCGATGAAATTAAGGAAATTATTCTTATTCTGACTTCGATTATTAAAACCACGGTAGAAAAATCATGATGAAAAGCAATGCTTTTCCACCTCAATTCATAATTCATAATTCAAAATTCAAAATTTCTGTTAAGTCGTTAATTGCCGTGACTCTTGGTGATCCTGCCGGCATTGGCGGAGAGGTGGCCCTCAAGGCCCTCTCTTTAATCGCTCCCAAATCAAAATCCAACTTTGTTCTCATAGGCGACTACCGGCATTGGGTTTCGTTAGCTAAGAAATTCAAATTTCGCCTTCCGCTCATTTGGGTCAATGACGCTGAGTTGGGCCGGGAACTTAAAAATGGCGTAGCGGTCCTGGATATGGGCGGGGTCAAGAAGCTCCAGTGGGGCAAGATATCCGCCGCCAACGGAGCTGCCGCCGTGCGCTATATTTGCGAAGGGGCCCGGCTGGCCTTGGAGGGGGAAGTGGACGCCCTCGTTACAGCCCCTATCAGCAAAGAGGCCATCCATAAGGCGGGCTGTCCCTATCCCGGCCATACCGAGTTATTGGCTACCCTTTCCGGCAACCCATCCTTTGCCATGATGATGGTGGGTGGGCCATTTAAAATCACACTTCAATCTATCCATGTGGCTCTCAAGGATTCCCTTGCCAGCGTTAAGCCGGACTTGGTTTGGGAGAAATTGGAATTGACCCACAAGACCATTCGGAAATGGTTTGGAATCAAAAATCCCCGCATTGCCATCGCTGGGGTGAATCCCCACGCCGGTGAGAATGGTGCCTTTGGGAAGGAAGAAATTAAAATCTTAAAGCCGGTTATCGCGAAAGCCCAGAAGCTGGGCTGGAAAGTCAGCGGGCCCCATCCGCCTGACACACTTTTTTATTGGGCGTCCAAGGGAAACTATGACGCAATCCTCTGCATGTACCATGACCAGGGTTTGATTCCCTTTAAGCTGGCGGCTTTTGACAGCGGTGTGAACCTCACGCTTGGTTTACCTTTTATCCGCACCTCGCCTGACCATGGAACCGCTTTCGACATCGCGGGAAAGGGAATCGCCAAACCTTCCAGCATGGTGGCGGCAATCCAGCTGGCTGAAAAGCTTTCGATTAACCATTGAAAAGCGCTTCGATGAAAGGCCCTTTTCAGCTAAAAGGTCTCCGGTTATTGGCCTTTTTCCAACCAAACTTGCCTTCCAAAATTTTGATCTAGTGGTACAATTTCATTCGCCGTGGTTGTCATTGTTTGCCAAGTTTTGAAAGTCGCCGCATCGAAATCCCCAGGCTATGCCCAGGGAAGAGAGGCGTCCCAGCCGGAGGCTGGGTCCCCAAAGGGGAGACTTCGGCGAAGCCGCCCGGTAAAACAAGCTAAACACAATCCAAATAGGCCGCTTAGGTTATTTTTGCCTTACATCAAACCGCCGGGAGGGTGGACGTGAATATTGGAAATAACTGGAAGTTTTTTGGAGCCGCGACCATCTTTATCTCTTTAGGTTTTGTCGTCAGTTGCACCAGGACGATTGCCATTCCCGTCAGCCCTTCTTTCCCCACTAACACTCCGATCGTTGTCGGTACTCCGACCAATTCGCCCACCACTACTCCAACAAACACTCCCACGAATACGGTCACTCCTACCATAACCAATACACCTAATGGACCGACTAATACCCCCACCAATTCGCCGACGGTGACCCCTTCCAACACCCCTTCCAACACCGCGACTCCCAGCCCCACTAACACCATTACATCAACGCCCACCGCCAATCCCAACGCGATTGCCGATTTCGAGGCAGGCCTAATGAAAGATAATTCAACCAATGGCTTAAGCGGGGTTTGGTACGCTGTTTTGGATACAACCGGCTCGACTACCGGTGTAACGGCAATCCTTGCCGGGGGAACCGGATGCAGTTCCGGTAATTATGTTTCCATGGGCGGCAACACCGCTGCGACAGGAAATATTTTCGCGCAACTTCAAGGTGATTTTTTAAGTCCTGCGGCTCAATACAATATCAATACGACCGCTCCGGGCGGCACCAATGCCTTCGTTTTCTGCATTAAGGGTTCGGCTCCGGGTAATCAAGTTTGGTTCTCCGTTGCCGACGCGGCCACAAGCTTTACTTCGGCTGATGCCGGAGTAAATGTTCCGATCTCGGCCGCTTGGACATCGGTTACGGTTTGCTTTAACCATATGCAAAGCCCCAATTGGGCTCCTGCCAGCCTTACGGGTCATGTGTTTGATCCGACAACGGCTATCCATTTCTCTTGGAAGGTGACTGCCGCATCTTCGCCCTATGAGATCGATATTGACAATTTCCAATTTGCCCAAGTGGTCGGTGCTGTTTGTCCCACCCTAACCCCTACCGCGACGGTCAATCCCATGATGATCGACGATTTTGAGACCAATACCGCGAACCTTGACCCTGGTCCCTTTGCCACCTTTAACGGCAGTTGGTTCACCACGACCGACGGCTCGGTGGCTATATCCCCGGTGACCAACGCCGGGAGCTGGACCGATTCGTCTCCTGGACAAACAGGGGGAGCTGGGGATTACGCGGCCCATGTGACGATTGCCGGAGCCCCGGTTTCCTTCGCCAATTTCGGCTTCAACTTCATCAATCCCCCGACTACCACTTCCACAGTGGATCTGTCAGCCTATACGGGCGTTATTTTCTACGTCAAAGCGGATGCGGCTTATCCCAACATTGGTAATTATTTGAAGGTATCTTTCCCGGATGCCGATACCGCTTTGGCCGCGGGAATTTGTTCCATGTGCAGCGATTTCCATTCTGCCAATGTTTGTTTAACCACTTCTTGGACGCCTGTCACCATCTTCTTCAGCCAATTGAGCCAGGCGGGTTGGGGTGTTCCGCAGGTAGCCTTTAAACCCGCTTCCATCTTCGGCATGCAATTTGAGTTCCCCGTGGGCCAAAACGCCGGCGGGATGGGGGTTTGGGTGGACGACGTCCAGTTGACCACCGCACCGGCGCCTGCTCCCTTGGGCGCGAATGCCATTTCCAATTTCGACTTCAATAACGGTGGAACCGGGTTAAACCCCAACCTCACCAACTATCCTCCGGCGGGTGCGAAAGGGTTCGCGACATATGTTCAAACGACATCCACGGTATTTGGAGTAATGATGGCCCCTTTCATTCTTTGCGGTTCGGGTGACGCCTCCAATTTTTCCGCGGCCGTCAGTTGCAAATGGACCGATGCGGCTGATGGAACTTATCCCGGGGCCCAGTTGCAATTATTTTTGATGCCTAATCCATCGGGAGGGGTGACCAACTACTACAACCTTCCATCTGGTTTGACGGGCATCCAATTCGCATGGAACGTTTTGATCAATTCAACCACCGGGACCACTTCGGCGGGTATCAACCTCCACTACAACAACGCCAATATTGATGCGACGGGCGCTTATGGCACCTGTACTACGGGCTGTTACGATGATTATCTTGCCGCCATTCCAAAGGCGGCCGGCGGGGGTTGGAGCAACCAATCGGTACCCTTCACGAGTTTCAAACAAGGCTATCCTTCCACGACTGTTCCCGCGGACGCTTGCGAACCTGGCGGTGGCGCTTCAAACGCTGTTTTCGCCTACTCGGGCGGATGCTACAACAATACGACCATTGGTTTTTCGTGGCAGGCCCAGTCCGGCAATGGCGCGGGCAGTTACACTACTTATTTCGAAGTGGACAACGTCTCCTTCTATTGATCGGATAAGTCTTCAAGCCCGGTTCCGAAAGGAGCCGGGCTTTTTTGTTTTAGGGCTTCCTTCGTGGGGGAGGGGTCAACCGCTATAATGCATCCCATGGAATCTATCTCTGCCCTCTTCAAAGAGTTCTCCTACCGACCCCGGAAGTCCCAAGGGCAAAATTTTCTCACCGATCCGAAAATCCTGGATCAAATCGACCAGGCCATTCAATGCCCCCCCGGTGATGTCCTATTGGAAGTGGGCGGGGGATATGGGGTACTCACCGAAAGGTTGGCGAGAAAGGGTTGTCCCCTCATCGTGATTGAACCGGACCATAAGCTTTTCGCAATGCTGGAGAGGAAATTTGTGAAGGCGGCCAATTCCGCTGAGGAATTGGCACAGAGTGCCTCTGTCGAGGCACACCACCCTGGCCCTCAACTTGTGGTTTCGGGCCAGGCGCCAGGCGTTTCGCTGGTGAAGGCGGACATCCTCAAGCTGGACCTTCTTCCTTTGGCGCCGGCCTTGCCCGCCAAGTTGACCGTCGCCGGGAATATCCCCTACTACCTTACGACTCCCTTGATCACCCGCCTGCTGACCCAATATGGCCCTTCCATCCGGAAGATTTATTTGATGGTCCAAAAGGAAGTTGCCGACCGGATGGCCGCCAGGCCCGGAACCAAGGCTTACGGGGCCCTGACCCTCTGCGCCCAATATTATTCCGTGGTGACCAAATTAGTGGATGTCCCCTCCCGGTGTTTCAGGCCAGCCCCCAAGGTGGATTCGGCCTTCATTGAGATGGAAATGAAAAGTGTTTATCCGCTGGCGGGAGAGGCCGAAAAGTGTTTTTTCCGCTTGGTCCGGGCCATCTTCCAAAGCCGCCGCAAGATGCTTTCCAATTCCCTGAAGTCCCTGGGAAAACCCCCGGACCAGGTGGAGGCGGCCTTGAAAAAACGGGGAATTGATCCGCAAATTCGGGGAGAACGGTTGGGATTGGAAGAATTTATCCAGCTCTCGCAGGCACTCGAACCGCCGTTATAATTCGTTTTGTCCACGACGGGGAGCGCCACGCACCGCAGTGTGACGCAGTGGGATTGGACGATAAAAAGGGAATCTTTCGTCGAGTTGGATTTTTCATCTTATCCCAGGGAGTGAACCATGACAAAAGACGAGTACGAGAAAGTCTTCCAGCACATCAACGACTTGGCTCAAAAAAACGCCCTCGGTAAAATCTCTCACCAAACTATGTATGAAGGTTTGAAAAAATTGCTTGAGGAACTTATTGCGGCGGCTACGGCCCACTCCGCTAAATTTGAGAGGCGCAGGGCCTTTTGGCGGGGTTGCTTCATCGGTGCCGGTTTCCTCGCTGTCCTTGCGTACGCGGCGTTCGTCCTGTGGCAAAAAGGATGGCTGAGGGGATGGATGAAAGGGATAGGAATCTAGATGGTAACTCTCGTCCACGACGGGGAGCCGGGTTGGAGGTGATAGAAGGGCGCTTCAAGGGCCCTAATTGTAAGTCTCAACCGGCTTTGTTAAGATGCGCCTTCCGTAAAAGCAATTTTGAATTGTGGAAAAATTCGTTTAACGGCTCCGTTAAACGAATTTCATAAACTTAAAACTAAGAACTCAAAACTTAGAACTTTTTTCGAGGTTTCTCATGTGCGGAATCGTCGGCTATACCGGCCCAAAGCCAGCGGCCCCCCTATTATTGAATGGGTTGGCGAAGCTGGAGTACCGCGGTTATGACTCGGCCGGTCTCGCCCTTTTAACCCCCCAGGGCCGCCTCAAGATTATTAAAAAAGCCGGGAAGATCGGAAATCTGGTCGCGGCGGTGAAAAAAGCCCACATTTCCCCCACCATTACCGCCGGCATCGGCCATACCCGCTGGGCTACCCATGGCCATCCCACGGACCGGAACGCCCATCCCCATACGGACTGCGGCGGGGAAGTGGCGGTGGTTCACAACGGGATTGTGGAAAATTACGAAAAACTAAAAAAACAACTCCAGGCCAAGGGGCATCACTTCAAGTCCCAGACGGATTCGGAGGTTCTGGCCCATTTGATTGAGGAAGGCCTAAAACATCAGTCGGCAGTCCACAGTCGGCAGCCGGCAGGTAAGGCCAAGGCATGGGTGGAAGCGGTGCGGTGGGCCCTATCCCAAATTGAGGGCACCTATTCGGTGGTGGCGGTTTACGAGAGGGAGCCGGAAAGCCTGATCGGCGCCCGCGCGGGTGGGGGAGGGTTGGTGGTGGGGTTGGGCAAGGACGAGAATTTCCTGGCCTCGGATGTTCCGGCCCTTTTGGCCCACACCCGCCGGGTTTATTACCTGGACGACAATGAAATGGTCATCCTTTCGCCATCAGGCACCCGCGTGGTCAGTGTCTTGAACGGCAAACCCATTCCCAAGAAGGTTTCGGAAATCCAGTGGTCCGCCGAGCAGGCCGAAAAGGGGGGCTACCCCCACTTCATGCTCAAGGAAATCATGGAACAACCCCGGGCCTTGGAAGACACCTTCAACAGCCGGTTGGACCTGGGGACGGGGGAAGTTTTACTGGAAGGGAAGTTTTGGTCCTCGCCCTTCGTGCGCGAATTCAAGAAGATCACCCTGCTGGCCATGGGCACTTCCTTCTACGCGGCCATGGTGGGGAAGTTCCTGCTGGAAAAATACCTGCGCGTTCCCGTGGAAGTGGACAACGCCTCCGAGTTCCGCTACCGGGACCCGATTATCGGCAAGGACACCCTGGCCATCGTTATTTCCCAAAGCGGGGAAACGGTAGATACGCTGGTGGCCCTGCGGGAGGCCAAGGCCAAGGGCGCCAAGATTGCCGCCATTTGCAACGTCATGGGAAGCTCGGTCACCCGGGAGGCGGACGGGGTTTTGCTGACGAGGGCGGGGCCGGAAATCGGCGTGGCTTCCACCAAGGCTTTTACCACCCAATTGGGGGCCCTTTGGCTTTTAACCCTTCATTTGGCCAGGGTTCGCAAGGCCATGCCGCCAGCCGAGTTAAAGAGGAAGGCCAGGGAATTGGCCCGGCTTCCCATGATGGTCGGCGCGCTCTTAAAGCAACGCAAGGCCGTTGAAAAGCTCGCGAAACTTTACGCCAAGTACTTCAACTTTTTATATATCGGCCGGGGAATCCAGTACCCCATCGCCTTGGAAGGGGCCCTGAAGCTGAAGGAAATTTCCTACATCCACGCGGAAGGCTACCCGGGCGGCGAAATGAAACATGGGCCGATCGCCCTGATCGACTCGAAGATGCCGGTGCTAGCCATCGCCCTGAAATCCTCAGGCGTTTACGAGAAGATTTTGAACAACATGGCCGAAGTGAAGGCCCGTTCCGGGAAATTAATCGCGCTCGTGGAAAAGGGCGACAAGTTGGCGGGGAAGAAGGCCGACCATGTCATTGAAATCCCCGCGATATCCGAGGACCTTTCCCCGTTGCTTTCGGTGGTTCCGCTTCAGCTATTGGCCTATGAAATAGCGAAATTGAAACACCGGGAGATCGACCAGCCCCGCAATTTGGCCAAAAGCGTGACGGTGGAATAATCCCAATAAGGCAATTGTAACTCCGCACTTAACAAGCCACCTCAATAAACCCTCGCCTCTTGGCTGTTGTTTGAGGGTACATAGGGGAATTTTCCTATGAATGCTCTCAGGGAGATGGGTAGGGTGAGGGGGTTGGAAGTTGCCCAAACCACCCTCATCTTAGCCTTTCCCCCTCAAGGGAGAAGGGGGAAAAACAAGGCGAACGGCTTTTATTAAAAGGATTTGCCAAGTGCATAGATCCGATATTTTTTTGTCGATTAATTAATTAAGTTCAGGATGTTCTTCCAGCAACCGGATGAGGTGCTTTTAAAACCCGAAGATTTTTTTAGCCACCCCGCCCGCGATATCCCCGATAGCTTTATTGACGCCATCATCTTTTTGCTGTTTGACTTCAGCCTTCGGGGAATCGGCGTCCTTCTTGGGCGCAGGATTACTCGACGCGGAAACATCCGCCGAAGCTGGGCTTTTGGAAGCGGTGGTCTGGGTACCAATTCCTTTTTCGGGAATTGGCACTCTCAAACCTTGCACTTCAGCTTGTGGCTTTTGGGCAGAGGTATTGACGGATTACGTTTCCGGTTTCTTCGGAGCCGACGCGCTCGCGGCCGGTTCGGTTCTCATCGAAGGGGACTGCCCTGGGGAAGCACCCGATTTGGCGTCAACCAAAAGGGTTTGAGAACCTGGGGCAGGGGCTCCTTTATCTTCCGAAGCTTTGGTGTTGGAAGATACAAGCTCAATCGGTTTTGGGTTTTCAGCCGCCGGCTTTCTTTCTGCCCAATGGACGGGCCATAAGGCCATCCCTTTTATCTTCCCGGTCACCGATCCGGGTCTTCCTGGCCTGGGAACTTGTCTCAAGTCAATATCCCTCTTCCGGTCCCTTATGGTCCTGGAAACGAGGTCGAGGGGGTTCGGGTATCCCTACTGACCAATGCCAATAGCAACATAGCTTTCCTCATCAATTTCGGGATTGACTTTTAAAAGGCAAAAACCCTTTGTTTTCAAGGTTTTATGGGATTAAACACCACTTTTGGTTGGGAAAGTCTTTTCCAACCACCGCCCCTAGCGTTATTGGCCCCAAAAACCCCGTTTAACCTTGACAGTCCTTTGGGCAAGGTTTATATTTTGCCAATTGTTTGAAAGTTTCCCCGGTTTTTCAATGTTTTTGTTGAAGTTTGGCCAGGAAAACAGGGGGGTTGAACGTAAATTTCATGTGAATGGGGTTTACGGTCTTCGACCCAAGCGGATTTGTGACCACAACCGTTTGAAGTTGGGGAAAATACCGAGGGTGGCGCTTTTTTGGGAAGCGGTCACCTCTCGAATTGATCGTTGGAAGTAGGGTTTTTCAAAAGCCCTATGGCAGTCAGTTCCGGGTTTGGCATTCTTCCCTGAGGATTGTCGGCCCAAAAAAGTTTCACCAATAAGGAGAGAGAAGAAATGAAAAAGATATTTTTGGGAGTGTTTTTGGCTTTAGCTTCGGTGGTTTTGGTACAGGTTGGTTGTGATCCTAAAGCGACCCCTGCTTCCGCCACGGTTCCGGTTGGGCCTTCATTAGCAGCCACCAAGAGTAATTTTAACACGACGGTAAACCAGCCTTATGGCATGTGCATGGATGCCTCTGGAAATCTCTATGTGGCCGAAAGAGACAACATGGACATCGTCAAGATTACCCCCGCCGGCGTCAAAACCGTTTTTGCGACCGGTTTTATCGGGCCTAGGGATATTCAACTTTCCCCCTCGGGCGTCTTTTATGTGGCGGATGAAGGGCCGCAAAGCAGCTGTTGCAGCGGCGGTTTACTCAAAAAAATTGTCGGTGGCGTTGTTTCAACTATCGCCGGACCCTGGGCTGGTCCCCGGGCGCTGGCCATTGACGGAGCTGGAAACGTTTATGTGTCCGACAATTTCGGCACTAAGATCTATAAGGTCACTGCGGGCGGCGCGATTTCCACCTTCGCAGGTACCGGCACTAGAAGTTATGTCGACAATACCTCAACTGCTACCGCAACTTTCAATTACCCCTGCGGTATCGCGGTAACCAAGGATGGAAACACGGTTTATGTGGTTGACCGGAATAACTATGCCATCAGAAAAATTACGGGTGGAATGGTTTCGACATTCCAGTCGGGTGGGTGGAGTTGGCCGGAAATGGCCGCGCTTGATGCCCAAGGAAACCTTTATGTGACGGATAATGGCAATTCCCTTTGGAAGGTCACCCCAGGGACAAGAACTATGGTGACCAACGGCTTTAGCTGCCCCATGGGAGTTTTAGTGGTCGGCAATCCTAAGGCCGGCGGCAAGATTTTTGTGTCGGATAATTGCTCTACCCCGAACAAAATCTGGTCGGTAAATTATCCTTCCTTCTAAAAGTAGTAGTAAAATTTTTTAAAGCCCGCAGGGGTTTCCCTGCGGGCTTTTTTTTGTTTTCTAAGCCTCGAAAAGGTTAAAATAGGCTATTATTAGGCAATGGATAAGGCCTTGGGTTTCCATTTAGTGGAATTTGGGGAACCTATCGAGGGGGCGCTTTTTTGGGAAGCGGCCTAAGCTCGTTTAGTTTAAAGGTTGAGGAGTTTGAAAAAGTTGAAGGCTGTAAAATCTGGGTTTGGCGTTCTTCCATGAGGAATCCCGGCCCGATAAAGCTTCACCAATAAGGAGAGAGAAGAAATGAAAAAGATATTTTTGGGAGTGTTTTTGGCTTTAGCTTCAGTGGTATTGGTACAGGTTGGTTGCGATCCTAAGGCAACGCCCGCATCCGCCACAGTTCCTGCTGCGGTTAATTTCCCTAGTACAACGGGAACTGTTTTGCGCACACCTCCAAGTCCCTATGGAATAGTTCTGGATCCCGCAGGCAATCTTTTTGTTGTTTCCAGGTGGAATGGCAATGTCCTCAAGTACATGCCGGGGTTTGGTGCTCCAGTTACACTTGCGAGCGGCCTAAACTATCCAGCCGCCATAGTTCGTGATACCGCTGGAAACCTTTATGTGGGGGATGAGAACGGAAAAATATTCAAGATTACCCCATCAGGTGTTCAATCGATCTTCGCGTCTGGGTTTAATTATCCACGCGGATTAGCGATGGACGGGGCCGGTAATATTTATGTCGCGGACGATTATTCCTACGGAATTTATAAAGTGACAACGGCGGGAGTCGTTACCAATATCGCGAATCCCCATGGCAACAGTTCTCAAACCGACGGGCCCGTGGCCTCGGCGGGGTTCTACTATCCCCAAGGCATCGCGGTGACCAAGGATGGTTCCACGGTCTATGTGGGTGATTATTGGTACCGGGTTTCAAAAATTAATGGTGGCCAGGTTACAACCTTGACCAGCTCCCTTGGCTATCCCCAGTACCTCACCTGGGATACCACCGGCAACCTGATCGTATCGGATAATACAAATGGGCTAGTTCAACTCAATGTGACTACGAACGTCATAACCCCCCTTTCCACTTTCACCACCAATCCAAGGGGAGTCGTTGTCGTGGATAAGAATACCTTGATCGTGGCTAATTCGAATGGGAGATATAACGCAGCCAATCAGCCTATTTACAAGATTACTTTATCTTCATTCGTAAAATAATTATTGTTTTGTGAAACCCGCGGGGATTTCCCCGCGGGTTTTTTTATTTTTAGCCTTCTTCCGGATTTTCACGATACCCTTAATTAAATAGTTATATTGGATAGAAGAATCGGATTTTTCAATATTGGCTTAGGTTTTTGACCCCAACCCGTCCCCGACTGTCTTCCCTTTAATCCTTTCGGTAGAAGTTGTCGTTGTCTTTTTGAGTTAAAAGTCATGTGGCTCGATTAAGCCTTGAGAAAATCTTCACCCCGTAAATCAAACCAGAAGGAATTGCTCGGTCCTTTCAAAATGAGAGCCTCTATTCTGGAGGTGTGGTTTTGGCCCCCTCTTAGTTAGGCAGTCATCATGGCCAGAAAAATCACTTTTTTATCACCCTGGGTTTGACCCGCCGATTCCCTTGGGAAAGGGACAAAACTAGGGAAAAGGGAAACCGGAAAACCTCCAATTATTTGAGTATGGTTTCATTTTGAAAACTATTGAAATATATACCCTTCTGAGGCCTCTGAAATAGGCCTCATATTGCTGAGTTTTTGGTTTGACCCACTAGAAATTGATGGAATAAGGCCTTTGACCCACATGGGGTAGGGTTGTTTTAGCTTTAAAATTGGTTTTTAAGCTTGACAGTCCCAGAGGCAGGCTTTATATTTTGGCCAATTGTGTTTGGGCTTTCCTCAGGTTTTTCAGCGTATTTATGGTTGTTTGGCCGGGAAAACAGGGGGTTTGAACGTAAATTCTATGTGAATAGGGTTTATGGTCTTCGACGCAAGCGGATTTGTGACCACAACCGTTTGAAGTCGAGGAATTTGTCGAGGGTGGCGCTTTTTTGGGAAGCGGCCCACGCTCGTATTGTTCTTCGGTTGTAGGGGTTTTCAATAACCCTAGAGCAGTGAAGTTCGGGTGTGGCACTCTTCCCTGAGGAGTGCAGGCCCAAAAAAAAGCTATAAGGAGAGAGAAGCATGAAGAAAGTACTGGTCTTGATGGTGCTGTTTGTAATGGCTATCGGCGCGAAAGTCGCGTCGGCGGATGCCATTATCGCCGCTCAGCAGGCTGATGGCCGTATCGTTAACAGTGTCGACGTGATTTTCGCGGGATACGTTAACGAAATTTTGAATTACAAAAACACGGTTGATTTCCGCTTGAACGGTGCCGGTGGCGGCTTTGGAGCTGGCGCTGGTGAGTGGGGCGGAATCATCGATGGAAAGCACGATTCCATCGGAACGATTGGTGTCTACATCAATCGCCCATCAACAGACGTTTCTTTTAACGGCGAACCGACCCTTTGGGGCCCGGTTGCCGGTGTCGCGGCTTGGACCGGAACGGGCGTTGGAGTTCCTACCGCTATTAGTGGTGGTGTTTGGATCGGTGGAGCTGGTTCACAAGTAGGTACTGTGGCTAATGTGAATACTGCTTATCCCTTAATGAATGGTTTAATTCCTACCCCCAATAACAAAGTCGATGTTATGTGGGCTACCACCTCCGGTGATTCCATGAATTTTGGCGTTGGTTTGAGCTATGGCGATAACCAAGCCCTTAATACTCCGGGTGCTGGCGGAAACGCGGTTGTTTCGAACAGCCCCGCGACTGCGTTTACTAATATTGCGGACACTTCCAATACCTATGCCCGTAACCTTGCCTTGAATGTCGGCTTGGGTTTGAAAAATATGGGTTTCAGCGTGTTCGATGTCCATGCTGGATATAACTACGGAACCTTTGCCGTGAGCGATGTCACAAGTGCAGCTTTGCCATCGGTACCCGCGGTTCATAATTACAGCATTCAGGACAATGGGATTTCCTCCATTACCTTGGGCGCAATGGCCCAAAGCGACATGGACAAGGACAGCAACCTCCGCATGTTCTTGGACGGCGCTTTGAACAGCTTTGGCACCAAGGCTTCTTTCATGGATTCCGCCACTAACGACGGTTATCATGCTGCTGTCGCCGGGGATGCGGATTATGAGAACACCACCAGCTGGAGCCAGTTCGTCTTGAACGCTGGTTTTGGTTGCAACCATTCGGTGAACGATGGAGCTGCCGTCGTCGGAAGCAGCCTCTTGGGAACCTTTCAG
Source organism: candidate division FCPU426 bacterium (assembly GCA_003152075.1). Classification (GTDB taxonomy): domain Bacteria; phylum Oederibacteriota; class Muellerivitia; order Muellerivitales; family Muellerivitaceae; genus PALSA-1180. The sequence continues at coordinate 32,683 of PLZG01000037.1, forward strand.
TCACAGGGAACTTCCGCGACAGAAAGCTTGCAACAAGGGACTGTGAATGCTAACGCTTCGGTGCCGACCACCTTTACCGGTGCTAATTCCATTAACCTCTCCTCAATCAACATTTCGTGGGGCGCCAATGTGGATGCCAAGGTTTCGGACTGGTTGAAAGTCCGGGCCGGTATCCGAAAGAGCATCTTCAATCGCTCTGGCTATCACGTTACTGTCGCGGGTGGTACCCCCGTCGTGACGACCACCTACACGGGCACCGCGGACGCTCTCGCGGCTGCTGGCGCTTCCTTCAGCACCGGTTTTGGCATTCACTGGCAAAACTTCGTGTTGAACACCAACGTGACCGCGGCCTCGTTGGAAAGCTCGATCGCGAACGTTGCTCCTGGCAATGGAATCTTCTTTGCCGGAAACATCTTGACGGTTGCCGAGGCCGATCTCGGATATGCGTTCTAAATTCTTAGAATAGTTCGTAAGACCCCGCCTCGGTTTCGAGGCGGGGTTTTTTTTTGCCTTGGGAAGTCAGTTTTAAAATTCTTACGGTTTCTCTTGAACAGGTTGAATCGTCTAACAATTATCAATCGTTCCGGTTGGAAGGAAAAATTTGATGACCACGGTATTTTTCAAAAGAAAGTTTTTACTTATTCTTAGCTATTGTGGTTTGTTATTGTCAGGCTCTGGAAATCTTTGGGCACAAGTCGACTCAGCAACAGTAGTTCCACCTAGACCAACGGCCTCCTTAAACCCAGAATATTCACCAACTCCCACGGCTACCTTCTCTTATGAAGAGGGAAAGAAAAAATTAGAACTGGAACGCCTTGAGTTGGAAAATGAAAAACTCAAGTTTGAAATAGAAAAACTAAAAGCCCAGACAACCAAAACGACGACGGAAGAAAAGAAAAACGATAAAAAAGAAATGATGTTGTACCAGGAGAAATGTTCTGAAAAGGCCGAGGGTTTGGCAAAGGATAACAAGGATAAGGCCAATTTGTTAATCTTGGATCTGGTCAACGGAGAGGCGTGGAATAAGGGGGTTCGTTACCACCTTAATGATATCTATTCCATGGCGGAGGACCAAAAAATAGAATTCAAAAAATACTTGGATAAAAGGGACATGAACGGTGACGACCGGAACCGTTATGTGATTCGAAATGTGTCTCTCTTACGTTATAACCAACGGTCAAGGGGGATTTTAACTTTTAAAGCGCCTGTCAAAGACGAGGATTATCGAGTTCTTTCCATTGACGGTGTTTCTTTTGCCTCCTCCATTGGCGATATCAGAAGCGCCCATCAGAATATTTATTTTAATTACGAAGGGGAAGGGAATCGGGATAAATTGAAGTTGTTAAAGTATAAGTTCGCTAAGGATTTTTTCAGTTTTTCTGATAAGTTGGAATATGGTTTTGATAAGGACGGGAAGCTGTTGGAAATAAAATTTGGAGTTTTGGACGAAAACTAGTTGGGAGTGATCCCAATTAAACACGGAAAAATAATTTACGGAGGATTTAACAGTGGATACAGCATTCGCGCAAACAACCCAAGTGGCAACTAAGGCGGTCCCGGGGCCGTCCTCTCCCATGTCGGCAATTATTTCCTTCGCGCCATTCCTGGCCATCATGGTCTTGTTTTACTTCTTGATGATTTACCCCCAGGGAAAAGAGAAGAAAAAAAGGGAAGAAATGCTGACTGGAATTCAAAGGGGGGACCGAGTTTTGACCCGAGGCGGTCTTTATGGAACGGTGGCGGACATCAAAGACCATATTTTAATCCTTAAAATAAACGAAAATAACAAGGTTGAGATCGACCGGGCCTATATTGAAACGGTTCATAAAGTTTCGTAATTCATAATCACCAAGGTTTTTATTGCACGAAAAGACTGACAAATAAGGTTTGGTTAATTCAAGAGTCCCAAGCCGCCAATTAGTTATTGCTTTATTCACGATATGAAATTTTAATTATGAAACATGACAATTTAGATGAACCAATATTTGTCAGAATGCTTAAGGAAATAAAGATCCCATTTGTGAATAAAGCATTGGGCAAAAGTTTTTTGCGATATAATCCCTTCATCAATAAGTTTTAATTATTTAAACAGGCATAGGCGGGAATTATGACTGAAATCATGACGGCCCAGGAACTTTCAACCTACCTCAAGATCACCACGACCACTATTTATAAATTGGCCCAACAAGGTGAAATCCCTTCCTTCAAAATCGGTAGTGAATGGCGTTTCAAAAAAGAATTAGTGGATCGCTGGCTTGAAAATGGCGCGGGCCACGCACCCAAAAAAGTCCTGGTCGTGGATGACGAACCCTCTATTTGCGAGCTATACAAGAGGGCCCTGGACCGGAAAAAATACACCGTGGANNAAAAAATTGAATCTCCGCGCTTTAGTCGTCATTGTGACGGCCTACCCCGATAGTGAGCTATTAGTCGAGGGAATGAAACTGGGTCCCTTAACCGTTATTTTAAAACCCTTTGATTTAACCGAGATCCAACGATCCTTGGAATCCCTCGTTTTAATGACCTCCCGGGGCTAGTTTTAACCTTCTGGGCCGCAGTACTTCCTTCTGAATTTCTTCCTTTGATTCCCAGTGGCTCCCCAAGGGTAAAGCCCATGGCACCGCCGAAGTCCAGGCTTCGCCTGCCCATCCTCCGGCTGGGCCGCCTCTCTTCCCCCGGGCATAGCTCGGGGATTGCGATGCGGTGACTTTCAAATATAAAATGTCGAATTACTTTTCCGGTATTTATTAAAAGGGAACCTTCACGATGAGCCTCCTTTCAACCTTATTTCACGCTGAATTGCCCTTGGCCAGAAAGGGTATTTTCAATGTACCCGAGGATTGGGTGGGAATTTGGGAGGAATGGGCGGGAAGGGGCCCGGCAGTATTATTAGAAAGCGCCGGCCAGATGAACGAGGCGGGAAGGTGGTTATTCCTGGCGGGGCACCCCGAAAAGGAATTTTTTGAGCGGGATGGAAAGGCTTGGCTGACAGACGGCTTAAATACCTCTCAAGCTCCCTGTGATGTCTGGGAATTTCTGGAGGAAGCTGGGAAAAACAAGGCGATTTTTTCCTCAATGCCCCATTGCCTTGCTAGCGCCTGGTTTGGACTGTTCAGCTATGAATTCGAAAAGCTAGCAATTTCCCGGAAAGCCCCTTCGGCTAGAACCAAATCCGAGCCGGTTCCTGGCTATTATTTTTTTAAACCCCAATCTTTATTGGCGTTCGACCGAATTACCCGGGAATGGTATTTTTTTGGGAAGGAAACTTTTAAGCCGGGTGGGTCAAGGCCCGTTTCGACCCAATCCTTCCAAGTAGATTCTATCCAACCCCAGTCAAACCTCGACCAATATGAGACCATGGTTCGGAAGGCGCAAAACTATATCGCTGAGGGAGATATTTACCAGGCCAACATCGCCCAATCTTTCCGGGCTGAATGGAAAGGAAACCCCGGGAGCTTGTACCGGACCTTGAGGGAGTTAAACCCTGGGCCCTTTATGGGAATTTTCCAGGGCCGGGATTTCACGGTTGTTTCCTCTTCCCCCGAAAGGCTTGTGACGTGCCAAGGGGACTGGCTTGAGACAAGGCCGATCGCGGGCACCAGGCCCAGGGGAAAAGATGATATTCAAGATTTACAGCTCCAATGGGAGCTCAAAACAAACCCGAAGGAACAGGCGGAACATTTAATGTTGGTTGACTTGGCCCGAAACGATTTGGGGCGGGTATCAAGGTTTGGAACGGTGGAAATGAAAAAATTCGCGGCGGTGGAGTCCTACGCCCGGGTGCATCACCTTGTCTCTACCCTGGAAGGCCGTCGAAAGACCGGAAGTGGGGTTGGCGAGATTCTCCGTTCTTTTTTCCCCGGTGGAACCATCACGGGTTGTCCTAAAATCCGCTGTACGGAAATTATCGACGAATTGGAAAAAAAGCCCCGGGGTTATTACACGGGTAGCATGGGTTTCGTCGCCCCTGGCCCTTGTTTTGATTTCAATATTTTGATCCGGACTTTCACCCTCTTCAAGAATGGTAAAATGGAATTTTGCGCCGGCGCGGGAATCGTGGCCGACTCCAAACCTCAAAAGGAATACATGGAAACGCTTTATAAGGTGGAAGCCCTGGCTCAAGCTTTGGGAACCTCCTTTCTTTCAAAATCATGACACAGGTTTACTGGAAGGGTAAGCTTTGGCCTTGGGACAAGGTGGCCCTATCCCCGCTTAATACGGGCCTGTTTTACGGGGAAAACCTCTTTGAGGCAGTGCCGATTTATGCCGGGAAGCCCCTCTTTTTGCGAGAACATCTCCAAAGGCTTAGTAAGGGTTGTTCCTTTTTAAAATGGCCCTTTTTGCCCGAAAGTGAGTTTCAAAAGGCGATTAGGCTATTTGCACGGGATGAGAATAGCGGAAAAAATTTTATGATCCGGTTTAACCTGACCCAGGAAATGGAGGGACAGGTCAATCCGAGATTATTCCTAAAGCGTTTGCCCACCTTATTCGCCACCATTCGCCCGCTGCGGCACAACCCGGAAGATCAATATCCCATTCGGGGAAAAGTGGGAATTAGCCCCTGGACCGCGGCTGACAATCAAACCGTCCCCAATTGGTTCAAACACTCTTTTTACCTGACGACCCGTTCTGTTTTCCGGGACCACCCGGACTGGGATGAAATTCTTCGGTTGAATCACGCGGGCCAGGTGGTGGATGGGGGGCTTTCGACGCCCCTTTGGTTCAACGGAAAGCACGTCCTTGCCCCACCCCTTCGCTTGGGGGGGCTTGCAAGCGTCAACCGGGAAAAAATGATCGCCTTGTGCCGAAGCCTGGGAATAAAGGTAATTGAGAAGGCCTGGAAGCCCCAGGACGTCTCCCGACATGGGGAGTTGTTTTTTGTGGGTTCGGGTATTGGCGTCATGAGCCCAACGCGTCTTCTGGGCCGGAAAATAAATAAAACTAACCTCATGGCTGTCCGTTTTTGGCATCACTACCGGTCGTGGGCACTTCACAAGGCCATTATATAGACTTCGAATTTTCGTAATCCCCATTGAATCGAAAATTGCAATCGTTAGAATAAACCCAGATTCTTCGGTTCTCAATGAAAAACCCCGGGGGGAATTATGCCTTTGATATTGGATGGAAACGCAACGTCCAAAGCGGTCCTGGAACAAATCGCGAAAGATTACGATCGAATCAAGGCCAAGGGCCTGAAGCCGGGTTTGGCGGTCGTGTTGGTGGGGGATGATCCTGCCTCCATCGTCTATGTTGGACGTAAGAAAAAAGCCTGTGAATCCTTGGGGTTTTATTCGGAAGAACACCGCCTTCCAAAGGAAACACTCGAAACCACGCTTCTTCAACTCATTCAAACCTTGAACTCCGACCCGAAGATCAACGGTATTTTGGTCCAGCTACCCCTGCCCGGTCATTTAAATCCGCAAAAGATCATCGAGGCGATTGATCCTCGAAAGGATGTAGATGGTATGCATCCCTTTAGCCTGGGGAAATTGGTAGCGGGCCTTCCCGGCCCCCGGTCCTGTACCCCTGCCGGGGTAATGGCATTGTTGGATCATTATAAAATTCCCGTGGCGGGAAAAAGAGCGGTGGTCATCGGCCGAAGCATCATGGTGGGAAAGCCCATGGCGCAATTATTGGTAGAGGCGAATGCCACGGTCACCATTTGCCACAGTAAAACCCAAAAGATCGGTGAAGTTATCCATGAAGCGGATCTGGTCGTGGCGGCCATTGGAAAGCCTCGTTTTGTGAAGGCGGATATGGTGAAAGAGGGAGCCGTGGTGGTGGACGTGGGAATCAACCGAATGCCGGACGGTAAACTAGCCGGGGACGTTGATTTTGAGGCGGTAGCACCCAAGGCCTCAGCCATTACTCCTGTTCCGGGGGGAGTCGGTCCCATGACAATCGCCTTGTTAATGCGAAATACCTACGAAGCCTTTATCCAACAAACCAGCCTATAATCTAACGATGAACGTCTAATCCCAAGCGCCCTGAGGATGGGGATGAATAAAACGCTTAAAATAGGTTTAACGGGGGGGATTGGCTCTGGGAAAAGCTTAGTTTTAAAAATGCTCGAGAAAAGAGGGGTGCCCGTTCTTCAGACGGATATCCTTGGGCATCAATTGCTCAGGAAAATAAAATTTTCCCATAAGCTGGCCAAGGAATTTGGAAAATCCATTTTGGACAGAAAGGGACTTGTTGACCGTTCCAAGTTGGCGCAATTGGTTTTTAGTGATCCCGCGAATCGAGCAAAATTGAACGGCCTCTCCCATCCCCTTATCCGCCAGGAAGTAGCCCGTTGGATTAAGTCGCAGGAGAAAAAGGGCTGTTCCATGGTCGTGGTGGAAGTTCCCCTTCTGTTTGAAAGGGGCTATTTTCGATCTTTCGACAGAATTTTAAGCGTTTCGGCCTCCCGGCTGGCAAGACGAAAGCGGTTATTAAAAAGAGGTTGGAATTCCAAGGAAATCCTGAGGCGAGAAAAATCTCAATGGCCTCAAAAGCGCAAAAATAAGGCTGCTGACTGGGTTATTATTAACCAAGGAACCCAGAAAGACTTAAAATATGCCGTTGACCAATGGCTATTGAAACTGCGTTGATTCCGCTATCGGTTCCGAGTCGCTCCTATTGAATCCTTCGATAAGCTCAGGTTTTGAATTCCAAACGATCACTTGGGAAAAGGGTAAAAATTTTAATATGAAAAATTTTCAAGATATTGAAAAATTAAATGGCGCCCAAAAATGGAGCGTTGTTCTCGGAGCTTTGGTTTTCGCTGCCGTTGCTTGTTACGAGGTTTCCCAACGCGATGGAAATTTATACTCAGCCCTATTTATTTATTATATTCCCCTTGGTTTATCCGCCATGTTGTTGGGCCTAAATGTCACGGCACTATTGACCCTGGTTGTCGTTGTCCTCTCCCTTTTAAATTTTTTGTCTTCTTCTTTTCCTGTGTGGGTTTATGCCACTTTTTTTTTAGGCTTAGGGGTGAATTATTTTTTTTGGTACCAGTGGAGCGGGGAGAAGGAACTTAAGGAATTTCAATACCAAAAAGCCAAAGAAGAATTGGATCTCAATTATAACGATACCCAATTGGCCCATGAAAAAGTAAAAATTGCACACCAAACCAACCTGATTAAAATCCAAAGGTACACGGCCCTCAATGAACTGGCACGAAGCCTGGCGATGACGTTTAAAACCCAGGATGTGGTTGTCCTTTTGATTGAGACTATTTCAAAAACATTCATGGTGCCTGGTGGGGTATATACCCTATTAATGTTCGATAGCAGCATCGGTAAGGCGCTACACGCGGTCAGGTACAGCGTTGACACGGAAATGGAAGTCCGCTTAAATCGGGAGCGGCTCAATCCGGAGGAGATATTCAACGCCTGGGTGGTTTCGCAAGCGAAGACCCTTTTTATCAATGACGCGACCAGTGATTTTCGTTTCCAGAATTTCACGTCGGAAAATCAGGTCCGAAGCTTGGTGGCGGCTCCCCTATTGGCGGGGCCTGAGGTCTTGGGTCTCATCCGGATGGAAAGCTGCTTTCCCTCTGCCTTTAAACAAGATGACGCCCGTTTATTGTCCAATTTCAGCGATTTGGGGACTGTTGCCTTGGAACATGTCGCTCTATACCGCCAGACTATTGAATTGGCGATCACAGACGGTCTAACGGGCCTTTACGTCCAACGTTATTACAAAGAAAGGGTCCGTGACGAGGTTTTTCGGGCGTTAGAACATAAATTGCCCCTTTGCCTGATGATGATCGACGTCGACAATTTCAAGAGTTACAACGACCGTTACGGCCATTTGGTGGGGGACAGGGTTTTGAAAGGGGTCGCTCAAGTATTAAAGGAAACGGTTCGGACGGTTGACCTGGTGGCCCGCTATGGGGGGGAGGAATTTTCAGTTCTCCTTTTAAAAACCCCTTGGGGTGGGGCTCAAACAGTGGCTGAACGTATTCGCCAAAAGGTTTCCGAGTTAGAAATTATCGCGTCCCAACAATCGACCCACGTAACCGTCAGCATCGGCGTGGCGGAATTAAGTCCCACGTTTAAAGAAATCGAAGCCTTCATTGATTCAGCCGATCAAGCTCTTTATCAAGCGAAAGCCGACGGAAAAAATTGCGTTCGAAGGGCTAAAACCGCGGGGTCTTTCAATGGTTAACCTCCCTCAAAAGTTTGGCGGAATCCTCCTCGCTTTGGCGATATTGGGTTTGGCATTGTTGCCCGGTCCCGGATCCTTTTTTATTTGTGTCCCCGTTTTTTTCATAGGATTTCTTAGTTTTACATACCCGGTTATTGCCAATTGGTTTCTGGGTTCATATTTACTGGGTCTTGTGTGCGGTCGTGTTTTTTTCCATCATTACCAACAAAATTGGATTGTGTCTGAATTCATGGCCCTCCTGATTTTGTTTTGGGTGCCAACTTTCATTCGGAATAAACACTCTGAATCCTGGAAAAAATTCTCGTCTATTTTCAATTCCAGAAAGGAGGAATTTGATAAATTCCGGGGTGGAGTCGATACCTTGAAAAAGGAAAATACCCAGATTGAAAAACAGCTCAGGCAAATTGAGCATCTATATGATGTTATAAAAGAAGCGGGAAGCACTCTCAATGTCCAAGAAATGATCGAGTTAACTAAGGAATTTACGGAACGGATGTTTGACTTACCTCACTTTATCATCGCGGTTCTTTCCAATGATGGTAAAAAATATGAAATACGAATCACATCCGGATGTGATGAACCCCTATTCCGGTCATTTGAATTGGACTTAGAATCAAATGGGTTAGCGCCGCTTTTGGCCCGTGAGAAAAAACCTATTTGGGTTTCCTCGGTTGAAAAAGAAGGGCGATTCTCGAAATTGAGGTCACTGGCCATCCAATCCTTCCTGTTTTTGCCATTTTTAGTCCAAGACCGTGTCATTGGGTTTTTATGCTCCTATTCACCAAACGAAAATTTTTTGGACAATGAGAAATTCTCTAATTTCCAAGTGTTTTGCAACCAAATTTCAATAGGTCTTCAAAAATCCCTTCTTTATGAGAAGGTTCAAAAGTTATCCATCACGGATGGTTTGACAAAGTTATATTCCCACCGTTATTTCAAGCAACGGTTGGAGGAAGAATTAATCCTGGCCAACCGTTATAACTCCAACCTCAGCCTGCTTATTCTTGATATCGACCATTTTAAGCATTACAACGATACCTATGGCCATGTGGCGGGAGATTACGTTTTGATGGAAGTAGCTAAATTACTCAAGGACCAATCCGATGTCACCCATTTGGTGGCCCGTTATGGCGGAGAGGAAATGGTTTTAATTGCCCCGGAAACTACCAAAGAACAGGCGATTGAATTGGCTGAAAAGATTCGTTGGGCGGTTGAGTCCAACGCATTCGCGGTTGGAAGGGAAACCACCAAGGTCACCGTTTCCATCGGAGTAGCTACCTTTCCCCATGATGCCCTCACGAATTTGGATTTAATTAGTAAAGCGGATAAGGCGCTGTACGCGGCAAAAGGCCGGGGCCGAAATCGCATCGTGGCTTATCCAATTTGATACAAGGCTGGAAAAAAGAGTTGACAGAAGGACAAGCCGTGGTAGGATTAACCCAACTGCAAAGACGTTTTACGTTATCCTCTATTACTTCCAACGGAATAACCCCCAAAATCACTGCCGTGCTTAAAAATTTAGAGTTTCAGCGCTTTGAGGAATTTTTGAATTGAGAATTTGAGTAGCTTTTATCATTGGAAATATTTCATTCATGACCTCGTGGTTTAAAAAAACATTTTCACCCTACCTACTTAAAATCTGGGCTTTTTCCAGCCTGGAAACCATTTAGAAAGGACTCTAAGTTTTATGGATATCGCGGATTTGAAAAAAAAGACCATCGCTGAACTGTCGGACGTCGCCCGGGAGTTGAATTTAGAAGGCGTCAGTTCCATGAAAAAGCAGGATCTCATTTTTAAGATCCTTGAGACCCAGACGCAACGAAACGGTGTCATCAACGCCGAGGGAGTCTTGGAAATACTACCGGATGGTTTTGGTTTTTTAAGATCCGCGAATTACAACTATTTGCCTGGTCCTGATGATATTTATGTCTCGCCCTCACAAATCCGCCGGTTTAATTTGAGGACCGGCGATACGGTTACTGGACAGGTTAGGCCTCCCAAGGAAGGCGAAAGGTATTTCGCTCTTTTGAAAGTGGATTCCATCAATTTTGAGCCACCTGACGCGATCAAACAGAAAGTCCTCTTTGACAACCTTACCCCTATTTATCCCAATAAAAGGATTTGGCTAGAAACGACCCCTGAAGACCTATCCATGAGGGTTATGGACCTGCTCATTCCTTTGGGGAAGGGACAAAGGGGCTTGGTAGTGGCCCCGCCCAGGACTGGAAAAACCATTCTTTTACAAAAAATCGCCAATAGTATCGCCAAAAACCATCCGGAAGTTTACTTGATCGTCCTCTTGATTGATGAACGTCCTGAGGAAGTCACTGATATGCAACGTTCGGTAAAAGGAGAAGTTGTTTCTTCCACCTTTGACGAGCCGCCAGAGCGCCATGTAACTGTCGCGGAAATTATCATTGAAAAGGCCAAAAGACTCGTTGAGCACAAAAAGGACGTGGTCATTCTCTTGGATTCTATTACCCGTTTGGGCCGCGCTTATAACACGATTGTTCCTTCCTCTGGCAAGGTGTTGTCAGGCGGCGTGGATTCCAACGCCTTGCAAAGACCCAAAAGATTTTTTGGAGCCGCGCGTGATATCGAGGAAGGGGGAAGTTTGACCATTATCGCGACCGCCTTGATTGACACCGGAAGCCGAATGGATGAGGTTATTTTTGAGGAATTCAAAGGTACTGGAAACATGGAAATTATCTTGGACCGCAAATTAGCGGACAGGCGGGTATTCCCTGCATTTGATATAACCCGCTCCGGCACCCGTCGTGAGGAATTGCTTCTTACCGAAGAAGAACTCAATAAAGTTTGGATTTTAAGGAAAATATTAAATCCTAACAATCCGGTGGAAGCGATGGAGTTCTTATTGGATAAAATGCGCCGGACAAAATCTAATAAGGCGTTTTTGGACTCAATGAAGGGGACGGTTAACGAATAAAACTATGGACTCGAATTTGCGACGGGTTTATTTATCCGTTGCAATTGTTTTATTCGTTTTATGGGCGGGAATGCTTGCTTGGGTTTTAAAAACCTTGAAGCCCGGGTTACTCTCTTTTGTTTCGGCCCCCATTCCCCAAAACCAAAAAAAGCTTGAAGAATTTACTCCTTTGTTTCAAATCCCGGGAATTAGTTTTTCCCAATATCACGCTCTTTCGGGTGATACTTTTTTAGGATTGTCCAAGAAATTTAATCTTTTCGAAACCACCCTTCGAAGCCTCAATCAAGCCAATGACAATTCCCAGCCCGAGGCCGGAACCACCCTCATCATTCCCTCAAAAGATGGAATTTTTCATGTGCTAAAGACTGGACAGGGGATGGCGGATATCGCCCGGGCCTATGACATTTCCTTGAAAGAAATATTAAAGGCAAATCTTAAAAGGGGAGACTCAGACCTTCAACCTGGGGAAGTTCTCTATTTACCGGGGGCAACCTATCTTTCGCGTCAGGATGTGAAGTGGCTTCCCCTGGCTTCTTTAGAAATCCAAAAGGGCTTTTTAAAACCAACCACAGGGCGGTTCGCGGATGGATTTGGCAACAGGCTTCATCCTATTACTGGAAAAGAAGCCTTTCATGAAGGTTTGGATTTGGCGCCCGGATGGAGGGCGCGAGTTGTGGCGTCTCAAGATGGCCGGGTCCTCTTTGCGGGTCTAAGGGCTGGATTTGGGAGATTGATCATTCTGGATCACGGTAATGGCCTGACTTCCTGGTACGCTCATTTGGACGAAATCTTGGTGAAACCCTCACAATTAACCAAAAGGGGAGATTTAATCGGGAAGGTTGGGAAGACAGGGCGGACAACGGGACCTCATCTTCACTTTGAAATAAGGCTGAATGGAATCCCTCAAAATCCCCTCCTGTACTTGGTTCAATAGAAGGTGTTTAAAAGGGTTTTGTCATATTTTCGGCCCCCCTTAACTTCCGAGGTTGATTTTTTTAGATTTTTGAATACACTATGCAACCCTTGGGTAATTATTCACCCGGGATTAAGAAAACGGAGTCAGGCATGAAAACGGGCATCCATCCAAAATATTTTAAAACCAAGATCGTTTGCGCTTGCGGAAACGTGATTGAAACCGCGTCGACCAAGGGCGAAACATTTTCCGTGGAAATTTGCTCAGCTTGCCACCCATTTTTTACGGGAAAAATGAAGCTTGTTGACATGGCAGGCCGGGTTGAAAAATTCCAGAAAAAGAGCGCCACCGCGGCTACCGTCCAAGCCGAAACGAAAGCCCGGGAAGAAGCCAAAGCCGTTGCTGTTGCAGCCAAAAAAGCCAAGCGTAAAGCCGCTCCCCCTCCCCCCGAAAGAACTTCTTAGCTAAATCGTAAAATAGTTTTTTGCCCTTGGTTTATTCAAACCAAGGGTTTTTGTCGTTTCCTGTAAAATCAAATATCCAACTCATTAATAAACCTCGTTAAAAGGTAATAGCTGATGATTGAATCCAAACTTCAACAAGCCGAAAAACGGTACCAAGAGCTTTCGGACCGGTTGATTCACCCCGATACCTTTACCAATTCAACCGAACTTCAAAGAATCGCTAAGGAGCGTGCTGATTTGGAAGGATTGGTTCAAAAAATAAGGGAATACCGAGGTTGCGTCCGTGAAATGGAAGAGGCATTGGTTTTCTTGCGGGGGAATGACCCCGAAATGAAATCACTTGCCCAAACCGAAATTCCAAGGTTAGAAAAAAAATTCGAGGAGTTCGAAAAAGAACTTAAGCGCATGCTCATTCCCAAGGATCCAAATGGCGATAAAAACGCCATCATGGAAATACGCGCTGGAACAGGCGGGGAGGAGGCGGCGCTTTTCGCCGGAGATTTGTTTCGAATGTACTCACGTTATATCGAAAAATTGGGGATGAGGATGGAGCTCATCGATTCCAGCCCAACCGAAATAGGTGGATTTAAAGAAGTTGTGTTCCTGATCAACAGCAAGGGTGCTTATGGAAAATTCCGATTCGAAAGCGGCACTCATCGAGTTCAAAGGGTTCCCCGAACTGAAGCGTCAGGGAGAGTCCATACTTCAGCGGCGACCGTGGCTGTCATGCCGGAAGTGGACGCGGTAGAAATACAAATTAAAGATTCAGACCTTCGAATCGACGCCTTTTGTTCCTCGGGTGCCGGAGGTCAAAGTGTCAACACTACTTATTCCGCGATTCGGATTACCCATTTACCCACGGGGATTGTCGCTCAATGCCAGGACGAGAGATCACAATTAAAAAATAAAGCCAAAGCCATGAAGGTTCTTTATGCCCGTCTTCAAGAAAAAGCTGACTTAGAAGCCAGCCAAAGCCTCTCGGCGACAAGGAAAAGTCAGATTGGTAGTGGTGATCGTAGTGAAAAAATCCGAACTTATAATTTCCCCCAAAATCGGGTGACCGATCATCGTATTGGGCTCACCCTCTATCAATTGGATAAAGTGATTGATGGGGACTTAAATGAATTTACCGAAGCTTTATCCTTGGCCCGCCAGGAAGAGCTGTTAAAAGAGGTCGGTTAAATAAGCCTGAAGGATTTTAATGGTTAGGGGGTAACCTGCCAATGCCGGAAGATATTGAATCCAAGAGTCCCTGGACCCCGCTTAAAATAATCCAATGGGCTGTGCCATATTTAACCCAGAAGGGGATATTGAATGCACGTTTTGATATTGAAACTCTAATCGCTTTTGCCTTGCAAATTGATCGCTTGAAGGTTTATCTCCAATTTGATCGTCCTTTGGATAGTTCCGAGCTCGATTTAATCCGAGCTTTGGTAAAACGCCGGGTACAACACGAACCTATTCAATACATCACGGGTAAAAGAGAATTTTATGGGCTGCCTTTTAGGGTTTCTCCCTCTGTTTTAATCCCCCGGCCTGAAACCGAACAATTGGTGGAGCTTGCCATCCAATATTTGAAAGGAACTCCAGAGGAAAAGAGGATTGTTCTTGATTTGGGAACGGGGAGCGGTTGTATAGCCCTTTCAATCCTCAAAAGTTTATCTTGCCAAGTTTGGGCGGTGGATATTTCAGAAAATGCTTTAAATATTGCCTTAGAAAATGCCAAGGAGTTGAGTTTGGAAGGGGCGGTTCATTGGCGGCAAGGGAACTGGTTTTCAGCCCTAGGGAGCAATGATCCCGACCAATTTCAGGTAATAGTTAGTAATCCCCCTTACATCGCTTTAAGCGAAGAAAATGAGTTGGCCCCAGAAGTTAAGGGGTTTGAACCTCCAGAGGCCCTATTTGCAGGGGAATCTGGGATGGATGCCTACAGGGATTTAGCCAAAAGTTTGAATAAAAGGCTTATTTTAGGGGGAATTGCTTTAATTGAAATGCATTCCAATCGCTATGAATCCATATCCAAGTTATTTGAGGGGCCCAATTTGAAAGAAACCCTCTATCCCGACCTACAAGGTTTACCAAGGATTTTAAAGCTAGAAAAATGAATAACTCGTTGACACTTTTGAAAATGGGTCTGTATAATCACCCCTCTTTGCCCAAAACGAGAAAAGCCATTTTCTCGTTTTTTATTTTCGGGAAAGAGTTCTCGTATTATTCCTGTTTTTCTCTGGAGGATTTTCGGTGAAAAAAATGAAATATGGTCGTCGCGAACGCATTGATTTTAGCCGTATTCCGTCCATCATGGACATGCCGGACTTGATCGAATTTCAACGAAAATCCTACGATATTTTTTTACAAAGAGATAGCCAAACCGATCAAAAAATTGACCAAGGACTCCAGTCAGTTTTCACTAGCGTTTTTCCCATTTGGGATTTTAATGAAGTTTCCTCCCTCGAATTTGTTTCCTACACGCTTTTAGAGCCCAAATACAACGTCCGGGAATGCCAAGAAAGAGGAATGACTTACTCGGTTCCTATGAAAGTCACCTTGAGGTTGGTCATTCGCGAAGAGGATCCTGAAACCGGAACCAAAAAAGTGAAGGATATTCGCGAGCAGGAAGTTTTCTTTTGCGATCTTCCCATGATGACAGACCGGGGCACTTTCATGATCAACGGTGCCGAACGTGTTATCGTCTCCCAGTTGCACCGGTCGCCCGGCGTTACTTTCGACGAGGATGACGGCAAACTCTCCTCTTCGGGCAAGAAAATGTACATGACGAGCGTTATCCCCTATCACGGCTCTTGGCTAGAATTCGAATTTGACGTCAATGGAATTCTTTACGCCCGGATTGATCGCAAACGGAAATTTGTGGCATCTACCCTGCTTCGCGGATGGGGTTTTTCGACCGATGAAGATATCCTTAAGATTTTCTTTGAAATCGAAAGTTTGGAAGTTTCTGAAAAGAAGCTCCAAGGAAAAGCCGCGGCCCAGGATGTCGCAAATCCCGAGACTGGGGAAGTTATTGTTGAGGCTGGCGCTGATTTTACCCCCGAAGTGGTTGCCGCCATGAAAAAGCTTGGCGTCAAGCAGGTTAAAGCCGCTCCCTCAAACCCGAACGATGTTTCTATTCTAAATACCCTTCGAAAAGACAATACCCATTCCCAGGAAACAGCTTTGGTTGAAATTTACAAAAAAATGCGGCCAGGGGATCCCCCAACATTGGAAAACGCGAAAAGCCTCATGGAGAACCTGTTCTTCAACAAAAAGCGTTACGATTTGGCCCGGGTTGGCCGGTACAAGATGAACAAAAAGTTGGGGTTAAAAACAGGCCTTGATCAAAGAACTGTTTCGAAGGAAGACCTGGTAGCCATCATTCGGTATCTTTTTGACCTTTGCAACGGCAAGGGGGAAAAGGACGATATCGATCATTTGGGTAATCGCCGGGTTCGTACGGCTGGAGAACTTTTAGAAAACAAATTGCGCCTTGGGTTTACCCGCATGGAAAGGGCCGTTCGGGAGCGCATGTCCATCGTTGATATGGATATGAATCCCATGCCGAGCCAACTCATTTCAACCAAGCCCATTACAGCGGCAGTGAAGGAATTCTTCGGGACTTCCCAGTTATCACAGTTCATGGACCAAACGAATCCATTGGCTGAGTTGACCCATAAGCGGCGTTTATCCGCCTTGGGACCTGGTGGTTTAAATCGGGAAAGAGCCGGTTTTGAAGTTCGCGACGTCCATCACACACACTATGGCCGGGTTTGTCCTATCGAAACACCGGAAGGCCCGAATATCGGTCTAATTGCTTCGCTTTCGACCTACG
The DNA here is from genome assembly GCA_003152075.1 of candidate division FCPU426 bacterium. Classification (GTDB taxonomy): domain Bacteria; phylum Oederibacteriota; class Muellerivitia; order Muellerivitales; family Muellerivitaceae; genus PALSA-1180. The sequence goes on from PLZG01000037.1 coordinate 48,990, forward strand.
CCCAAATTAACGAATATGGATTTGTCACTACCCCTTTAAGAAAGGTCGAGGGAGGGCGCGTTTCTAAGAAAATTGAGTTTCTCCCCGCTGATGATGCGGACAAATATATTATCGCCCAGGCCAACACTCCTTTGGACGATACCAACAAATTCACGGGTGATATTATCGCGGCCCGCTCCAAAGACGATTTTCCTTTGGTTACGGCCAACGAAATCCATTACATGGACGTTTCTCCTCGCCAGCTATTCTCGGTGGCAACATCCCTTATTCCCTTCTTGGAGCATGACGACGCTAACCGTGCATTGATGGGTTCCAACATGCAACGACAAGCTGTTCCCTTAATTCGGACCGAAGCGCCTCTTGTGGGAACTGGTATGGAATACAAGGCAGCTTATGATTCTGGTGTCCTCGTAATCGCAAAAAGGGATGGAGTGGTGGCGGGTGTGTCCTCTGACGAAATCATTCTTTTTGCCGATGAAGTTGATGAAAGCGGGTCGGTGGACATCTACAAACTTACGAAATACAAACGCTCAAACCAGGATACCTGCATCAATCAGCGGCCAATCGTTAAAAAAGGGGAAAAGATTAAAAAGGGAGATGTCATCGCCGACGGCCCTTCCACCGACCAAGGGGAACTGGCCTTGGGACGAAATCTCCTCGTGGCTTTCATGCCCTGGAGGGGTTTTAATTTTGAAGATGCCATCATTGTTTCTGAAAAGCTGGCTCGAGAAGACTATTTCACCTCCGTGCACATTGAAGAGTTCGAGCTGGAAGCCCGAGACACGAAGTTGGGCAAAGAAGAAATTACTCGGGATATTCCAAACGTTGGAGACGAGGCTTTAAAAGACCTGGATGAAGATGGAATTATCCGCATCGGTGCTGAAGTTGTGCCTGGAGATATCCTTGTCGGGAAAGTAACCCCTAAGGGGGAGACTGAACTTACCCCGGAAGAAAAGCTTCTTCGGGCTATTTTCGGTGAAAAAGCTGGGGATGTCCGTGACGCTTCTCTTCGTGTTCCCCCAGGCGTCGAAGGGAAAGTTATCGACGTCAAGGTTTTCAAACGCAAGGAAAAGGACGAAAAGATCAAGGGGCGCGACGCTTCCATGGTTAAAGCTGTTGAAAAAGACGCCGCCCACAAAATCAAACAGCTTGAAAAGGAAAACGAAAGCCGTATTGAAGCTTTAAAAGCCCAGTTCGAGGAAAAAGGCAAAGAACTCAATAAGTCTGAAAAGAACGCCTTGGAAGAAAAGAACGAAGAAGAAGTTAATCGCCTCAAGGAAGTTCTTCAAAACAGGGTGAAGGAAATTGAGCGCGAAAAAAATAATGAAATTGAAAAGGTCAAGAAGGGGGATGAGCTTCCCCCTGGCGTGATCAAGTTGGTTAAGGTGTACGTGGCCAAGAAACGAAAATTATCGGTTGGAGACAAGATGGCGGGTCGCCATGGAAACAAGGGTGTTGTTTCGAAAATTGTTCCCGTGGAAGATATGCCTCATCTTCCTAATGGGAGGGCAGTTGACATCATATTGAATCCATTGGGCGTTCCTTCCCGCATGAACGTAGGCCAAATTCTTGAAACGCACTTGGGTTGGGCCGCCAAGGAAGGCGGTTATCATGTTGCCTCGCCGGTATTTGACGGAGCAAGGGAAGAGGAGATTAAGAAGGCATTGAAGGAACACGGTCTTCCAGAATCTGGAAAGGTCACATTGTACGACGGAATGACCGGGGAGGCTTTCGATCAGGAAGTAACGGTCGGATACATTTACATTTTGAAATTGGCCCATTTGGTCGATGACAAAATCCACGCCCGGTCCATCGGACCATACTCTTTGATAACCCAACAACCTTTGGGTGGGAAAGCGCAGTTTGGCGGCCAACGCTTCGGGGAAATGGAAGTCTGGGCGTTGGAAGCTTATGGCGCGGCTTATACCTTGCAGGAGCTTTTGACGGTTAAATCGGACGATGTCCAAGGCCGTACAAAAATTTATGAAGCTATCGTAAAGGGCAAGAATGCGCCGGAACCGGGCATTCCGGAGTCCTTCAATGTTCTCGTGAAAGAATTGCAAGGTTTGTGCTTAGACGTCAAATTAATTAAGAATTCCAATTAAGGAGGGGAAGAACATGAGCCAAGTCAAATCAACCACCCCTGAAAGCAACAGCGAAGTCGCGAAATCAGCCACTCCCGAAATCGTGATCACGGCGGATAAAAAACCTTTCCTTGAAAATTTGCTCCGGGAAACGCCTCGCTTTGACGCTATTAAAATCGGTTTGTCCTCACCGGAAACCATTCGTTCCTGGTCTCATGGGGAGGTCAAAAAGCCTGAAACGATTAATTACCGCACGTTCAAACCTGAAAAAAACGGTTTGTTCTGCGAGAAGATTTTTGGACCTACCAAGGACTGGGAATGCGCTTGTGGAAAATACAAACGCATTAAATATAAGGATGTCATTTGTGACCGGTGCGGAGTCGAGGTGACCCAGGCAAAGGTTCGTCGCGAGCGCATGGGCCACATTGAATTGGCTTGCCTCGTTTCTCATATTTGGTACTTAAAAGGCGTACCCTCCCGGATGGGTTATTTGTTGGAAATGTCCACCCGCAACTTGGAGAGGGTCATTTATTACGAATCCTACGTGACCTTGGATCCGGGGAAAGCTCCAGTAGAAGTGGGGCAGCTTCTCTCGGAGGATGAATACCAAAAGTTACGTTTGGAGTATGGCGCTTCCTTGAAGGCTAAAATGGGCGCCGAAGCAATCCGCGATTTGATTCGCGTTGTGGATCTGGCTGACCTCGATAAAAAGCTGCGCGTTCAAATGAAACAAACCACCAGCGAACAAAAACGTAAGACCATCATCAAGCGCTTGAAGGTGATCGAAAGTTTCCGCAAGAGCGATAATAAGCCCGAATGGATGTTCCTGGAAGTCTTGCCAGTCATTCCGCCCGAGCTTCGTCCCCTCGTTCCTTTGGATGGCGGGCGTTTCGCCACTTCCGACTTGAACGATCTTTACCGCCGCGTTATTAATCGTAACAACCGCTTGAAAAAGCTTTTGGAACTTCACGCACCAGAAGTCATTGTGCGCAACGAAAAGCGTATGTTGCAGGAAGCGGTGGACGCGCTTTTGGATAACGGCCGCAGGGGCCACGCTGTTCGTGGTCCTGGCAACCGCCCGTTGAAGTCCCTCTCTGACATGCTCAAAGGTAAGCAAGGTCGTTTCCGCCAGAATCTTTTGGGCAAACGCGTCGATTATTCCGGTCGTTCCGTTATTGTGGTGGGCCCGGAACTAAAAATGCACCAATGCGGATTGCCAAAGAAAATGGCCTTGGAGCTTTTTAAGCCTTTCATCATTAAAAAGCTGGAAGATCGTGGCTATGTCCATACCATCAAGAGCGCCCGCAAAATGGTTGAGCGCGTCAAACCGGAAGTTTGGGATATTCTGGCCGAGGTTATCCGCGACCATCACGTGCTTTTAAACCGAGCCCCGACCCTTCACCGCCAAGGAATTCAGGCATTCCAACCCGTCCTCATCGAGGGCCGGGCCATTCAAATTCATCCTTTGGTTTGCACGGCTTTTAACGCGGATTTTGACGGCGATCAAATGGCCGTACACGTTCCGCTTTCTAGTGAAGCGCAAATGGAAGCCCGCTTCCTCATGCTTTCCACCAACAATATCAATTCGACCTCCAATGGTCGCCCCATCGTTACCCCGACCCAGGACATCGTCTTGGGTTCCTATTACATTACCAAAGAAATGCCGGGGGATAAGGGCGAAGGGAAAGTCTTTGGGAACGCATTGGAAGTTGTTATCGCTTTTGAATCCAAACAAGTTGGCAAGCATGCCCGTATCAAAGTGCGTCGTAATGGGAAACTCATTGAGACGACCGTGGGCCGAGTCTTATTCAACCAAGTTATTCCGGAAGGGTTGCCTTACGTCAACAGAGTCATGACCAAGAAAGAATTGGGCGACTTAGTAGCCCTTTGTTATGAAAAACTCGGCCAAGATCAAACGGTCAAGCTTTTGGATGATGTCAAGGAATTGGGCTTCAGGTTCGCCACCGCTGCTGGAATCACCGTGTCCATTGATGACATGCTTATCCCGAAAGATAAAGTGGAGATTCTGAAACGCTCTTATAAAGAAGTGGCGGAAATCGAAAACCAATACAAAAAGGGAATTATTACCGCTGGCGAACGCTACAACAAAGTCATCGACATTTGGACCCACACCACCGATGAAATCGCGGAAGTGATGTTTGAAAATCTCAAACAAGATCATCATGGATTCAATCCCATTTACATGATGGCTGATTCAGGTGCCCGCGGTTCTAAAATGCAGATCCGCCAATTGGCCGGTATGCGCGGTTTGATGGCCAAGCCACTTCAAAAAATCACGGGTTCCATTGGTGAAATCATTGAATCGCCCATTACGGCCAATTTCCGTGAAGGCCTTACCGTGTTGGAATACTTCATCTCAACCCACGGAGCTCGAAAGGGTCTGGCTGATACCGCCTTGAAAACGGCTGATGCCGGATACTTGACTCGTCGCTTAGTAGATGTTGCCCAGGAAGTTATCATCAACGCCGAGGATTGCGGAACGGCTAACGGAATTCGGGTAGGAGCCATCAAGGAAGGCATTGAAATCATTGAGCCTTTAACCGATCGCATCACTGGCCGCGTCGCGGTGGATAATGTCGCCAACCTATTAACTTCCGAAGTGATAGTTCGTGGGGGCCAAACCATTACTGAGGAAATCGCAATTAAGTTGGAAGAGGCCGGTATTGAACAAATTCGTGTCCGTTCGGTTTTGACTTGTGAGCTAGAGAGAGGGGTTTGCGCAAAATGTTATGGGCTAAACCTCGCTAACGGAAAAGCGGTGCAAATCGGCGAAGCGGTTGGAATTATCGCGGCCCAATCTATTGGTGAACCGGGAACCCAGTTGACCCTTCGAACCTTCCACGTGGGAGGGACGGCCAGCCGCGCTTTGGAGCAATCGAAAATAGCTTCTGGAAAAAACGGAAAAGTCCGTTTCCATAATTTGAAGGTCGTTGAAAACCGAAACAAGGAATTAATCGTCTTGAACCGAAATGGTGAAATTTCGGTTTATGATGAAAAGGGAAGAGCTATGGAAAACCATGTCGTCCCCTTTGGTTCCACCCTGAAAGTCCACGAAGACGACACTGTCAAGGATGGCCAATTGCTGGCCCATTGGGATCTTTACAAAGTTCCCATTTTCACCGAAGTCAGCGGGATTGTGAAACTTCAGGATGTTATCCGGGGGGTGACGGTTCGTGAAGAAATTGACGCCACCACAGGTTTAAAGGAAAGAACGGTCATCGAATATAAGGATGAAAATCTTTCTCCTCGTTGCGTCATTATGGATCCAAAATCGGGCGAAGCCATCAAGAGTTACCGGGTTCCAACTGGATCGCTGATCAACGTCATTGATGGCGATAAGATCATGGCTGGCGACATATTGGCGAAGATTCCCCGAGAAATTTCAAAGACCAGGGATATTACGGGTGGTTTGCCTCGGGTTGCGGAACTTTTTGAGGCCCGCCGTCCCAAAGGAATGGCGGTCATCGCCAAAATAAGCGGAACAGTCAGTTTTGGTATCGCTTCAAAGGGATATCAAAAAATGCTTATTTCTAATACCGAGGGAAAGAAGACTATTGAAGAGGAATATGCCATTCCTTACGGAAAACACTTGAACGTTCATGACGGAGACTTTGTCAGGGCTGGAGATTCTTTGACCGACGGGCCGGTGGATCCACATGACATTTTGGAAGTCCAGGGTGATGCGGCGGTTCAGGAATATCTCCTAAGCAAAGTACAGGAGGTTTATCGTCTGCAGGGCGTTAAGATCAATGACAAGCACATTGAGACGATTATCCGCCAAATGATGAGAAAAATTGTGGTTCGGGATCCAGGCGATACGGAATTCCTTCCGAATCAACAGGTTGACAAGGGTAAATTCAAAAAGGAAAACGAGCGTGTGCAAGAAAAAGACGGAAAACCAGCGAATGCAAGGCCTGTTTTGCTTGGAATTACCAAAGCTTCATTGGGTACGGAAAGCTTTATTTCGGCGGCAAGTTTCCAAGAAACCACAAAGGTTTTAACCGAGGCGGCTGTTTCCGGAAAAATGGATGAATTGAGGGGTTTGAAAGAAAACGTGATTATGGGCCATTTAATACCGGCAGGAACCGGCAGCGCTTTTTATCGGGGCGTGAAAATTAAGGTAGATGAACCCGAAGAAGAGTTGCCGGAGGGTATCGCAGCGGCCCCACCTTCGGCTGAAATAGATGATGCCGAATTAAAGGCGGAAGAGGGTATTTCTGGAAAAAAAAGCCTTGACCAGGCCTAGGGGGTTTGGTAGCTTACCCCTCCGCGTTTGAGCCAATTTGTTGTGAAAAGCGGTAAAAAAATCCTCCTTTTTGAGGGAAATCGGTTTGTCCGTTTTCTTCTTAAAATGGTGAGCAACAGGAGGGATTTGCTTGATGATTCCCCCTTGGGTCTAAGGGCCTAGGGATTGGTACGGAATACTCATTTGGCAAAGGCGGAGCTCACTGTCTTTGCTTTTTTATTTTTTGGAGAAGTTCACTGGAGGGACTCTTTGCCGACGCTTAACCAATTGGTCCGATGGGGCCGTGAAAAAAGTAAACGTAAGACGAAATCGCCGGCGTTAAAAGCTTGTCCACAAAAACGCGGCGTATGCGTCAAAGTAGCGACAATGACCCCCAAAAAACCGAACTCTGCCCTTCGGAAAATCGCGCGCGTGCGCTTGACCAATGGAATGGAAGTAACTTGTTATATCCCGGGTGTGGGACACAATCTTCAGGAGCACTCGATTGTTTTGATTCGCGGTGGACGCGTGAAAGATTTGCCGGGCGTTCGTTACCACATCATCCGAGGCGCTCTGGATGCCGCCGGGGTGGCTGATCGTAAACAAGGACGTTCGAAATATGGAATGAAGCGGCCCAAAAAAGAAGCGGCCGCAAAGCCCAAGGAGTAACACATGCCTCGTCGAAAAGTAGCGGCGAAAAGAGAAATTCTATCGGATTCCCGCTATAACAATAAACTAGTCGCTAAGTTTATCAACTGCATGATGTATGACGGCCAGAAGATGGTTGCGACACGGAGTTTTTATGATGCTCTTGATGTTTTGGGCGAAAAGCACGGCGAAGGGGCATTGAACGTATTTAAGACGGCCATAGATAACGTCAAACCGGTGTTAGAAGTTAAGTCCCGCCGCGTAGGTGGAGCTACATACCAGGTGCCTGTGGAAATACGTCCCGAGAGGCGAGTGTCCCTTGCTATCCGTTGGATTTTGACGGCGGCCCGAGCCCGCAAAGAAAAAACCGTCGCTGAGAAATTGGCCTCGGAGCTAGCGGACGCTTTTAAAAACCAAGGCACGGCAATAAAGAAAAAAGAAGATACTCATAAAATGGCGGAAGCTAACCAGGCTTTTGCCCACTATCGCTGGTAATTGAGGGCTTAAATTGGCAACGACACGGCAAATACCTTTATCGCGAACCCGAAACATCGGCATTATGGCCCACATTGACGCGGGTAAAACCACGTTAACGGAACGTATTCTTTTTTATACCGGCAGGACCCATAAAATCGGTGAAGTGCATGATGGCGCCGCCACCATGGATTGGATGCCGCAGGAACAAGAGCGTGGGATTACCATCACCTCCGCTGCCACTACCTGTTTCTGGAAGACCAACCGTATTAATATCATTGATACCCCCGGTCACGTGGATTTTACCATTGAAGTCGAGCGTTCTTTGCGTGTTTTGGACGGGGCCATTGGAGTCTTTGGGGCGGTAGAAGGTGTGGAGCCTCAATCGGAAACGGTTTGGCGCCAAGCGACAAACTATGGTGTTCCCCGAATTGCCTTCGTTAATAAAATGGACCGCGTTGGCGCTGATTATTTTGCCGCTATCTCTCAAATGAGAAGCCGCTTGGGCGCCAACGCCCATCCGGTGACCTTGCCAGTTGGATTTGAAGAAAAATTTGATGGAATTATTCACTTGGTCGAGATGAAGCGCTATCGTTGGCTGGACGATTCATTGGGCGCGAAGTTTGAGGTTGAGGAAATTCCCGTCGACATGAAAGAAATGGCTGAAAAATATCACAAGGAATTGGTGGAGGCGGTTGCGGAGTTTGACGATGTTGTGATGCAAAAATACCTAGATGGTAAAGAAATTACGATTGAAGAACTTCAGGGCTGTATTCGAAAGGGAACGATTTCAAACAAATTTAACCCTGTTTTTTGTGGTTCGGCTTTTAAAAACAAAGGTGTCCAACCCTTACTGGACGCTGTTATTAACTACCTGCCCTCGCCGATCGATATTCCACCGGTCAAGGGTCACAACGCCGATACCAATGAAGAAGAAACCCGTGAAGCAAATGATGACGCCCCTTTCTCGGCTTTGGCTTTTAAGATCATGACCGATCCCCATGTTGGAAAACTGGTTTACTTCCGGGTTTATTCCGGAACTCTTTCCATTGGATCTTACGTCTATAACTCGACCAAAGGGAGCCGTGAGCGTATTGGTCGTCTTTTGCAGATGCATGCCAACAAGCGGGAAGAAATTAAAGAAGTTCACGCCGGCGATATCGCCGCCACTGTCGGTATTAAGACCATCACGACGGGTGACACCCTTTGCCTTGAAGAAAAACCCATCATCCTTGAAAAGATGGTATTCCCGGAACCGGTTATTTCGGTCGCTATTGAGCCCAAAACTAAAGTGGATCAAGAAAAAATGGGCATGGCTTTAAGTAAATTGGCTGAGGAAGACCCTTCTTTCCGAGTTAAGGGCGANNAAAACGGTGGAGGCCGAAGGGAAGTATATCCGTCAAACGGGTGGCCGCGGTCAATATGGTCATGTTTATATTACGTTGGAACCGCAAGCGCCAGGAAAGGGTATTGAGTTTGTGGACGCGGTGAAGGGTGGAACGGTTCCGCGAGAATATATCCCTGCGGTCGAAAAAGGAATGATGGAAGCCAAGGATGCTGGGGTGTTGGCTGGATATCCTGTCGTAGACTTTAAATTCACCTTGACCGATGGATCCTATCATGACGTGGATTCGAACGAAATGGCTTTTAAAATTGCCTCTTCCATGGCTTTTAAAGATGCCATGCGGGAAGCGAGCCCTGTTATTCTCGAGCCGGTGATGGATGTTGAAGTCGTCACCCCGGATGATTTTATGGGTCCGGTTATGGGAGATCTTCAATCGAAGCGTGGGAAAATAGAGGGAATGGAATTGCGTGGCACTGCCCAAATTATTCGTTCCAAAGTCCCGCTTTCGGAAATGTTTGGATATTCAACTAATCTTCGGTCGATGACCCAGGGCCGCGC
>PLZG01000096.1 GCA_003152075.1 candidate division FCPU426 bacterium
TCGTCGGGGTGATGGTCGGCGTGTTGGTCGGGGTGCGCGTGGGGGTAACCGTTGGGGTAGTCGTAGGTGAGTTTGTCGGCGAATTGGTGGGCGTCACGGTCGGCGTTGTGGTAGGCGTGTTCGTCGGGGTATTGGTTGGGGTGTTCGTGGGTGTATTGGTGGGGGTATTCGTCGGCGTATTGGTGGGGGTATTAGGTAGTGTGTTCGTGGGCGTGTTAGTCGGTGTAGTCGTGGGCGTCACGGTTGGGGTATTGGTGGGTGTATTCGTAGGTGTAATAGTCGGGGTATTGGTCGGCGTTGTGGTAGGCGTGTTAGTCGGTGTGCTCGTGGGCGTCACGGTCGGGGTGTTCGTCGGGGTGATGGTCGGCGTGTTGGTCGGGGTGCGCGTGGGGGTAACCGTTGGGGTAGTCGTAGGTGAGTTTGTCGGCGTATTGGTGGGCGTCACGGTCGGCGTTGTGGTAGGCGTGTTCGTCGGGGTATTGGTGGGTGTATTGGTGGGGGTGTTCGTGGGGCTAATAGTCGGTGTATTCGTTGGCGTAATCGTTGGGGTCTTAGTCGGAGTGATCGTAGGTGTATTCGTAGGCGTAATGGTCGGGGTATTCGTGGGGGTGATGGTTGGCGTGTTGGTAGGCGTTATGGTTGGAGTGTTCGTGGGAGTGATCGTCGGCGTGTTCGTAGGCGTAATCGTTGGGGTGTTAGTTGGGGTCTTGGTAGGCGTGACTGTTGGGGTGTTAGTCGGAGTGATCGTAGGTGTATTCGTAGGCGTAATGGTCGGCGTGTTCGTAGGTGTGATCGTTGGGGTGTTTGTGGGAGTGATAGTTGGTGTATTGGTTGGGGTTCGAGTTGGAGTGTTGGTAGGGGTAATAGTCGGGGTATTTGTCGGTGTCAAAGTCGGCGTATTGGTGGGTGTAATGGTTGGAGTATTTGTCGGTGACAAAGTTGGGGTGTTCGTCGGGGTTTTGGTTGGGGTAATCGTGGGGGTGTTGGACGGAGAATTCGTTGGTGATGGGCTGGGAGTAAGAGTTGGAAGGTCGGTGGGGGTATTCGTGGCGGTTTTGGTTGGAGTCGGGGTAATGGTTGGGGTAAAGGACAGGGTCGGGGTCGGGGTAAAGCTTGGGGTTGGAGTACAGGTGTACACAACCGCGCAGGGTTCCTGGCCGGTATTAGGATCAAGAGTGCCAGCAGTATCCGTCACTTCCTGAACCAATTGATTGTTGTAATATAAACCCCAATAGGGACTGTCGTGGTACGCGCCGTCCGTACAAGCGGTTCCTGTCCCCATGTGGGAATAATCGTCCGCCCAATTGTTATTGTCCATGTTGTTATTATTTCGACCAAACCGCAATTCGCCGGTTTGGCTGGTGTAATAACCACCATTCGGAGGAATGGTAATGGTTCCCGTCCCAAGACACCAAGTGATGACTTGGTTCGCGTAATGGCTGGGAATGGCCGTGCAAACCGGCCAAGCGGCTTGGGTGGCATTTTGCCCAGTCAGGTTGATATTGTTGCAAGATCCCGATGAAGTACAAGTTTGACCCGCGTTAGCAGTCCACTGATGAAGGTTGTCTACTCCCGATTCATAAATCCATCCTTTAACGCACAAATTGGCCAATGTTACGGGAACGGTGTCGTAATTATAAATCCTGATGCCAAAATCTTGATTTTGCGGGCCCATGCTATTGCACTGAACCTGGAGATTAAGTTTCGGACTGATAATCCCCCCGCTACCGGTGCCGCAGAGAGGAGGATTTGTTGCCATGGGAGTATTGGTTACGGTATTCGTGGGCGAATTAGTTGGAGTGAGCGTGGGTGTAGGGGTTTTAGTTCCCGCTGGGAAAGTATTTGTAAAAGTGGGGCTTATCGTTTTGGTGTTGGTAACCGTTGGGGAATTGGTTGGCGTGTTCGTGGGTGTAATGGTAGGTGAGTTGGTAGGCGTATTGGTGGCGGGACAAAATAAGGTAATGGCCGCGCTGGCCGAAACCGCTGAACTGTTATAAGTCACCGATGCCGTATTGGGCCGAACCGCGCAGTATTCCGTAGGGTCGACATAATCGTCCGTCATTTTGTACTGGATAGTCTGACAGGAGCCCCCCCCCGGAAAGCCTTTCAAGTAAATGAACGTGGTGGCGTTTCCGCTAGTGTTAACCTGGCCGTTGGGAGGACCGCCATTAAAGGGCGCGTTCAAAGCGCCGTCAAAACGCATATCCGGCGTGAAGACATCGATCACCGTGATTGGCCCAGCCATGGCCTGGCCGTTATCGCAAACGGTAAGACTATAGGTCACCCTCTGGCTGCTGACGATTCCCGAGGTTGGATTGGCGGATTTCGCGATCGTAAAGGCCGGAGGGCCCAAAACGGTCACGGACGTGTTTAAATTGAAATTTTGGGTCCAGTAGAGGGTTTCGTTTCCGTTCGCTCCCCCGCCGGCGGCGGAATAAGACGAGGGCGGAAGCATCAGCCCCGTGGCAGGATCATAAATCTGTTTTCCCCAGATGGTCCCCGTATCCGTAAAAATGGGATCTTTAAAATAAACCGCCGGGTTGGGGTTGACCCAAGTAGGCTGATTCCAAGGAGTTCCTCCGCTATTGGGCGGGGCGTTTCCTCCATTCGCGTCGTAGTACAGCGAGACACCCGAACTAACGTTGGTTTCCACCACGTGATTGGTCGTATTAGAACAGCTGATATCCAAAGACCAGGAGGACCACACCTCGCAGCAATGGCGGTTGTAAGTAACCAGCGCGATGTAATTATTTCCAGAGAGATTAAGGTCCGCTAAGGGAACGGAAACGCATAAGGGGGTACCGGGCTGGTCCCAATTGATGTAAGGAAAAAGAAAACCACCAGCTGCTGGCTGGTTGGTCACAATCTCGTTTCCGTTGAGCCAAAAATAAGTGTCATCGTCCCCTGCCACGCAAAGGGTTGCGCTACTGGGAGTACAGGCTTGGCCATTCGCGCGTAATGGCACCTCAAGCCAAAAACAAAAAAGGACAAGCACTATCAATCCGGTTCTCAAAAACCAGTTTGAAGGAGGCGAAAATTTAATTATCTTTTTGATATCAATCATTCAGTTACTTTCAAATTCGGTTTAACGCTTTTTTCGTTTTCACAATGAAACAAAATTAAGAGTTTCAAAAAATTTTCCATTTCAACGGATAGAACTTGGGGGAATTTTGAAAAATGGCTGAGAGGGGGGGAAGCGTCGTTTAACTAGCCACTTTTTGGATAATTTCATTATCCGGGTATGAGTTGTTACTTATCGATTTTTTTGTGTATTTACTGACTTCTTTTACGTGAAACCTAACGACATTTCTTGTTAAAATTTTACCATTTAAATGCTCTATTTTCATAAATTTTATCCTCAAAAAGACCTTGTAAAACAAGAAGAAATGAGCATTTTAAAATAAAAAATACAAAAATCGATCTGACAAGGTCTCAACTGGTCTAAGAGGTAAAAGTGCTTCCCTCCTCCCTCCTGCCATCTTCCTTGGTGGTTCAATCCCCTTCATTTCAGTTAAGAAGTGAAAAAGTATATTTTCTAACCATAAAACGTTTCACCCCAACCCCGACTCATATGACCACTGATGGATGGCCCGCAAATTGGCTGTGTTATACTTTCCCGCGATTTATGACCTCCAAAAAAAATAAAATTCCGAAGGATCAATTCATGAACACCGCGATCCCCTCCTCGATGAAGATTTGGGAAAACATCGCCGACAAATCCCTGGAAAAAATCCTTCCCACCCGTGAAGAAGCTGAGGCGATTCTCAAAGCCTCGACCGAGGAAACCCTTTCCATTGTGCACGCGGCCTACCGGGTTCGACGCCATTTTCACGGAAACAAAGTCCGCATTCATGTCCTTCAAAACGCGAAATCAGGGACCTGTCCCGAGGATTGCGGTTTTTGCTCCCAATCCTCAAAATATCAAACCCCTTCCGCCCAATATCCCATGATGGAAGTAGAGGAGCTGGTGGAAGGCGCCCGAAAGGCCAAAGCGGCCGGCGCGTGGAAATACTGCATGGTGACCGCCACCCGCGGGCCCAGCAACCGAGACTTGGACGTGATTTGCGAGGCTACCCGGCGCATCAAGGCGGAAGTGGGGGTTAAAGTCTGCACCTCCCTTGGAATTTTAAACGAGGAAAAAGCCAAACGCCTGGCGGATGCTGGCGTGGATCGTTTCAACCACAATTTGGAAACCTCGAAAAGAATTTATAAAAAAATAGTCACCACCCACAGCTATGAGGACCGTGTTCAAACCACCCGGTACGCGAAGGAAGCGGGGATGGAAATTTGCTCAGGCGGGATTATCGGCATGGGCGAGGAGATGGACGATGTAATTGATCTTTGTTATGCCTTGCGCGAGGTAGGGGCCACTTCCGTTCCGGTGAATTTTTTGGACCCCCGGCCGGGAACACCTTTCGCCCATTTGAAAAACGTGGAACCCTATTACGCCCTTCGGGTTTTATCGCTATTCCGGTTTGTCCATCCGGACGTGGATGTCCGTTCGGCGGGAGGCCGCGAGGTAACTTTCCGTTCCCTTCAACCCCTCGTCCTTTACGTGGCGAATTCCATTTTCACCAATGGCTACTTGACCACGCCGGGGCAAGGGGAAAGCGCCGACCACCAAATGATCAGGGACATGGGTATGGAACCTGAAATCGCTGGCGGCGAGTTCAACTCCTAAAATAATTTATTGTTGTCATTGAGGGGAATGCCCGACGATATCCCGCATTTCTTTATCAGTTTTATGGTGAAATGGGGCTAGGCGGGTGTTAATGACAGGCTTGAAGCGGTTGCCCCAAACCTGGGCAACCATGGTTAGCCGAAGGCCAACTACAACCCCGGTTTAAATAATGCTTTATTTTTATTAGCGAAGCGAACGACGAAGGACTGATGGTTGCTTTTAGTGGAAGATGGCCAGCTTTTTGACTTGCCTCTGCATCCCGCCCATCGCGTCCGTGGTTTCCACGACCGCCAGGTAGAGCCCACTGGCGATGACTCTTCCTGAAAAATCCCAGACCAATTGGCTCGCGTCGGTTTGACTCACTGCGGTATCCACTAATTCTCCGGCAAGGGTATAGATTTTTACGTTCAAAGTGACTGGCGGATTTCCGCTGGTCGCGAAGGTAAACTGTTTTCCATCCACCCGCTCGCTCAAGGGGTTCGGGTAAACCAGCACTTGCCCATCCCCTATCGTTAAGGCGGTGTGAATAACGGTAACTTCCCTGGTTACTGTGGCGTCACTACCCATTCCATCGTTAGTCCTCACTTCGATAAAATACTGCCCATTGGAAACAATTTGACCCGTGTCGCTCCGTCCATCCCAATTGATGATGGTTCCATCCCCCAGGGTGATGTTGGTACTGGAATTTACCCCTCCTTGGTAGCTGGGATTTATCGTGCTTGAACTGATCGTAACTCCATTGGTCAAGGTCACGGCGTCATCAACCGTGGCCGCGAGGTGGCGGACCACTTCCCCGGCCTGGTTATAAATGCTGACCTGGACATGGGCCAAGTGCCTGGCCACCATCGCCAACATGGAAACCGAGTCGATGGAACCGTAGGAGTCGATATTATCAATCTTGATATAATATTTTCCATTGGTAACGTAATCCCCAAGGTTATTCGTCCCGTCCCAAATCCCAATCACCATTCCTTGGTAAACAATATTGATCTTGTCGTGAATGGAGACGAGGGTATTGCTGCTCTGCAAGCTGACATTTCGAACCGGGGTCGTGAAATGTTGCATGAGGATGACCTTTACCACCTCGCCCGCCTCGTTATAAACGTTGATTCTCACCGTGTAATCCCCTTGGACAGTCACCGAAGCCTGAGCCGGTTGAACCAAGGAACTTTCAAAATACGTGAGGTCGGCCTCGTTTAGGATAACCGTGCTTGCGGGGAGTAAATTGTTCACGCTGGCCGTATACGTAAAGTTGTAATTGCCGGTTGGCATTGAGGGGAATGTCCAAACCAGCAAGGTCCCTGTTCCCGATGTTGGCGCCGGGGTTGGCAGGGTAATAACGGAAACGTTTCCGCCCGGCGGGTTGATGGGCGCTTGAACCCCGACAAAAGTTAAATTCGCGGGCACCGTATCGATGATGGTGACACCGGTAGCTCCGTTACCAGGCACGTTGATCCCGATGGTGTATGTCAATACTTCCCCGGATTTCGGTTGGGTGTCGGAGGCGCTTTTGTTGATAAGAACCGCCACGTAGGGCGTGTTAGTAACCGTAGGCGTGCTCGTGGGGCTGTTGGTTGGCGTAATGGTTGGGGTGTTGGTGGGACTATTCGTGGGTGTAATCGTAGGCGTGTTAGTAGGCGTGTTGGTGGGAGTTTTCGTCGGAGTTACGGTTGGGGTTTTCGTGGGAGTGTTGGTGGGTGTGATTGTGGCGGTGTTGGTAAAGGTATTCGTGGGCGTGTTGGTTGGGGTGTTAGTGGGCGTAACTTGATTGGTATTCGTAGGCGTGTTAGTCGGGGTGTTAGTGGGGGTAATGGTGGCGGTATTGGTCGGGGTTTTCGTTGGGGTGATGGTTGCCGTATTGGTAAAGGTGTTAGTCACCGTATTCGTTGGGCTATTCGTCGGCGTATTGGTTGGCGTGTTGGTCGGAGTGATGGTTGGCGTGTTGGTTGCTGTGTTGGTGATAACCGGAGTAGGTGTGTTGGTTGGAGTATTAGTAGGTGTGTTGGTGGGTGTATTGATAGGGGTATTGGTGGGAGTAGGGGTTGGAGTATTAGTAGGGGTATTTGTCGGCGTGCGGGTGGGCGTAATCGTGGGGGTGTTGGTAGGAGTATTCGTGGGTGTATTGGTCAGCGTATTGGTTGGAGTTCGCGTGGGAGTGTTGGTGGGTGTAATCGTAGGGGTGTTGGTAGGAGTATTTGTTGGGGTCTTGGTGGGTGTATTGGTGGGCGTGTTCGTGGGAGTAGGTGTTGGTGTATTGGTAGCCGTATTAGTCGGGGTGTTGGTGGCGCATCCACTAACCGTAATTGTCACCGAATTGGATTGCACCATGGAGGCTGGCCCGTCGCCCATAATGGCGGAAACATTTACAGGAGATCCGCAAATAACCGAGGCTGACACGGTGACCGCTCCGGTCAAATTGTAAGTTGTCACCGGATGGGCTCCACCCAGGTTCCATTCCAGGTAATTCCCGGTTTTAGTGGTGAAAGCAGGGCTGGAAGTAACATAGGTCTCGCCGACGGGAAGAGTGTCCCATACGCGCGGGTTCACGACCGGATCAGGTGTATAAAGCTTCAAATTGGCGTAATTATCAGTGGGTCCCGTTCCATCCGCTTGCCAGCCTATTTGGTAAGTTCCAGCGCTCCTTGGAACGCAGGGCAATTGGTTCGCGGGAATGTCGTTGAAAGTGAGACTCCAAGCCGCAGGTTCCGCCGCTCCCCTTGGCCAAATCTTGGCTTGAAAAGTGAGTCCGGTTCCCGCCGTGTAGGTCACTAAAACCTTGGCTGTATACCATACCCCGGCCGTGATCGTGGTGCCTGCGGTCGCGTTACTAACTGAGGCGGGCCATGTCACCGTTCCACCGCTGGTATTGTTCTTTTGGATGAAAAAGTTTCCCCCAGCGGGCGCCGTATCGAGCGACATTCCAAGCATGTAAGCATCGTTCACGCCGCCTGGGGCCGTATTCATCGCGATAACCAAATGGGCGTCGGCAGCCGCGTTATCAGTTGGTGGAATTTCCATGTCTCCCTCCACCATAAAATCACTGCAAAGGTTCACAGGCGGGCCGCTTCGAAGCATGGTTGGGAAATTATTAATGGTTGTACTGGAAGCGCAAGTACTGGAAGCGCAAGCCTGAATGTAATGGTTTCCATTCACGTCAGTCAGGACCGTAAACCCTCCTTGGCCTCCGGTATTGGCGTAACAATAATTTGTTCCATCAAATCCCCACCCGTCGCCGCAACCGAGGACGGCTCCGGTGCTTGAAGCGATGTTGTCGTAGGAATCAAAAACCTGCAAGCTTTCCCCGCTGATTTGGTAATTCAAGGCATAGGTCACCGTATCGCCGTTGTTCAAGGTCGATGAGGACAGAACGCTTTTAACCAGACTGAATCCTCCCCCGCCAACATTGACCTGGGCGGTGTTCGAA
Organism: candidate division FCPU426 bacterium; assembly: GCA_003152075.1. GTDB lineage: Bacteria > Oederibacteriota > Muellerivitia > Muellerivitales > Muellerivitaceae > PALSA-1180. The sequence goes on from PLZG01000096.1 coordinate 8,106, forward strand.
GTGGCGGGAGCCGTTGAGGCGGAGGAAGCGGTGGCCGTGTTGGTGATGAGAGTGCCCGCTGTGGCACCTCCATTTACACGGGTCAGGAACCAAACCTCTCCCGAAGCGGGCTGTTGGGATACGGGATTGACCACCCAGGTGATGGTATTACCCGATGTGGTTCCGGTAGTGGATCCACCCGGACTGATGGCACCGCTGGTCGGAGTGATCAAAGTGACATTCGCTGGAATGACGTCCGTAATGGTAACGGGACCAGTTTGGTTCACGTAATTATAATCGATCCTAAAAAGAACAAGGTCATTGGCGCTGGCTGAGCTCCCATCCGCGATTTTAACGAGGCTGATAGCTGGGGGAGGAAAAGGAACGGTGAAATTAAATTGATCGTGGGAAAAGGGGGCGGTCCCGCAAGTCATGAAATCTTCGGTCGCCACAGCCACCAAACTATAATTTCCAGCGGCCAAAAAATTTCCATCAATATAGATCGGCCAAACAGCGGTGACGGCGTTAGAAGCGCAAGGCGCGTTCATCACAACATTGATGGGGGGATAAACCGGCGCGCTATTAACACCTGTGGCGCCAGCCGTTTGGTCGTACATTCCTGGGCCCGAAGCGATATTACCGGGGATATTATTGTCAACGACTAGGTATTGTCCCGCAGTTGCACAACTCGCGTTTAAAGCCGTCTTCCCCGAACCCGAAATGATGGCGGCCATAACTCTGGGCCGGGTATCACCTGGGCTGTTGAAGGTAAAAGCATCGCAAACGGTTACCGTGACATACATCGTGGTTCCAGGCAGTGGGCTTGTGGTGGATTGTCCAATGATCTGGACGGTTGGACTTTGGGCATAGACCGATAACGGTAAAAGAAAAACACCCAAGGCAAAAAGAATTAGCCCAGTGAAAAGGTTTTTGGAGAAAGAAATTTTGATCACTTTTCTTATCATTAATAATTCCGGCCAAAATCGGGTTAAAAGATACCGCTTTCAGTTAACGTTAAAGTGCATTTTCCCTGCCAACTAACCACATAAAAACCCTTAGTTCTGGGCATTTAAACTGGATAAATTCATTCGATTAGCTTAAATTTGCAGTTCAATTGTCAGATTTTACCTGTTTGAACGTAAAACTAAAACAAATTTCTAACTCCAAAATTGTCCAATTCTGATTGCTACCCTTAAAAATACTCGTCCCAGAAAAGTTTTCAATCACTAAATTCCATTTTAGAAAAAAAAGGCAGCCAATAGGTAAGATGGGACGAATGAAAAATAATTTCACCCATTCAAGCGAAACCCCTTCCACCGGAATCTTAATCTTGGGTTGGGTGGCACTCCTTTTCATCGCCTATGGCAGGTTGCTGCTTCACCCTGACCTGCATACCGCTTGCCCGGAGAACGACACCTGGAACTTGCCTATTCGCTGGTCGGTTTTTACCACGCTTCAAAAAGGCTATCTCCCCCTTTGGAACCCTCTTTCGGCTTTTGGAATTCCCTGGCTAGCCACCTGGCAGACGGAAACTTTTTATCCAGGAACGTTCCTTTTCAAGTGGTTTGGGCTTTCGGCTTGGAACTATTCGGGCCTACTTCATCTGCTGATCTTTTCGGTTGGAATTTATGTTTTTCTAAGAAAATCAAATGTCAAATCCTTTTGGTCTTTCATGATCGCCGCCATCGCCCTGATGAACGGCTGTGCCTATAACCACTTGGGAAGCAACTCCTCAATGGACACCATGGCTTGGATGCCCTGGCTTCTTCTGGCCACACGCGCCAGGCTTAACCATGAATTCTATGGAGGCCTGCTGTTCGCTCTTTTCCTGGTCCTCCAAATATTCGCCGGCTATCCCCAAATCATTCTCTATACCTTAATTGGATGTTTCGCTTATGGTGTTTTTTTAAAAGGATGGCGCCCCTTAATCCATCTCGCCTTGCCCTTGGGAATCGGGCTTTTATTATCCGCCGCGCAGTGGATTCCTTCCGTGGAATATTTTTTTCTCAACTGCGTCCGCCTCCCGGCCGTCCATGACAACCCCTACTTTTACCTGCCATCGGAAAACCTGAAAACTTTTTTCGACTTTAATGCGCTTTGGAAAGGCGGCACACCCGATTATGTCCTCTCGCCAACCTTCTTTTATTTTAATTTTTCATCCGGCATCATTCCCCTCATCATCTTAGCGCTCGGCTTTTTCCGGTTCAAAAAATTGACCTCTCTTTCCCGTTTCTTCCTTATCGGCTTCCTATTTCTTGTCTTGTGGGCGCTGGGGTACCCTCTCACGGCTTTGGATTCCGTTCATATCCCCATTCCTGGATTCTTGGAGCCAGCAAAAAGCTGGGTTTTAATAAATGTTTTCGAATTATTAACGCTAGGGTTATTACTCCAGGATCTTTTTCCCAAGCCCGGGAAATGGAAGTGGGCAGTGTTTGCGTCTATTTTATTGAATTTGCTGATTCCAGTTTGGAACCATCCCTTTGAACGAAACCTCACCATCAATGATCCGGAATATTTGGAAGACTCCATCAAAATGCACGATCATTTATTGAGACATGGCCATGTTCTGATTCTTCCCAGCGCCGTAGAACATTCGGCCCTCTATACTCCCCTCCCCGATCCTCAAAAAAAGCCTCATTTCAAGCATTTCATCCCTAATTCAAACTTATATGACAGTTTCCCTGTAGCGACTTTTTATGGCTCTACCCAACCTACTTGGGGGGCATACGATGCCGGACTTTATTTCCAATATGGATTTCCCTATTCAAGCGGGACTCTTATCGATTTATTGAATATTGATCTTTTATATCTTCCCGAATCTACCATGCCTGATCGATTCAAAAAAATCTCAACGGATGATTCCTGGACTTTATGGGAAAATCCTAACTCTGTCGGTCCCTATTTTTTCTTTAACGGCATTCCCCAAACTGCCGCTCGCAAGGACGCCTTCGCGGCTTTCGCCAACGGCTCCGCCAAACCACTGGAGAATCTTTTTCTTGATCCAACCCCAGTGTCCCTCGCGCCCAAGCGTTTTGAAAAAGATTGGTATGGTCCCCAACGAAGGGGTGCCCTCATTTATCCGTTTGAGGGCCATTCGGATAGCTACCTGGTAATTACACAAAATGCAACACCGGGCTGGCGCGCATGGATAAATTGCACCCCCTCTCCCATTTATCTTGCTGATGGTATCTTTCAATGCGTTCCCATTCATGCGGATCCTAAAAGAACCTTCTCGGTATGGCTCTCGTATGAACCGGCCAGCTTTCGTTTTGGATTGTTTATTAGTTTGCTGTCTTTTGCGATCTTGATCTGGATGGCGGGACTAAAAAAATTAGGTGGGATTAACCTGTAGCATTTGACCGGCAACCCCCATGACTTCCTGGGGCATGATTTTCACCAAACATTCCTTATGAACGTGGGCGGCCATCCCCTCCTGTCGCGGAAAGGGACAAACATTAAAATCGCAAGGCCCGCAATCCAGGAAATGCTGTAAATAACGGTGGCGAATATCGTTAGGCCTAGTCCACCCGATTCCCCAATGGGGCCCGCATAGGGTGAGGCTCTTGGTCCCAAAAGCCTGGGCGATGTGCTGGGGCGTCCCGTCGTTCCCAATTACAATATCCAACTTGGAAATGAACCCCGCCGATTCCAACAGGTTGCTACCCGGCTTGACTAGGACCTTTCCCTCAATTCCCCAACGGATTTCCTCCAGGAGTTCCTTGTCTCCCGGTCCGCCCATCAAGATGGCCTTGAATCCCCATTTCTCGTAAATGAGGCTCGCCAGTCTCCGCCAATAATCAGCGGGCCAGCGCTTGGAGGACCACATTCCAGTAGGATTCAACCCAATCTTCTTTTTCAAATCCTTAAATTCCGGTTGATCAAACGCCCTGCTTCCCCATTCCATTTCCTCAGGGGTCAAATAAATCTCGGTTTGGTTCCCATCGTCCGAAACGCCCAAGGCACGGATGATATCCAGGTTAATCTCGCCCTGGTATTTTCGAATTTTATTTTTGGGAATCCGTTTGTTGAAAGCCCATTTTCGGATCCGGAAAGAGTACCCGGCCCGCAAGGGGGCGCCCGTGGCCAACGTCAACCAAGCGGAACGCGGCTCCGCCGCAAGGTCTAAGACCCAGTCATATCCCGCATCCCGGAGGCTTTTCACGAATGTGAACTTTTCGCCCAAAGACGCGCTTTTCTCGGGATGGATTAAAAGCTTATTCAGGTAAGGGTTATGGATGAGGATGGGTGCGCAAAAGGCGCGGATGAGAAAATGGATTTCAGCTTGGGGAAATTTTTTCCTCAAGGCCCGCACAAGGGGAGTGGACAAAATGACGTCCCCGATGCCTTTCAAACGTATGAGAAGTATTCTTTCAGGAAGAGCCGGGAAGACCTTTTTCAAAATATAAAATCCTCAAAAGTTTTAACCAACGGATTAAAACTTTCCGAAATTCAAAATTTAGAATTCAAAATTCAAAATTGATTTATTTAACCGGTGTCAGCCAATCAAAGCGATCGGGCGTGTTCCCTTTCAGGATATCGAAGAAAGCCTTCTGGATTTTTTCCGTGACCGGCCCTCTTTTTCCGTCGCCAATCTGGATGTTGTCGATTCTCGACACAGGGGTCAATTCGGCTGCCGTTCCGGTCAGGAAAACCTCATCCGCGATATAGAGCCCTTCGCGGGGCAGGACTTGCTGGCGGATTTCGATCCCCATGTCCCGTGCGAGAACAAACATCGAATGGCGTGTAATCCCGGCCAAGATGGCCGAGCTGGTGGGCGGAGTAAAGATGACCCCGTTCTTCACGATGAATACGTTCTCACCTGATCCCTCGGAGACATAACCGTAATGGTCCAGGGCGATACCCTCGTCAAACCCATCCTGGATCGCTTCCATTTTAATGAGCTGGGAATTCAAGTAATTACCCGCCGCCTTAGCCAGGGCGGGGAAAGTATTGGGAGCTTGCCGCTGCCAAGAGGAAATGCGCACCGAGATGCCTTTCTCCAGGGCTGTTTCGCCCAAATAGGATCCCCAGGCCCAAGCCGCGATGGCGCATTGGAGAGGATTTTTCATGGGATATAAACCCATAGCGCCATACCCGCGAAAAACGAAAGGCCGGATATAGCAGGCATTCAGCTTGTTGACATTCACAACCTTGACGACGGCGTCACGGAATTGCTTCTTGGTATAGGGAATTTCCATCCGGTAAATCTTTGCCGAGTCAAAAAGCCGGTCGATATGGGCGTCCAGCCGGAAGATGGCAGGGCCTTGCTTAGTGTTGTAGCAGCGCACGCCCTCGAAAACGCAGGAGGCGTAATGAACCACGTGGGACAAAATGTGAATATTGGCTTTTTTCCAATCCACCATTTTTCCATCGAACCAGATTTTTCCTTTGCCGAACACGGGACACGCTCCTTGGGGGAAATGAACGAGGCGTCATTATAGGGAAAAAATTATTTTTTTGTGAGCAGAGGGGGGAAATTAATTAAAGCGCTTTAATGATTTTTGGCCATTTTCACCGCCCGGCGGGTCAATTCTTGGGCGGACAGGTGATCCATGCAGGCCATCAAGGGGCATTGGTCCAAACCACAGTGACTGCATCCGACTTCCGCGTAAGCGGCTTGGTGGCCGTTGGCGTAGGGGAACCAGATTTCCGGCTCACCGGGCCCGAAAATTCCAAGAGTTGGCGTCCCCACCGCTGGGCCCACATGCATGGGGCCTGAGTCGTTGGCCACAAGCACATCCGCCGCTTCGATGAAGGCCATCAGTCCCCGGATATTGGGTTGGTTGATAAGCATCCAGTCCTTATCCATCTGCCCCTCAACATCCTTGACCAAATCCGTTTCCTTAGGCCCGAAGATGAAAAGGGGCCGGAATCCTTCCTTCTTGAGCCTAAATCCCATTTCTAAAAACCGTTCTAAAAACCACCGCTTGGCAGGCCAAGATGCCCCCGGCGAAAGAACCGCCACCTTTTGCCCAGTCTTCACCCCAGCCCTTTCGAATAATTTTTTAACGTGGCTCTTCTCATCTTCCGAAACAACAAGGGAGGTTTTATAGGGTTTCTTGATGGATAGGCCCAGAGCCCTTAGTTGATCTAAATAAGCTTCCGTTACCGGGCGCCGTCCCGAAGGCAGAGGATCGCTAGAGGGTTTCGCGAGGAGACTATAGGCCCAGGACCTTCCCCTTCCCCCAAAACCCACCCGGACCGGGGCACCACTCAGAAATGATATTTGGGCGGTACGTGGATTTCCAAACAAGTCGAGAACCCCCTCAAACTTCTTTTTGCGAAGCTCCCGATAAAAACCTAAAAGATAGAAGGGATTGTTTTTGCGCTGGGCATCAAGGGTAATGACCCCGGCAATTCCTGGATGGTGTTCCAAGGCTTCGGCGTAACCGCTTTCGGTTAGGAACCAGACCTCTGCTTGGGGATTATTTTGATGAATCACTTCCACTAAACCGGTGGCAAGGATCAGATCTCCCAAAAAACGTGGCCGGAGGATAAGAATTTTTTGGAGGGAAGCCATTTAAACCGCCACCCGGCTTTTTAAAAGTTTCTTCAAGGCCTTAAGAACGTCTTCCGGCTGGATGGCCATCATGCACTCGTGTTTTTTCTCGACGCATACCATGAGCCCGCAGGGCCGGCAGGGCACTTCCTTCAGGACGACGGGGTGTTTCTCAAGGGTGTAAGGGTGCCAACGGTTGAGGGGTTCCGGTCCCCAAACCGTAAGGGTAGGCGTCCCTAACGCCGCGGCCAGGTGCCGCGGGCCCGAATCCACAGTTAAAACCGCGGTCGCTTTGCGATAAAGCCCCATCAAGGAAATCAGGCTTCGGCCGGAGTAAATGGGCAGGGTTCGTCCAAGTTCCTTTTCGATCTTCGCTAACCCAACTCTCTCTAAAGGAGCGCAGGTGAAAAAAAGCTTAAGCCCGTTACCCAACAATTCCTTGATCACGGCGGCCCATTTGGCCGGGTACCATTCCTTGCTTTCACTGCTGGCGAAAGGATTGACCGCGATGACCACGTCGTTCTTACCGAACCGGCTCGCCCGCCAAAAGGTATCCGCGTATTGAAGAGCCTCACTTGGCACGTGCCAGTAGCCGCCTTCCCGGTCATGGGGCTTGGGTTCCAGGCCGATGAGGTTCAAGACCCGGCGGTCCAACTCCGTGGCGGAAACCGAAAGTTCATCATCCCCTTTGGCACTCAGATCGTAGAACCGCTTCACAGGCGGAAGCCCCAGGCCGATCTTGTATCCAGGCTTGCTCCAATCGATCAATTGGGCGCTCCGATGGGCCGCTGAAAGGTCCACTGCTAGGTCGAAATGCCTCTTCTTGAGGGAATTCACAAATCGGTAGTTTTTCCAAAGCCGGGTGAAAAAGGGCTGACGGTCGATGGCCCGGCGGTGATAGGCGAAAACTTCGTTCGCCCACCCAGAGACTTTATAAAGCTCATGGACAGGAGGCTGAACCAGCGCCGTTATCCAGGCCTTAGGGAACGCTTCCCGAAGGGCCTCAAAACAGGTTCCCGCCAGGATGGAATCCCCCAGGGGCCTGAGCTTGACAGCTAAAATTCGTTTCAATCAAAACTCCTCACAACCAATTTAGCCACAGATGAATGGGATGAATACTGATAAAAATTGGGAAAAATTTTTTAAATTTGACGTAGTCATCCGTGTTAATCCCATTTATCTGTGGCTATATTGCCGTTGGTACTTTTTCCGGTTGAACTTTATGTGGCTTTTTCAATTGGCGTTGGACAGCTTGATAGACTTCCCCAACCGAAATTTTATTGAGGCAGATATAGCCGATGGGACAGGTCCTCTGGAAACAGGGACTGCATTCCACTTGATGGTAGATCACCTCATGCCCCGCGCCGAAGGGCCGGGTCCAAGTGGGGGAGGTGGAACCGAACAGGGCCACCACCGGGGTTCCCACGGCCGCGGCCACGTGCATGGGGCCGGTGTCATTGGTCACTAATATTTTACAACGGGAAAGCATGGCCGCCAGAATCATCGGATTGGTCCGGCCCGCCAAGAGATGCAAACGTTTAGAGTCCTTCGCCGACAAACCCTCCACCAGAGGCTTCAAATAAGCTTCCTCCTCCATTCCACCCAGGATCAGAAGAGACTCTCTCCTTTCGGCAAGCAACTTTTTGATCAGTGCCTGCCAATAAGGCAAGGGCCAGCGTTTGGCCTCTCCGTAAGTGGCCCCGGGCCCCAGGGCGATGAAGGTTTTTCCATGAACTCCCGTGTCCTCCCACACCCTCTTAAGCCCCCTTTGGGCGTCGCTGGTCACTGCGCATTGCAGCTTAACCTTCTTGTCCGGAAGTGTTGAGACCTCAAAACCCTTTCGGGCCAATTCCAAATATTCCAGGACCAAATGTTTTTCACGGGGGTGAGTGCGTGAAACCCTATTTGTGAGGAAAAGGTCCCGCCCTTCCCCACTCCAGCCGATCCGCGTGGGGATCTCCGCCGCGAAAGCGGCAAAGGCGGAGGAAAAGGAAGTGGGAAGGATCAAGGCCGCGTCGAATTTTTCCGCCTTAAGCCGTGAAATATTGCGGGCGAAACCTCCTAGGCCTTTTTCATAAGGGATGAATTGATTAACGCCGGGAAAACTCTTCCAAAAGTCGGTGAAAACAGCTTTACCCAAAATGGTGAGTTTGGCCTTGGGAAAAAGACGGCGAACCGTGGTCACCGTAGGAGTGGACATCATGGTGTCCCCTAGCCAATTGGGGACCCGGATTAAAATATTGCTGAAACGCGGCGATGATTTATTCTTCATTTTTAAAAAATCGCCTTTCGATCTTCGATTCAAAACATCAGAAAGCTATTTTAGCCACAGATGAATGGGATGAACATGGATGGATAAAAAGATAAAGGTTAAAGATTTGATTTCTGTTGATTCTTTATGCTGAATCCCATTTATCCCCTTCATCTGTGGCAAATGTTTCTTGTGTCTTTCGCCTCCTAAAACACGAACCACGTCATGGCTCCTGTCCGGCTTCTTTAAGAACTGAAGCCACAGCGTCAAAAACACTCTCCACCTTAATGCCCTCCGTCGGGCCCATGCCGCCGGGAGGCTGTACTACGCGATAACGGGGATGGCGGTAAACGCCGTAAATAGCCGGGTCTTTCGGTCCGAAGAGAGCCACGCAGGGTGTGCCTACCACTCCCGATAGGTGCATCGGTCCCGAATCACAGCCCACGAATAGCTTCGCTCGATGGATGAGCTCGGCCAGTTCCAAGAGGGAACGGGTCTCAAAGGATAAAACCGCTTGGCCGCCACTCTCTCCAACTATCTTTTCGGCCAATGGGCCTTCACCTGGGCCCCAGGCGATCACGCATTTTAAGTCCAGTTCTTTACCCAACCGTTTCGCCAGCTCGGCGAATCTCTCGGGCGGCCAGCGTTTCAACTTCCCGTAGGCGCTGGTACCAGGATGAAGCACGGCGTAACGGGAAAGATTTTTTTCCTTCAAGAAATTTTCGACCGCCCGGACGCTCTCCGGAGATTCGGGAAGGCGAAACTTGGGCGCATCCATTTTCGCACCCAAGGGACGGACCAATTCCAGGAAATGTTCGGCGAAATGAATGGCTTCAGGTGGGGGCTTGACCTTGAGATGATTGAAGAACTGGTTGCCTTCCATGGTGAAAGGAGGTGCCAGGCCCACCCTCAACTTGGCTCCCGCCAAAAGTCCCAGGACCCCTCCCTTAAGGGTGCGTTGCAGGTCCACGGAGACGTCATAACGCTCACGTCTGATTTCGGAAGCAAAGCTTTTAACTTCTTTCGACAACGAACCCCATTGGGAAAGTTTCTTGACCATCGAAAGCCAACGCTTGCGGGGGAAAAAATGAATCTTGTCGATGGCGGGATGTCCCTTGACCATATCCACCGAGCGTTCGTCCACCAGGAAAGCGATAAAGGCTTTGGGGTAAGCCGCGCGAATAGCTTCAACTGCGGGCAGAGTGTTAAGAACGTCCCCGACCGCGCTGGCTCGGATAAAAAGGATTCGGGAATCGGGCGAAAGGGGATTCAATGACCGGCGGAACCCTTGAGGATGTTAAAGGGCACCAATTCCTTGCGGCGGCAATTAGCCATGGGCACGACGAAGGTGGATACCAGGGCAAAACGCCCTGCTATACAGGCGTGGCTCACCATGTCGGTAAAAACCGACCAGGCCGAGAAAGGCGCAAAGGAAAAACGTTCCAAGCCCTCGGGGGAATTTTGGAATTCAGGGGTGTCCTTCATGTAATTGTGGAAGCGCCTCATGGCCCGGTCATAGGGCGAAGTATCCAAAACCTGGCTTAAGGGCAGGCCAAAATGGGAAAGACCCCTCAAGCCTGCCGAGTAAAAACGCCCCACCGGGCTTTCCTCGATCCGGCTTCCCATTCCCCCCGGCGTAAGCCCTGCGGCGACTCCATGGGTGGCCAGGAGCTTGGGAAAGGCCCCCTTGGAAATCCAAACCCGGTCCTGGTTGGGGTTGATGTTCACGAAAAAGCGGAGCACCCGGTCGCCATGGGTGGCCCCATAAGCCCCGGCGTCGACGTGGATCAGCTCGTTACTAGCGTGGGCCGAGAGATTGCGTCCCGCTTCTTCCATAGGGCGGAAACTGCAGGTGGCCACCTGCCAATTTTGGGTCAAGGTCGGGGCGTTGGCCTTGAAGAACTCCTGCACCTGGGCACTATGGTTTTTCAAGATACTGGTCACCCTCTCGGTCATGGCCCGGTCGCCTTTCAGCCCATGCACCGCCCCTGTTTCAGGGTGGTAGCTGATGTTCTTGCGGCTCAAATGGCGGGGCATTTCCGTTCGCAGGAATTCCTGGTCGGCTTCGTCTGGCATGGGAAAGGGACAGCGGGGAAATTGGACGATAAGGCCTTTTTCCAGCTTGTCGGCTATCGAAGAATAAGCGGCAGGGGAATTTAAAGTGGCAAGGGTATCGGACATGGTCAAAGTAAACAAAAAAGGAAGGGTAAATTCAAGGGTAAACCCTTAAGAGAGTTACCCTGATTCCACCTATCCATAGTGGGTCCCCTTTTATTTCAGGCCGGAGTCAAGAAATTGAAACTTACACTTATGTTTAAATTTATTTCCATACTGATCAACCAAAATAATTTTAAGCTTTATCGATTTACCATTTCCTTCGATTCGCGGTTCAAAAAAAGCATCAAAAGCAATCTCTCTCCGATGCCCTGGCGGAATACTTGGATTAATATCAACCTTCGTTCCGCCGGGTGGCCAAGTTAAGATTTTAAATTCACAATAAGGTTTTAAAATTTCCCCTTTTACCACAGCCACTGGTCGTAGTTTTTTGTCAGTATTTGTGACAATAAACTCACCGTGCAATTGAGTTAATTTCTTTTCCGGGTCATTAGTAACCCCAGCATTGCAATACCTCATTTCTCGGTTAAGAGGAACTATGGAAAGAGTTTTATTAAAACTAAAAAGTCCAAAGAATCTTTGAAGTGAAATTTTTAGTGTAGCTCCTTGGTATTCGGCTTCAATATCGGGTTCCATTGAGCGCCCCTTAACTTTTTTCGTTAGGTTAATTAAATCATCCGGTGTTTAATCTTAAACTAAAAAATCGAATTTAGGTTTTCATTATCCCAATAAACCGCCCCGGAGCTCCAGCAATCAGGCCTCTTTTATATAAAAATCACTAGCGGCGTTGCCTTGCAGCACCCAATCCACCAGCTCTTCGATATCCTCTTCTCCCATTTCGTTTTCAATGGCAACGTTGACCACTTCCTCAACGGTTTTTTGGGTTTCCACTAAATCTTTTGAGATTTTTCCCAGGCGAATCAGGGGTATGGATAATTCCTGAACAAACCGATAGCCGCCATTATCCGTTCTCCCTTCATGGCACTTGTAGATACTTTGAGCGATCGCTTTTCTCGTGGATTTATTGAAAAGGGCCATGACCGGAAAGATTTTATTTGCCAGGGCCGGATCTTCTTCAAACTTCAGGGCCGCTTCGGCCACGGTGTCTTTTGGATTAATTTTTAAAAGTTTTTCTATGCCTTCATAAATATCAATCCAAGTACTGCATCGAGTAACCCGGCTTATTATGTTGAGGAGCCCAATGGCTTCCCATTCATCCAAGTCGAAAAAAACAATGGCTTGTAGCAATGGCATGGCTAATCTTTTCGCCGCTTCAAATGTCTCCACACCATCAAATATCTCAAAATCATGGTCTGGGTCAGCCGTCCGTTCCTCATCCAAAAGAGTGCGGACCATGATTTCTTTAACAAACCCGGTTATTTTCATGGATAGGGCCTTCCGCTCAATTTCGTCCGGTTGAATAGGGTCAAAGGTCCAAATTTGATTTACACGGATTCTATTGACGGGAACTTGCTTATATTCGCGCTTGTATTTTTCCTTTTTAGGGGCCGGCTTATCCGCCCCTTGGCTCCCAGAACCATAGTCCTCGGGCTTATGGCCGTCTTGGACCCAGCCAACCAAACCTTTTACCCCTGCTTCGGTCAATTCCTGGTCGATAGCTACTTCCAAGGCCCGTCGTACGAGGTCCTGGGTTTCAGGGGGAATAGGGGGGTAGGGCCATAGCTTTTGGGTTTCGGCCCCAGCCGCCTTCACCCCCGGCTTGAGGGCTGATCCGGGACCCAAAAGGGCTAACCGGGAGGCTGCGATCTCTGAAATACCCCGAATTTCCTTATTTGAATTGTTCGTATTACGAACAATTAACCCCCTGGCTTCGGCGTTTAAAAGGGGTAAAAGCCGGATTGCCCGGTTTACCTTTTCCAGGTCCATCTTCAACTCGATGGCGACCTGCCTTTGGGTCAGGTTCGGGTCGGCCTGGATGTATTGCTCGATGCTCTGGTAAGCCGCCCACCATCCCCTATCCCTAACTTCATTGTCCAAATGGGTGATCTTGACCGCCTCTTTGGCCGTTGGGTTCAGGATAAAGCCCGGTACTGTCTCCCTTTTGAGGTAATCAAAGGCCCGGTACCGGTTTTCCCCGGCCAGGATCATGAAATTGAAGTCCCCCACCTCCCATGGCTTGCCGTCCGCCCGCAGCCGGGGATTTGACGGGTGAAGTTGAACCCCTTCGGCCAGGGGATTGGTCTTATCGGGCCGAACCTTGATAGGGTTTAAAAGACCGGCTTGGGCGATGTTTTGAGCAAGGTCTTGGATTTCTTAATCGGTCAGGGGCGCGCCGGCGACTCTCGGTGAAACACCGGTCAATTAATTTCGCCCTTCAACTAGCGCGATAGCTCCTTTAAGCGTAACACTTCCCACAAAGCGTTACAGGGAATCCCGGGATCGGCACTTCCTTAGACAAAAAAGTCGTAAAATTATTGTCCAATCCACTTCCCCATCGTGTACAAATCCAAAAACAGCTTCCCTTTTTTAAATTACTTTCCCAACAAACCCCGGTAACGCAGGTAATAACCGCTGGTTTTCTTGAAATATTTGAAGGGGGAAGTGTTCGGGAACATGTGGATTCTCCGGATTTCTAAGAGGTCTTTGCCGAAACGGGTGGGGCCCGTATTGACGGCGATGCCGAAGGTAAAGCCAGCGACCTGGGTGATTTTTTTTATTTTCTCGTTCGTAAAACCATAAGGATAGGCGAAGGAAAGAACAGGCTTCTTCAAGAAAGTCTCCAAGGCTTTCTTCGAACCCACTACTTCCCTTTCAATCTCTTTCGAGCCCAATTCCGTAAGTTTGGAATGGTTCAGCGAATGGGCGCCGAACTCCACTAGCCCACTTTTTGCCATTTCCAAAATCTGTCCAGGCTTCAAAAGGGCCGCGGGTTCTTCCCCGTCTGCCGCGTCCCAAAAATTGGTTTTGTGTTTCCGGTTCCCCAAGAGAAACATGACGATCTTCATCTTGTGTTTACGGAGCAACGGGAACAAATAGCGGTAATTGTCCTCATAGCCGTCATCAAAGGTCAGGATGATGGGCTTCCGGGGAATCTTACGGGTCAAGAGGTCCTCGAATCCAATGGCCTCAAAACCCCTGTCCCTCAGGAATAAAAGGTGTCTTTCCATCTCGGCCTGGGATATTTGGAGGTTGTGTTTTGAGGAAGCAGGGGCCGTAGGGCTGACCCGGTGATACATCAAAACAGGCAGTTCATGCAGGCTGGACAGGTTCTTTTCCAGGAGAACCTGCCCATACAAAAACTCCATTTTGGGAAAAACTCTGGCCATGTTGTATTCTTTTTGAACCAGGTCATAGCCCGTTTGAATGACTTTTTTCCGGACGTCTGAGCTCTTCAACAAATTGGTTAAGTCCCTGACCATCTGTGCCCAATCAAAACTTTCCTCGTCCCAACAATCCCCGAAATTGGTGGCCTTGGCCTCCTCAATTTTTTCCGGTAGGAGGGGCCCTACGTATTTGCGCTCCCCAATCGCCACCACGGGGCGTTTGAGATTCATGGCTTCCAGCGCCACCCGGCCCGCCCCCACAACCACGGCAGCTTTGCGGTAATAAGGCTCCAGTTTTTTTTGGTGTCCCTCAAAGCTCAGGTAGGAAAACTGCTTCTCAAGTTTCCGATGTTCCTCGGTTACCGGCCCGCCCACAACCACAAACCGGGCGCGCGATACCTGCCGGATTACCCGGGGAGCCACCTGGCGCAGGATGTTAAGAAGAACGGTGTTTTTCGGCCCGGAAAGCCTTCCGACTAGGAGGACGGTTGAGTTTGAAGTGGGGTTTTTCGGTTTAATGTTTTTTCTCACTATTTAGATTAGAGCTTCTAACAAAAACCAAAAACAATTTGAACCACCAAGGTCACCAAGCACACCAAGAAAAGCAGAAATCAGATTGGTCTTACAACATCTTTTATCCATTTATACCTTTAGCCGTTCTTCGTGTACTTGGTGACCTTGGTGGCTAAACTGGTTTTTTCTTAGTAAAAAGAACCAGGGCGACGTTCGCCCATCAGGTGATAATTCTTCTCTGCCAGGGCCCTCACGATGGAATCCCGATGGGTCCAAATGCCGTCCTGCGGCGCCCTGACTAGGGCATGGCCGACATGAAAATAAAAGGCGAGGGCCAAGAAAATTTTGGTTCTCATCCTCCAGCGTGGACTGTCGGCAAAAAAACTCCAGCAGTAACAAGAATAGAGCATCAACCAGGGATAAAACACCAGGTAAAGGTGGGAGATGGGCCCCTTAATGGTGAACCAAAAGCTGACCCAGATCATGAGAAAAACGAGCAGAATAAATAGTTTTATTTCTTTCCATCCTTTCAAGGGGCTTGGCTTTTCAAACCAGGCCAAAGGTTTCCGGGCTAGGTAAACCCTTCCTGCGACCATCAGGACGATTCCCACCAGGCTCTGAACATGGGTCAAACTGTTATTGAAGATCAGCCCCCCCAACACCAAAGCAAAAATCAAGTTGGGAAGCCATTTCCATTTGGGCAAAAGGTGGGGCTTTTTAAACCAGCAAAAAAGCAGGACAAAAACCTGGGCGATACCGGCGACCCAAAGCAACATTCCGGGCAGGGCAAGCCACGGGTGGCTTTTCAGGAAGTCCATGCGCTCAGCCGTATCGTGTCCAATAAACCTTGGGAGTTCAAAGCAAACGAGGGATAGATAACGGGCTAGGATCGTCAGCCATTCCTTGAAGTTATACAAATAAAAAGGAACGGCAAAACCGGAAGCCACGTTGGCCCTCGTCATGCCATATTTAATGAAGGTTGGAACAATCAACGCGATCATGGGCAAGGCCCCCGCGATGAAATAAAGGAGGGCGGTTGGCTTCCTGGAATTTTTCATTTGGATGAAAAGGGCGTAGGCCGACAGGGGCAGGAAATACACGTAGGAAAAATGAAATTGCATGATAAAAAAAAGGGAGAAGCCCATCGCGGCGTTACACCAGCGGGCGGGCACGAGTTTCATTGAAAACTCGGGCAGAGTTTCCATGAAGCCAACAAAGAAAAGGATGCTGGCCAGGAAAAAGAAGGGAGAGGTAATGACATAGGTGTTCTTGTGAAGAACCCAAGGGGTGAGGCAAATCCAAATATAGACCAGCGGGAAAGAAAGCTTAGGAAGCCGCTTTTGGATGTACCAGGCCAGGATGGCCGCCGAGAAGGCGGTCATCAGGTTGATCATGATGAAAGGCCCCTCAGGGATAGGAAAAAGGGTGAAGGAAATGTAGAAGAGAATCCCCTCCAACGCGCCTGGTATTTGGCTTTGGAACGAGCTTTCGTTGCCGTTCACGTCCGGCCCAAAGTAGGGCCAGGTGTGGGTGGTGTAGCATTTGAGGCCGATCAAGTAGGTCTGGAGTTCGTCCACTTCCCACAACTTGGATTCGCAGAGGCCGAAAAAAAGAAGAAAAAGAAAAACTCCGGCGAAAAGAAAAAGGAATTGCGTTCGTTTAGACATGGAACCTCTGCCGCTGGAATTAATTGAAGAGACTATAACAAAACTAAGATTCAAGATTAACTAAGGAACTATTAACTTTCCAAACACAAGCGAGTTTCAGGTGTTTATACCTTCTCCCTTGACGGGAGAAGGACAGGATGAGGGTGGATTCGGCAACTATAATCACCCCTCACCCTACCCTCTCCCGCAAGGGGCGAGGGTTTACTTCATAAGGCCACCAAATGCTTAGCCTCGAAAAATTATTTTCGTTATATTCCCTTACCGGCTCCGGCGAACTGACCTTTTAACGGCTCCCTCGACCAAATCCACCGTCAGGTCTTGCATGCACTTAAAGTGCCCAAGGGGACAGGAGTTCCGCCCCAGGGGATGGCAGGGCCGGCATGGCAGGTTCGCCACTTCCACGGTGGAGTGGGGACCCCAGGGTTCGAACCCCAGGGAAGTCGTGGTAGACCCGTAAATCACCACCACCCGGCATCCCCTTCCTGAGGCTAGGTGGGTCAGACCCGAGTCGTTGCCGACGAAAAGCTCACACCTTCCCAAAAGGGCGATAGATTGTTCCAGCGAGTACTCCCCCGCCAGGCATATACCCCGCTCCAATACTGTTCCCCTCATGCGGTTCTGGATTTTTCGGATCAAGGGCGCTTCATCCGGGCTTCCAAACCAAAGCAAGGTACAGCGGTAATCCTCCACTAGCCGGGTAGCCAATTCGGCGTAACGCTCCGGCATCCATTGTTTGGTTTTCCAACGAGCGCCCGGGCCCAATCCAATTGTCATTTGGGTAGGCGAAATTTTCCGGCGCTCGGAGAATTCCCTGATGAACGATTGGTTCTTCTTGGAAACATGCACTTCAAAATTAATTTTAAGGTGGGGCCTAATCCCCAGGGGCTCCAGGACCCGGAGGTATTTATGGATGGTATGGAGACTGGGTTCCCGGGCGATCTTCTTCACCAACAACCGGCGGCGTATCGCTTCCTTATCGTAAACCAAAACCTTCGCTTTCCCCAGGAACGGGCTCACCAGGTGGCTTCGCCAGGAATCATGCAGGTCCAGGGCTAGGGTGGGTTTGATGGCGCGTATTTCCTGTAGGTGCCCCCAAAAGTTAAAGAACCCGCTTCCGTTCAAGGGGATAACTTTGGTCAGGGCCGGGTGGTGCTGGATTGCGGGGGCATACTGCTTTTTGGTGGCGAAGTAAATTTGCGCGTCCGGCGAGGCGGCCCTGAGACCGTCCAAAACGGGATTAGCCAGGGCCACATCGCCAAGAGACGAGTAACGCATAATTAAAATACGCGGAGGAACTTTGGGCGGAGAAGTTTCGGATGGATTTTTTGATGCGATGGTCTTCCCTCGAATTTTGAATGACGGAAAATTTTCGATGGCAAAACCATCAAAAATTAACCGCAATTCATAATTTAAAACTCATAATTTTCTTTATGCCGTTGTGGAAGTTAGTGAGATGTTCTTAAGAACCGTTTCCCAATGGCTCTTCCCGCCCGTGACTTCCCACTTGATATCGAGCACCAAAACCGGAATGGTCAGATCCATGTCATGGGGAAGTTTGACTTCGTCCTTTTGGGTCGTGACCAGGTACTGGAGCCCCCTGAGCTTGGCGTCCTCTAAAATAGTCTTTAATTTTTCCTTCGTATAGGGGTAATGGTCTTTCAAGGTATAAGCGTGCCGGATCAAGACCTTCATTTCGGCTAGGGTGCGGATGAAGGAAAGCGGGTTGGCGACGCCTGAAAAGGCCCCCACCGAAGCGCGGTCAAGGGCGGAGGGCTTTACTTCTTTCCCGGTCTGGAAATCCCTCAAAAGCAGGGGCTTGTAGCAGGACTCCACGATGTAAGCGCGGGGGTTGTGACGCGCCAACACCGTCCGGATATCCTCCGGGCTGCGGGCCAGGTTAACCTTGTTCAAGACAATCACGTCGGCTTCCGCTAAGGCGCTCACGGGTTCCCTCAAAAGACCGGCGGGCAAAACCCAACCAGTACTGAAAGGGTTGATGCCGTCCACAACCAGGATATCCAGGTCCCGATGAAGCTCGTAGCGGCGCTGGTACCCGTCGTCCAAAATGAAAAGATCGGGTTTGAATTTTTGAAGGGCTTCCATGCCCGCCCTGTAACGGTCCTTGCAGACCAGCACCGCGGCCTCGGGCACGCTTTGGGCGATCAAAACCGGCTCGTCGCCCCCTATCTCCGAGCTCACGAGGATTTTTTTACCATCCGAAACCCAGATTAGTCCCGACCCTTTGCGTCGGTAACCCCGGCTCAATACGGCGACCCTTTTGCCCTCGTCACTAAAATACTTGGCCAGGGTAATGACCACGGGGGTCTTTCCCGTGCCGCCGGTGGTGATATTGCCCA
Source organism: candidate division FCPU426 bacterium (assembly GCA_003152075.1). Classification (GTDB taxonomy): domain Bacteria; phylum Oederibacteriota; class Muellerivitia; order Muellerivitales; family Muellerivitaceae; genus PALSA-1180. Next base: position 26,771 of record PLZG01000096.1, read on the forward strand.
CACTGACCACCGGGCAGGTGAGCCTCTTTCGCCCCCGTAGGCCCGACCGGTAAGAGGCCTTCTTAACCCACCATCCCGTCAAAAAGAAAAAGGAAACAAATTTTAAAATGGAAAACAAGAACCTATCCACCCAGTTATGGGGTTTGTCGTGGAGGAACTTGAGGTAGGCGGTTTCGAAGTCACTCAATGAAAATTGCCCTTCTTCTTTTGTCATCCTGAGCGAAGCGAAGGATCTTTGTTGAGAGGCAAAACATAGATTCTTCGCATCCCCAAGGATGCTCAGAATGACAGATTACTCTTAGTTGATTGTCCAGTGCTGCAAAACCCGCTGAACAGTCCTCTCCGTCGTGCCCCGCATGGCAGCCACGGAAACAAAGCCTTTCGCCCCCGCCTCTTTTGCGAACCCTTCGTCCAGGAACCTTTGAAATAGCCCCGGAAGTTCGGAAGCGTTTTTCAACAGGAACCCGCCACCCGATTGGGTCAAGGCCTCGGCCGCTTCCTTGACGTTGCTCGTGTAAGGCCCAAAACACACGGGCACTAGGCACAGGGTCGGTTCCATTACATTATGTCCCCCCACCGGCACCAGTGTTCCACCCACGAAGGCGGCCCGTGAAAGGGCATAGGCTAAAGATAACTCCCCAAGCGTATCCAGCACAACCACGCGTTCACCCTTCGAGCCTTTTTCCAGTTCGCTCCGCAAAACGCTTGTCTGGTTGATTCTTTTCAATTTTTCCTGGAAGACAGCCGCGTTTTTCAGATGCCGGGGGGCGATGAGAAGCTTTACATCAGGCGAAAATCGCAATATTTCCGGCACAAGTGGCAGGAGAAGGTCATCTTCCCCTTCCCGGACACTGCCCAGGGTGAAAAGAATATCGGGTTTCTGGAGGCCCAGGGCTGACTTGAATTTCTCGACCTCGCCCACATCGGGCGTGGAAAGGTCGTATTTCATCTGGCCCGCCACGAAAATCCGCTTTTCCGATACCCCTAAGTCCGCCAGCCTTTCCATGTCCGTCTTCGTTTGCACCATGCATTCGCTAAAGCAATTAAGGGCAGGGGCAAAGAGGGCCTTGAGCCGTTTGTAGGTGGGGAAACTTTTTTCAGATATTCGGCCATTGACGAGAAGAAGGGGGATACCATTGCGCCCGGCCCGGAGAAACCAGTTGGGCCAGAACTCCGTTTCGGCCACCAGCACCATCACGGGCCGGAATGCCTGGAAAGCCCTTTTCAAGGGGCCGGACATATCGAGGGGCGCCAGGAAAACCGCGTCCGCCACCCCCTTTTCGAGGGCGATTTTTTTTCCGGTTTGGGAAGTGGTGGTCAGGATAATCCTGGCTTCCGGCTTGGCCTTGCGGAGAATTTGACAAAAAGGCGTGATGGCGTTCACCTCGCCCGCCGAGGCCGCGTGCAGCCAGACGTTATACCCAACGGAGATTTTCTCCTTGTCCTTTTCGGAATAAAACCCCAGGCGTTCCCTCAAGGAAGAGGAACCGGACAACAAACTCGCCAAACGGACGAATGGGTACAGCAAACCCATCAGGGCCTGGTATAAAAAGACGGCGATATTTTTATCTCGGGAACTTGTCAAAAAGATCCTTGTTTATTTCGAAAAATAATTCTCAGCGGCTTGTGTCACTCGGTCCATTTCCTTTTGAATCTGTTCCGTGAACTTTTTATCGTCCCCTCCCGACTTGGGAATCAGGATGGGTTCGCCGTAAACAAACACCGCGCGGCTAAAAGGCTTGGGAATGATGAACCCATCCCAGCTTTTCAAACGCCAACAACGTTCAGCCGTGAAACCAAAAGGCACTACCAGACAACCGGTCATGCGTGCGATATTGACCGCCCCCGGCTTCATTTCCCTTCGGGGACCTCTTGGCCCGTCGGGTGTGATGGCGCAGCGCTTGCCCGCCTTTAAGAAATCCACCATCTCACGGGTGGCTTCCTGCCCCCCCCGGGAGCTGGAACCCCTCACAGCGGTATAACCGAAAAATTTCCCGATAGTGGAAATCAGCTCCCCGTCCCGGCTGGCGGAAATCATCACATGCACGTCCTGGTCCCGGTGGTACCAGACGCTCATCAGGATAGTCTCATGCCAAAGGGACCAAAGGGGCGGCTCCTCTTGTTTGCCCCTAGGCCCCAGTTCCGCCCTTCCTTCCGCTTTAATTCGCAGGGTAAGCCCCAGCAAGTGAATCATGGGTGTCGCGATGATGATGATAAGCCAGTCGAGAAATGAAAGTTTGTGGGTTTTCAAAAAACACTCCGTTTTTATCATGTCGTTGTAGGGGCTCGATTCATCGAGCCCGCGGGCGCCATGAATCGAGCCCCTACATAAACCATACTCTATTAACTTTGGGGCGACAATTCTTTCAGCAGTTTCAGGATTTCATTCGCGGCGTTTTTGGACGCGTTCGCCGGTTTGGAAATACTTTGTTTGATCTTCCCGAAAGCTTTGACTTGTTGGTCTCGATAAGCCTTCTGGTCCAAAAGGCGGTTTGTTTCCGCCAACAACCTTTGGGGTTTGGCCATTCCTTGAAGCAACTCAGTCACGACGGTTTTTCCCGCCAACAGGTTAACTAAGGAAACGTTTTTGATCTTTAAAAGCCGCTTGGCGAGAAACCCGGTCAAGGCCGCCACTTTGTAAACCACCACCATGGGTGTCTTCAGCAGGGCCGTTTCCAAGGTACTGGTGCCGGATTTCACCCAGGCCACATCGCAAACCTTCCGCAAGTCGTAAGCAGGCGCTTCCACGAAGAAGAAGGAATCCTGCGGGGTCAGCCCCCGGTAGTCGGCATGGTCCAACCCATGGGGTTGGGGCACCACGAAAGCGGCGTCCGGATAAGTCTTCCGCAATATTCGGGAGGCTTTCAGGTAAAGGGGCCAAATTTTCTCAATCTCACCCTTGCGGCTTCCCGGCATGACGCAAACAAGGGGTAGGTGGGAAGCCTTGATGCCATTCTTCCTCAAAACAGCGTCCCGGTTCACGGGCCGAAGGTCCATCTCTTCCATCAGGGGATGGCCCACGTAAACAACGCCCATTCCCTTCTGGCGAAAAAACTCCTTCTCAAAGGGAAGGATAACCAGCAGTTTTTGAATCACTTCTTTCATGGTCGGGATCCGGCTCTCGTGCCAGGCCCAGACTTGCGGTGCCACGTAATAGCAAACGGGTATTCCCAGCCCGTGGGCCTGCTTCGCCAGCCTCAGGTTGAAACCCGGATAATCGATCAAAAATAACAGGTCCGGTTTCTCTTCCTTCAACCATCTTTCACAGTCTCTCATCCGTCGCAGGCTCAAGGGCAGGTGTTTCACCACTTCCGCGAAGCCCATAATGGCATGGCGGGTCAAATCTTCCCGGACCTCCATGCCCGACTGGGCCATCAAGGGACCGCCCATGCCGAAAATTTTGATTCTAGGATCTCTGGCCCTCAAGGCTCCAATAACCCTGGCCGCGTGCATATCGCCCGAGGCTTCACCCGCGACCATCATGATGGATTTTGAATGGCTCATAAAACCCCAAGGAAGAGGATTAGCCGCGAATTTCCGCGATTAAAATCATCAAAGATTTTTTCATTATATCTTTATATTTTTGTTTAGCGACAATTTGAGAAGCTCAACAATCGCGGATTTAGTAAGAGGGGACTTGGGGAAGAATCGTGAACTTGAAATTGACGTAACCCAGCATGGCCCATCCCCCAGGAGCTGGCGGTCCCCCGGGATATAGCGGTCCTCCCAAACCCCATTTCTCAAAACCCAGGTTAAAGGCCAGGGGAAGGCCCTCGATTTGGGTGTTTAATAAAATCGGGTTCTGGTCCATGGGGATGGGCTTCCAAATTTCGAACTTCCAGTTTCTTCCCCCGAAGCGCGTGCTGAAACCCGTGTAGAAGATACCAGGAGGGTCTTCGGTGAGGCCTTGAAGCTTGGTTGTCAGCAAGGGAAGAAGCTGGGAATAATTCATCGTAAAAAAACCGAAGTTCACTTTTTCATCCAATTGTTTCAACCCATAAATATATCCGAAATGAACCGCGGTGTTGGGGGCCACGGTCTTACTGATCACCGTATAAACCGCCCCGAGGACATTCGTGCCGATTTGCCCGGAAGATGTGGGGGTGGACCCCGCGGAGAAGGCCTGGGTTCCCGTACCGGTACCCGAGTTGCCTGCGGCCAATTGGGCCAGGAAAGACATCATGATACCGCTGGCGATGGCCGGTTGTTCATTCTCATCTTTCAGCCAGGCGTATTTCACGTCACTGGTCAAGAGCGCGAACCGGCTCGGCTCCAGGGAATCGATGTCGGGCTTCGAGTAATCCCTCGATATGATGGAACCGATGTAATAGGTAAA
>PLZG01000049.1 GCA_003152075.1 candidate division FCPU426 bacterium
TTCAATTCCTCCACTTTCATCTCGCCCGCGCAAAGTTTCTCGAACAATTGCCGAAAATTTTCCTTCGTGAAAACTTCGGGCAACAATTCGTCCTTAGCCCAGGGGATAAACTCGCCCCGCTCCTCGGTCAAAAACGCCAGGAAATCCGCTTCCATTTGGGCATCACTGCTTGCCGTTTCCTTTTTAGGTTCGGGCGCGTTTGACAACTGTGGAGAAGACCCCTCCATTATGGGCCTTTTTACCCTCTTTTTACGTTCCGTATTAACGATCGTCAATAGGTCCCGATTGTCCAAACCCAATTCGGACTCTATGGCCGCGCAGGCCGCCTGTACCGAAACCTCATTGGGGATCTGCAAAATCATGGGTGCGAAACCCTGCAAAGCCCGCAATCTTTCCTCCACTGGCGCGCCCTGAAATTTCTTCTTTAACGAGGCGGCCCACCACCGAAAAAAATCCGGGGCTTTTTCAATCAAACCCTCAAACTCTTCCCTTGAGTGCTTCAGTAAATATTCGTCGGGGTCCTTCACGTCAGGCATGACCAGCACCCGGATGTTCAGCCCGGCTTGAATCAGGGGCTCAAACCCCCTCAAAACCGCGGCCTGTCCCGCCGCGTCGGCGTCATAGGAGAAGACCACGTCCTTGGTATAGCGCTGCAAAAGCCTTCCGTGTTGGGACGTCAGGGCGGTTCCTAAAGTGGCGACCGCGTTCTCAAAACCATGGTGATGAAGAGCCAAGGCGTCAAAATAACCTTCCACAACCAAAACGGTGCCCTTCTGCCGGATCGCCTCACGCGCCATGTCCAACAGGTAAAGGCACTCACTTTTCTTGAAAAGAAGGGTTTCGGGCGAATTAAGGTATTTAGGACCCGATTCATCGCTTAAAGTCCTGCCGCCAAACGCAACGATTTTATCATAATTATTTTTGACGGGAAAGATGAGGCGGTTCCTAAATTTATCATAAAAAGTCTTCTTTTCCTCGTTATGAACAAGGAGCCCTCCCGCCAAGAGTTCTTCCTGGGTAAACCCGGCTTTTTGGGCGGCGTTTAATAGATGGTTCCACCCCTCGGGCGCGTAGCCGATTTGGTATTTGAGCGCGTCTTCCTTGGTAAAGCCCCTGGCCTTGAAATATTCCCGGGCTGGCTGCCCCTCGGCCGAGAGAAGTTTTTCGTGGAAAAATTTCCCAGCGAACTCATTGAGTTCCTGCATACGCTCACGGCCCCGCTCCGCTTCCTGGTCCCGCTGGGTCTCCTGGGGTTTGGGAAGGACGATGCCCGCCTTGTCGGCCAAGAGGCGCAAGGCCTCAGGGAAGCCGATTTTTTCCATTTCCATGATGAAGGTGATGACATTGCCGCCCTTGCCGCATCCGAAGCAATGGAAGCCATTGCGGGCGGGGGAAACGGTGAAACTGGGGGACTTTTCGCTGTGGAAGGGGCAAAGGCCCTTGTAGCTGGCCCCGGCTTTTTTCAAGGGCACATACTCGCCTACGACCGAAACGATGTCAGTCGCATCTTTGACTCGTTGAATAATGTCGTCGCTATATTTCAAAAGCCACCCTCAAAAATATTTTCACCGCAACGATCGCCAAGATCGCCACGAAAGCTCTTAATTTCTTGTCATCTCAATCCCGCTGAAAGTTTCTCGTAGCGTGCGTGGCGGTCGTGGCGGTGAAACGGATTTTTATTTCTTAAATTTTATCACAGTGACCCCAGCGCCCCCTTGAGCCGGCTCAGCCATGGCGAACTCAATTCCCGGGTGGCTTTGGGGCAAGTGTTTGTGAATGGCCTCTTGCAAGGCACCCGTTCCCTTGCCATGGATAATACGAACGAAAGGCAGGTTCACCAAGAGAGCGTCATCCAGGAACTTATCCACCATTGGTAAGGCCTGATCGACCATTTTTCCCCGCAAATCCAGCTCCAATTTCCCCTTCTCTTCCATCGCCTTGGGGCTCAAGACGCCATAGGCCTGGGTTGGTTGAGCCGTAATCGGTTTTGGAGTTTTAACCACCCTTCCCAAATCCGAATACTTACAGGTCATCTTCATCCCATTGTCCATCAAGATGATGGCTTCCTCTTTTTCCTCATCGGCGCTGACGACCCTGACTTCAGAATTTCCGGGCTTGAAAAAAACCGAATCCCCTTCCTTCAGGTCCCCCACTTCTACGATAACTTTCACCGGTCGCGGAGCGATATTTTTCAACTTTTGATTCACTACTTGCCGGGCGGTATTGATTCGTTCTTTAATAACGCCTCCCGGTGATGGAGTTTGCACACCTTGAATAATGTGTTCCATCTTGCGCCGGGTATTTTTCAGTAGTCCTTCTGCCTCGACCTGGGCTTCCTTCTTAATCCTTCGGGCCTCATCCTTGATCTGCCGCCGGGCGATCATCAGTTCAGCCTCGATTTTTTTGGCGCTATCCCTTGCCTTCTCCGCGTCTTCCCGAGCCTTGGCCACCACTTGCTTTTCCTGGCCCAGCTTCGTCAACACCTCGGACAAATCCGCCTCGCCTTGCGGCAAGTGCGCCTTGGCCTTTTCCAACAAGGCCTCGTCAAACCCCAATTGCCGTGCGAGGGTTAGCGCGTAGGATTGTCCGGGGATTCCTGAGACCAGCCGGAAAGTGGGTTTGCCCGTCGCCTCGTCGAACAGCATGGCCGCGTTGGCCATCCCCTTTTCTTCCTGGGTCAGGAGTTTCAAAAGGGGCTGGTGGGTGTTGGCGAGAACCAACGCTCCCTTTTCCCGGAAAGTTTCCAGGCAAGCGAGTCCCAGCGCGCCGCCTTCCCTGGGGTCGGTTCCGGCGCCTAACTCATCCAGGAGATAAAGGGTCTCCGGGCCGCAATGATCCAGCATGCGCTTCAAGGCCTTCAACTTGGCGGCATATGTGCTCAAGTGGTCCGAAAGGCTTTGGCCATCCTGAAGGTCACAGTCGAAATGTTTTAAAAGGGGGATCGAGCTCTCGCCCCGGGCCAAAACCGGAAGCCCCGCCTGGGCCATGGCACAGGCCAGCCCCATTGTCTTTAAAGCCACCGTCTTCCCGCCCGCGTTGGGACCCGAGACCAGGATGACTTTAACTTCTTCCTGGAATTCCACCTCCAGGGGGATTACTTTTTCGCGGAATTGTTCCCGGGTTTCCAAAGCCAGCAGAGGATGCCGGGCTCCCTTGAGGGATAGGGAAATTCCAGGCTGGGGCTTCAAATACTGGCCGTCGTAACGGGAAGTGAAGGTGGCGAGCACCCCATGGGCGTCCACTTCCGCGCAGGCAATAAGCGTCTCCTCGATTTCATTGGCGCTGGATAAAACCGACTGAGTGGCTTCCCTCAACACCTTGCGAATTTCCTCGTCTTCCCTCAACAAAGCCTCTCGAACCCGATTGTTGTTTTCAACAATCTCACGGGGTTCAATAAAAAGAGTAGACCCGGAAGCGGACATGCCATGCACAAAGCCTGGAACCGCGCTCTGGTGGTCCCTTTTCACCGGCACTACCAACCGCCCCTCCCTTTCGGTCACGATTTTTTCCTGGAGCGCCTCGGCATTTTCAGTTTTTTGGAGGAAAGATTGGTAAAAAGCCTGGACCTCCGCCTTAAGCGCACGCAATTGATTACGGACACTTTTAAGCTCACCAGAGGCCCCATCCAACACTTCGCCCCTGTCAGACACCTTTGATTGCAGGGTTTCTTTCAAGGCCGGGAGGGCGTGCAAGCGGCTGAGCCATTCCTGGAAAACCGCCGGGATTTCCGGTTCCGGGCTTAAATACTGCCTTAACTTCACGACCTCGGAAAGAAATTTCACCAGGGACGCCAATTCGTTCCCCGAGAAAATATCTCCCTTGCCCCGGGCTCTTTCAAACGCCTCGATAAAAAATTGGGAGTCGGGAATAACCGGGGACTTTTGTTTGACCAGGTGCTTTTCCAGTTCCTGGCTCTTCGCCAGCCGCCCTTCGATAAGGCCCAAGTCCGTGGTGGGACCAAATACTTTTAAATAATCCCGACCCGCCGGGGTTTGGCAATGGCTCGCCAATTGGTCCAGCAATTTCGGAAACTCAACGGCTTTCAGGAAGTTTTTAACGATTTCTTGGGGCATGATTAAACCATCACTTTCATTTTTTTCTTCTTACCGGGGGAAGGACGGTCCATCCCCGGCTTCACCGAAAGGTAGGGATTCCCTTTTAGGAAAAACCGCAAAGGAAGCTCCGAACCCTCCGTAATACCAATCCTTGTCGTCACACCGACAACCTCTTCCCTCTTCGCCGCCAGCGCGTAAAGGGGCTTCTTGAATACCGGAAGCTTATTATGGCTTCGATCAATCCCCATGGCCTGGACCAGCTTTCCAGGGCCGTTGGTTAGGCCTAAATCTTCCGGTTCAAATTTTTCCCTGCGCCTGGCCATTAAATCCGCGCTCCTCACCGGTTCCAAGGCTCGAACCAGGACCGCTCCAGGCACCCCTTCTCTTTCGGTGACGAAATTGAACATGAAATGGTTCCCATAGCAAAAATAAACATAGGAATATCCGGCGGGGCCGAACATCACTTCATTACGGGGAGTCTTTCCACGAGCGGCGTGACAACCAGGGTCGTTCTTGGGGAGATAGGCTTCCACTTCCACGATTCGTCCAGAAGAGATACCCAGGGGAGTTTCGTTAACCAGGATTTGACCGAGGAGTTCTTTGGCGACCTGGATGGTGGGGCGAGCATAAAATTTTTGGGGAAGAATCATTCATTCTCTCAATGGGACGGTCTTATTCAGAACCAACCCGGTCTTATCTCCGCGGCCTTTGGCCCCGGATTTCGTCTTTGAACTTTAGCCCAGCTTCGCTTTAACCAAACCGCTCACCTTGCCCATATCGGCCTTGCCCTTAATTTTAAGAGTCAAAACGCCCATCACTTTACCCATATCCTTCGGCCCAGCGGCGCCGGTGGACTTGATGGCTTCCTCGATCAACTGGGCCAGTTCGGCCTCGCTTAAGCCCGCAGGAAGGTAAGCCTCAATCAGGGCCAATTCGGCCTTCTCGCTGGCAGCGGATTCGACCCGGCCGCCCTTCTCAAAACCCTCGATGGATTCCCGGCGTTGCTTGGCTTGCTTGGAGAGAACGTCGATGACTTCCTCGTCTTTTATCTCGCGTTTGAGGTCAACTTCTTTGTATTTGATGGCGGACTTCAGCATGCGAAGGGCAGAAAGGGCCGCTTCGTTTTTCGCTTTCATGGCGGTAATGATGTCAGCGTTAATTTTATCAAAAAGGGGAGATGCGCTCATCGTTCCTCCGTAAGATTAGAAATGAGTGTGTATGGGGACAAAAAAGAAAGGCCCGCTCTTGGGAGAACGGGCCGGTTATAAATCTACTCGTTCCGGAACTTCATTTGGCGGCGGCGCGCCTTTTTACGGGCGGCGGCTTCGCGCTTTTTGCGGCGCTCGCTGGGCTTCTCGTAAAACTCGCGTTTCTTCATTTCCGAGATGAGCCCTGAGTTCTGAACGACCTTCTTGAAGCGCTTAAGCGCATTCTCGATGGGTTCGTTTTCTTCCAGTCGAACTTCGACCACTGTGGTCACTCTCCCCTCTATGGGTGGAATAGGCCTGGGCCCGAAAGGGCCAGGGAGAGGGAGTTTAAACGTTGGTGGAAGGCCCGTCAAGCGAGAGGAACAGCCTACATTTAGCAGTAAAAATCCGAGGTGACCACTTTATAAGGTGTTTTGAAGTACCGGCGGAGAGAGAAAAGCTTGTTTCAGCCTGGAGGCCAGGTCATGAAGCGCCCGCCCAGGAGATGCAGGTGAAGGTGATAAACCGTTTGGCCGCCGTTGTCGCCGTTGTTGATGACGAGACGGTAGCCTTCACGGAGACCCAGTTGCTTAGCAACGTGGGAAGCCCGGTTCACCAGTACCGCGACGATTGGATCTTGTGCCGAAACCTCATCCACCGAGTCGAGGTGGACCTTAGGAACGATTAATACATGCGCCGGAGCGGCGGGTTTGATGTCATCAAAAGCCAGGACCAGATCGTCCTCATAAATGATCTTGGACGGTATTTCGCGGTTGATGATTTTGCAGAAAGTACAATGGTCGGCCATGGTTCCCCTCCAGGACTAGATTAATCCATCAAACAAGGAAGAGGCAATCAATAACGAAGCCCCGCCATAATAACTTGGCGCGTCCCCGCTGGTACCCAGCCCTAAAAAGGCCTGGAGATGTAGGGGTCCGTTTCCTCGGATACCGAAGGCCACCGATGATCCCGGATTGGTAGGACCTTCCTGGGAGTTGTGGCCAGTCAGCTCCAACAACGCCGTGATATCGGAAGAGAGCGGATAGGCGAAGCCAGGGTCAAAACGCATGTAAGGCGGCCATCCTCCGCCGGGGAGATAAACCCCCAGCTCGAAATTAAACATCAACCCAACGGGAAAGGTGTAGCTGACCGTGCCGGTGGGAATAAAGTCGGTCGTGGCTGGGCCCAGGGAGTTCGAAAGGGGGCCGGTGGAAACATCCCCGCCCAGGCTGAATTGCCAAGCCGGATCATCAATTCGAAGGCCCAATTTGCCACCCACCGCCAATAAGTTAAAGCCTTGGCCCGCGCTGAAAAGTCTGTAGTCGCTGTTGGCGTAAAAAACCAGGTTGTCCGTGGCCATGAAGGTGATGCCCACGGGAAGGAGGGAAATATTCTCGCCCGAGGCGAAAGACTGAAAGGCGTAATGGGTCGAAAAAATCCAGGTGCCCGCCGGAAACCGCTCAAAGGAATCGCCAAGCAGCATCCCCGGGCGTCCCCAAAGATTGACTCCCGCCGAGTATTTAGGGGTTTCCTGACCGTATATTTCGGGGACTAACAATAGAAAGGTCAGGCCAAGGGCCAGATTGAACTTTTTCAAAAACATTCCCAACCCCATTAAGAGTTTTTAAGCAGCCCAACCAATATCAAAACCAGCTTTTACTTGTCACGTTTGGAACGCCCACTTAATATACACCTGGAACTTGTTCATCCCTCTTTTTTCTAGGACGTTCCCTTTGAATATCTCGCAAACCCTTCTTTCTACTTCTCTTTTTTTCTTGGCGTCATTCGGGTTGGGGCAAGCCCAAAACCTGTCCCTGGAAGCAATGGGAGGCTCCGCCCTGAACTTCATTACTCCCCTCACAATCCATCAAGCCGATTATCCTGACCTTCAATTCAACGCCAACTACGATACAAAACCCCTGGGTCCCTATACGGCCTATTATTCTTGGCGGATTGGACTTTGGAAAAACGACCAGGCCTGGGAAATCCAGCAGGTCCATCATCGGATTTTCCTGACCAATCCCCCGCCCGAAATCCAAGTTTTCGCCATCCATTTTGGGTATAACTATTTTTTATTCGGGCATGCTTGGAAACGCGAAGGCCTGATTTTCCATTTAAGTGCCGGGCCCATTATTACCAATCCTGAGAACACCGTCCGGGGGCAAAAGTTATACACCGCCGGAACCGGCTTACTTGACCAGGGATATGATTTTTCCGGCTTGGGTTTCCAATCATCCTTAAGTAAAAATCTATACATTAACCCGAATTTATTCGCGGTTTTGGAAGTTGCCTTTATCGCCGGTTGGGCCTGGTGGGTGCCGGTGGCGGATGGTTACGCGGACGTGCCTAATATGGCCTTACATGGCCACATTGGAATGGGATACAGTTTTTAAATTTAAGGAGCGCTTTGGATGAAAATTTCTCAATGGATGGCTTTTTTAGCGGCTCTTGCCCTTGCCCTCACTAATCGGGCACCCCTTCCTGCCCAAACATTAAAGCTGGAGCTGATGGGCGGCACGGCCGTCAACTTCATAAGCCCTTTAACCATTCATCAGGATGGCTATCCCGATATCCATACCTCCGCCAACTACGACACCAAACCCTTAGGACCCTTCGCGCCCTATTACTCCTGGCGGGCGGGGCTTTGGAACGGCGATGAAGCCTGGGAATTCAGCCAAATCCATCACCGGCTTTTTCTGACCAATCCCCCACCCGAAGTCCAGTATTTCGCCATCCACTTTGGATACAACTACTTTTTCTTCGGACACGCCTGGAAAAAAGCGGGTCTTATTTATCATTTAGGTTTAGGCCCTATCGTGACCAACCCGGAAAGCAGTGTACGTAACCAAGTCCGGCAGGAAGTGGGAACTGGAATTTTCGACGCGGGTTATTATTTCTCGGGAATTGGCATGGAAGCGGCTGGGGAAAAAGACTTTTATTTCTCAAAAAACGCTTTCATCGTCCTAGAGGCGGCCTTTACGGCTGGTTTCGCCTGGTGGGTGCCTATCGCTGATGGTTACGCCGATGTACCCAACTTTGCCCTGCATGGCCATCTGGGGATAGGCTACGATTTCTGAAAGACTTAATGGTACATGAAAACCGTGATGTCCTCGGGTAAGTACCCCTTCACGATTTTATAGTTCCCCCTCGACCATTCCCGGACCTTTTCCTCTAGAACCCTTGGGTTGGCATAAAAAAGCTCCGGGTCCGTCCAATCAGCCTCGAGGCTTAGCGCGTTGAAGGCCAACGCTTTCGTAGCCATGGGGAAAATTTTCAAGACCGTTTGTTCCATCCAGGCCCAGTTGTCCCGAACCTTGTGATTGAAAACACCGTTAATCAGGACATAGTCCCACTCTTGGGACGGTGGATTCTTCAGAAGGTCTCGCTTCTCAAAAGCCACCCCTTGAAAACGAGCCCTCGCCCCTTGCACCATCATCTCCAGAATGTCGATGCCAGTATATTCCCCTTCCCAACCCTTGCCCTTCAGGAACCCGTAAAGGCATCCAAGCCCACAACCGAAATCCAGGATCTTTTGGCCCTTCAAGTCCCCCACACCTAGAAGGGCTTGGAAACGGAGTTCCTGGTTCTGGCGGGAACGCCAGCCAACCTTATTTTCGGGAAGGTCAAACCGGAAGGATCGGACGAAGTAGAAGAACCAAAGGAAAAGTCGGTCATAAAGGCTCAAAGGAGAGGGCAAGTCTTAAACCCACTCGGCAAGCGCCGTCCCTTTATGAAGGCCTGTTACCTTGACCCGGGTTTCTTTCCCCAACCATCCTTCTTTTTTTGAAAACAAAACCCTTAACCCTTCGTCAGTCAGCCCCGCTTGATATTCCCGGTCATGCTTTTCCACGATGACCCGAAAGGTCTTTCCCATAGCCCCTTGTGCGGCTTGAGCAAGGCATTCTTTTTTCAGGGCCCAAAGGCGGTCCATCCTCTGGCGAATAACCGCGGGATTGACCTTGGGTTTCAACAATTCACCGGGCGTGTCAGGACGGTCGGAATAAGGAAAGGGATGGAAATCGACAAAACCAAACTCACGGATACAGTTGAGAGTGTTCTGGAAAGCCTCGTCGGTTTCACCCGGGAACCCCGCGATAATGTCGGAGGTTAAGCCAACTTGCGGCGCCGTCTTTCGGATATTTTCAACCGTTTCCCGATAACCCTTGAGCGTGTAAGGGCGGCGCATCGCTTTGAGAATTCCCTCATCCCCGCTTTGAAGCGGCAGGTGCAAATGGGCGCATAACCCCGTTTTGGATTTCCATAAGGGGAAAAGGGCCTCCTCGAAATCCGCCACTGCGTAAGAAGACAGGCGTACCCTTTGGACGCCTGGCATACCGAGTAATTTTTCAATCACCGGCGCTAATCGAGGTTCATCGGCCTTCAGTCCCCAATCCCTTCCATAGGAAGAAAGCTGGATACCCGCTAAGACCAGTTCCTTCACCCCATTGGTGGCCAGTCTTTTCCCTTCCTCGACAATCTCCAACCCTGGCCGGGAAATCATCCCGCCCCTCACCCGTGGAATCAGGCAGAAGGAACATGCGAAGTTACAGCCGTCCTGAACCTTAATCGTGGCTCGTTGGTGCCCGTCGAAGCGGGAAATGCCGCCGATCCAAGGGGAAGATTCATTGTGTAAAAGTGGGAAAGTGTGAACGTTTGAATCAAGTTTAGTATTGGCCTGCAGAATTCTACTCAAGAGAGAGGATTTATTTGAGTTTCCAACGACCAAGTCAACGCCAGGAAGGGCCGCCACTTGCTCCGGCCGGTCCTGGGCCAAGCACCCTGTCACCACCACGAAGGAATCGGGATTTCGGGCCTTGGCCCGCCGGACCAATTGTTTGCCTTCCGAATCCGCAGCCGCGGTAACCGTGCAAGTGTTAATGACGTAAATATCGGCCACCGTCTCAAAGGACACGGTTTCCAAGGTTGCCTTCTCCACCTGTTCCTTCATGGCCTGGGTGTCATATTGATTCACGCGGCAACCCAGTGTCGTAAAAGCGATCTTGGCTTTGGGTTGCAAGATTGTTTTCGAGTCACTCATTCTCTTGATCCTTCAAGTCCGTTTTCTTCTGGTTAATGTCAAGGTTGATGTCAAAAGGCGCCTGGACGAGAATCCGGAAAGAATGGGCCCAGGAATTCTCGATCCAGTGGGAGCGAATCTCAAAATTAAAGTTCACAGTCTTGTCAACGGAAGTCGAATACCGGATTCCCGTTTCCTCGTAATGACGATCGGACAGGTAATAAATGCCGTTATAACCATACGAGTTGTAGTTCGAATCCCCTTCCTCGGACATGTAATCCTTTCCGAACCAAGCGACTCCAAAGGCTTCCCACCCCATAAAAGGCGAGAACCCGCCCCTAAAATATAGTCCGCCCCCATTGACGGGGCCGGGGTAACCGGGTCGGTTCGTATCGTTGCTCCCAAACCCCAAGGCGGCCAAGGAGCTTTCGCCCAAAAGAGGAAGCTTGGATTTCAGATTTAACCCCAAACCCCCGGTAAAATTGTTCCGGACCACCCCTCCATAGGTAACCCCGCCCGCGTGATAGCAGTGAATTTGTGCGTCTAGTTCCAAGAAGGGTAGGCATAAAAAACGGGCCGAGCCTCCGTAATCAAATGTTTCCCGGCTGGAAGGCGTCAGCAGGGTCTGCCAGTTCAGGAATATATCCGATTTAAAGACTTCGCCGGTCTGGACCCACTGCATGCCGTACTCGATGGGCCGGGTAATTTCCAGAGTGGTCACTTCCATGGGTTCCAACAATCCATGCCGGTTGACCGGTTGAAGGGTGCCGAATACCCCTTTCGAATCGTCTTGATTGTAAGAAAAGGAAAGAATAGGCAGGACGTTGACGGAGGAATTGAGTACCGCGCTGGGATGGTCGGCGAATATCCCGGCCCAAAGAGAAGTTTTCGGGCCCGTTTCCACGTTCAAGAAGCTCTTGAATTGCTCGCCCAACAGGGTCTCCCGCAACCGAAACGGTTCGAAAAATTCCGTATTATCACCATAAAAAGTGAAGGCGTTTCGAAAGGAAATGCTTCCCGCCAAAACGAAAGTAGTGGAAAGAATCCATCCAAACCCGGCGAAAAACACCAACCGAAAAATCTTTTGGTTCATGGGTCGCCTTGACCTGAAACAAAAAACGGGCCCAAGGGGCCCGTTTTTTGAATTTCGGGGGTTTAAAAAATCAGAAGAAGAAAGAGAGGTTGAGCCCGCTGGTAATACCAGAGAAGTCGAACTTGAAAGCTTCCGAACCGTCGGTAGCCGGGAAATTCGTTTTCGAGGTTACGGTATCAGGCAATCCCACGGCCCCGTTTTTGGTGTCAACCATCAAGGTGTTTCCCCCGCTGGTGAAATTGGTGGCGGATAAATACTGGAAGCCAACGTAAGGGCCAACCGACATATCCTTGCCCAGTTCAAAATCAACTCCCAAACGGGCATTGCCGGTAATGGCCATGGTGGAATAATTTCCGCTGCTCTGCACATCCTGTCCCGGAACCAAATTGGGGCCTGTGCCGGTGCTATCGTAGGAAGTTTTAGCGAAGGTCATGCTGATGGGTGAAATGCCACCGCTTAAACCCAAATAACCTTTCACGCCATTACCGCCGAAGAATATTTTGGCGCCCAAATTCGCCGTGATAACGGTCATGTTAAAATCATATTTCCAAACATCTGGCCCCCCCGTTCCGTCCCCAGCGTTTGTAACAGCATAATCGTAAGTTTTATAGGACAGGCTCCCCACCGGGAGGTAATTGAAAGCCAAGTTGATCTCGAAGCTTTCCCCAAACTGTAGGAAGGGTTCCACCCCGAAAGCCATCAACATCGTTGGGGCGACGCCCGTTACCGCCATGGAAGAAGAGGGAGCATACTGCTCAATCTGTGTTTTATTGGAAAGGACTAATTCTTCCCCGCCCAGGATATGAAACCCAAAAGCCACATCCTTCTTTTTACCACCCTTAGCCCCGCCCGCCATGGCGCCGCCGCCCTGGGAATATTTGGAAACCTGGTCATCCACCCAGGCCTGATCATCCGGGGAAAGGGAGGCCTTGATCCTGTCCGCGTAGGCCTTGATGGAAGCGTTGGGCTGTTTGGCGTTGGCAACCCCGAAGTAAAGGGCCGCGTTTTTGGAATCGCGGATCATGTAATAAGCGTACCCGGCGTAATAGTAACCACGGTAATCATTTGGATTCGCTTGGGTCGCCTGCTGGAAATAGGGAATAGCGGCGGCGTATTGCTTCTGCCGGAAGAGAGCTGTTCCCTGGCTCAAGGGATCCGCGGCGGCAGGGGCTGCGGCTGCGGGAGCAGCGGCGGCGCCAGCGTTAACTTGCGCCTGTAAGTTTTGGACGAATTGAGCCAACTGCATATTATTGGGTTGCAAGGCGGAAGCCCTCTTATAGTAAGCCAAAGCGTAGGGTTTGTTGCCAAGGGCGTAATAACAGTTACCGGTTAATTGATAAGCCGAGGGGTTGTTCGGGTTTAGCTTGATCGAAGCGTTGAAATATTGAATGGCTTGGGTGTAATTTCGAGCGGTGTAGTATTGGTTACCAGCGGCTAAATATTGCGCCGCCGTGGTGCCCTGAGCTCTCAAGTAGGAAGGTGCCGCGAGAATTGCTGTCATCACCAATAGAAATCCCACGCCTATTTTCAAACCGCGCATTGCAGCCTCCCCGGTTGGGTTATGTCAGATGAAAAAAGAGAATCGTTTCGATGTCGAAGCAAAAGGTATTATAAAGTCAAAAAGAAACCCGTCTAGAAAAATGATCTTGTTTTGATGCCACTTGGTTTCAGGTGATTTTCACTTATTTTCACGCATTTTGACGGGTTCCACCATTGAAAGCTTTCTCTCAGGAAGGAACCGCCGTTGAAACCACCGCCTCCACTTCCCGCGCCCCATCCTGGGGCTCGTTCACGAAAATTTGCGGGTAAATATTGACCACCTGTTTGTAATCGGCCCCCACCCGTTTCACGAAAGCGTCGGCTTCGGCGGCTTTGACCAAACAAACGACCGATCCTCCCCATCCGATTCCGGCCATCCGTGATCCCAGGCATCCCGGTTGTTTGCGCACGACTTTGGTAAGCAAGTCGACTTCCTCGCAAGTGTTCTTGAGCTTTTCCACTTGGGAATCATGGGACTCGTTCAATATCTGGCCAAGCCCATCGTAATCGCCTTTTATCAGGATATCCTTGGCCCTTTTGACCCGTTGGTTCTCGTAAACCACGTGATCAAGCCGCTTGCGGAGAATGATGTCGATCTTTTTGCGGGCCATTTCATAAGCTTCAGCGTCCACATCCCGGAGGGAAATGACCCGGGGAACGTATTTGCGGATTTCTTTCAAAAGCTGTCCAAAAAGTTCCATCCGTTTTTGGAATTCTTCTTCCCTTTCCTTCTTCCGGACCCCGCTGTCGACAACCACCAGCTTGTAATTTTTGGAGTCAAAGGGGATATATTCGGGCTTGAAGGTCCTCGCGTCGAATAAAACCAGGTTGTCTTTTTTAGCGAAGCAAATGGCGAAGGCGGAGAAATAATCCCCCCGAATATTAAAAAATTGGCTTTCCACGCGGTGGCAAAGCTTGACCAGCGTGGCCCCATCCAGCGGATTGTTTCCAAGGATGTTACAAACCAAGCCCGTGGCCGCCGAAATGGCGGCGGAAATTCCAAGCCCCACTTGCTCGGGCATGTCCCCCCCCACCACCATCTGGATTCCCTCCATTTTTCGTCCCGTCCGCTCGTAAAAATAAAGAACACCCTTGGGAAAATTGGCCCACCCATCAGCCCGGTCGAACTTCAAAGTCGTCAGGGAAACCTTTATTTTCTCGTCATAATTCAAGGAATGGATAAAGGCCATCTTGTCGCTGCGGCGCTGGGCCGCTACCACGATGTGGTGATTTCCCGCCGCCAAAAGACTGAAGCCATCCACCGCTTCGGTGTATTCCCCGCCCAAAAGGGTGATGCGGCTGGGTGCCGCCACGAAGGTGACTTTCTTGGTCGGATCCCCGCCATATTGGTGGAGAAAAGTCGAGTGGGCTTTCTTAATCAGGTCTTCCAATGCCATAAGTCCTCCGAGCTATTGTTTAAATTCAATCAGGTAGTAAAAAAGAACCGGGGCGTTGAATAACAAACTATCGATACGGTCGAAGACTCCACCGTGGCCCGGGAAAAAGGAACCCGAGTCCTTAGCGGACAAACTGCGCTTGATGACTGATTCCACCAAATCTCCCACCTGGGCGAAAAAAGAAAGGAGCAGGGACAAAACTAAAATGTCGGTTAGGCTATAGGGGTTGGGTACTCCAAAATAGTTCATGCCCTTCCAAAGAAGGAACAAGCCTACGATCACCAGCACAAAGCCCCCGATACAGCCTTCCCAAGTTTTTTTAGGTGAAGCTAGAGGCGCCAACTTATGCCGGCCCCACAAGTTACCGGCAAAATAACCCCCCGTGTCATAAGCCCAAGTCGCGATAAAAACCCATAAGAGATGCCATGCGCCGCCGGGTAACTCACGGAGGCGAAAGAAATAAACACCCAGGAGTCCAAAATAAGAGACTCCGAAAAAAGTCACGCTGACGGAAGTGACCATTTCTTTTAAGGGCCGGTTGGAACATAAAAAGGAGAGGGTCAAAATCCAAAGTCCCACCAAAAGGGTTCCCTTGCCTTCCCATGAAACCATGGGTCTTAAAACCCAGGGCAACAGTACAAACCCCAGGGCCAACAAGCCCTCTATCCTAAGGGTTTTCATCTTTCCCCTGTCCGCAAGAGTGAGGAATTCTAATAGCGCGAGACCCAAACTACAAACCGCGATGAACTTGAACAAAAATTGTTGTTCCCAAAAAGTGGCGGCTATCAGGATCACGATGGCTGGGACAGCCACCAACAGCCTCTTCGTTAACGAGCCCATGAGATGACGCTCCCCACGACGCTTTCCACCCCGCCGAACCGCCTTTGTCTTTTCTGAAAATCCCGGATGGCGGCGATGAAGTGGGGAGTCCGGAAATCGGGCCAAAGGGTTTTGGTGACATGGAACTCCGAGTAAGCCAGTTCCCAAAGAAGGAAATTTGAGATTCTCATTTCACCGCTGGTTCGAATCAACAAATCCACTTCAGGTAAATTTTTGGTAGAGAGTTCCTTGGCTATCGTTTCCTCCCGAACCGAAGCAAGCTTGATCTTTCCCGACTTAACTTTTTTGGCGATCTTTCTCACCGCCTCAGTCAAGTCCGCCCGTCCGCTATAGGAGAGGGCCAGGATCAGGTTGAGTCCGGTGCAACGGGAGGTTATTTGAATGGCGTTTTTAAGCTCTTCCTGGATTTCCCGGGGAAGGTCTCCCGTGTTGCCGATGGTTCCCAACCGCACGTTATTTTGAAGAAGCTCGGCCACCTCACTGCGGAGGTATTGTTTCAATAACTGCATCAACAGGCTCACTTCCTTGCGGGGCCTTTTCCAATTCTCGGTTGAAAAAGCGTAAAGGGTCAGGGCCGTGAGGCCCAATTGCCCGCTCAAACGCACGATTTCGCGGATGGAAAGGGCGCCCGCCCGGTGCCCAGCTATGCGGGGTAAATGCCTTTTTTTCGCCCAGCGCCCGTTTCCATCCATGATGATGGCCACGTGGCGGGGAAGGTGCGGTTTCAACCGATAGCGCTTTAACCAACCGGAATGATCCATGAAATTCCAATTTTAAATTCTTAATTTTTAGCTGTGGAAGGCATTTTTAATTCAGAATTAAAAATAAAAAAAATTTTGGCTATATCTCCATGATTTCTTTTTCTTTGTGCTCGCTCAGCTTGTCGATTTCCTGGGTATGCAGATCCGTCATCTTTTGGATGCGGTCATGCAGTTTCTTGAACTCATCCTCGGCAATCTCTTTTTTCATGTGGTCCAGGCCCTTGTTGGCATCCTGACGGATGCCACGAATTGCGACCCGCCCACCCTCCGTGAATTTATGGACCATTTTCACGAATTCCTTACGCCTCTCCTCGGTCAAAGGAGGAATACTCAACCGAATCACTTTTCCGTCGTTGTTGGGGGGGATCCCGATATCGCTTTTCTGCAGGGCTTTATCGATTTCCATCAAGGCGTTGGCGTCCCAGGGTTTGATTTCGATCGTGCGAGAATCGGGGGTAGAAACGTTGGCGACTTGGTTCAGTGGGACCAAGGAACCGTAATACTCAACCTTGATATGCTCCACTAAGGAGGTTGAGGCCCGGCCGGTACGAACACCTTGAAAATCCCGCTTCGTGGACTCGATGGCCTTTTTCATCTTGGATTCGGTTTCGGTTAACAATTGGTTCGCATCTGCCATTTTTCCCTCTTTCAACAAATCAAATCACGTCCAACGCGAAGACTCAAAGACACCAAGTGAGACAAAATGATTTTTTCAGAACCAAAATATTTCTTCGCGTCTTTGCGTTGGCTTTTGGTTTTAATCAGTTCTTAACAACAGTCCCAATCGGTTCGCCCAACACTGCCCGCTTGATATTCCCAGGCTTGTTCAAGTCGAAAACCACAATGGGCAGCTTATTTTCCATGCAAAGGGTCAAGGCGGTGGTGTCCATCACCTTCAAGCGCTTGTTGATGGCGTCAATGTAGGTAAGGTCCTTGAACTTCTTGGCCTTAGCATCCTTCTTGGGGTCCGCGCTGTAGATACCGTCCACATTGGTGGCTTTCAGGATAGCGTCGGCGCCCATCTCAATAGCCCGCAAGGCCGCCGCCGTATCGGTGGTGAAATAGGGGTTTCCCGTGCCTCCTGCGAAAATGACGATACGGCCCTTTTCCAGGTGGCGCATGGCTTTGCGGCGAATGAAGGGTTCGGCGACTTTGGACATTTCGATGGCGCTTTGAACCCGGGTATGGGCCCCGATTTTTTCCAGCGCGTTTTGGAGGGCCAGAGCGTTGATCAAAGTGGCCAGCATTCCCATGTAATCGGAGGAAACCCGGTCCATCCCCATGCGTTCGCCATCCGCGCCACGGTAGATGTTTCCGCCGCCAATAACCAGGGCGATTTCAACCCCGCTCTTTTGGACCTCAAATACGGCTTTGGCGATGGATTGGACGACCTTCTCGTCAATACGATGCTGGTTATCCCCCGCCAGGGCTTCCCCGGAAAGTTTGAGCAAGACGCGGCGGTAGACAGGTTTGGAAGATGCTGGAGCCATTTCACTTCCCATTAAAAGCTTTTCGGGACTGCAAGCTGCCATCGCTTAACGGACTTTTATTCCCCTAATTGTAACCGGGAAAAGCGGCGAACGACCACATTTTCACCCACCTTAGCGGCCACCTCGGTGACGTATTGTTTCACGCTTTTTTTGGCTTCACGGATGTAAGGCTGTTCCATAAGGCACACTTGCTTATAGTAGCTTTCAATTTTCCCCTCGGCGATCTTCTGCTGAACCGCCTCCGGCTTGCCCGATTGCTTGGCCTCGTTCAGGTAAATGGCTTTTTCCTGTTCCAGTTCCGCGGCGGGTACTTCCTCTCGGTTGACGTACTTGGGGGAGGAGGCGGCCACTTGCATGGCCAATTCCTTGGCGAGCGTCTGGAAATCGTCGGTCTTGGCCACAAAATCCGTCTCGCAATTGACTTCCACTAGAACACCCACCTTGCCGCTGTGGACGTAGCTTCCAATGATGCCTTGGTTGGCGCTTCGGCCGGACCGCTTAGCCACCTGGGACATTCCCTTTTCCCTGAGCCAAATTACGGCCTTCTCGAAATCGCCTTGGGTTTCCGACAGGGCCTTCTTGCAATCCATCATCCCGGCGCCAGTCTTCTCGCGCAGGTCCTTTACCGCTGTTGCAGTGATTTCCATTTTAAGTTCCTCTTTTTTCACCCGTGAATAATTTTGATCATGAGACAGCCCCGACACCGGATAACTCCCGGATTATTTTTGGGGTTTGTCGTCGCGAACGTGTTTGGTCTTGATGCGCTCAAACTTTTCGTCCGCCAACTCATCGGCGATGGCGCTGACGGTGGCTGTGTCACCGGCCAGAGTCACCACACTACCCACCAGGAGCTCAGCGACTTCCTTTTCCTTCTTTTCTTCGGGGACTTCGGTTTCAGTTGCGGCTTCTGTCGCGGTTTCACCTTCAGCGGGCACGCTTGCCTCTTGCTCGGCGGCAGCCAACAACTCGTCGCCCACGGCGCTGGGACCGGTTGCCCCATCAGCGGAAACTTCCTTGCCTTCCAGTTCCTTCGAGCGTCCTTCCAGGATGGCGCTGGCCATGACGGAAGTCATTAGCTTAACGGCGCGTATGGCGTCATCGTTCCCGGGAACGACCACGTCCACCTCACTCGGGTCGCAATTGGTGTCCACCACCGCGATGACGGGAATTCCCAATTTACGGGCTTCCTGCACGGCGATGTGTTCTTTCTTGGTGTCGATGACGAAGATGGCGCCAGGCAGGCGATTGACGTTCTTGATTCCGCCCAAAGACCTTTGGAGTTTTAACTTGTCCTTGTTTAGCCCGGCTTGTTCCTTTTTGGAACGGGCCGCCATTTCGGTTTCCGAGATGCTCTCCAGTTCCTTCAAATAGCCGATGGACTTCTTGATGGTGGTGAAATTGGTGAGCATGCCGCCCAGCCAGCGGTAATTGACATAAGGCATGCCGCAGCGTTCGGCTTCTTCCTTGATGGCGTCCTGGGCTTGTTTCTTGGTGCCCACGAAAACGATGGTCTCGCCGGAAGCGGCCAGATCCTTGACGAACTGGTAGGCTTCCTTGAGTTTCTTGACGGTTTTTTGAAGGTCGATAATGTGAATCCCATTGCGCTCCCCGAATATATAGAGGGCCATCTTGGGATTCCAACGGCGGGTCTGGTGTCCGAAATGCACGCCAGCTTCAAGCAACTGCTTCATGGAAACAGACATCATGGTACGGCTCCTTTAAGTTGTTCCACCGCATTTTCTTTTCCCGAGGGACTTCTTCCCGATAGGAATCCTCTCCCAACCCGTGAGGGCCACTGGAGTGGATATCGAAAAAGCGTGAGAGATAGGCTGGCGAAAAAACCGCCTCGCCTGCGTTAACTGGGCTAAAAGCCTGCTAAAGCCGTATGGTTATAGCATGGGGTTCCTCAAAACAACAAGAGCAGTTTTAAGGCTTTTTAGGGCCCCAAAACCCGGAAGCTCTCATTTTTTCAAAGGGTTTGAGTCCTTCCACGGGCCGAAGGAGGGGAAACTTCCCGACGGCTGGCTATCCATTTTGAAGACGATAGTCTTGCCGTAAACCAGCGCGTCGTGCTTGAAAAACTGGCTCTTCAGGTCAAACCCGTCCACCTGAATGGATTTGACGTAAAGGTTGCGGTCCGAATTATTGACCGTTTTGAGAAGCAATAACCCTCCCGGATATATCATTTTGTCTAAATGAACGTTCACCTGTTTAAACAATGGGCTCCCAATTTGGTAGCTGTTGCTTCCGGGGCAAACGGGGTAAAAACCCAGGGCCGAGAACAAATACCAGGCCGACATGACCCCGCAATCGTCGTTTCCGGGTATTCCATCCGGCGTGTCCTTGTAGTGCTTATCCATTAATTCCCGGACCATTTTTTGGGTCCGCCAGCCTTCCTTAGGAACGAAATCAAAAAGATAGGGCCAAGCGATATCGGGCTCGTTAGTGGCGTCATAATGGCCGCCGTCAAAGCACTCTTGCAGGCGGTCCACGAAAGCCTTGTCACCTCCCAAGAGCCGCTTTAGCCCGTCCATGTCATGAGGCACGAAAAAGAGGTACTGCCAGGCGTTTCCTTCCACGTAACCCGGACCACCATTGTCCGGCCAACTCTGGTCACAACAGGTGGCGAGGGGGTCAAAAGGGGACATGAAAGTGCCATCCCGGTTCTTGGCTCTTATGAACCCGCTGGTGGAATCGTATAAATCCCGGTAAACCCCCGAAAGGTGGATATATTTCTCGTAATCCTCTTTTTTCTTCAAGTCCTTCGCCAGTTGGGCCAGGCACCAGAAATCGTAGGAATATTCCAGGCTGGTCGAAACCGAACCCCAAAGGTAATCACCGCTGTCATCATCTTTGGGGATAAATCCATATCGGAGAAGGGACTTGAGCCCACCGTAAGTCTTGTTACCCCCGGGTGAAAGACTTTTAACCATGGAGGCATAGGCTGATTCGACGTCAAAACGCTTCAAGTCCTGCCGGTAGGTATCCAAAATAACCGGTACCGCCGGGCACCCCACCATGACGCTGGTTTCATTTCCACCCAGCTCCCACTTGGGCAGCCAACCGCCTTCCTTGGCCATTTCCACCAGGCTCTTGGTCATATCCAACTGCCGCTCCGGATAAAAAAGTCCCAGAAAGGGATGCAGGTTTCGGTAGGTGTCCCAAAGGGAAAAAACATGGTAACGGATATAGCCTTGGGTAGTCTTAACTCCCGTGTGGCCCATGCCCTGGTATTGCCCGTTCACGTCGGAAAAAACGCTGGGATGGATCAGGGCGTGGTAAAGAGCGGTGTAAAAAATCTTCAACTGGTTTTCCAGTCCTCCCACTACCTCAAGTTTAGAAAGTTCCTCGTCCCAAGTTTTTCGGGCAGTCGATTTTACCGTCTCAAAATCCCAACCGGGTATTTCGGTCTGAAGATTCAATCGGGCGTTCTCGATGCTGACGTAGGATATCCCCACCTTGACCACGATAGGTTCCTGCTCCGCCGTGGAAAAACGGAAAAAAGCACCGATGCCCTCCTGGCCGTATTTTCCCGTTTGTTCTTTTTCATCTCTGACGGCAGAACCTTTCCAAGTTCCCGCCCTCACGGCCGGTTTACTGAATTGGGCGACGAAGAAAACAGTTTGTTTATTTCCCGCGTAAACACTGCAGAAATCCCCGCTTTGAGTGAATCCCTCCACTTCGGTGGGAGAGATAATTTTTACCTGGGATTCAAACGTGGGGGATTTCAAAGTCACCGGGTCAGTAGTCAATCGGTGGCTGACGTCAATGAGGATGTTAGCGCTTCCCTTCCTCGACGGAAAAGTAAACTGGCTCATTCCCGATCGGGTCGTGGCCGTCATCTCGGCTGTTATTTCATAGGTCTTCAGGTTGACCCGGTAATAGCCAGGCGAAGCGACTTCATGGTCATAATTGGATTTCATTTTTTCAAGATCGGTTCGAATGTCGCCAACCGTCGGCATGATGAGGACGCTTCCCAAATCCGGGCATCCGGTTCCGCTTAAATGGACATGGCCAAAACCGTATATCGTGGGGTTTCCGTAGGAGTAGCCCGAGGGGGATTTCAAGTCGTTGTGGGGGCTGACCGAAACCATGCCCCAGGGAACCAAGGCGCCCGGAAAGGTGTTGCCGCCATGGGCCGTGCCCACGAAGGGATTAACCCATTGGGATGGTCCGGCCATGGCCATACCGGCGGTTAACCAGAAAACTATTGTCATCCCTTTTTTGTTTCGAAACATGTCGGTTTCACTTTCAAAAGATAACTAATCTTTGCTTCCAAATGGTTGATAAAGCCTTAAAATACCTTCCAAGCATTCAGGAGTTCGCCGTTCCTTCTGCCTTCGTGGTGAATAGGTTTTAATCCTCTTGAGGGGAGCTTCACCTTGTTTTTGCGGCCCCAATTATCCTCCATCCGTGCCCGTTTCGGATACCCCTATCACCAATGGATGACCCAGGAATTTGACGAACCCGGCTGGCAGCTGGTTCAACGAAGCCTCAGCCAAAAGCGGACCCATGACGTGACCATGCTCATCCAGGGCCCCGATGACCGGTTCGCCCTGATGAGCAAGCATAGTTACCCCCCTGGCATCTTCCGTTCCCCCTCTGGGGGCGTAAAACCCGGGGAGGACCTCGTCACGGGAGCCCTTCGCGAGGCGAAGGAAGAAACAGGTTTGAACATCACCTTAAAACGTTTCCTACTTCATATCACTTTGGATATCAGCCATAGCGGAGAGGTTTGCACTTGGGATTCTTATATTTTCCACGCTACAACCCGGGACACCAAGATGAACCCCACTGACTTGAAGGAAGTTAAAGACAACCAATGGGCCACCCTCGAGCAAATGCTTCTGATGGTGAATAAGCTTAAGGAAACCGGGAACGGCGGGCTGATTTACCGGGGTGACCTAAGCGCCGCTTCCCTCTGGGCTTTGGAGAACAAGCTCGTCATCCGGGAAGCCACCCCGAAGGATATGCCGGGCATCGAGAATTCCTTGCTGATAAATAAAATCAGCGTGGAAAAAATGAAGGAGACCCTTTGGTGGATTTCCGAGGTTCAGGGCTTAAGCTGCGGGACGGTGGGCATCACCGCCCATGACGATTGCGTGGAGCTGACCGGTTTGACAGTGGACCCTCTCTACCGGGGCCGGGGCTTGGGCCACGCCATGGTGGAATTCGCCTGCGACCAGTGGCACAACCCCGAACAACGCAAGAAATTTTCCCAGGTGAAGAAAATATTCCTGAACGACAAGCTTTGGCTGGTCACACCCTCCCCCGGTTATTTCCTTCCGGCAAACTTCGTCATGACCGATAACAATCTGTTGCCCCAAAGCATCAAGAATCAAATGACCGGACCCCGTACCCGGTGGTTCGGGATGCGCTACCAGCTTTATAAGCTCTGAAATTGTTCAAAGTTCAATTATCGAATACATTTATATTGAACTTTTAATTATTTTATTTAGTAAAGTTGAGAATATCCCATTCTTCAATTTCTAATCTTGAACCTGGCGCGGCGCCAGTGACGCTATAATTCGAAGTTTGGGCGTGGAATGTAAGCTGGTAATTACCCGGAGAGGGATAAGCGGAGGGAGGAATCGAAAATACTGAGTCAATATCAGCGGTTATCGTTTCGGAATCATAAGTGAACCCAAGCATCGCTAGATTCATAACCCTGACAAAATCCTCATTTCCTTCCACTAACCAACTTATCCAAGAATCATCAGGGGCGAGGGTGAAATTTCCACCTGGGGCTATCACCGTAGCGGTAGCGGTCCCGATCGATGTAACCGTGGTTAATGTATAAGGTTGTCCTGCTTGGTAGACGAATGTAACGGAATTACCATAATAAGCGTAAGAACCTCTACCCGAACCGCCTGCGATAAAAGTATACGGTACGTTTCCGGACGGGGTGGTCAAAGTCACACCTGCCGTTGCCTCCAGGACTCCATTGACTGATAGGTATAGACTCGAAAAGACTGCCCCATTCACGTTCATGATTAAAGCGGGGTCCCAAACAATTCCCATCGGGGGTGTCGCCATATAGGTCGGCGAAGAATGGGGAGTTGCCATCCAGTTCTGTGTAGGCGTCATTGTCGCCGTGGCAAGAGGTCCTGGTGCCACAGGCACCATGGGCCTATTACAACCGCTTTCCAAAATGGTGGCTAACAGTGGGAAACCAAGAAGAATAAGGAATGATTAAAAATTTTAAACGCATTAGGGACACACCAAGAAAACAGAATTTTACTTCGGTTCTGAATAATGCATTTTCGGGGCCAAATTTAGATTATTGGAAACTCATTGAAAGCAAAGCGGTTTTTGGGCAATGCCTGAAAGGGCTTTCAGAGGAAACAAGAGATAAAAAGTCAAAAAAACATCGAAATAAAGGATAAATATTAAGTAGTCAAGAAGGAGAAAAGGAGAGAATTTTAAAACTGAGTCAGCAGGGAAAACATATTGAGGTTGCCCAGGTCGCTGCGGGTGGCGAAAACGTAATCCACTCGGAACTGATTGACCCGCAAGCCGATCCCGCCTGAAAAGCCGCTCCAACCCGTCAAACCCGTCGTGTCCATCAATTGCTGGCCTTCCCGCAAAGCCACCGTTTCGTAGTACCAATACTCAGCGACCAGGGGCAAGGGGTGGTGTTTATTCCAATTAAATTAATGTGGTAAATTAAGGAGAAAGGTGGGCTAGAAATCTATTTTCGCCAGCGGGAAAACCACATGGCCCCCAACCAAGTGGTAAGGAAGGAGAAGAAAGCAACGGTTAAAAGGTGGACCGCCACCATATGGCCCGCCTCCCAGTAACCGCAGTGCATGAGGGTGACTAAGCTTCCTAATAGGAAAGCGGATACTCCCGACCAGGCCCCGGTCCATTTGACGTTAAAGGTAGCGTTTCGAGACAACTTCCAACCAAGCAAAATCCATGGGACTATCCCGATCAACGCGATGGCTTTGAAGCAATCCGGGCCGCACTTTACGATGTCGTCCCATTCAAATATTTCCTCACCCTTGGGGATAAAAAAGACAAAAGGCAGGATGATTACGGCGGCCAAAAAAACGATTAAGAGTATCAAGTGCAAACGACTGGTATTTCGTCCAGGAATACTGGAAGCCACGGCTTGCCATGCCGCCAAAGCCGCGCCTAAAAACAAAGCGATGAGGTAACCCATTGCCGCGGGTTGCATGGACGCGTCCAGATGGGTCGGCTTTATCACCCAAAGAACGAGGAACACCAACACCGTCGCGGTGAGAAACCAAACGCCCCATTGCGCCCAAGGAGAAGCCATGGGCTTAACCGGCCCGGTTTGGGCTAATAAATCATTCACCAGTTTCTGGTGGAACCGGGTCAGGTCCTTGTTTTTCTTCACTGATTCAGGACTCATGTTCCTTTTCCTCGTAAGAGCTCCCTCAATTGCCTGTAACCGCGATGCGCCCTTACCTTAAGGGCCGCGACCGATATCCCAAGTTTCTTAGCGGCTTCCTCCAGGGACATTCCCTTGAGCTTGAGTAACTCCACCGCCTCCCGGTTGGACTCCGGCAAGGTCTGAAGCGCCTGGTAAAGATGGTCGTCCAGCGTCCCGTCCCGTTCCAGCTCCCCGCTATCCGGGAGAACTTCCATCGGCATTTCCCGCTCGACGAACTTCCTGTTTTTCCCCAATGCGTCTAAAATGGAATTTCTCGTCACCGTAAAGAGCCAGGGCCCCAAGGGACGGCTGGTTTCATAGGTATGCCGGGCCTTATGGAGCGTCAGGAGAACTTCCTGGTAAACATCCGGCACCATCTCGGGGTTGAACACCCGTCGGCGCACGAAGTTAAAAAGTACCGGACCGATCTCGTCCAGGAATTGACGGTAGGCTTCCTGGTCCCCCTCCTGGACCCGTTTCATGAGTTGAGCCCACGATTCCCACTGGAGTTTATTCCATGGGTCAATGGCCGGTTTGGGAGGCGAAGAAGGTTTTTCGCGTTTGGGTTTCAAAACCGCTCCTAGAAATTACGGGACTGGTAAAAGAAAAGTTACCCTAACAAATCAAGGGCTTCCGCTAATTCCACCAATTTGCAGGTATAAATGGGCGTGTCACGAACCGTGTATTTGGACCCCACCGTCTCGCGCAGGGCCATGACCAGGTCCAGGAAATCACCGGGAATGTCCGTTTCAAAGGCCACCACGAAATCCTGGTCATCCAGGCCGAAGGAATAGGTCGTGTTGAGCTTCACCGAAGGGTACATATTCCCCACCCGGATATGCTCATCCATAACCTTTTGGCGGTCTTCCTTGGAAAGAAGATACCACTCACGGGTCTTTACGAAGGGATAGATGAAGATATATTTGAATTTTCCCGGCAGGATATTAGTCCGGGATTCTTCCATCCCCTCCCCGTGGGAATGCTTGTCTATATAGGTGCTGCGCTTGGTCATGGCGAGATAGGAAGCGGGTTGGGTAAGGTAGGGCCCCAGGGCCGACTGGTAAAGCCGGGAATCCATCCGCTGAAAGCTGTCCAGATCGTAGCTGATGCGCCAAAGCATCAGATCCACCCCAGCCTTGAACCCCAGAGTGGAATAGGCCAGCAAAATGCCGTCTTTCCTGAATTCCTCAGCCGCCTTGATAAAGGATTCCTTTACCTTTTGGCGTTCCCCTTTAGCCAGTTTTCGGAATTCCTCCGAGATCTTATAGAAAGCAAAGCTTACGAATTGACGTTTAATCGGTTGCTCGGCCATGAAAATCTCCTGGTATTTCTGTGATTAAGAAGGGCGTATTGTACGGCCCAACAAACTAAAAATCAAAACCATCCAGAAGGCTTATTACTCGCCGGGGGCCAATATGCGCAGATCAGCGACAGGCGCGAAATGAGTATCCATTAACTTAACCGCGCTTTTAGTCACCGGCCACAGTCCATTCTCGAGCGAATCGGCCATGGCCGCCGCGAACTGAACCACCGCCTTTTCCTCGCCCCTTCCCAAAAACTTGTCCAAGTTTTGGACGCCGCCACGCTCATAGAATTCTTTCCCATAAGCTTCCTGGCCTTCCTGTTTGGAGGGAACCGGTTTTTGAAGACCAACCACCAGATGATAATTCCCCGGTGGAAAATCCGACGGAATAAAGAGAATTCTTTTTTCCTCGTACCCAAATCCCGGCTTCATCAGGGAACGGCCCAAAGGGCCTTCATGGATATCATGAAGCCAAAAAACCCCGTTCCTCATCCAATAGTTTCCCTGGTCATCCGCGAAAAGGGCCACCACCGAATCCGTGTCATCGGGGGGACTTGGACCCAAACGGGACCACTGGTAAGTAATCTCAATTCGTCCACCTGGTTGTACCCGGTCGGGTGAGACTCGCGCGTTCACCAGGACGATTTTTCCCCAAAGAACCTTAGCCATAACGGGTGGAGGAATTTTCTCGGCCATTCCGTTATGTGATTGGGAAACAACCTTTAAAAGTGGTCCCGCTCCCCGGAAAGCCCAATCAAGCGGCAGTGCCCATTGACGAGTGACGTAAAGGGTATGGTTTTGTTCAAGACATTCTTTAATTTTCGAGCCGACGATGGCGGGGCTGGCCCCTGGTTCCAACACTTGAACATCTTTCCGGAAATTGAAAGATTGTTGGTAACCAACCACGGGAAAATATTCATTTTCCTCCGTCGGATAATAAACCGAATTAGGGTCCATAATCTCCAAAATGTTCCTGGCGTAATCCTGCGCTCCCCGTTCTCTTTTTCGCTCCAGCAAGTGTCCGATCAAAACGANNTTCGACCATTTTTCAAGATAGACCAGGGGTAGGGTTCCTAACAAACCGCCATAAACCCATCCCAAAAGAACCTGGTGGGATTCAAAGGTGGGAAAAGGGATGGTAAAAACAAAAAGGGCCTCTAGAATTCCCCAGCCCATCCCTATCCACAAAAAAACGGGTATTTTTTTCCGCGACTGGAGGGAGATCCATAAACCGCAAACCAAGAGCCCAACCCCAAGGGGAGTCAAATCTTCCCAAAGATGCGTCAACACCTGACGCAGAACCGAACCAACCGTGGCTACCGTGACCACGCCGACAAAATGGGAAAACCTCATGGCCATAACGTGGTGAAAGAGATCGAACCAGTGGGTCAAATCCCCATATGCGATCTCCGGATGAAGGGCCGACCGCAAGGGCAAATAAAGAGCCGTGCTTCTTCCCAGGCCAAAACAAAGGAAGGCAAACAACAGGACTTTTGGTTGTTTTTCTTTTCTCTTTCCCCATTCCCAGAGAAAGAATAATCCCACGAAAGGAAGGGCGAAAAACTGTGTAGGCCTGAAAACCGTGGCCATTCCCAGGATGAAAAAAGCCAAGGCCCATTTCGCAGGTTTTTCCAGGCTCAAAGTCCAAAGGACCAGCATCCCCAACAAAAGGTGCAGGGCGTATACCAGGGGCATAAGGGAATAGCGCCACCAGGGCATGCTGAAGCTCCAAGACAGGGTCAGGAGCAACAGCCACATTCTTAAAACGTTGGAAGTTTTACCATCCGTTACTTTTTGTGCCAAGCCGCAGCTCAAAACAAAAAATAAACCCGAAGCCAAGGCGGAGCAAAACACGGACATTAGACCCAACCGAAAAGCCGGGGTCCCGAAGGGCAATAACAGGAATATTTTTCCAAAGAGATGGAACAGCACTTGGCCCGAGGGGTGGGAAATTCCCAAACAAACCGTCACGCCGGTCATTTCACCCGAGTCGTACCAGCCGATATAAGGCGATACCAAGCAAGCATTTAGGATAAGGAGTCCGGTGAATAACCAAAAGACCCAGGGCAGGTTTGGGCTTTTGGAACCTGGCAAGGGACTGGCGGGCATTTTTATTTTCGTCTTTTTAGTTTCTGTATATTAGGCTCAATTTGGCCCGAGGGATCGGGACGGCCGATGCTTTTCAACATATCCCGGGCGTCCTCATAGGTTCTCAAAGCCTCCCCACTCTTTCCCATGGCTTCCAAAGCCTGGCCTTTCAAAAGGTGCCCCGGCAGGAAATAGGGATCGAGATTAATCACTTTTTGGGCGGCAACCAGGGCTTCCTGGGGTCGGCCCATTTGCATCAAAATAAGGCCCAGTCCCGAATAATTTGTGGGAAGTTCAGGAAGTTTCTCGATTAATTGGTTTTGAAGATCCTTGGCATCCTCAAGTCTTCCCCGCTTGACCATCTCCTGAATCTCGTTTTCACGGGGAGTTAACGAAAAGGGAGAAAGTTGAATGGCTTTGCCAAAATATTCCTCCGCCAGTTGGAAATGTTTTTCCCGTTCGTTGGGTTTTGTCGCCATACCAGCCCGGATATCCTCAATTGCCCCCAGGGAATTCCAAGGGTCCATGAAATTCGACCGATAACGCAGACTCTGGCGGGCGAAAACTTCCGCTTCCTCCCAATGGCCCTCCCGCTGTGCCAGGATGGAATTCAAGTCATAAGTGCGGACCAGGTAATCTCGCATGGCTCCCACGCCCAAAATCCATCCCACAAAAAGGACAACCATCCCGACTCCAATTAAAAAGGCTCGCCTGGAAAAATGAAAGATAGTCTTAAGGTCATCCTCGGTTTTTCGTTCCCGGAGAGCGTAGGTCAAAAAGCCTAATAAAACCAACCGATGTGACCACTCGTGGAAGGTAAAATCGACCATATTGTGTATGGTTTCAAGAAGGACAATATAAAAAGCGACTTCTCCCGCCGCTAAAAATGGTTTCGCCTCTTGAAAGCCGGGGGTTTTTCGTAGAACTCCCCAAAATTCCTGGAAAAGGGTTCCCATCAGCAAGAACAAGAGAATAACCGCGGGCAGTCCGCATTCCGCAGCTACCTGTAAAAACTCATTGTGGGCGAAGGGGTTGAAGGTATTCCAAAGTCCCACTGGACGGAAAAAAGGATAGACATCAGCGAAAGTTCCCGGCCCAAAACCGAATAGGGGTTGCGCCATGGCCATCTTAATACTGCTGATCCAAACATCGATTCGGAAATAAGATCGTTCCTCGGCGTTTAAGAATCGGTTGACCATGAGGGAGGATGAAATAACCACCAACAATACAATTCCCCCGAAAACAACCCATTGGTTTAAACCCCATTTGGACAGGCGCTTTTCCATTTCTTTCATGTGAATTAAAAGATACAAAATGACGACCAGCGCCAAAGAAACAAGGGAGCCACGGCTTTCGGTCAAACCCCAGGCCGGCAATAAAATGAAAAATCCCCATAGGGGCGGCCGGTCCCGGTGGAGCCATTTGAGGCTCATCCACACCAAGGCCATTCCAAGAAAACCCGCCGCGATGTTTTGATTGGGGAAAAGTCCCTGCCGGGGGATAAACCTCACAAATGTGTCAAACCAAAACCACCTTCCGGCGGTGGTAACCAAAAGCCAGGAGGCGGCTATTATCGCCGTCCAAAAGAAAACTTTCTCGAACCAGGGAAAGAGTTCAGGCCACCGGTCCCAAATCATCCGGAGGGAAAACCAAATCAAAACGAGAGCCAGAAAACCCTTGAAGGAATAAAAGCTGTCGAAGGACTGTTGGGAATTTTTCACTGACAAGAGGACCCAACCCGTTAGGAGCAGCAACAGAAGATTGGGAAAATCCAATTGGACTAAAGGCGTTATTTTAGAACGGATTAAAAAACTTAATAGGCACAGCAGAAACATAAGCACCGAGACCCACCGTAAAACCAAATCCTGAGCCAACCAAACCGGCGGCAGGGCCTCATAGGGGACCAAAGTAACTAGTGGAATAAGGGCCAAGAAAAGAAACCCAACTAACCGACCGATAGCACCCGAGGGAAATTTAACGCGGAGATGTTGCATAAGGATATTTTACTTGTTTCGAGAGGCCAATTCATCGTAAAGCTTTTCGATTTCTTGAAGCATTTTGCCGATGATAAAGGTTCCTTTAAGGGCTTTTCGTCCCGCTTGACCCATCTTTCGTGAAAGGGCTGGGTTTGTGAGTAATTTAAAAAGGCTTTCCGCCATGGCGTCCGTATCGTGGGGCCTGTGCAAAAAACCCGTGACGCCGTTTTTGACCGCCTCGGGTGTGCCGTTGACCGCCGTGGCGACAACAGGCTTCCCCGCCGCCATGGCCTGAAGGACCACGCGAGGCAACCCCTCATGGATCGAGGCGAGAAGTAAAGCGTCGGAAGCGGCCAAAAGTTGTCCCACATCCTCCCGCCAGTCCAAAAGTCGAAAATTTTTCTCCAATTTTTTAGTTTTGATTTCTTGTTTCACTTTTTCAAAAAGCGGCCCATTCCCCGCCCATAAAAAAAGAACTTCCGGGATCTTTTCAGCCAGAACGCGCCCCACCTCCACTACATCAAGCGGAGATTTTTGTTTTTTGAAGTTGGATAGCGCTAAAACACAAGGCCGCTTCTTTGCCTGTAGTTTGAGTCGGGCTTGCTGGGCAACTGAGGAAGGAAACCGAAATGGCTGGGGGTTAATACCACTATGAATCACCCGGTATTGGCCTTCCCTTCCGATCCCCCCCTCTAAACCTTCCCTTTTATTCGCCTCGCTGACTGCAATGAGTCGGTGGGTATAACCCGCGGCTAGACGCTCTAAAAACTGATAGATCCACCGAGTCAGGAAAAATTGTCCGGGATAAAATCCCCAACCATGAACCGTATGAACCACCCACGGTGTTTCGGCTAACCCAGCGGCAAGCCGTCCTAGTATTCCCGCCTTAGAACTGTGCGTATGGACGATGTCTACCTTTTCCTCTTTCAATATCCTGATTAATTTCGTGCCGGCGAAAAAATCGGACCAAGGCCGGATAGGATGTTTGAGTTCGGGGAGGAAATATGTCCTATAAAGCTTTTTGTTTTTTCGGGCTTCGCCGTCCAGGTAACCGCCTTCCCCGCAAATCAGGATGACGTCGTATTTTTTCCGGTCATGGTTGGCGCAGCAATAGAGGGTATTTTGTTGAGCCCCGCCCAGATCCAGGCGGGTGATGATATGGGCTACTTTGAGGCGGCGGGCCATCAGGACTCAGGCGCCTCAGAATCAGAAGAACTGTTGTCGGGCGCGGGCTTGGAATTCTTTCCCGCCTTGGCTTTAAGTTTGGCTTTCCGGTGGCTTTTTGCCTCGGCTTTGGCCTCGGCCAAGTCAGCCTCATCCGCCCCACCGATGATTTGGACATTCGACTTAATGGCCTTTTCCTCATCCTCGGACTGGACAAATTTCTTCATCCACTCCCACTCACGGGCCAGGCCCTCCTTAAGGCTCATTTTGGGCTTGGACCCGAAAAGCCTCTCCAGCTTGGCGGTGTCAGCGCGGGTGGAAAACACGTCCCCCTTTTGGCGTTCCAAAAAGGTTTTGGGGGAAGTTTTTCCGCTAATTTCCTCCAACAGTGCGGCGGCTTCCAGCAGGGTGGCTGGTGATCCACCTCCTACGTTTATTACTTGTCCCACGACCTCCGCCAAAAGGGAGGCGGCGATGATTTCCACCACATCGTCCACGTAGGTAAAGTCCCGGATTTGCTTGCCGTCCCCATAAATGGTCATGGGAGCTTCATGAATGATGTTTTGGCAGAAGCGGTGGAAGGCCATGTCGGGCCGCTGGCCAGGCCCATAAACGGAAAAGAACCGGAGGGAAACGGTTGGCATTTTGTACTCAAGGTTGTAAAGCTGGCAAAGGTGTTCCGCCGCCAACTTGGTGACCCCATAGGGACTCTTGGGCTGGCACTTCATTTCCTCGTTCAAAACCTCGCCGACGTCGCCATAAACCGAGGAAGACGAGGCGTACACGAAACGCTTGAGTTTGTTGGCTTTGGATTCCTCTAATAAACGCTGGGTGACTTGAATGTTGTTGGTGACATAACGGTGGAAGGAAGAACCCCAGGAACCCCTGACTCCAGGCTGGGCCGCCAGGTGAATGACCGCCTCCGTTCCCTTTAAGACAGTAACCAAGGCCATTGTGGCCAGGTTATCCTCTATTAATTTGAACTTGGGATGAAGCAGGACCGGCATAAGGTTCTTTTCCTTTT
Organism: candidate division FCPU426 bacterium; assembly: GCA_003152075.1. GTDB lineage: Bacteria > Oederibacteriota > Muellerivitia > Muellerivitales > Muellerivitaceae > PALSA-1180. Next base: position 32,334 of record PLZG01000049.1, read on the forward strand.
GCCCCCTGGAATAATAGATGTCAAAATCATCCACCCCTATAACCTCGTGCCCTTCCTTTAAAAGGCGTTCGACAACACGAGAGGCAATGAATCCGGCCGCGCCGGTGACTAAAATTTTCATATGAAACAAACCCCTTTTTGCCACAGATGAATGGGATAAACCCGGATAAAGTTTTTTTAAAAAACAATCAACCTATCTTTTAGCCCATTCCTTTCGGGCTGAAATACGTCTCACCTGAAGTTCGGGCTTCGCAAAATTCAAGAGAAGGCATGTTTTTAACCCGGTCGCCCTAAGATAATTTAGGCATTGGGCATAATGAACATCGTCCAAATCTTGAACAGCTTTTAATTCAATCAAAATCCTATCATCAACTAACAAATCAGCAACGTATTCACCAACCAAGACATCTTTGTAATGGATTTTAATGGGCTTTTGTTGAAAAACCCTCAATCCTTTTTGCTGCAATTCATAAGCCAAGGCGTTCTCGTAAACTTTCTCCAAAAAACCACAACCCAAGGAATTGGTAACTGTATAAGCGCAGCCAATGATCTTTTCAGCGACTTCAAACAATTCACTGCTTTGTACCGAATTCTCGTTTTGGCCTAAATCCATCTTCGTTCATCCCATTCATCTGTGGCTAAATTGCCTTTTATTCTATTAATTAATCTCAGTTAATACGAGTACTCGCAGGTATTCCGTTTCCGGGATGGACATGACGATGGGATGATCTTGGGGCTGGGTCAATCTTTGTAGAATTCTGAAAGACCGGCCCGATTCCTCCACCGCTTCCCGAGTAACCCCCTCCAATAAAGTCCATGAAAAATGGTGTGAGCAGGTACCCACCACCAAGAACCCGCCAAAACTTAACAGGTCCAAGGATTGACCCAGGAGGCGTTTCAAGGCGTTACGGGCTTCCGGCAAGTCGTGGGCGCTTTTGGCCAATGGGGGAGGATCCAAAAGGATTCCACCGAACTTGCGGCCATTTTTTTTAAGGTCCTTGAGGACTTTGAAACTATCCCCTTTTTCAAAGTGGATTTTATTTTCCACGCCATTCACCCGGGCATTTTGAGCCCCTTCATCTAACGCGGTTTGGGAAGAGTCCAAAGCCGTAACCTCCACCGCTCCACCCAAGGCCGCCTGAATGGAGGATGCGCCGGTATAACAAAAGGCGTCCAAGAGTGTTTTCCCTTGGCTTAGATCCCTCACCCATCGCCGGGCTTCACGGAAGTCCAGGTAGAAACCCGTCTTGTGGCCCCGGTCCGGACTGGCCTGGAATTTGGCCTTCCCTTCGGTAAAGCTCATGGGCAAGGTTCCGGGCTCAGTCAACCAACCTTGGAACTCGGGCATTCCTTCTTTTTGGCAGACTTCCCCCACGCTTTTTTCATAAACGTGGCGGTACCCTTTTTCTCGGAACGTCTTTGAAATGGTGGGGATGAAAGGTTTTAATCCCGCGCTGAAGCAGGACAGCACCACGGTTTCCCCGAAGGCGTCGGCGATGATTCCCGGCAAGCCGTCTCCCTCGCCGAACAAAAGGCGGACCCCGTCCGTATCGTTCTTTTGTCCAAACTCTTTCCGGTATCCAAGCGCCTTTAAAACCCGACCGGCGATAAAAGCCTCGTCAATTTCTTGGTCAAAATCCCGGGTCAATAAGCGGATGAGAATTTTGGAGGTCGGGTTGGCCACACCCCTTCCCACTTCAAGACCCTTTGCCGTGACGACTTCCACTAGGGTACCAGCGGAAAGGGTTTTGGGAGCTTTTTCAACTTCATTGGCGAAGACCCAGGGATGTCCCGCCAACAGGCGGTCTTCTTCCTTAGGCTTTAACTTCACGCGAATATAAGAGGGCATATTGAAACCTCGGGGTTATTTGCGAAAAAGAAACCGGGGGAAAATTAGAATTTGAGGGTAAAGCCTAAATCCGACGGATGAAAAGCCTGAGCGATTTGAAGTTGGAGTGGATCCTGAAGTAAGGCTTGCCGTTGTTTCAGGTAATCCATTTGCGTCCGCTGATCCACGTTGTAATCGTTCGGCATAATGAGGGCCCCCGCCAGAATGCCAACCCCCAGCCCGATCGCTCCCCCAATGAACATGTTGGAAGTCACGTTGGTCGAGTCACTCATGCGGTTTGAGATAAAAAGACCAAGGCCCAAACCGACAACACCTGAAGCTATGATGACAAGGGACCTTGCGCCGTTATTGACTGAGGGGCCCTTGTCCTGGTTATCCATGTTTTTGTACGCGTTTTTCTTGGAGTCTTTATTCGCGTCGTCCACCCAATCAAAGAGGAGAAAGCGGCTGGGCCGGGTTTTCACTTCCTTGGGATCGTTACTCTCCGTGTCATCCTCCCAATAAAGGGCATGGGCCTTGGGAACGAAAAAAGGCGCGAGACCCGCCAATTGGAAAACGAGCAGAAAAAGAAGGGATCGTTTGAGGAGTAAATATTTTGAAAACATGTTGGGATTATACCCATGAACGTTTTTAGGAAGAAGCATAAAAACATCCCATTTATTGAAGGCCCGACCCGAATATGAGTATAACAATCCGGCTTTTGGCTCTTCAAAAGGATGTTTTCCCGGGAAAAGCAAACGAGTTATTCCCGGGAAAACAAAAACTTATTTACCCACTACGAGGATGTGAAAAGAACCGGGAACCGGCTTGCGGCGCGGCCTGGGTTCATCCTTGGCAGGCTTGGGTTCCGGCCCCATTTGAGCCGTAGGCAGAAATAGGTGGCCGGTCTTCGCGTCGAATGCCACGGTGCGGGCGCCAGGTTCGGTTTTAACATTTTCCACTACGGTATATTTGTCCGGGGAATCTTCGTGGATAACTGTCAGTGTGCCGTCGCCGTTGGAACTGAAAACGGTCGCCGATTCGGGATCGAAACAGGTGCCGTCCACATGTTCGCCGATAGGCAGGGCCTGGACGACCTTCCCATTCTCCGCGTTCATCACCACCAGAAGTTTGTTGCGGCACCCGCTGAAAAGCCGGTTATTTTTCACGTCCATGGAAAGTCCCGAAGGAGAATCGCCGGGCGCCAGGGGCCAGCGTTGGGTGACTTTCATCGTTTTAGAATCGATCTTGAGGATCATGCTTTTGTCCTCCAGGTTGTCAAAGAGGTGGCCCTTCCCGTCGGGGACAGCCACTTCGGGCGCTCCTTCCAAGTCCACGGTTTGAACCGCCTTATCGGTTGCGGGGTCAATGACGGTTGAGTTTTTGCTGTCGCCGTTAAAGGTCAATACCTTTCCGGAAACCTTATCGTAGAGAATAACGTCCGCGTCTTTGGAAGCGGGAATTTCCGAAACGTGTTTAAAGGTCTTGAGGTCAAATACAACTACGCTTCCAGGATCTCCGCTGGTGATATATCCATGGCCCGATCGAGGAAGCACGACCACTCCATGGGGGCGCGGGACATTCTCGACAGTTCCCACCAACTTCATGGAATCCGCGTCGAGCACCTGGACGCTGTTGTTGTGGGTGATATAAATCCGCCGGTTTTCACTATCCACGGTCAGGAAATCCCAGCCGCCATCGCCAGGCAAGGGGACTGATTGGAGAATCTTGTAACCCTTCGGCGAATCCTCGGCCCTGATCACTCCCCCAAGACTAACGAAAAAAAGAATAAGAGAAAAAAGTTTGAGGCGTTTCATGAACTACTCCTGACTTGAATTGGAACTGACTAAAAGTTAAAGAACCCCTCACCCTATGGCAATTTTGGATATTAATCCAAAATGATATTGGCATAATACCGACCACTTAAAAGATTTATAAATGGTCGGCATACCCTCTCCCGCAAGGAGCGAGGGTTTACATAAAATTCAAAGACTCACTTAAACTTTTTAGTTTATTTCTTGGCCAAGGGAGTCGACAGGGGAGACGCCTTGGTTGTCGGCATTGGTTCGCTTGATTTAGAAATAATCTTGTCCGTCATCACGTCCACGACGATGTTGTGGAATTTTTGGTCCTTGCCCGCGATTTTAAAAAAATAGACCCACTTGTTTTTCTTGATTTCCAAACTGAAATCCCTGACCTTGCCAGGAAACTTTCTTAAGGCCATGGCGCGCGCGGTTTTCATTGGAACTCGATTGGAGGGCGGACCCGAATCATCATCCCCGAAAGCGGGACCCCAGGAAAAACCTAGTGATAACAACAAGAGGAGCAATGTAACTTTTCTCAATTCCCACTTCCTTCCCTGTTTCGGTTGACGTTCAAAATCAATTGGCGCCTGGCTTTTGAATAACTCCACCCCCAACCACAACGTCGCCTTCATAAAAAACGGTGGATTGACCGGGCGTGACCGCGCGGGCGGGATCTTTTAAAACGACCCGGACCCGCTTGGGGCCTTCCGGGTACAGGGTAGCTGGTTGTTCCACCGAACGGTAACGGATTTTCGCCAGGACTTCCTTGGGTTCGGTAATGGGTTCCCAGGCCACCCAATTCATCTCGGCCACGTGGAATTCCTTCACGAATGTGTCCTGGTCCCGGCCCACAACTACGGTGGCGGTTTCAGGGATTAGTTCCACGACGAAATAAGGCCCGCCCGAGAGGCCCATGCCCTTACGTTGGCCGATGGTAAAGCCCGCGATGCCCTCATGCTCCCCTAACACTTGTCCGGCCACGTCGACGATCTTTCCCGGAACAAAGGCCCGGGGCCGGTGCAACTTCACGAAATCCCGATAACTTCTCTGGGTGACAAAACAAATTTCCATGCTCTCGGGTTTCTCGGCCGTGTTGAGCCCCATGGCCCGGGCCTTCTCCCGTACTTGGGGCTTGGTGATCTCCCCCAATGGAAAAAGAAGGTGAGAAAGAAGCTTTTGGGTAAGTTTGTAAAGGACGTAACTTTGGTCCTTGTCCGGGTCGGCGGCTTTGCGGATTCGGTAACGGCCCGTGACCGGGTCCTGGTCGACCTTGGCATAATGGCCCGTGGCCATTTTCTCGCAACCAAGGGTGAGGGCCTGCTGAAGTAATAAGGGGAGCTTGGCGAAGCGATTGCACTCCACGCAGGGGTTGGGGGTGAGGCCCTGTTCGTACTCATCCAGGAAGCGGTCCACCACATTGGCCTTAAAAACATCCAGGCCCTCGTTGACGTAATGGGGAGCGCCTAGTTTGAGGGCGACTTGCCGCGCGTCCTGGATGTCCTCCACCGAACAGCAACGCTGGCCCTTGGGCTCCACGGTCTTAACGCTCACGGCCCCGTTTTCCCCCGGCGTGATCTCGCAAGGCAATATTTTAAGGGTGAGTCCCACAACGTCATGGCCCTGCTCTTTGAGCAAGCCCAACACGGCGGAAGAATCCACTCCCCCGCTCATCGCGACAGCAATTTTCATTTTAAACCTCGAACCTTTTCGCAACAGAGTACACAGAGTTAACAGAGTAAACAAAAGTCAAAACCATTTTGCCACAGATGAATGGGATGAACTCGGATAAGGCTTAGATCATCAAAGGCTGTTTCCTTGATGGCATAAAACGGGAAAAATTGGCTTTCATTCGCAGTTAGCTTTAAAGCCTGACCATCCTGTTCATCCCATTCATCCGTGGTTAAATATTCCTTTTCCTTACTCCGTTTCCCCCGTGACCTCGGTGGTTAATTTTTCGTCATCTCTTTTAAGGCTTTTATAGCTTTCTCGATTTCAACGGCGAAAGGTCAAGAACCATTTTGCCACAGATACATGGGATGAAAAGGGATGGCGAAAATCTTTGAAAACGACCGTGAATCAACATTGATTTTTTTGTTTTATCCCTGTTCATCCCATTCATCCGTGGCAAATATTCCTTTGACGTAATCCTTGTATTCCTTGGTTAATGCTTTGTCATTTCTTTTAAAGCTTTGACCGCGTTTTCGATTTCTTTTTCTGTATTGTAATAGCCGAAACTAAACCGCACGGTTCCAATGGGATGGGTCCCTATCGTCCGGTGGGCAAGGGGGGCGCAGTGTAAACCGACCCTCGTCATAATTCCATACTTCTCGTCCAATTCATACCCGACTTCCGAGGGGTCTTTACCCTCGACATTCAAGGAAACCACGGCCACCCTTTCCTTTTCGGCGCCCGAGGGCAGTCCATAGAGCCTGATTCCCTTGATTCTTTCCACTTCTTTCAGGAATTGCGTGGTCAAGTATTCTTCCTTCTTTTGAACCACCATCACGCTGGTCTTCAGGAGAAAATCCACCGCGGCCCTTAAACCCGCCAGTCCCCAGTAATTCTGGGTGCCGCTTTCGAACTTGTCCGGCCACTGGCTGGGCTGTTCTTCCTTATCGCTATTGGAACCCGTGCCCCCCTCGATAAAGGAATCCAGGTCCCACTTGGCGGAGACCGCCAAGCCCCCCGTTCCCGGCGGACCCATGAGGCCCTTATGGCCAGTGAAACAAAGAAAGTCGATGTTCATAACCTGCGTGTCGATCGGAACGACACCGGCGGTTTGGGCCGCGTCCACCAGGAAGGCGATTCCCTTCTTGGCGCAAAGGCCTCCCACTTCCTGCACGGGGCTTATATTCCCTGTCACGTTCGAGGCATGAACCAGGCATGCCAATTTGGTATTGGGCTTGAAGGCCTTTTCGAAATCGTAAGGATTTAACCGCCCCAGGCTGTTGGCTGGAACAATCGTATAGTCGATGCCCCGGTCTTTTTTTAGTTTGTTCAAGGGACGGATCACCGCGTTGTGTTCCAGGCTGGACAAAACCACATGGTCGCCGGGTTTGAGGAAACCCTTCAAGGCCGTGTTGACGGCCTCGGTCACGTTCTTCATGTAAAGGATTCGGTCCATGCGCTTGACGTTGAAGAGTTTGGCCAAGGCCTGCCGGGTTTCAAACACCAGCTCATTGGCCTGTATGCCGGCCGCGTAAGTTCCACGCCCATGGGACACACCCACGTTCGTGGCGTAGTTGACGACGGCTTTTAAGACTTGCGGGGGCTTTTGCCTTGTTGTGGCCGCGCTATCTAAATAGATTTCTTTTCGCTTTTGTTTTTTCATGCCGCTCCACATTTGAAACAAATATTAAGAAAGTGGTATAGCCCCACATTTCATTAAACTTTTTCAAAATGATCATGTGGGACATGAGGGTCTGATTCTAGCATCAAAGAGATTTTTTTGCGGGTTAGGTCTTTTATAATAAAAAAGGGCGGCAAAAGCCGCCCAACCATAATTCAAAATTAAGAATTCAAAATTCAAAATTGCCTTTAAAGGTTAGCTTTCCCGTACCTTCGACATATCTATCACCTTGCTGACTTCCTCCATTTGGACATTGCCCTCAAAAACCGCTCCCTCTTCCACCACGAAAACGGGCGCGGCGATATCCCCCTCAAGCTGGGCCCCGCCTTGAAGCTCCAGCCTTTGGTAGGCGGTGACGTTCCCCTTGACCCTTCCGCCGATCACGATGGACTTCGCGATCACGTTGCCGCGGATCATCCCCTTCGCGCCCACAATAATCCCATCCTCGCTGGTGACGTTGCCGTAAATTTCCCCGTCGATGCGGATGCTGTTTTTCGAGTTGTAGCTTCCCCGAAGGCTGGTTCCCTCGCCAATGAGGGTCTCCACCCGGCCCATGCTTTTCGGGTCGCCGAATCCAAAAAATCCCATTTTCCCCCTCCGGGAGTTTTAAGTTCTTAGTGATGAGTTTTTAGTTAATGTCGATTTCCGCAAAGCGGAAATTTCCGTCATTCAGCATTCAAAATTGCCTTCAATCAACTTTCGGCAGGTATTTTTCCGGATCCACCGGCATGCCGTGGACACGGACTTCGTAATGAACGTGGCTTCCCGTGCTTCGTCCGGTCGAGCCAACATATCCTAAAACCTGCCCCCTCGTAACTTCATCCCCCACTTTAACGTCAATCCTGGCGCAATGGCCGTAACGGGTGCTGTAACCGTATCCATGCTCCACCACGATCACCCGGCCGTAGCCGACTTGCCATCCGGCATAGGTGACCAACCCGTCCGCTGTGACGCGGATAGGGGTATTAGCCTCGTTGGCGATATCCACACCCATATGCCGGCCCGGCTCACCGGTCAAAGGAGACGCTCTTTTCCCAAACCCGGAGGTGATCCAACCCTTGATGGGCCAAATAGAGGGAGTGGCCGCCAGGATGGACCTTTGCTTGTCGAGAAATACGCTGATCTCTTTAAAACTGGCTTCTTGTTGGGCCGCTTGTTGGTTGGAAACCTTCAGGCTTGAATCCACTTTATTTAAAAGATGCTCGTTTTTTTCCTGGAGCAGCCGTGAGAATCGCGCCGAATCTTCCTCGGTGGGTCCGCCCATGCCATCCAACTCAAAAACTTGCTTACGGTCGCCAAGCTTCAACAGCTTGCGGAATTGGGTATCGACGGACGCCATCCGGGACAGCAGGACCCGGTTTGTTTCCAACTCGTCCATAATTTCCCGCATGTTGCTTTTAAATCTTTGTTCGGTCAACTGGGCCAGATGGTAATTCACGTCTTGGGTTATCACCATTGTCGCCCAACACACCAACATCCCCAAAAACAACAGGAGGCCGTGAATCGTGAAAAGATTGACCTTGATTTGGACGGATTTTCCGCCGTCATGGGGAACCACCATGAAGGTCATTTTCTTTTTAATATATGTTTTCAACCGCTTAGACATGCCGATCATCCTTTAAAATTAAATGTTATTTGGCTTTTTCCCGAGGCGCCTTGACAGGGCAGTGGAAGGCGTGGGATACGAACGCTTGAACCGAGTAAATCAATTCCTCAACCATCTTTAACATACGGTGTGGGTCAGGCTCTGTCAATTAGTTAGGGACACCGAACAGGGTAAAGGTTAACAAATGACAGTCCTAATCGATCTTTTGGCCGTCCGATTGGATGAACTTGAAAGCACTATCAAAAAGGATTTCCCTATCAAAATCCATCGGAACCACGTGATCCGAGCGGTCTAAATAGAGAAGATGCTTCACTTTGGAGCCCAGCGCCTTGAAAATCAAATCCCCATTGGCCGGAGGCACCATGGAATCCTTCCGGCCCTGAACCACCAGGGTGGGCGCCGTGATGTTGGGCAGGTCCTCCCGGACATGGTCCATGAGTTTTTTAAGCTCATAGAGGCTTTTCGTCGCGACGTAAGGATAAGTTTTATGGGGCGGGGATTGGGGGTCGAGTATCCCACCCGTAAGGTTGGAAGTGCGCCATTGGAGAAACCGGAAAAAGGCGATTCCATTAAAGCGGAAATCAAAAATGCGGATGGGGGCCGCCATGGAAATCACCCCCGCTACCGGAAATTGGGAAGCCAAATGAAGGGCCTGGTCCGCCCCCATGGAAAGGCCCCCCACGAAAACCTTGGAACAACGTTGCCGTAGGGATTCAAAAGCTTCCCGCGCGCTTGCCGCCCAATCCTGCCAAGTGGTTTTGGACAAATCCCGGGGGTTCGTGTCGTGCCCCTTTAACCAAGGTCCTAAGGTCGAAATGCCCTTGTCCGCCAGGTAATTTCCCAAGGGTTCAACCTCAGAAGGGGTGCCGGACAACCCATGAAGGAGAAGGATTCCCGTGTCACCCTTTTTCGATTCAAACCCGATTTTCATCTTAAACCTCCAACCCTTTTCACTATCGAATACAAAGCGTTAACAGGGTAAACCAAAATCCATTTTGCCACAGATGAATGGGATGAACAGGATGGACAACCTTTAATGCTAACGACAAATGTAGGCCAATTTTTCTTGTTTTTGCCATCAAGAAAACAGCCTTCAATGACCCATGCCTTATCTAAATTCATCCCATTCATGCCACTCTTCAAATGAAAATCATAATCAGTTTTGATTTTTCCTGTTTTATGTTTTATCCGAGTTCATCCCATTCATCTGTGGCTAAATATTACTTTGCCTTCCTTCGTGGTTAATCTCCTTTATTTTAACAGCCGTTTCTCGATTTGTTAGGGACCGCAAAAGCCTTAAAAGACAACCAAATCAAAATCGATTTCTCTTGTTTCATGTTTTATCCGAGTTCATCCCATTCATCTGTGGCTAAATTTTGTTTTGTCTTGCTCCGTTAACTTCGTGGATATTTCCCATTATTTTAATGGCTGTTTCTCGATCTGTTGGAGAGCGAAAAGAATTTCATCGTCCGTTGGCCTGTCCGTGGCGACTTTTCCCACATATTTATACCGGATGATTTTTTTGGGATCGATGATGATCACGGAAGGATGGGCGATATCCTTTCCCTCGTGGCCCTGGGGATGCCGCGCTCCATAAGCGTCGATGACTTGAAGTTTGGTGTCGGACAAAAGGGGAAAGGGGAAACGCCACTCTTTCATGAAATCGGCTGAATCTTCCACCGGGTCAGTGCTGGCCGCGGCCATGGACGCGTGAAGCTGGGTGAATTTGGGGAAGTCATTTTTAAGGTCCAAAAGCTGGTTCAGGCAGGCCGAGCACCAGTGGCCACGGTAGAGGATGAGAACTAAATACCATCCTTCTTGGACATCGGAAAGTTTCATGACCTTGCCCTGGTCATTCATCAAGGAGAAATCATAGGCCTTGTCACCTAAGGCCAGTCCTCCTGGTTTATAGGAGTCGGGTTGCGAATTTTGGCCGCATCCCGCGAACAGGGAAAGCGTCAGCGCTAACGTCAGCAGGCCCGGAATAAAAAAATTTCTTTTCGAAATGCCCATGAAACCCTAACTCCTTTGTCGAGAAAATCCCTCTACCGTATCTTTATACCTCAAACCCGCCCCTTCTCTTAAAATATTTTTCTCGCCCCTTTGATAAAAATTAAACGGAAAATGATGTTGTAACCTCTGAAAAACTGTTTTTGTAGGGGCACGATTCATCGCGCCCAAGAAGGTAACCATTGAAAACAAAGACCGGGCGGGATGAATCCCGCCCCTACGACTACAAAAACAACGCCGACAGATAATTTTTTCAGAGGTTACCTGTTTTTTCTTTTCAGGGCTACGCACTTGGCAAAGCATTCCAAAGCCCCACCCCATGGGTCACCTCACGTGAAGTGTTTTGGCAGGACGCCGGGAATATATTTTACAACTTTTTTTATTACTGGGTGTTTGAAAGTCTAAGGGCCCGCCCCTCCCTTTCGCTTTATAAATTTTGGGCAGGCAAAGGATGAGTGTGAAATTTGGATCAAATCCTTAGGTGTTGAATGTTGGCCAGGCACCTTTGTTATACGCGCCGAGCCTACCGGGCGGGGTGCGCATTTTGGTCGCTTCCATTCCTTCAGGTATGGAAGCGGGAAAAAGGAATTGGCAAAATGAAGAATTATACCTTTGCGCCGAATGCGGCCTTCATTACAAGGACGGGCCAAGCGATGCGAGGATTGGTGCCGGGAACATCAAAGCTGCAACCTCGAGATTAGGGCTTATTCCGTTGAAAGGTCCCGCAAACCAGGGGAGATTAAAGGGAAACGTTCCTGATCCATCCCACTTATCGGGCCGGTTAAAAACAGGGCGGCGCCATGGGCAAAACCCTGTTTCAGGCCTCAGCGTCTTTTTAAACCGGAACCACGCCTGGGTGGTATTCAAAATGGATGACCGGCGGGTGGGCCAAAGTGTTATGGATCGTACAGCCCTCCGCCGCGCGCTGGGCCGCTTTTTGCAGGGCCTCAGGCAGGTTTCCCGGAAGTTCCACCTCGACTTTGAACTCCCCCAACCGGTGGGGCGCTTCGGCGTAATCGGCGCTCACCTTTACCCGCAAACCCTTCGGCTCAAATTGCCGGTTTTGCAAAGCCTTGGCGATGAAATAAGCAACGCATCCCGCGAAACTGGCGGTCAAAAAATCGACCGCCGACGGCGGACAATGGTCGCCGTTTTCTTCCTTGCAGACGTCGGTGATAAAGGCCTGTCCCTTGGTTTCCAATTCAACTTGGTTTCCTTTGATCCACGTGGCTTTAGCTTCCATTTGAGCCTCCTGGTTAACCGTTAGTTTTCGACAGGGAACCCGTTACGGTTCCAGGCCGAGATGCCCCCCCACCATGTGGGCGGCTTGCCTAAATCCCTTACCCTTCAACAACCCCAAAGCCATTCGGCTTCGGTTTCCACCCTGGCAATAAAGAAGAACCGGCTTAATTTTATCTATTTCCCTTAGGCGGCTTTCCAATTCAGGGAGGGGAATCAGTTTGGAACCACCAATCCTCATTTGCCGGTACTCCTCCGGGCTTCTCACATCCACCAGTTGGATCGTGTTGCGGCCTTTTAAGCGCTGAAAAGCTTCCTGCGGGGAAATTTCAGCCGAGGGGTCGGCGGACCCCAGTCCCAACATCATCCTGGCCATCGTCAAAAACTTTCCCATAAAAACTCTTTCTTCATGTTTTGGCTTAAAAAAATCACTTCTGGTAGGTATTGATCTTGAAAGGCACCCACACCGGGCAAAACTGGAAGGTTGCCGTCAAAATGGGCACCAGAGAAATTCCCCAAAGAACATACCGGGCCGTTCCCTCGGAAAAGAATCCCGCGACGATTAGCGTTGCGGCTATTACATACCGGATTACCCGGTCGATTGATCCGACATTTTTCATGACTTCCTCCTTTTTTATTCCAACACATGAACAAAACTCAACCCTTTCGGGCTACCACCTGAACCACTGCGCTTTGACCCTGGTGGCCTTTTCCCTCATGAACCATCCGCTCTATTTCATGACTAACCAAAAATTCTAATCCGGCGAGTTCCTTTTCAAGGTCACCCAGGTTCATCATCAGCTCCGCCGTAGGCGGCCCACCTGTTTTGAATTCCAACTGCGGGGGCCGGTAAGCTTCCAAAATAAACAGGTCACCTTTTTTTAGGCCACTTGAAGAACTTTGATGAACTTTTTCACGCAAAGGTTTCGGCAAATGACACCAGATGGAAACAATCGCGTCCCAGGACATCTCCTCGATTTCATAATCCGCAAGGTCCGAATGAACGGTGGTCACGGTAATTTTTTGTTCCTGCGCAAGGTGATGAAGTTTTTCCAGACCTTTTTGAGAAAAGTCAACCGCGGTCACCTCAAACCCCTTTTTCGCTAAAAAAACAGCGTTCCTTCCCTCGCCTTCCGCCAAGCAAAGAACCCTTCCCCCGACCTTTATCCGATAAGCTTGGGAAGAAAGAAAATCATTCGATTCCTTTCCATAAAAATAGTCTTCGCCTTCGTATCGCTGATCCCAAGAATTCATTGCATTGCTTCCTTATCGATTAATTGACCCTTTATATTCAACAAGACCCGTTCACGGTGCTTTTTCCTGCAACTACCGCAAGATCATTTCTAAAGGGCAAAACCTGGAAAAAGCCGACTGCAAAAGATTCGCTCCCACGAACAGAGTAAATAAGAGCCAGTAATGTGAATGAAATTGATAAAGCAAAATGCTCAAGATAATGAATCCGCCCGCAAAAGCCCTGACCTGTAAATCAATCGGCATTACTTTCATTCCAAAACCTCCTTATGTTCCCGGATAAATTTCACCCGGCTTTCCCCCACCAGCCAGTAATAGAGCACCGGCACGGCCAAGGGACTTAAAAGAGTGGCCGCAATCTCCCCAAAAATCAGGCTGACCGCCAAGCCCTGGAAAATCGGGTCCATCAACATTACCGAACTACCCACCACCACCGCTTCCGCCGTCAAGAGCATGGGACGAAACCGCAAGACCCCCGCGCTCATGACCGCTTCTTTCAGAGGAATGCCACGGGCCAATTGGCGCTCGGTGAAGTCCACGAGAATGATGGAGTTCCGAACGATGATCCCCGCCCCGGCGATAAATCCGATCATGGAAGTCGCGGTGAAATAGGATCCGGTGAGCCAATGGCCCGGAAGGATACCGATCAAGCTCAGTGGGATAGGAGCCATGATGATCAAAGGGACTGCGTAACTACGGAACCATCCCAACACCAGGACATAGATCAAAAGAACTACCACCCCATAGGCCCCGCCCAAGTCACGGAAAACCTCATAGGTGATGAACCATTCACCGTCCCACTTAACGACCGGCTTATCGGTATCCCAGGGCACCTCGGCGGTTTGCTGCTCAAAAGGAATTTTGGGGGAAAGTTTTAGGATGCCGTAGACCGGGGCTTCATCCTTACCCGCTAGTTCGCTCATGACGTAGGCAACGGGTTTTAGGTTTTTACGGTAGAGGGTTTGGTCTTCCTCGATGACCGGTTTTTGGATGACGTCCGCCAGATTCACCGAGCCGGAAACATAAGAACCCATGACCTGGTTTTGAAAGGGAATTAGACTGGAACGAACGGCCTGATCCACGGACAAGTCCACGCTCACATCCTCAGGGCTGGTAGCGTCATCCAGGGAACCGATGGAGGTCTCGGAAAACAATAATCTTCCGGCGGACATAACCTGTCCGGCATTCAAACCCAATTGGCCCCCCTTGATCTGGTCAAAGCCGTAAACGATCCGGGGCCGTCCAAGCCTCCAAGTGCTGTCCAAATCCACCACGCTTTCCTCGGAGACAAAACCTTGATAGACCTGCTCCGCCACGTGACGTCGGGTTTTCGCGTCGGGTCCGTAAATTTCAGCCATCATGGTGGCCAAAACCGGAGGTCCAGGGGGAATCTCGATGACCTTGGTCACCGCTCCCCTGTCTTTAGCAAATTTGAGGATGGTGGGCCGGAGGGACTGGATGATCGCATGGCTGGACTGCTTCCTGTCCCCTTTGTCCGACAAAACCACCTGCAGGTCGCTTTGATAATCACTTCCCCTTAAATAGGTATGTTTCACCATTCCCGAGAAGGAGAATGGAGCGGCCTCGCCTGTAAAGGCTTGGATTTTTTTTACATTCGGGCTTTTTAGCATTTCCTTCGCCAGTTCCCCGGCCCAGGCCAAGCTTTGACTTAATGGTGTGGTAGGAGGGAAATCCATTAATACTTGAAACTCATTCTTGTTATCGAAAGGAAGCATCTTCACCCGGACCGCCTTGAAGGCGAAAAGGCTGACCGAGGCGAGTAAAAAAACAATCACCCCGATACCCAGCCCCCAGGCGGCCTTTTTGTCATTGAGAAGTCTTTCCATCATTGAGCTATAAAGGTTTTTGAGTGAGCTTTTCTTGACCGGTTCTTTCCCATGCTGTTTTCCATAATTCTTCAGGAGCCTCACCGAGGCCCAGGGGGTCACGATAAAAGCGACGAGGAGGGAGAAAATCATGGCAAGGCTGGCCCCCACCGGAATAGGTTTCATGTAGGGGCCCATCAGGCCCCGCACAAACGCCATGGGCAGGATGGCCGCGATGACCGTGAAAGTCGCCAGGATGGTGGGATTTCCCACTTCGGCGACTGCCTCCAAAGTGGCCTTTAAAATCCCCTTCTTCTGGTCGGTCTGGAGATATCGTTCGATATTTTCAACCACAACAATGGCGTCATCGACCAAAATTCCGATGGAGAAGGTCAAAGCGAAGAGCGTCACCCGGTTCAAGGTGTAGCCGAGGAAATAATAGACGGCGAGGGTCAATGCCAAGGTCACGGGAATAGCCGTCGCCACCACCAAGGCCGAACGAAAGCCCATGACCAACGCGATGAGGACGCAAACCGAAAGAGTGGCCAGCAAAAGATGCTCAATCAGTTCCTTGGATTTTTCCCCGGCGGTCGCCCCGTAATCGCGCATCACCGAAAAGTTCACGTCCTGGGGCAATTGGGCCGCGAAGATTTTGGCCCTTTGAAGCAGTTGGGAAGCCAGTAAAACCACATTCGTTCCCTTGCGCTTGGCGAAAACAATGGAGACCGCTGTTTCGGGGTTGCCGTCCTTTTCCTTGTTTAAAATCACCGATGCCCGAACCCGCTCCTCGGGGCCGTCAACCACCTTGGCGATATCCCGGATCCTTACCTGCGTCCCGCCCCTTTGGCCCACGGGGATCGTCTCAATCACCTTGGCGGAAGTTATACGGGCTCCCACCTCCACGTCATAAACTTCCTTTTCTCCCCAGGTTTTACCCGCTGGGGCATAAGCGTCGTTAGCCCTCAAGGCCTGGGCCACATCGGGCAGGGACACCCCCCGTTCGGCCAAGCGTTTCGGGTCCACCATAATTCGGATGGCCCTCTTTTGACCTCCTAACAATTCCACCTTGGAAAGGTCGGGAGTGCTGGAAAGCTCACGCGCCAAGGGAGCCACCAAACCCCGCAGGGAAAAATCATCCCGATTTTTGGAACTGAAGGTCAAGGTTAGGAATGGTACGTCATCAATGGAGTAGGATTTGACCAAGGGGGGAGTTGTATTTTCGGGAAGTTGTTGTCGGATCGCCAAGAGTTTGTGGTGAACCTTAACTAGGCTTGGTTCCATGGGTTCCCCGACCTTGAACCGAACCGTCACCAGGGAACCATGGGCCCGGCTGCCCGAATAAACATATTCCACGCCATCCAGTCCCCAAACAGCCCGTTCAATCGGCTCCGTTACCTTGCGTTCCACCTCATCCGCCTCGAAACCCGGCGCCGCCACCTGGATATCGATCATGGGGACGGAAATTTGCGGTTCTTCTTCCTTGGGGGTTAACCAAACCGCCAGGATTCCCAAAACGATGCTCATAACGGCAATCACAGGAGTCAGTTTGGAATTGACGAATGTCGCGGCCATCTTTCCGGCGAAACCCTTATTACTGGAGGTCAATGGAAGGCTCCTTGAATCCGGAATTCACCGCCAGCATCGCTCGCGCTTGAACCAAGTCCATCTCCGCTTGGGTCCGATTGGTGATCAAATCCGCCCGCCGCGCCAAGACCTCCACCAATTGCAACGCGTTGATGGAGCCGTTTTTGAAAAGGCTTTTGGCTGTTTCGGTCTGCTCCTCTAAAAGTTTCGCGCTGTCATCCATGAGGTCAAGGTTGGTATTTAAAGCCCGCAAACTTTCACTCGATTGGACCGAATCCAATTCGGCTTTAAACTTGAGTAACTTGGCCCTGGCCTTGGCCGCCTCCCATGAATCGGCGGCTTGTTCATCCGCCCCTATATTCGGGATATTCAAAAGGTCCCATTGCAGGTAAGCCCCCGCCGTGTAACCGGTGGCTGTGGACCTGTCACCCCCGTTCAAATAACCTTCCCCAAACAACGCCACTTTGGGAAAGAGCCGCGCTGTCTCCATGCCTTTCATCTTTTCCAACGAATCCGCGTCCGCTTGGGCCGCCAGCACAAAAGCGGAATCTTGGGGTTTATCCATGGATGGAAAAACTTGATCCAGAAAATCCTTGGCTTTTCCTGGGGTCGGGGCCCAATCACCTTTGAGCGATTGGGTTTGGATACCTATTTGGCTCTTAAGAATATTCTGACGGGCTTGGCTTTGCGTCTTTAGGCCGGCCAACCGATTCTCAAGATTCTTCAAACCCAATAGACCTGAATAACCCACGGGGTTGGACTTGGAACCGATTTTGTAATCCTTGAGAATTTCTTCCACGTTTAATTTCAACTTGCCCAGGTTTTTCTCCTCGTCCGATAGGACCAAGAGCGTCGCGTAGGAGCCAGCCAGTTGGGCATACTGGCCCGTGGTGTCAGCCTCCTTTTCCAGTTCCTTCGCCTCCCTGGATTTGTGGGCTGAATCCGCTAAGGACTGTTTCGCACCACCCTCAAAAATGGGGAAATCCAACCCCAGGGTTCCTCTTTCATAGAGTTTGTCCAATGGTTGGTTTAGGGCTAGGGGCGAAAAATCGGCGATGCCTATCTGCCGCTCCTCCAATATTGACATGAATGAAAGGGCCGGATCATTAGTCCCAAAAACCCTGGCGTCAAGATAAACCCTGGGGAACCAATGGTTACCCGCCCGGTTCTCGGCGACTTGGGAGGCTTTGAGATCAAAATCCGCGGCTCGGAGTTTTGGCGAATTTTTCTTCACCAGGCTCCAGATTTCATTGAAGGTAACTGTCCTTGCGGCTGTCTCGGCTAAAAGCGGAAGGAAACCGGAAAACAACAAGAACCCTAGGAATATGAATTTTTTCAAAAAAATCTCCTTTGGAAAGCGGACCCACACCATTCCAATTTAGAGTTAGATTTCCGAGGCTGGTATGATTCCGGTCACCCTAAATCCTTCAAATCCTGCAACAGGACGGCACTGAAGCAGCAGAGTCCATGAGGGACACTAGTTTCACCCCCACTTTTCGGGCTAGAGACCTCAAAAGCTCTCCCTCCACCAAACCCTCGGGCAAAAGTGTTGAAAGGGTGACTTGTCCTTCTTTTTCCTGGATCACCACCTTACAGGGCATCATCAAAGCGGAGAGGGGGTCCAACTTCAGGGCTTCCGAGGCTAGGCCCGCGTTGCAGACCTCGATGATCACCGTGGGTTCGGCGGAAAAACCTTTTTCCATCAACGTGGTTTGTACGTCATGGATATGCAAAACCCGGAAGCCTTCCAGCCCGGCTTTTTCTTCCACTCTTTTTCTGATTTCGTCAAAGGCCCTGCTGGTTGAGGTTTTATAAATGGTGTTAGGGTCCATGGGTTACCTCGCCCCTTCCAACAAGGCGGCCTTCATCGAGGGGACCGCGGTGACTCCCACGAAGCTCTTGGCGGGCTTTCCATTCTTGAAAATGATCAAGGTGGGTATGCTCCGGACGCCGTATTGGGCGGCGATCTCACCCTGCTCATCGCTGTTCAACTTACCCACGACGGCCGCGTCCCCCACTTCCTCGGCTAATTTCTCGACCAGCGGGCCTTGCGTGCGGCAGGGGCCGCACCAGGGGGCCCAGAAATCCACCAACACCGGCTTGTCGGATTTAAGCACCTCCTTTTCCCAATTTTGAACCGTGAATTCTTTTGTCTTATTCATGACTTCCTCCTTAATTTTAAACCCTCGCCCCTTGAGGGAGAGGGTAGGGTGAGGGGTGACTACCGTGGTTAAAACCACCCTCATCCCGTCCTTATCCCGTCTAGGGAGAAGGGGTAAACGCAAAATGCCTTCGAAGATCAATTTCTTTAAGAATGACTGATTAAAAAACCCATGGCCGCCCCGTAAAAGGTGCTGATCCAGGGGTTTGAGGTGATCGGGCAGGTTCCCGTGGAGCAACCCACCAGGCGGTAATAGCCGAAGCCCAAAAGGCCCCCCACGGCCACCGCGATTAAACTGTGCATAAACTTCCTCCCTTTAAATTGTTTATTAGACTTTACTAATATAGGATCCCAAAAAAAAGGCTTATCCCTCACAGAACACCTCTTTCATCAGGGCCATCAGTTTCAGCATCTTCGGGTTGGTGATGGTGTAGTAGATCATGTTCCCTTCCCGGCGGGTGGTCACCAGGCCGCGCGAACGCATCTGGGAAAGGTGTTGGGAAAGGTTGGATTGGCTGGTTCCCAGGGCTTTCGTCAGTTCCTGGACGTTCATTTCCCCCTCCGCCAGCAGGGCCAGAACCGTCAGCCGGAAAGGGTGGGAAATGGCCTTGATGCAATCGGCTGATTTTTCAATATGGGCCGTCTTCATGTTTCCAACCTTTCTATATTAGATAATACTAATATACTTATAATTTGCAAGCCCTTTTTGAAAGATTAAATTTTACTCAAACCTGTGGTTTTCCATGAAAAATACCATAATTGGAAATTTTTGATTACGAGTTTTATTATCCTCTTGAACGACTTTCACGAAACCGCAGGTGCCCCCGGCCTTCGTGACGTAAAAAATATAAACCGGCTCCTCAATACTTTTGGAATTTCTCAACCCGGACCGAATACATCTCCTCCTTGATCATCACCGGAATGGCCCTTTCCACCAGCCTAGGGGTCAGTTCCAAGTCATGGCAAAGCCCGGTCAAAGCGGCCAGGGGGAGCACCTCCTATTCCCGAATCCGGGTGAGTGCCTTTTTATTTTGGAATAAAACTCCATTATTTTGGTCTATATTTAGTAACCATATTTGATATGGAAGGGCCGGTCAATTTGACAAAAACCACTTGGTTTAAAAAATTTATCCTTCTTACAGTGATGGGAATTGCCTTGTTCCCCCTTCCCTCAATGGCCCAGCTCTGCGATACCGCCGGGAAGGATGGGGTGGGGAATCCCGCCGGAATCATTAATACCTATTACCCCGGCACGGGCCCGGTCCTTGCGGGAGCCACCTCCATCCCGGTGGGGGCCCCCACGGGCGGCGGCCCGGCCATCGNNCCGGATCGGTGCCCATCCAAGGCGCGAACGCCGGCGGATTGGTCAATTCCTATAATGAGGCTCCCTATACCGCCACACAGGGCCAGGCCACTTATGAAGTGATTCGGGTGCCCCAATATGCCAGCGCCACCTTGAATACGGGTTTGACCGCCCTGTCTTGGAACGGTTCCACCGGAGGGGTGCTGGCCTTCGACGTGGCCGGTGTTTTGAACCTGAACTCGGCGACGGTGAACGTGGATGGCTTGGGCTTCCGGGGCGCGGGCTCCATTCCCACCCAATTCGAATCCGTGGTCAACAATAATTACGTGGAGTTCTCTTACCCGCTCAATTCAACCACCGAGGCGGATGGGTCCAAGGGGGAGGGTATCGCCGGTACCCCCCTGTGGGTTTACGACTTGCCCACCATGTTGGATGTGAATACGGGGGCGGAAGGATACCCCAACGGCAGTTTTGGGATGGGGGCCCCCGGCAACGCGGGCGGCGGCGGAATGGTTTTCAATACCGGCGGCGGCGGGGGTGGCAATGGCGGCTCTGGGGGCGAGGGGGGTAACGCCTGTTGCGCCCAACCAACCATGGGCGGTTTGGGCGGCGCCCTTTATCCGGCCTCAGCCATTCAAATGGTGATGGGCGGGGGCGGCGGACATGAATAACGCAGTGACCGTTTCCGCCAGCAGCGGCGGGCCGGGCGGGGGGATGATCCTTGTGCGCGCCTGTTCCCTTTCGGGTTCGGCAACCTTTTCGGCCAACGGCATGCCGGGGCCCGACCAGCCCGTCAATGACGGGGCCGGGGGCGGAGGTGCTGGCGGAAGCGTTTTGGTGGCGGCAAACCTGCCTTTCGCCGGTTTGACCGTCAACGCGATGGGCGCGAGGGGCGCCAATGCCAACTATACCAGCTTCCCGGAACATGGCCCGGGCGGCGGCGGGGGCGGCGGAGCGGTACTCCTTTCCAGCGCCGGGACCGTCAACGTGAACGGCGGGCCGCCGGGATACACCACCACCAATACCACGGACTTTTGGGGGGCCCAGCCGGGCCAAACCGGTTTGTCGACCGCCAGCCTTACCTTAAGCCAGATTCCGGGGCCGAGCTTTGTTCCTGTGGCGGCTCCACACCCACCCCCACTCCCACCCCAACCCCCAGCGCGACACCAACCCTGACGCCAACGCCAACCGTCACCTCAACACCCACCCTGACCCCCACCATCACCGTGACGAATACACCCACCCCCACCTTTACGCCGACCTGGACCTTTACTCCAACTTGCGTGACCCATGTCTGGCCGGACCCCTTCAACCCGATTTACGCCTTCGACCAAGCCTTGAAGGTGGACTGCCTGCCGGATAATTCCACGGTGTCTTTCTACACGGTTTCGGGCGAACTGGTGGCTTCCGTGGGCGAGGTAGGTGGACGGGTGGAATGGAAAGGAAAAAATCAAACCGGGGCCTGGGTTTCCCCTGGTGTTTATTATTATATGATCCAACTGGGGTCGCAGGTTTTGGGAAAGGGTAAATTCCTGGTGGCGATCAACCAATAGGCCGCCGACCGGAAGGGGGATGCTGGGTTACCAGCATGTACAGCTGGCGAAGTTGGACAAGGCATTGTTCCCCGCCTGCCACCTGATCTGCCAAACCGATTCCTATTCGTCCATCATCTATTTCTTCTCGGGGATCGGCCCTCTCCAGGTCACCCAGGTGTCCGACGAACTTCCCGTGCCCATCCTAACCCGGTGAACCGGGACGTGGCCGTGCTTTAAAGTGTAATATGTAGTCCTACATTTTACACTTTAGAAAAATTGCCCCTAAACCTGACTAATTTTACTCCCCCTCCCTCCCCTCCCCTTTTAAATCCCCAAACTATTTGGCCCTTCAAACCGGCCATAATAAAGGCGAAATAGAAAGGTATAAAAGTGGAAAGGTGGGAAGGTTTGAAAAAGACCAGTGAACAATGGGGTCAGGGGCAAATCGTCCCGTAAATGGGTTCGACACCCGGCCCAATCGGGGTAGGGACATTCAACTCAAGCAAACTATTTCAAACGATGTCGCAGCAACGGAACCGCGAAAAGCAGGAGTACCATAACGTCCACGCCGACATTGAACCATACGCCAAACCACGCGGAAGCCGCAGACTCAACGACAAGCCATAGGGCCAGGCCCGCCAACAGCGCCCCTTTTAGCTCCCGATCGTCGCGGCGAAAGGCGATCTTGCCGGCCAACACCAGCGTCACGCCCCAGCCTATCATGACCGAACCGTACAATGCGCTTTCCCAGGGCAACAGCACCTCGGGCGGCACGGGGAGAACTTTGAGGCCGAAAAAGACGTAGAGAAGCCCGAACAACACCAAGATGGCCGAAACAGTCAAAAACCAGGACCAATCATTCCAATGAGGACTTTTAGATTTACGCCGCTTGGCCATCGTTCCCGTCCATTTTCGTTTTTTCCCCAGCCAATTCTACCCCCCCTCCCTCCCCTCCCCTTTCAAATCACAAAATTATTTCTCCCCCGCCAATCCACAAAAGCGCCAAATCGCCATTTTGCTCTTTGGGTCATCACTTAAACGCGCCCAGGATATAGGCTTTAAAGAAATCTTGGCCCGCCATGACCAGATCATCGTCGGCTCCAGTCATAACGCACACTAAATCTAATTCGGGAACAACGAAGATAAATTGGCCGAATTTGCCGCCCGCGAAAAAATAGGGAATCTCCCGGTCCTGGAAAGGCCCCTTTCCCTGCCACCATAAATAACTATAGGTCCAAGTCACTTGGTGCAGGGGGTTTACATGGAACTTGGTGGATTCTTCCACCCATTTTTCCGAAACCACTTGCTGGCCCTTCCACTTCTCCTTTTTCAAGAACAAATAACCCAGCTTGGCCATATCCCGGGGCCGGAGGCGATGGCTCCCACCCGTCTCGGTAACCTTGTTGGGGCCGGTCCACCAGGAATGGGCTTGAATGCCCAGGGGGTCATAAAGGTATTTCTGGGCGAAGTCGGGAATGGCCATTCCGCTTTTGCGGGCGATGATTTCCCCTAAGGGTTCCATGCAGGAAGTGCAGTAAGCGTAAAACTCCCCGGGTTTGTGGTTCAGCGGCATGGAAAGGACATAGTTCAACCAATCCGGGTTGCCCCACATGCCTTGCCCGCATGAATTTTCAGCGCCCACCCAATCGTCGCAGGGCAGTCCGGAAGTCATGGTGAGCATATGATCCAGGGTGATCTTATTCTTAACCTCCTCCCAGTTCTTTTCCTTGCGGAATTCAGGAAAATAATCGTAGAGCTTGTCGTGGGTATTCACCAGGCCCTGGTCCTGGGCGATGCCGAAAAGGATGGAGAGGACCGTCTTGGTCACCGATTGCAGCTGGTGCTCGTCGCCGGCCTTGGTACCGTAAAAATATTCATCCACCAATAGTTTTCCGCCCTGAACGAGGACCAGGCTTTCACAATGCGGAAAACCCTGGTTGAGGATTTGATCCAGGCCCCTCTTGACCATTTTCGGGTCCAGGGGGCTTCGGCTTAAATCACCCGATTCCCATCCATCCGAAAGGCTTTGGGGTTGTTGATAGCTGTATTCGGTAACGGCCTTGCCCTCCCCGTCCACCCGGGGAAGGACATACTCCAGTCCCCGATGAAAGTGGGCCTGATAGGTGGTGGTGGCGTCCTTATTGATTCCGTCAAGATTCTGGCCCGAAGGATCGAGCTTCACCTCCAGCACATTTCCATTCTTCGCGTCGATACGCAGGGTCCTGCCCTTGACGGTGACCTTACCGTCTTTCTTGATGTTCCACTGGCCCCCGTCCACTTCGCTGGAATGGATATTCCATTTCCCCTGGGGCATTTTTTCCACCAGGAGGGACACGCGATAATTCATTTTGTGGTCGGGAACTTCCACGTAGCCGGACCAGTTTCCCTCAAAACCGTTCGCGGTTTTTTCCCCGGCTTCCGTTGGAAAAACCAGGTCGCGGTTGAGCCCCAGGGTGAAATCAAAAACCTTTTCTTCCCCCGCCTTCCAAAGCCAGGTTCTGTCGACCGGCTCGTCGTGATCCCAAGTGAAAACCAGGTCGGGCGACCAGGTCCGGTTATCCTGCAGGGTTCCATGGAGCCCTACACCGCTCCATTGAAGGGTGAATCCGTCCTTGAGGGCAGGCCCCACGGTATTAAGCTCCAAGGCTTTCGAACCCAGGGTGAAGTTGGTTTCATGGATCGAGGGTACGGTTCCGCTTCCCCCGCCCCATATAAAGGGCGCACTAATCCACGGGGCATAGGGCGTAAAGAGCGCCGCTCGGACATTGATGACTTGGACGTCCTGCAGGGCGGTCATACGGTAGAGGACATGGACGGCGTTTGCGGTAAAGGTGACGGAATAGGAAAGCCCCACCTTGGCCTGATTCGGCAGGAAGGCCATGGCGTTGAAGCGGGGGTCCTTGGCCCATGCTTGGAATCGGAAGAGATCCCACATGGTGGAGCCCTTCCCGAAAACTTGCGCCAAAATACTCCCCAGATGTTCGTTGTTCTTATAGAGAACGACGGTGCCATTCGCCAGAACCTGCGCGGTAAAAAGGTCCGTTCCATCCGGGCCCTTATCCTTCGCCCCCTTTGCCATCGAAAAACCGGGACAAGACAAAAAAACCAAGGCCAGAAGAAGAAATAGTCCAACCTTTTTATTAATTACGGATTTCATAGAATTACCTTTCGCGCCATTTAAATCTTGCTAATTCTACTCCCCCTCCCTGCCCCCCCCTTTCAAATCATCAAACTGTTTTGCGTCGGAATGATTAAAAATAAAAATTAAACGATAAGTTGCTGTCAAAACCCGTATAGTCCACCACTGCGTAACGCCCTTGAAGCGGTACCAAATTCCTAACCGCATAAGCTTGCAAAGTATTGGAATTTAAAAACTGGGTAATGGCCAAGGTATAGGGACCATAACTAGTATCCTGAGTTCCATTTTCAGTAAGGGATGGAGAGGTTACCTGGCTGAAGGTGGCCAAGCGCCCGCGGGCAGAAAGCTCCATACCGAAGGAATCCCCAATGGCCAAAACCTGCCCTATCCCGAGGGTTCCACCCACCGTATCCCCGGTGAAAACGGCGTTGACATTGGGTTTCACCAAATTCGTGTCGTAATCGACCCAGCCCACCGCCGCGTGGTAATAACCAAAACCCAACGTCACGTAGGTTCGCCCGCCTTTTTGCTGAAAAAGGTAACGATAGTAATTGAGGGAAGCGCTCATTAAATCGGGGTTGACGGTTTGCGATAGGGTCGTAACGCCTGATTGGACAACACTATAGTTATCGCTTTGGGACCAAACATTTTCAAAGGTGAGGGAAAGTGCGCTATTGTCATCCAGCTTCCGCCCGATTTCGAGGCCGGAGTCGATCCCGTTATTACCCGCGCTGGAAGACACCGTTGAAGTTGAAGACGGACCCCCGCCACCCCCGGTTATAACCACTACAACTGAGCCCGTAACTTGTTTTACAAAAACTGGA
Organism: candidate division FCPU426 bacterium; assembly: GCA_003152075.1. GTDB lineage: Bacteria > Oederibacteriota > Muellerivitia > Muellerivitales > Muellerivitaceae > PALSA-1180. Next base: position 57,794 of record PLZG01000049.1, read on the forward strand.
TAATTATTGGTCCCCTTGATGACATCGTCCAAAAGGGCAAAATCATATCCCGAATAAAATCGGACCCACCAATCCCTCGAAAGGGCCAAGCTGAAATCAGTAGGAGAAGAAGTTGTCGGGGCGGGTGGACTCTGTGCCTGCGTAGGAGCCGTGCTTTCGGAATCGTCAGCTTTCAAAAAACTTGGCCCGGCCCCAAAAACGGTCAGCGCCATAAACCAGACAAGGTGTACCCGAAATAAAGTTAAATCTTTCATACCGTCCCTTAAAAATCCATTTTTAAAAAAGACACCTTTATACCCGACTAATTCTACCTCCCCCGCCCTCCCCCTCCCCTTTCAAATCCCCAAACTATTTGGCCCTCCAAACGGGCCTAAGCATTGCTTTTCTGAGGTCTGGCTACGCTGACCCTTCCGCTACCGCTCCAGCTACGCCAGACAGGCGGTCAAAACCAGGGCGGTTCGGGGCTGGAAAAAGGCTTGTGCCTGTTGGATTTTCCAAAAAGCGGACAAATCTTTGGGACTAGCCTAAAAATGCTTTCAGGATATATCTTTGCGCCGTAACTCAATTCACGGCTAAAGGAGATGCCATGGAATCCACCTCGACGAGCACAGATCAGGCCCTCAATGACCTTTTAGCGGCTTTGCCGCAAATGTTCCCCGGGGTCCAGGAAATTCCCCTCTCCAACATCCGCCCCAACCCGGAAAACCCCGGGCCTCCCATTACCGACCAACAGATCCAGGAACTGGGCCAAAACATCGCCGAAGCCGGTCTTTTAAACCACATCAAGGTCAGGCCTGATCGCACTAACCTCTTGGCCCCGGGTGTGACCTTGCATCCGGAAAACCCCCGCCTTCGGGCGGACGGCCAACCATGGACGGTAGGGGATTTTAATTACGTGATCCTGGCAGGGGAAAACCGGTATAGGGCTTTTGACTACCTCAAAAGGGAGGCCATACCGGGTTCTATCCTGAACCCGACGGCCAAAGAGGCGGTCAAGATCACCCATTTGGACAATGACGTTAGGGACAGGGGATGGTGGGCGGCTTACCAGACCATCGAACAGTACATCCAAGCCGACCCCAACTTGACCCAAGGACAGGTTGCGGTCGAATTGAAGATGGATAGACCTAAGGTCAACCGGGCTTTGCAGCTCCTACCCCTCCTAAACCCGGAGGCCCGGGCCTTAATTAGTAGTAATGCTACTAATTCAAATAAGGGAAATAAGGGTATTTCCGAGAATGCCGCCGCCCAACTAGCAGGTTTAGGCCCAGGGACGGGTCTCAAACCGGGGGTGAAGAAGAAGGCTCCTCCTACCGGGTCCTTTTTGGACCCGGCACAAGCAAATCAGGAGCCTCGGCTTGAGGCCTCGGCCCAGCTGACCCAGAAGCTCTGGCCCTACCCACCCATCCCCCCCGAAACCCAAGACCTGGTCCGGCGGACTTTGGCGGTAGCCTGCGACCAGCAGATGACCGAGGCCGGGGTAAGGAGCTTGGTGGAGGGGATTCTAAAAGGGGAAAGCCCTGAAACCTTCCAGGTTCCAGTAAAAGAGCCAAAGGCAAAAAGACGGTCAACAGTCGGCAGCCCATCCCCCTACGCCGAGGCTTCGGGGGACAGGCAGTCGACAGCTAACCCACAACCTGAGATTGCCACGGCTCAAACCACCCCTATCGGGGCTGAGCCTCGCAATGACAGCAGTTATCACAGCAAGGTCAAGGTACCAACCATGGGGACCGGGGAAAGCCTTTTTTGGGACCAGCTGGCCGGGGTGTCCATCGTCAGCCGCATCAAATCCAAAATCAAAAAGGCGGAAAGACCCGCCTGGTGGGAAGCTTTGATCCTGGCCGGTGCCACCCTACTGGTTCCGATTAAGTGGATCGGCCACCTGGCCTGGAAAGCTTTGAAATGGGTGGCTAGGGAGCTTTTTCACCGCACCCGCCAGGCGGCCAGGGGGCTGGCCAAGCTGGTAGGCGGGGTGGTGGGAGGGGTTTTGAAGATGGTCTTCATCGTCCTCTTGGTCCTGATCCTGATCTGGGGAGCCTATGAGGTTTTGTTCCAACACCGGTCAGTGGGGGGCCTGGTTAAGCAGGTGGTAATGTGGCCGGTTCATTGGGTGGAAAGGAAGTCGACAGCCCTTCGAGAGCCTCAGGGCCCTGAGTCCATCAAACGGGTCGGCAGTCAGCAGTCGACAGCTAACAGCGAAATCCCCCTTAATCCCCCTTTGTCAAAGAGGGAGACCGATACAAAACGAAAATCTCCCACTTTGAAAAAGGGGGGTCAGGGGGGATTTAGTCGTTCCGCCGTAGCTAAAATCAGCGCTTCCCCGGCCTCAAATCAAAGCCAACCTTGGAACGCAGAGACCGAGGACCGGGGTTATATCGAATCCGAAATCGCCGCGGTGCCGGTTCCCGCCTGGATCAAACCCTTCCCCGTTGAGCCCGCGGCTATGGGATCGGACATGTCCATTCGCCGGTTGGGGGACCTGCAGGACCCGGAAAAATATTCCTTGATCGTGGGGCACGACAAACAACACGTCCTGTCCGTTTCCCCCGCCATGACCGGCTTCACCCTGACCTATGGGGACGGGCTTCCCATCGGGGGCTTCCTGGGCGGCCCCGCCAAGATTGAGTTTTATTGGGAGGATGTGAGGGCCATTCACTGCGACGAGATCAAAAATGGAACTCAAACCCTTTTTCAATTGGGTTTGGTGGTGAACGGCTTGAAAAAACCATTCATCGTGCAATGCCCCACCAAAGAGGGTTTGAGCCATTTAGTTTCCGCTTTTGAATTTTGGATCGGCGCCGCCGGCGCTGGACCCAAAGCGCCCGTCACCGGTATGCCCTATCTTTTCCAAGGTTTGTGGGTGAATAACGAAAGTAAAGTGACCGCGGTCTGGGCGGACAGCCCGGCATCCCAGGCGGGTTTGCGATTCGGGGATGTGATTTGGAGCCTTGAGGCGGACGCGACCCAACTCCAAAAAAACCAGGACCTGGAGGCGGGTTTGCAATCCCTCACGCCTGGGCAACACGACCTCTACGTGGTGACCCCCGCCGACTGGGGCGACAGGGTGCCGATCAAGGACATCCGTAATGTCCGAGCCTTCAAGGTGAAGCGGCAGAAGATGGAAATAGTCGTTCCGTGAAAAAATAGGAAAGGGTGAAGGTGCAAAGGTGAAAAAGTGGAAAGGTGTGAAGGAAAGAAAAAAATATTTGAATATTGATTGGGCTTAGAAGCTTATTGAATTTTCCGGATCAACTGGTTGTTGTGATCGCCGACATAAACGATCCCGGAAGAATCGACCGCGACTCCGAAAGGTGAGCTGAAGGACGCGGCGGTTCCGGTGGCGTTGGTGGACCCGGGAGAGCCGGACCCCGCCAGGGTTGTCACCACACCGCCCGGGGAAATTTCCCGGATCAGGTTATTGCCGTCATCCGCGACGTAAACATTTCCCAAGGTATCGACGGCGACACCAACGGGATTATTGAAGGTCGCGGCGGTTCCGGTGGCGTTGTTGGCTCCCGTAACACCCGCTTGCCCCGCCAGGGTCGACACCGTGCCGCCGGCGGAAATTTCCCGGATCAGGTGGTTTCCGCTATCCCCGACATAGACGTTCCCGGAAGCGTCGACCGCGACCCCGGCGGGATTATTGAATAAGGCGGAAGCTGCGGGCCCGTTGGTGGCCCCCGTAGCCCCTGCCTGCCCCGCCAGGGTCGTCACCACGCCAACTGGACTGATTTCCCGGATCAGGTCGTTCGTATTGTCCGCCACGTAAACATTCCCGTAGGAATCAACCGCGACTCCCTGGGGAAGATTGAACGACGCGGCAGTCCCTGTCGCGTTAAAGGAACCGGCGCCCCCGGACCCCGCCAAGGTCGACACCACTCCCCCGGGGGTGATTTTACGGACCAAATAGTTGTATTGATCCGCGACGTAAACGTTCCCGGAGGAATCGACCGCGACTCCATTGGGCGCGTAGAACGACGCGCCGGTCCCGGTTCCGTTGGCGAACGTGGCAAGCCCTGAACCCGCCAAAGTTGTCACCACGCCCCCGGGGCTGATTTCCCGGATCATGTTGTTGGTATTATCGGCCACGTAAACATTCCCAAATGAATCAACCGCGACTCCCGCGGGATAATTGAAGGAAGCGGCGGTACCGGTGTCGTTGACGGCGCAACAAGGCCCCCCGCCCGCGAGGGTGGTCACCACGCGGCTGTTGGTGGGAATCGCGGTGGGCGTGGAAGTAATGGTGGGCGTATTAGTGGGTGTCGGGGTCGGGCTGTTGGTCGCCGTCGAAGTCACCGTCGGCGTGGGACTGTCGGTGGCGGTTGAGGAGGCCGTCGGGGAAATGGTATTGGTGGGGGTGTTGGTTTCAGTAGAGGTCTGGGTGCCGGTTAGCGAATTGGTAGCGGTGGAGGATATGGTTGGGGTGGGTGTTACGGTAGGGCTATTCGTTGGAGTATTGGTGGGTGTGCGGGTGGTGGTGGGCGTGACCGTCGGCGTTCCGGGGGTTGGGGTAATGGTATTGGTGGCGGTGACCAGGATGATGATCGTCACGGGCGCGGAAGGGGTTGTGGGGCCGCTGCCGCAGGACCATTGCAGGCTTATTCCCCATACGGGCATCATTAAAAACAGGAGCCAAGCCAAAGGGTATTTTTTGAATGAAAATTTCAATATATTCCCTTTCTAAAAATTGAAAACCAAAACCCAGCCCTATTGCCAGTTGACGGTGAAGCCCTGGTTGAGGTTGAAGATTGTGTGCCCGTCGATATCGAGGGAGGGTGTGGTGATGGGGGTGCTGTCCGAACTGCAGCTGAAGAGTTCATACTGTTCCGGCTCCGAGAACGTCGCGCTCTCGGGCTGGCCGGTGGCGCGGTAAAAGCCTTGAAGGCCCGAATCCCATGTCCAGTTGGGGCAGGTGGCTCCGGCTAAATCGGGGAAATAGTAGGTTCCGACCGGTCCATCGACCGTCCCGTTGATGGTGAGGTTGATCCATTCGTAGGTGGAGCCCGAACCACAACCGACATCGTATTTGGTTCCCAGGGTTTGGGTAATGGAAGTGACGGTCACCACTCCGACATCCACGGTCACCGGCTGGCAGTTGCCATGGCCCGCCACGTCCACGGCGCAGACGTCGAAAACATAGCGCCCCGGCGCGCCCGAGGGGGTGCCGGTGAGGTATCCGTCCAAGCCCACGGTGGTGCCCAGGGGAGGGGCGCCATTCACGAAGGAGCCCACTTGAAAATGATAGGGGGCCCCGGCGCCGCCGCCGGCGTTGCCCGCGACAAGGGCATAAATATTATGTGTTACGGGAGCGCCTTCTTGGGCCCCAATCGGGGTGTAGTTGGAAAAATAGATGGTGGGATCGATGGCCAGTGTCGGGACCGGGGTGGGGGTGCGGGTCGGCGTGTAAGAAAATACGGGCGTGGAGGTTGGCGTTAAGGTGGAGGTGCAGGCGGTCCCCCCCGCCATGCAGGGGCTGTTGGTGGCGGTTTGGGTTGGCGTTTTGGTGGGGGTCGGGGTTTTGGTCGGGGTAGGCGAATTGGTGGCCGTGTTCGAGGGGGTGGGGGTGGGGGTGACCGTCGGGCTGTTGGTCGGGGTGCGGGTTTGGGTGGGCGTGGGGGAGTTGGTGGCGGTAAA
>PLZG01000079.1 GCA_003152075.1 candidate division FCPU426 bacterium
CGAATCAAGCCCAATCCCTCGAACTGTTCCTGAGCGAGGTCGAGCAAAAAACCGGTTCCCAAATAGCCGTGGTGACCGTACCCACCGTGGAGGGTGCGGACATTGATGGGGCCGCGGTCGATCTTTTCAAGGCTTGGGGCATCGGTAAAAAAGGAAAAGACACCGGTATTCTTTTACTCGCATCCATCCAGGATCACAAAGCCCGCTTTGAGGTGGGTTACGGGTTGGAAAGCGTCGTTACGGATGGACTAGCGGGCGAGATTCTCCGACAGGATGTGTTTCCCTCTTTTAAACAGGGCAATTACGGAACAGGCCTATTGACCGGGGCCAACGCGGTGGCCCAATTGATAGCGACCAGCCAGGGAGTAGCCTTAGGCGGTGAGTACCAAGGCCCTCGTCGAAGAAATAGCGGTCTTGGTTTTTGGGGAACGATTATTTTATTTTTCATTCTCTTTTCCATCATCAGCGCGCTCAGCCGCCGGGGCAGAGGTGGATATTGGGGAGGCGGATTTTATGGAGGGGGTTGGGGAGGCGGGGGTGGGGGATTCGGTGGAGGTAGCGGGTTTGGTGGTTTCGGTGGTGGGGGATCGGGCGGGGGCGGCGCCAGTGGTGGCTGGTAACGCCTAAAGGCGAATTTTAATTTTGAATGTTGAATTATGAACTAATGAAATTTCCGTTTTGCGGAAATAAGTGTAAGACAGGATTTTAAGGAGAAGATGATGGCTAAATGGACGACGGAAAAAATGACGCAGGAACTTCAAACCCTCTTAGGGGACAGGCTTGTGTCTCTGGTCTTGTACGGCTCGGCGGCAGCTGGGGACCACGCTGGGAAAAATTCGGACATCAATTTGCTGGTGGTAAGCCATCCCTTGAACCGGTTGGAATTACAGAGCCTTTCCAAAGCGGTGGTTCCCTGGGTGAAGCAAGGCAATCCACCCCCGCTTTTCCTGACCCAGGAGCACCTAAAAGATTTTGTGGATGTGTTTCCAGTCGAGATACTGGATATCCAGCACAACCATAAGGTCATCCATGGCCCCGATCCGGTGGCGGATTTGAAAGTGTCCCACGACCACCTGCGGGTGGAACTGGAACACGAGCTCCAAGGCAAGCTTCTACAATTAAGAACCCGCTATACGATGACCGAGGCTAGACCTAACTTGGTGGAAAAGCTCATGGTAGATTCTTTGGCTACCTTTCTTGTCCTTTTTAAGAGTGCTCTGTGGCTTTTGGGAGAAACGCCCCCTGTTAAAAAAATGGAAGCGCTTCAGAACTTGAAAAAACGCGTTGCCTTTGACACGGAAGTTTTCGAAGTAGTAGACCGGTTGAAAAGGGGGGAAAAGATAAAGAACCTCGACGTATTGGGGACGTTTGATAAATATTTGAACGCGATCGAGACAATCGTCGATAATATCAATCAATAACCGGTGGGGGAGGTGCGAATGTTGAAATCCATTTCGGCGGTTTTGTGCGGCTTAACGGCAGTTGCCTTACTTTGGGTGGCGGGTTATTCAACCTTGGGAGCGACCCCCAAAAAAAGAACGGGCATTCAAATGCACAGTTCTTCCTTCAAGGATGGGGGCATGATCCCCGACAAATACACTTGCGGGAAAGGCAACGTCTCTCCCGAATTAAATTGGAAAAATGTTCCCAAGGGTACCAAGTCTTTTGCCTTGGTTGTTGATGACCCGGACGCGTCTGGCCAACCCTGGGTTCATTGGGTTATTTTCAATATCCCCATGAAAAAGGCGGATATTACGGGAGATACTTACGAGCTTTTGGAGGGATTCCCCAGGGATGAGAAGACCCGGGAGGGGATTATGCAGGGTTCAAATGACTTTAAAAATATAGGCTATGACGGGCCTTGTCCTCCGAGCGGTTTGCACCAATATTACTTCAAGCTTTACGCCCTGGATTCGCTCCTCAATCTGATTGCGGGAGCCTCGAGGGGCCAGTTATTGAAGGCGATGGAGAAGCACCAGTTGGGCTGGACCCAGATTATGGGACTCTACGGAAAATGAAAATTTAAAGATGTGGGGGCGATCCTTGCGATCGCCAAATGGCGAACACGAGGTTCGCCTGTACGAATATTAATTTTGGAGGAATTTCAATGAATTCAAAAATTTGGTTATGGGCGTTGTTGGGTTTCGTGGCTATTTTCGTTTTGATGTTAATCGGGTCTTATAACGGGCTAATGGCCGCAAATGTGTCGATCGATTCCAGCTGGGCTCAGGTCGAAAACCAACTTCAGCGGCGTTATGACTTGATTCCAAACCTAGTCAATACGGTCAAAGGATACGCCAAGCATGAGGCGGGCGTCCTTGAGGAAGTTACCCGGTTGCGCAGCCAATGGGGCGAGGCCAAGGACACACCCTCCAAGGTGAAGGCTGCCAATGAAATGGAAAGCGCCTTGGGCCGCTTAATGGTGGTGATCGAGAAATATCCGGACTTGAAAGCCAATGAGGGGTTCCTGAAATTACAGGATGAACTGGCCGGTACGGAAAACCGAATCGCGGTGGAGCGCATGCGCTACAACGATGACGTGCGGACCTACAACCTGAAGGTACAAAGTTTCCCCTCGAACCTTATGGCGGGGATTATGGGGTTCAAACCCAAGGACGCTTATTTCAAGGCCAAAGAAGAAGCTAAGGAACCTCCAAAAGTAGAATTCTAAATTGCCGTCATTGCGAGGAGCCGCGATTTGCTTTATGTGGCGACGCGGCAATCCGAAAGATTCCAAAAACTGCAGTTTGTGGAATGTTTGGATTGCTTCCTCTGCTCAAAAAAGAGCTTCGTCGCAATGACAAAAGTGAGATACAAGTGGGTTTAGGTGGAATTGTTCTCCTTGTCCTTATCTTCGCGGTCATCGGCTACATTTTAATTACTGAAAAGCCCTTCACCAAAAAGGATACCTCCTCCGACAACTTGTTCGCCAATATGCCAAAGATTTCGGTGACCATGGCGAAGGCCCCGCAGGANNGCCATGCTTTTTTTCTGGGCCCGCATCTTTATCTCTCCGGATAAGAAATCCGCGCTTCTGCTGGTGAACTGGGTGGAAGGGAAGGAAGGTGGAAAGGTTGTCATCAGCAATCTTGAAATCTATTCCTTCTCAGGCAATTCCTTCATCGTCACTGCCTGCGCCCAGGATGGGGCCGCTAAGCTTCTTACCGGAGCGAACCGACCCAGCGAAGAGCAGATGTCCCTCCATTTAAAGGCGGTCTTTGCTGAAAGCGCCGCCAGGCCTATCATCAATGAACATCAAAAACGGTTGGCCGAGTGGGAAGCCAAGGGTGAGAAGGTCCGCGAGTTGACCAAAGACAACGTCTTGCCCAGCCTTTCCAAAATATTCTCTTAATGGGTCAAGCCAACCCATGCCCCATCTGTCATGCCAGGTTTTTGCCCTTAAATCCTCCCGCCGATGAAAGGGCCTACCGCTCTTGCCCTAACTGCCAATGGATAGTCCTGGATAAAGCGTGGGTACCTTCTTTAGAAAAACAAAAGGAAAGATACCTCCAACACGAAAACTCACCTGAGAACCCAGGTTATATCGAAATGTTTGAAGAGTTTATTAGGGTTTGCGTGGACCCGTTTGTCGCGGGCGGGAAGAGGATATTGGATTATGGTTGTGGCCCCGAGCCGGTTTTAGCGGACCTTTTGACCAAGCGGGGATATGCGGTAGATACTTATGACCTCTTCTTCAAACCCGACGAGAATTATAAAACTCAAAAATATAATTTAATCATTCTGACCGAGGTGTTGGAGCATTTAGAAAACCCCATAACTGTTCTCCGAGTGCTTTCCGAAAGGCTTGAACCTCAAGGGGTTATCTCGATTATGACCTTGTTTCATCCGAACGATTCCGAGAAGTTTTCCAAATGGTGGTATCGCAGGGATATAACCCATATTTCCTTTTATACCCTCATGACATTAAGGGAAATCGCCCAAGTTTTAGGCATGGATTTAATTTTTTCAGGTTCCGAGCGAATGGCTGTCATGAGGCTTGAAAGATTGAAATGATATAATGGATTCTTAAAGTTCCCGAATTTGTTTTCATCAATTTTTCACATAGTCTTTCTAAGATGATTCCCAAAATTAAGGAGCGAACACATGCCGCAAAAAGAAAAAATTTACGAATTTACAAAATTTCCCCCCGAAGTAATAAATAAAGCATTGGATGTTTATTTTGAATCGTCAAAAAACGTTAAAAAACTAGGTGCATCTTGCAGTAGAAAAATAGAATTAAATGAACAAGAAGCCTGGGATTTTGACAATAATGAAGAGTTTTTTTCTGAGTATATAAAAAACATCAAATGCAAGTTATGGTCCTGGGGATAATGTTTTTGATTTTTATTTTTCTCGAATCCGCTCAAGAGCAGTCGTTAAGTTAGGGAACCGAGAAATGGTTGAAAAAGTGTTTAACGTTTTTGAAGCCAACTATGAAAAATACAAAACTCCTCCAGCGAAGAAAGAAGGGGAATACAAAAAGACGATTCGGGAAAGTATTTCCATATTTATTGGTCACGGAAGAAGTGATCAATGGAGAGATCTAAAAGACCACTTGCATGAAAAACATCATTTTAAGGTTGAGGCTTATGAAATAGGTGCAAGAGCAGGCTATACGATCACTGATGTTTTAAAAGAAATGATCAATTCTTCTTCTTTTGCCTTGTTAGTCTTTACTGGTGAAAATTTAGATGGGGAAGGGAAATTGCACGCTCGTGAAAACGTTATTCATGAAACTGGTTTGTTTCAAGGAAAATTAGGATTTAGGCGTGCAATCGTGTTATTGGAAGAAGGGTGCTCAGAATTTTCAAATGTTTTTGGTGTTCACCAAATTAGATTCTCAAAAGGAAACATCAAAGAAACTTTTGGAGATGTTTTAGCGACAATATATCGAGAGTTTGGAAGTCGTTAAATAAATTATTCGTTATGAAAATTTGATCCCTCTTTCAATTTTCGAATCCTAAAACTTGTTTTTAAAAACTTATAGTATACACTAGTATACTTATGAACCGACTCATTGCCCATATCGACATGAACTCTTTTTTTGTGTCCTGCGAAAGGCTGGTGGACCCATCCTTGAACGGAAAACCCGTGGTTGTGGGCGGGCGCAAGGGTGAGCGCGGGGTCGTTGCTTCCGCTTCCTACGAAGTGCGCAAGTACGGGGTGAAGTCCGGTATGCCAATCGCGGTCGCAGAAAAACTCTGTCCTAAGGCCATCTTCGTTCCGGGCAACCACAGGCTTTATGGAAAATATTCCCGCAAGGCCTACGCCCTGCTGAAACGTCTGGCCCCCATTGTTGAATACGCCTCCATCGACGAGTTTTACCTGGACTTTACCGGCTGTGAGGCCCTTTACGGCAATGATCCCTGGGCCATGGCCCGCAAGGTGAGGGACGCTGTTTTCGAAAGGGCAAAGCTTTCCTGTACGGTGGCGATCGCTTCCAACAAATACGTGGCGAAGATCGCGGGTAAGACCGTGAAGCCCGACCCAGCCTTCTTGGGGAAGAAGGTGGTGGAAAATACCGGTGTCATCGTCGTTCCGGAAGGGCAAGAGCAGGCCTTCCTGGCCCCCCTGCCCATTGAGCGACTTCATGGAGCGGGCGAAAAGACCCTGCCCCGCTTAAAGGAAATGAGGATTCAGAAGATCGGGGATATCCTCTCAATTCCTAAGGCGAAACTGGAAAAGGCTTTCGGTCCCTCGGCGGGCGACTGGCTTTACGGGGCGGCCCGGGGGCAGGGCGGCACCACGGTGGAGCCCATTCATTACGCCAAAAGCGTGGGCAATGAAACCACCTTTGGGGAAGACACGGACGATTTGAACCAGATCCACCAGACCCTGGCTTGGCTTTCGGAAAAGAGTTGTTACCGCTTAAGGCGCTTAGGGAAAAAGGCGCGCACTGTCACTTTGAAACTTCGCTATTACGATTTTCAAACCATCACCCGGGCGAAAACCATTCCTGAGACCAATGACGACGTCACGGTCATGAAAACAGCCTATGAATTATTCCAGGAATCCCATGTGCGAAAACGCAAGATCAGGCTCTTGGGCGTAACCCTTTCCAAGTTCGAAAAAATCGAGCAGGCTGACTGGCTTTTCTCCGAGATGAGCGACAAAAAGAAGGACGCCCTCTATAAGAGCGTGGATGCCATTAAGCGCAAGTATGGATTTCACAAACTGGAGAAAGCGGCGTCCCTTGATCCGGATAAAGGGAGAGATCCTAGAAAAGATGGGCCCTCACCTTTCGCAAAGCCCAAAGCAAAATAAATTGTCATTGCGAGGAATGCCCGCCGAATAGGCGGGTGTTTATGGCGAAGCAACCCAAGATTAAATAAAAAACTGAGATCCCCACGTCGCCAATCGCCCCGATTGGGGCGGCTCCTCGGGATGACACCTTAGTTTTAACCTTTGTTCGCTTTTCGCAATGACGTTTAAAATTTGGCGAGAGTTGGTATAACATAGGGCCTCCATGAAACATTCCCGGATTCCCATTCAAGAAACAGGCATTATTCTTTGGGTTAAGAATTATGAAAAGTGCGTCCGTTTTTATTCGGAAAAGCTCGGCCTTCGCATTCGATTTAAAAAACCCCATCTCACCAACTTCGATTTTGGCGGAAGCTACCTATTGATTGAAAAGGGAAGGAAAAAAAGCGGGTTGAAAAATTGCTCGCTGCGCTTGAATGTCCAAAACGTCTCCAAAACAGCAAAAATCCTTCAAGGCCGCGGATTGAAAGTGAACGTATGGTCGGCTGATTGGGGTGATATCGGACAACTGAGGGACCCGGACGGCAACCCCATTGAACTTTGCAAGTGGAAATGAACAAGCCCATTCTTCCTTTTCTCAACCGGGTTCCCTGGGAAAAGTTTTTCCTTCTTTGGTTTTTGGCCCTTTTAATGGGAACCAGCCTTTTATGGTTGCACTATGGCTTCACCCCACGGATATTATTGCCGGATTTAGGCTTGGCATTGGGGACGGGATTGGGACTGCTATGGGGAACCACCAGGCCCCGTTGGGAAAAGGCCCATTGTTCCTGGTGCGCTACCCGTGTGAGCGCCAAGACCATGAAGTATGATGAAGGGCGAAAGGGCTGGGTGACGGTTTACGAATGCGCGAAGTGCGGGCACATCACTGAAAAGGTAAAAAGTAAAAAATGAAAGGAAACGACTGAAATGGGCAAAGACCCTAGCGTTGGAGTGCCGCCGTCATTCCCCCGGTTCATCCTTTGGGAGATCCTCGGTATTGTCGGGATTCTTCACATCCTCCAATTCAGCCACGTCAACGACAGCACAGCCCTTTTCTTTTTGGGAAACTCGATTGTTTTTGTCGCTCTTTACCCGGTTCTTTATTTTTATAATCAACTGAAGCTTCCGCTGGTCCTGAAGTTCCTGATCCTGCCCCTTCACTATGCCCTTCGAACCGTCCTGATGGTTTCCAGCTTTCTTTGGGTGGCTTATGTTTTATACATCAGCGATTTCATGTTGGGGGGCGTTAACTGTTACTTGGTCTTCAAGAATTACTGGATGTTCCTGGCGCCATTTTTTGTGATGGATTATTTTTGGTTGTTGGAGCACCTGTGGGGCTTAAGCCGGGTCAATTTCACCTTTTGGTCTTCCTTGGGGATGCTGTCGGACTCGGTCAGCGGAATCGTGGGGGGCTTTTACCTGGGTCGGACCCTGAACACCAAGTGGGGAACGTTTTTCGGCGACACGGACATTCAGACCCTCATTTGGATCATTTTCGTCCTAATTGGCATCGCCGCTGTAGTTTGGTTCGGCAACAAGACAAGGAAGGGCTAGCTGCTTGGGCAAATCCAAGTCCGAATCGCGGTCTCTTCTTAGACTCATCTTTTGGGAGGGTATGGCGCTGGCGGGGTTTCTTCACGTCCATCTCCACCCCATCGCAAACCCCTTTTGGGACCTCAATTTTTTCTACAACGCTTTATTCTTTCTCCTCGCTTATCCCATTCTTTATGTGTACCGCTGGAAATTCACCGACGGCTGTCTTTCGACCATCCTGTGGCCCCTGAGCTTCCTATTCAGCTGGGGCCTCGGCGTTTCTGGTTACCTTTGGATGACCTACATTCTTTTTGTCTCGGGGAGCCCCTATTATTTTTCCATGATGAACCACGTGATCATTCTGGGAGTTTTGTTCGCTTTTATTTATTTCCCGCTGGTTCAGCCGATCTTGGGAACCAGTAAGAATTACTACACCTTGGGCGCGCTGGTCGGGGTTCTTTTTTACTCCGCATTGGGGTGCTTGCTGGGCTTTCTTTTGGGCCAGTTCGTGGACCACAAGTTTGGGGCCTCTATCGGCCTTGATAGCCGCCGGTTCTTGTTATGGTTGGCCCTCATCCTTATTGGAACCGCCATCGGGGCTTTGGTGGCCAAACGGGGCGAAAAAGGTTAACTTTTCCAGGCGATTTATCTTTTGGTCTTTTTATCTTTAGCCTTATTGATTTAATTTTGGAATAAAACCCATGTCTGTCCCACTAGATCAATAGGGACTGCAGACTGGGAACCCGTGACCGGGAATCACCGCCTGCAGGAGCGGATTTTGGAAGACCGTGAGCTTGTTCAGAAACTTCTGGTCAAAGATGACCAGGCTTACCGGTATTTTTACCAAACCTATCGGGATAAGATTTACAAAGCCAGTGTCTATTTGTTGGGATATAACGACCCCGACGCCGAAGATGTCACCCACGAAGTCTTCCTGGCCGCCCTTCAGCAACTCCCCCAATTCGAGTTCCGATCCAGCCTTTACCACTGGCTCTACCGCATTTGCATGTACCAATGCTACGAAAGAATCCGAAAACGCAAGCGCTTGGTGGCGACGATGGACGAGGAACTCGAGACCGCGGCCCGCTCCCAGTCGATGGGCAAGCAGGACCGGGAGCTGGAAGAAAAGGAAAAGCGGAAGATGCTGGATATGCTGGAAACCCAGAAGCAATTGCTCGGCGAACCCTGTAAAGGTTTGCTGAATTTAAGGGATGGGCAGGATAAAAGCTACGCCCAGATGGCGGGCATCCTCAAGGTCCCCATTGGAACGGTCATGTCCCGGCTTGCCCGGTGCAAGGAAACGCTCAAGGAACTTTTTTTCAGGGCTTTAAAAGAGGCGAAGCATGGATGATTTGATCACGAAATTTTTTCAGGAGGACCTGAACGAGGCCGAAGAGAAGGCGCTCGGTGAAAGGCTCCTGTCCTCGGTGGAGGACGCCCTACGGTTCGGCCAACACGCCGAATCGGCCTATCACTATTATGGCCTTCCCGAACCTCGTTGGCCGGGCGGCCCGTCGGGCTCAGGAGGAATAAAGTTGAAACATTGGATGTGGCTGGGGGTCGCCTTGACCGGCGTAACCCTATGGGCTCTCTGGCGACATTTTGCCCAACCCGTTGAGGCTCTTCCAAAGGCCTCCCTGGGTTCTTTACCGGTGAAAACCGCCGAATTAAACCATCCTAAAACAAAAAGTCCGTCGGAAATCCAAGCCTTAAAGGAAAATCCGGGAATTTCTAAGGACGAAAAAAGCGAATTACCGGGAGAAGCTGAAAAAGTCAGGACCCAGTCCGATATTCGGGCCGACCTCTCCCAAATGAAGCCGGTCTTAACGCCCGTTGATTTAACGGCCCAACCCAGCCATTCCCACACGAATCTTTCAGTTGTCCTCCGGAGAACCAGTCCGGGGAAAGTGACACTCCGGGTCCTCAACGGAGAGGGAAGCCAAGTGGTCCTCCTTTACGACGGCCTCCTTCAGCCGGGGAACTGGTCCTTTGACTGGGATGGCAAGCTGGCGGATGGCGGAAAACCCGTGCCTGGAAAGTATAAAATCCAAGTCGAATCGGGTTCGGTGACCCAGGCTAAAAGCATCCATATCCGGTAAAATCTTCCTTTTGGTTTCAATTTTGTAAATTTTTGGAATAAAATCCGCGTTTGTCAGCCCATAAAGTGAAAAGGCCCTGTCTCTTTACGTTCGTGGTAAAAAATCTTGATTATTCCGTTATTGAACTTTTCAGTCCAAGGTTCGGCCATTAAAATACCTTTTCTTTAAAATGTTTTTTATCCATGAGGCAGGAATGAAGTTCAGCCGGTATAAATTAAACAAGATCTTTTCCGCGGCCTTCCTTCTTTTCGCTGTTTTTTCGGCATGCCCACAAGTCCTTCCGGCCGCCTCCCGTACCTCCAATCCTTTGGACAATTCCAATTCCTTCCCCCGTGCCGCGGCCATGGGGTCGGCCTTCGTTGGACTGGCGGACGATGCTACCGCCCTTTTCTCAAACCCCGCCGGGTTAGGCTACCTGAACCGGTGGCAACTGATGGCCGACAGTAATTTTTGGCTGGTGGATACCCACCAGGAAACCATCCTCTTAGGAATCCCGGGACCCAGCCAATGGGGAAACTTCGCCGTGGCGTTCAGCTATTTGGATTATGGGACTTTTGAGGGGAGAGACAACGCCGGTTCCTTAGCGCCCAATTACAGCGCGAACCGGGTGAACGCGAGGGTCAGCTGGGGCCTCAAAATTTTAGAAGAGGTTTCCTTGGGTTTGGGCATCCAAAGTTCCCAGACCAGCCTGGCGGATAACTCCTATACCGCTTTGGCGGGAGACATCGGGTTTTTAGCCAAACCCTTTGAAAACTTCAAGGCGGGGTTTTCCTATGACAACCTGGGAGTCAATTCCCAATCCGGCGCTGTTGAGGACGCTTTTAACTTGGGGGCCTCGTACGAGGTTAACTTGGGCAAGGGGAACCAACTGATCACGGCCCTTGGCGGAACGGTGGAACCTTCGGCGGTCAGTTACCTTCAGGCGGGAGTGGAATATGGATTGGAAAAATTATTTTTCCTACGCGCAGGGTACCAACTCCCCTTAAGTGATACTGGAATCCCGGGTTTGACCGGGTTAACGGCGGGGTTAGGCTTAAACCTTTCCAGTTTTAGTTTTGATTACGCCTATCTTCCTTACGGGGATTTGGGTTCCTCCCATCGGGTCAGCGTGGGATACAACTTTGAGACGGGGAATTCTTCTTCAACGAAATCAAACAAAGTTTTACCCTCCAAAGAATCAGGCCAAAGCTTGGAAAAGGCAGTTTCCTCAACTAGCGCAAAAGGAACCTTGGTGGCTTCGGACTTTCCGAAAACCTCAATTCATCGATCAAAATCAACCACAGGCCCCTTGGATAACGAAAGGGCAACCTCTTCTTCCTCCTTGGTTTCAACTGGCGGGTTTTCCATGGGTACCAGCCAAATGAGCACAATTCCTCCAACCGGTCAGGACATCCAGACGGATGAGAAAATGCCACCGGTTCAATCGCTGGGCACGACGATGCCTAAACCGGAAACGGAAGATCTGAAAGCCAAGGATTCACTGGTCGTCCAGTTTGATTTGGCGGATGATTCCACCTCGGATGGGGCGGACCTGGAAAAACAAGGGAAATTCGAGGAAGCTTTGCGGAGTTACCGTTCCACGATCCAAAAGAATCCCAGGGATACCTCAGCCTGGTGGGCTTTGGGGAACCTGTACCGGCGGTTCAACCAAAAGACCTATGCTATCCAATGCTTTAATCAAGTGATAAAACTAGAACCAAATAACCAAAAATTGGCGGATTGGCTTGAACAGTACAAGGCGATAAAACAATGAAAAAATTTGCCTTAGTGATTTCGTTTTTATTGATCTTATTGGGACAAGTGGAAAAAGCCCGAGCCCAAACCACGCCTTGCTGCCAAGGAGTCACCTCCCTCGCCAATGAAGGATTAGGACTTAACAATCCGGCGGGTATGGCCATTGATTATGGCCGTGACCGTTTGTACGTTGTGGAATCGGCCAATAAACAACTAATGGTTTACACCTCCAATGGAAACCCAGTGACAGCTTTCGCGGCCTGGAGTGGCGGACAGTTCAACTATCCCATTGACGTTTCGGTGGATGCCCAAGGGAATGTTTATGTGGCTGACTTTAGCAATGGAGAAGTGGAAAAGTTTGACAATGCGTTGAATTTTGTCGGCCCCATCGTCGCTCCCGCCGGCGCCAATCCCCGGGGCGTGTGGGTGGAAAACACAAGCACCACCAACACGGCGGTTTATTTTTCGATCCAACAAGGATATGTATACCTGTATGAGGGTAGCGGATCAGTTTATTCCCAGACAACCTCGTTTGGCGGACCAGCCACTTTGAACGCGCCAACGGGATTGGTGAAAGTTGGAACTGGCCTTTATGTGACTGATACCAGCGATAATCGAGTGATTAAGTTTGACTTAAGCAACAATGGCGCTGTTTCCGTTATGGTAACAGGTATTAACCCTTATGGAATCCGAACCGACTTAGCCGGATTTTTTTATGTCACCAGTTATAGTACGCAAACCGTGGATGTTTTTAGGCCGGATTTTACACTGGACCATCCCTGCACCTTGGCTGGGGGTCCTTGGGGCGTAGTGGTGAATGCCGCAGGAGAGATTTTTGTGGGTGAAAGCCTCACCGGGTCGGTAACCGTGGTCCAGGGATGTATCGTGGAACCCACTCCGACCCCGTCCTATAACGGCCTCAATCCGCCCGATGCGGGGACCTGTTTCATTTATCCTTCCCCGGCCAGGGGAGATCACGCCACGGTGTCCTACAACATGGCCGAATCTGGCCGGATGGACCTGAAGGTTTGGAACGAAAAGGCCGAGTTGGAAGCCCATGTGACCGACCAAAAGCCAGCAGGGATTCAAATTACGCCTTTCAGCATTTCCGGGTTCGCCTCGGGGGTTTATTTCTATGTTTTAACCCTCAACTATGATTCGGGCCGAGTGGATAAGATCAAACCGAAGAAGTTTGTAATTCTCCATTAATCAAAGAATATCTCCGCTTAATCCCCAAACCTCGAAACGTTTTCCCCCGACCAATCAAAATTTTAGAAATAATAAATTATTTTTGGAATAAAACCCGCTGTTCCACACTGGAATGGTGAGAAGTAGCAATTTGTCTTAAATCGTAATAAATAAACAAAAGTATCTAATTTTTAAAGCAGTTAGCGACCGGCAGAAACTATTTATGGGAAAGGTATTTAATTTATGAGCCAAACCCGAAATTCATTTGGCGGCCGTATAAGATTCTCAGGGATTGTTTTTTTCTTGTTTTTAGCCTGCCCGATGATTCTTTCGGCGGCTCCCACCCCCACTAAAACATTTACCCCGAGATTTTCAAATACATTCACAAGGACTTTTACTCCCACTCCTACCTTTACTCCAACTATTACTTTTACTAACACGCCTACAGTTATAGCGACTTTTCCAACGAATCAACCGACCTATGATCCTGAAAAAATATTGGTCCAATTACAACCCAACGTCGACATACCCGTTGCCATGGCCTCACTTTCTGTTTATGGCCAACCCGACGCCGTCGGGATTGATCCTACGGGTATTTTCCCTCTAGACCTAAACGCTGGAATAGTGGTAATGGACGCGGTTACTTTAACCCAAGACCCAACCTTAGCCCTTTTCTTCCAGGCCGCCCAGCCGGATTACTATTACTACGTCCAAGGGTGTCCTGTTCTGGCTCCGACTTCCGCGAGCGATCCTTATTATTCGACCGGAACTGTTGTCCAAGCCTGTGGGACGAATATGATCGATCCAGCTTGGCCCTTGACGATGATCGGGGCTCCCTGCGCTTGGAACTTTTTGTCGGCAAATCTTGCCTGTCCTTTCACGAACTCAGTCACAGTCGCGGTTATTGACACGGGGGTTTCTTCAGATTATTTAACAACAAATCATCCTGACCTTCCCTCTTCGATTTTTGTTCCTGGAACCAATACGGTTGGTGGAACCGGTACGATTGATGATTATGGTCACGGCACCCATGTGACTGGAATCATCGCGGCCCAATGGAGTAACGCAGGGGGCACTAATCCATGTACTACCAATACACCACCGGGACCTTTCAACGGTGGTATGGCTGGTGTGGCTGGTTACCCTGGGTTGTTAAAGATAATGCCCGTGAAGTCATTAAACAATATAGGAAAGGGGGATTCGTGGTCCGTCATTCAAGGTCTCAACTTTGCGGTGGCCAATGGTGCAAAAATCATCAATATGTCACTTGGCTCTACTAGTATTGATCCTTTTGAGCAGGCGGCTGTACAGTCCGCGGTGAACGCGAATTGTCTGGTAGTGGCATCGGCGGGAAATGACACAAAAGTTGGGGGGCCGCTTCAACCTTTGGAATATCCAGCCGCTTATGCTTATGCCACGCCTTTCCCCAAAACTGCCCCGGGGGTCGTTGCGGTAGGCGCGGTAGATCCTACTACTGCCAAGGCTTGGTATTCCAACGGAGGAAATGGGTTGAGCTTGGTCGCACCGGGTGGGGCAGCTGTGGGAGGATTCAATTCCACCCAAAATATCCTGAGTTGCATCGCCAATTGCCCTATTGCCGCAACGGTGGGGGGAACTTCGGCAGCCGCTTTTGACCCTTGCGACAACAACTATGGGACAGATGCGGGGACTTCCATGGCAGCGCCTTATGTTTCGGGCGCCGCGGCTTTGATGCTGGCTCTTAACCCTGCTCTTCCCAATTATCAGCTTAAGACCATTCTTCAAAACACCGCCAAGGATTTAACGTTAGCTCCAGCCAAAGTGGGATACGATTACTATACTGGTTACGGACTTTTAAATATTTGTACGGCCCTTTCAGCAGCGAAAAACGCCGTTCCTTCTCCTACTTATACCACCCAGCCGACCTATACCCCAACGCCAACGCCAAAATATAGTCCAACCTTTACTCCCATTCCAAACATAACGCCGATCTTTACCCCTGATCCCATTGGTTGTACCAGCAAGGGAACAGAATTTTGGTTGGCTTTCCCAGCTCATTCTCCGAGTGGTAGTTTTGGAAGTCCGCCGATTTTACCATCTCTTTCATTCATTATTGGTTCGGATACTAATGCCACTGGAACCGTAGTTTTGCCTGGAGGCATTACAAAGCCATTCTCAGTTGTGGCTGGAAGCACAACGACGGTCTTCGTTCCCATCACGGATGAATTGAATCCAGGATCTCCGGGTTATACCGTTCCGAGCCAGGAATGGACTGAATCCAAAGGCATCCATATTACCTCGGATCAAGTTATTTCCGTAATCGGAGCAAGCATGGAAAGTGCTACATCGGACGCCTATCTTGGTTTGCCGGTTCAAGTATTGGGAACAAGTTATGCCGTTTTGAGTTATACAAACCCAACCAATTCGGGATTTGCAAGTTACAAATTTCCAAGTGAATTGGCTGTTGTGGCAACACAAGATAGGACCGTTGTTATGATAACCCCTTCTCAAACCGTTTTGTCCCATACCGCAGGATTTGCTTATCCTGTGACTTTAAACAAAGGGCAAACATATACTCTCTTGCTTACTGGTGCCGGATTAGACTTGAGTGGAACATTGATCAGTTCGAACTATAAGGTTGCAGTTTTTGGGGGACATTATGACGCGTTGGTTCCCAGTTCATATTTAACCGCTGATTTTCTCATTGAACAAATGGTTCCGATAAGTGCTTGGGGAACAAGTTTTCCAACTGTTCCATATGCAGCTCGCAAGGCTGGGGACCAGTTTAGAATAATCGCCTCTCAACCGAATACAACTGTCCACATTAATGGGGGTTTGCCCACGATATTAGGGATGCCAGGTCAATTTTTTGAAACTAATCTTAATGTTCCTTCCGATATTGAAGCGGATAAGCCGGTGGTCGTAATGCAATATGCCACTGGTACAAATTTTGACAAGGTTCCATTAACTGATCCAAACATGACCACAATTCCATCGGTCAGTCAGTGGCTTTCTTCTTACCTGGTACAAACAATGAATACCTTTAATGGTTTTCTCAATATCATCGCGCCAAATAGCCTGTTAGTGGTTCCGCCGGGCGGCTCGCCGGGCTCCACCTCCATCTTAATGGACGGTGCTTATCTACCCATTTCGTCTTTTACCCTACATCCTAATATGCCGGGATATTCTTACGCGCAAGTTGGAGTCACTAATAATCATCACCAATTATTCGCGCCTCAGCCTTTTGGTCTAACGGTGTACGGTTTCAGCGCTTATACCTATTATGATAGCTATGGTTATCCTGGCGGCATGAACCTTTGTGTTCCGCCGACTCCTACTCCGACTTTTACCCCCACCTTCACCTTTACGCCCACCCCAACGCTAGGAGTCTGTCAGAATAATGGATTTTCTGCGCCGATTCCCGGGGGACAGTGGAACCCGGTGGCAACGGGGACACCGCTGGGTAGCACGAATGAAAACAGTGTCGTATTTGACGCCGGTTCGGGTTCGCATATGTGGCTTTTGAGCAGCAGTGGAGTCTGGGATTCTTCGGATGGAGTGAACTGGAATTCACATTCCTTGCCCACTTTTCTGTCAGGTCGGACGGGTCAGCAAAGCGTGACCTTGAATGGCAAGATATATGTGGTAGGCGGAACGATCGGCGGTGTTTTACAAAGCGATGTTTGGTCCTCCAGTGATGGAAACACTTGGAATAATGTAACGAGTTCCGCAAATTTTGGAGGCAGGTCGGGATTTGGGTTGTTCGCCTTCAACGGATATATGTGGTTGGTTGGAGGGGTTGGGTCAGGTGGGTTTATGAACGATGTTTGGTATTCCCAGAATGGTTCAACCTGGACCCAAGCGACCGGCAATGGGGGTTTTATCCCAAGGGCTTTTATGCCTTGCGTGGTATTCAATGGCCAGATGTGGGTGATCGGTGGGTCGAGTGCCTATGCCCCTCTGGCCGATATATGGACTTCCACCAATGGAACCAATTGGACCCAGGTGACACCCATTGGAACCAGTTTCGCGGCGCGGTACTACCACCATGCGGTGGTTTGCGGAAATGCCCTATGGGTGATCGGGGGATATGGGGAAAGTTCGTTGTTCCAAGATGTTTGGGTCAGCTTGGATGGGGTGAATTGGTCTTTAGCAACAGGGTCGACGGCTTTTGATGATACGAAGGGTACAGCTCTTTCCTATGCCAACCAGGTTTGGGTGGCCACCTATCCAGGGGCTGGTCCCGCCAATTGGGTTTGGAACAGCCCTTGTTGCCTAATACCGACTCCAACTCCAACACCCAATTGTTGCCTGGTCCTTCAGACGATGACTCCGAACCCCTTCGGAGGCGGAGGACTGGGTTATGGAGTGGTTTTGGACAAGGTCAACAACGCCCTCTACGCTCCCAACGGGGGGTTAAATCAGATTTATAAATTCCCTCTTCCCTCGGGCGGACCTTGGGGAACCGTCAATCCGGTGGGAACCCTCACTTTCAGTAACATTAGTGGCCTGGCGATGGGGACGGATGGGTTCATTTATGTGGGTGAGTACAATGGCTCCATCCTTAAAGTGGATCCACAGGGGGTTCAAACCACACTTGCGCTGGAAAGCGGCGCAGGTCAAATTCGCGGGATCGCTGTTGTCCTGAATAGTAGCGGTTATGAGGATGTCTATGTGACCCTTCAAGGGGGGACGGTCGAGGTTTTTCCTAATAACGGAGGAACCTATGGACCGGCGGTTACGGTTGGAATGGTCGCCGGCGGTGAACCCACGGGAATCGTGGTATTCAACAACACGGTCTATGTCACGGATGGAGGGTATAATTTGATCTCCTACCCGATTACTGGGACCTATACCTATGGCCCAGGGTCAACCCTGCTTTCAAGCTTGCAAAACGCCTTCCATATGTCGACGGATGGCACCAACCTTTATATCGCCTCGCCGGGTGATTTGACTTATGTCGCGGTCAATACATCGGGTGTAATTTTGAACAAGTGCGTGGTGCCGACGGGGGGGTTCGCCACCGCAGTCGACCCTGTCAGCGGGGAAGTTTACGTTCAAGCCCCGAGCGCGATTTATGTCATGGCCCATTGTTCCGCTGTTCCTCTGCCGACGCCAACTCCGACACCAGGTTGTTGTCAATTGCTCCAAACTATCCCGGGTGTAACGCCGGGAAGTTTGAACTATGGGTTGGCATTTGATTCGAGCCGACAGGCGTTATACGCAACCGACACCTCTAGCAGCCAGATCGTGAAATATTCTATTCCCTCGGGGGGTTATGGCGGATTGATAAATCCAGTCGGAACCACTTTCAGCAATTTAGAGTGTTTAGCCATGGGTGGAGATGGTTTCTTGTATGTTGGAGAATCGAACGGGACCATTTTGAAAGTAGATCCGATGGGAGTTATCACAACCGTTACGGTGGAGACTGGAGTAGGTTTTGTCCGCGGGATCGCGGTTGACCAAACCACTGAGGACATTTATGTGACCCTCCAAGGGGGAACGGTTGAAGTTTTCCCAAATAGTGGAGGAACTTATGGATCGCCAACAGCGGTGGGAACGGTCGCTGGCGGGGAGCCAACAGGAATTGTGGTATTAAATAACTTTGTTTATGCCACAAATGGGGGAGGTGAGGTGATTTCTTTCCAGAACACAGGAAGTTACACCTTTACAACTGGGACTGTTTTGCTTTCGAGCTCACTGCTAACTGCCTTCATGATGGCAACGGATGGGTCAAACCTTTATGTCGCATCATCCGGTGACAATTCTTACGTTGTGTTAGACACGTCCGGAAATGTATTAAACAAATGTTTCACACCGACTGGGGGATTTGGCATCGCGGTTGACCCGATTAGCGGAAAAGTTTATCTCCTGGCCAGCAATGTGATCTATGTGATGTCCCATTGTTCCAATGTCCACTTGCCGGGAAAGGCATCAAAAATACCACTTCACTCGTCTTTGTTATTACAAGAAGGACAAGCAACTTCTACCCCAACACCCAAAGCAACCTTTACTCCGACCGCTACCGCAACGGCTACACCTAGTTTTTCGGGTTTGGCAATAGCCGCGCCGAACGTTTCTCGGAACGGCGAGCCGATCAAGTTCCTCGTGAACCTGGACAAGCCCAGCCAGATCCGGCTAAGCCTTTTCTCCATCACGGGAGAGAGTGTTTTCCAAGAATCAACGATGGGGAACATGGGGATCAATACCCTTAGCTGGGGATTGCAAAACCAGGCTGGCTCACCGGTAGCCAGCGGGCTTTACATCTTCCAATTGCAGGCCGACGATGGGAGGGGGAAGCGGTCCCAAACCGGCAAAGTGGCCGTATTCCATTGAGGCTTTGACTAGGCTGAATTTCCTCTCCTAAAAGAGGGAGTTCAGCCTTTTTCTTTTGGTGCCTGGTCAATAAGGCCAAAAACCAGTTTTTCTCCCCCAAAAAGAACATAAATTTACAGGAATAAAAAGCCTTCTTTCCACACTGGAATAATGGCAGGTGTTGCAAAAAGGGGAGGTTGATCCATTAAGTTGAAGGCCCAAAGCCTTCAACCCTCAAGGGTCGACCCTTCGGGTCACCACTTGGCTTGTCCTGGGTAAAAGCCGGGGCCTAACCAGCCGGTCAGAGCGCTCTTGCCCAATTAAAATAAAAGTATCGGCTGAACGATCAAGGGTTTTCTTATGAATCGTCTTTACAAACCTATTTGGAACGCCCGAAGCGGGTTTTGTTTCCTGCTTTTGGCGTCCTCCCTTTTGTTCCCCGTCTTTTCCAATGCCACACCCGTCCGGGGGGTGCCAGGCGACCTTTGGGCCGACTTGGTTTTGGGACAAACGGACGGTCCCGTGTCGGGTACAGGAGTCACCGTCCTTAATTCCGCTTTTGGGCAATGGAGCCCCAACCAGATCACCAATAACCGGGTTTACCATCCCGCTGGCGTTTTTGTCGACCGCTCAGGGGCCGGCCGCGCCCAACCGGACCGGCTCTACATCTGGGACGCGGGCAACAGCCGCATCCTTGGATTCAGCGATATCCAAAAGGCCGTCCTCCAATCCAATGGGGTCTCCTGCCTGGGTTCGGATCCTACCGCCGTCCCTCAGGGGGCGGACATTGTCATCGGCCAGCCCGATTTCAGCCATGGCGGCTGCAATGGGGACTCCAACAACCAAAGCTATACGGTCGGTATGCCCGCGGGAGCTTACGGGGGGGTTACCCCGCCCAACCAATACGAATTATGCGGAGGCCCGCCATGGATTAAATCCCCCATTGAGGCCGGATACTCTTATTCGAACATGGCGTCGGACAGCCAAGGAAACCTTTATGTCGCGGATATTTATAACAACCGGGTGTTGCGGTACGAGATCGGCAACCTCAATTCGGGCTCGGTCGACGCTCCGGCTTCCTATGTTTGGGGGCATTCCAATTTCACGAATTTCCAGACCAACGATGGAAACGGTATTCCCAACAGCTCGTCCCTTGCCTTTAATTTGAACGCCAGCGGAACCTTCGGGGGGGTGGCCGTCGATTCCTTGGGCAATCTCTGGGTGGCGGACGCTCAAAATAACCGGGTGTTGCGCTTTCCTTTCAATTCCAGCCTGGTTCCTCCCAGGCCGGATTCGTCCGCCGATATCGTCCTTGGCCAAAATAGTATCAACACCAACGGGACCGGAACCGGTTTGAACCAAATGTGTGGACCCACGGGGGTTCGGGTGGACTCCAACGGAAACGTTTTTGTCTCGGAGTTCCAAGCGGCCTGCGGGGCGCGGGGAAGGGTGCTGGTTTTCGCGCCCACGGGTATCCTCGGCGGGGTGCCCCAATACCAGGCGACCGGACAAACGGCCATTGGCCAGGTCACCAACGGGGTTTCGGGGCCCTTGGGAATGGATTTGGACATTCAGGGGAACCTTTGGATCGTCAATGACGATGGGGGCGGTGGCATGAACCAGGCGGTGATGTACCAGATATCCATTGTCGGAAACAGCCTTACCGCGACACCCCAAAAAGAGATTCTTCGGTCCACCTTCACCAGCACGAATAGTCCCGCCACGGGCCCCGGGGACGGACCCAATTTCCAATATGCCTACCCGAGCGGGATGACCGGGCAATCCTGGTATATGGACAGCGGCACGGGCATCGGCGTGGACAGGAATGGGAATGTCTTCATTTCCGCCACCGGCCCCTTTGAGGATGTCTGGCGTTTTCCCGCGCCCATCCCCGACCAGCCGACGGCCTCGGCGCGGTCGGCCGATATCGACGTTTTCATGCCCAGCCAAATCACCATGTTCAACCAGGCGGGGATAGCCAATATCCGGGAAGGTTTGGGTGTGGCTGTCGCCCAGGTCGCGCCCACGCCCCAAGTTATCGTCTCAGATGGATCCCGGCTTTTATTTTGGAACTCGGACGGCCCGAGCAATTTGCATAACGGCAAACCCGCCGACGGCATCGCGGGCACCAACGCGGCCGCGGAATTCAACTTCGACAGCAACCATCTTTTCAGCCGTATCCGGGTTGACCAAGCCAATCCCCAGCACCTTTGGACCGACAGCTTCAACCAACAGTCGATCGAAGTTTATAACCTGCCCCTGACGAATTTGGAACCGGCGGCGGTGACCATCAATGGGCCCATATCCGTGCTTGGCCTGGGAACGACCAATTGGATCAATAGCGGTGTTTGGGGCCTGACCGATATCCTTCCCGCCCAGGACGGTTCGGTTTCCTTTCTTTGGATTGTGGACCAGATCAACAGCCGGGTGATGCGTATCCGTAATCCATTGGGCGCGCCCGTGATCGACGTCATCATCGGCCAGGTTGGAATCGGCCCCGGGGACAACCAATGCAATCGGGGCGGTTCTCCCGCCTCCAATACCCTTTGTAATCCAGGCGCGGTGGCCTTGGATCACCACGGAAACCTTTACATTTCGGACGCTTCCCTCGAGTTCGCCGGCAATTGGCGACTCCTGGAATATGACGTCTCTGTCGTCAACGCGGCCGTAACCCAGGCGGTATTGGCGGCAACTTGCGGAGTAACCGCCACCCATGTTTATGACAGGAACGGGAATTTTGGCGTCGGGAATCAAAGCTGCTTCCCGGTCAACATCTGCGAACCATTCCTGCCGGCATTCGCCTCCGCCGACCAGGCGATGGTCGTGGGTTCCATGAACGCCTCCCCGCTTCCGGTCGTGGTCCCCCATCCCATCGGGAATTACGACAATGGTTCGGTGCCTTCCTCCCCATGGACCAACTTGCAGGATTACAGTTCGGTGCTTTATTCCACCACTTTCGACAAACAAGACAACCTCTACACCACGGACAAGGACCGGGCGCGGGTGCTTATTTATTTACAGCCGTTCCCGGCAGACACAACCACGCCGACACCTTCGAACACCCCCACCAACACTCCAATTCTGATGCCGACATTGACCGCCACCAACTCCCCGACGAATACACCTACTTGGACCCCTACTCTTTCGCTAACCTCCACGTCTACGGCATCCCCGACCGCTTCGCCTACCCTGACACCTACCTTCACCCTGACGAATACTTTAACTTCTTCCAGTACGCCCACACCCACGGCTTCCTTTACAACCACCCCCACTTCGTCTACCCCCGGGACACCCGTGATCTACCCCAATCCGGTCACCATCGGCGGAACCGTTACCCTCCACTTGTTCTTGGCCGGTCCCTCGGACGTGAAGGTTCAAATTTTTACGCTGACTTCCCGGAAGGTTCAGGAGGAGGTTTTCCCGCAAGTGCCGGTTGGAACGGACCTGACTTTGAGTCTCGTGGATAAATGGGGAACGCCCCTGGCTAATGGGCTTTTTTACGTGGTTGTGAACACCAATCGGGTACGCTGGGTGGGCAAATTGCTTATTCTCCTTTAACCCAACGGCTAGTTTCATAAAGCTTTTAAACTTTTGGCAGCCGTGGGAAACACGGTTTTTCCCTCCTTTCCATGGAATAAAGAGGCCTTCTTGAACACTATTAAATTAGAGAGTTCTTATTTAGAGGAGGGCCTATGAAGACCGCACAAACTATACTTAAAAACAAAGGCTATGAAAAAGAGGATTTTTTCGATCAATTGACCTATGACCTCGCCAAAAGTTACCAGGCTGAAATCAGCAAAGATTTATCTCTGAGTGGGTATAGTAGTAAGGTTGGCAGCCCCACCCCGCATGATTTCAATCATATTGTCTGAAACCTTTCCTGCCTATCCTTGGTATTGATAGTAGAAGAAAACGTCTAGGGCTTGCGATTTGGCAAAGGCCCTTTGACGGGGTCCTTGGAAAGGGAGTAAGATCAGGCCATGCGAAAAACACTATTCTTCATCCACCGCATTATCTTAACCCTCGGGGTGCTTATCGCCCTGACGCCCTGCGGCCTTTGCCAAAAGGGCATGTCCGAAGCTTCTAAAACCTGTTCCATGACCCATATGTCCCCCAAAATGGATTGCTGTCACAAGGCCAAGTCCCACAGCCCCCTTTGTCAAATCATGGACCAATCCTCAACCGTGGTTTCCGCTTCGGTTAATGCCGCGGTGATTCCGGTTGTTTCAGCCGTTATTTCGGCGCCATCCATGTTGATGGTTGCCGTAGTTCCTTCCGCCGTTTCTTCCAGCAGTTCACCTCCCCGAGGTCTTCTCGCCTTAAGAATCTGATTCATTCCTTTTGATGTTTCGCAGGCAAGTTTAAATGAACTTGTCCGTTGTTTATTTGCGTCCACAAAAAGGAGTGATGACCGTGAAAAGCTTAAAATTAATTGGATTTCTAATGATCAGCTGGATGGGCGTCTTTGGTTTGACTTCAGCCCAGGAAGCTAACTCGGCCCCTTCCACCGTCGAACTTACCCTGCAAAAGGCCGAGGAATTGGCCCTGGCGGGTAATCCCCATATCCACGCGGCTGATGACCGCGCGAAAGCGGCCGATAAGGAAGTGTTGCCCGCCTTTTTCCCCGAGGACCCCATGGTCATGGTCGACACCACCAACCCCGGAATGCAGATGTGGATGGTGGAGGAAAAAATGGGTTTTCCCGGCAAGGGAGCGGCCAAGGCCGACGTCAAGGGGGCCGAGGCCCGGGGAATGAAGGCCGAGGCCATCAGCACCCGGTGGTCGATTGTCCTCCAGGCCCAACAAGCTTACTGGGAGTTTTACTATCGGGGGAAAGTGGATGCCATCCTGCAGGAAGCCCAAACCCGTTGGAAAAATCTCGCCCAAGTCCTTCAATCCAAGGAGTTGACCGGCCAATGGCTTTCCGTCAAGGCCATCCGCATGCAGATGGAAACGGCCAAAGCCCTCAATGAGCTCATCACCAACAGCCGGGCCCTAAAGGTTTCCCAATTCAACTTGAACCACCTTTTCAGTCTTCCCCACTTCACGGCCTACCGCTTAGGGGGGGAACCTTCCTTGCCGCCTTTCGCGGTCAAGGAGGAAGAGTTGGTTCGAGAGGCCCTCGGGCAAAGTTCCGAAATTACTTCCTACCGAGCTGCCATCGAGGCCCGGGAGGCCCGCCAAAGCATGGCATCCCTAGACTACCTGCCGGATTTGGATGTCTGGCTGTCGGGCGTGAGAGACCCCAATAACGGAAGTTTCTCAAATTATGGTTTCCGCCTGGGAGTCAGCGTCCCCTTGTTCTTTCCGGCCAAGCAGGCCCAGGAATCGGGCGCGGCCTCGGAGGAACTCTCCGCCGCCAAGTATGACCTGCAAGGAAAGCAAAACGAGGTGATCCACATGGTGGAGGACGCTTACGTCAACGCGGATTCGGCCTGGCGTATTCTTAAACTTTACGAAGAGGGTGGCCTCCTGAAACAAACTGAGAGGGCCTGGGCCTCCACCCAAACGGCCTATCACAACGAGGAGATGCCCTTGTCGGATTACGTGGAGACTTACAACACCTACGTGGAAACTCTCACTAACTACTACCAGGCCCAGGCCGACTATGGAAAGGCCCTGGCCGAATTGAAATACCAAGTCGGAGAATCAAAAGGAGTCACGCCATGAAAAAATTAATGATCCTACTGATGGCCCTCTCAGCCATGGGTGTTTTAGGAATAACTGGTTGCTCGAAAGAAAAGGCAGCGGCGCAGGTTGAGGCGAAGAAGACGGTCTATACCTGCCCTATGCATCATCAAATCCGAAAAGACCAGCCGGGGGAATGTCCCATCTGTGGGATGACGCTGGTCCCCTTGGGGGACATTGAGGAAACCCCGTCGGCGGCCACGCCGGCGTTGAAGTCGGATAAGGCCGTCGAAAAAAAGATCAAGTATTGGGCTAACCCCATGAACCCCGCCCAACATAGTCCCAAGCCGATGAAGGATGACATGGGTATGGATTACGTGCCGGTCTATGAAGAAACGGCTTCGGGGGAAATGAAAAATCCGGCGGGAATGGAAGGGTTAGCTCCCATCCACCTAAGCCCCTATAAAGAACAGTTGATCGACGTGAAATACGCGACGGCGGAAAAAGCCCCCATCACCCGGTTGATCCATACCAGCGGGCGATTTGCCGGGGGCGAGGGGGATTTCGCCGCGTTGGCGAGCGATTTTGCCGCCCAGAGGCCTTTGAAAGCCTCAGGCCGGTACGTGGTGGCGGAGGTTTACGCCCTCGACATCCCCTTCGTGAAGGCCGGACAAAAGGCCTTTGTCTCTTCCTTGAGCGGATCGGGGGACCGGATCGCGGGCCGGGTCGCCTCGGTTTACCCTTACGACGGGACCCAATCGCGGGTCACCCGGGTTAGGATCAACCTGGCCCAGGCCGCTCCTCCGGATATATTCGCCAACGTGGACATTGAAGCTTCCACCGAACCCCGGCTTTCCATTCCACCCAGCGCCGTCATGAATACCGGCACCCAAAAATACGTCTTTGTCGCCACGGCCCCAGGGACTTTCAATCCCCAGGCGATCACCCTGGGTTTCCAGGGGGATGACCTGGATGAGGTCACCTCGGGGCTAAAAGCGGGGGAGAAAGTAGTGCAAGGGGCTAATTTCCTGATCGACGCCGATTCCAAAATCAAAGCCGCCTTCTCCGAAAGCAAATAAAGGATCAAACATGTTTAACCAACATCCTCTTACGAGGATGACCGACATCAAGGGCACCAAGAAAGACGAAAAAAGGAA
Source organism: candidate division FCPU426 bacterium (assembly GCA_003152075.1). Classification (GTDB taxonomy): domain Bacteria; phylum Oederibacteriota; class Muellerivitia; order Muellerivitales; family Muellerivitaceae; genus PALSA-1180. The sequence goes on from PLZG01000079.1 coordinate 25,874, forward strand.
AAAGGATTTTTGTTTGGAAAAATTTTAAGGTTAGCAGTTCTTGGTGCCCTTGGTGCCTTGGTGGTGAAAATTTAAGGAGTTTTTTATGATCGCCAAACTTATCGGTTGGTGCGGAAAAAACAAGTTCATCGTGTCCTTAGGGATGCTCTTCCTGATCGCCTGGGGAACCTGGGCCTTGAAAAGCATCCCCCTGGACGCCATCCCCGACATCTCGGACACGCAGGTGGTGGTTTACTCGCAATGGATGAGAAGCCCGGACATTATCGAGGACCAGGTGACTTACCCCATCGTGCGGGCCCTCCTGGGCGCGCCCAAGGTCAAGGCCATCCGGGCTTCCTCGGATTTCGGCTTTTCCTATGTCTATATCCTTTTTGAGGACGGGACGGATGTCTATTGGGCGAGAAGCCGGGTGTTGGAGTATCTCTCCAAGATTCAGGGAACCCTTCCCGAGGGGGTCAAGGTGGGCTTAGGGCCCGATGCCACGGGAGTGGGATGGGTTTACCAATACGCCCTTGTTGATAAAAGCGGCCAACACGATTTGGCGGAGTTGAAAAGCTTGCAGGATTGGAACCTGAAGTACCAGTTGCAAAGCCTGCCGGGAGTCGCGGAAGTTTCCACGGTCGGGGGCATGACAAAGCAATACCAGGTGGAGGTTAATCCTAACGCGTTAGCCGCATTTGGGCTTACCTTTGGCCAGGTAATCGAGGCGGTTCGAAATTCCAACCGGCAGGTTGGGGGACGGCTTTTGGATATCAACGGAGCCGAATACATGGTGCGGGGTCTGGGTTATCTCAAGGGTGTAGATGATATCGAGAAGGTAGCGGTTGGTAGGGACAAGCAGGGAATCCCCATCCTAGTCCGTGACATCGCCCGGGTCCAAATAGGACCGGACGTGCGGCGCGGGGTGGCCGAATTGGATGGTCAAGGCGAGGTGGTAGGCGGCATCGTGACATCCCGTTACCGCGAGAACGCCTTGAGCGTGATCGCCCGGGTGAAACAAAAGATCGAGGAATTGAAGCCTTCCCTGCCGGCGGGAGTGGAGATCGTGCCGGTTTACGACCGGTCGGAGCTTATCGGGGAGTCCATCAAAACCCTCACCCATGAGCTGATCAAGCTGGCGGTGGCCGTTTCGGTCGTGTGCCTGATTTTCCTTTGGAACCTGCCCTCGGCCATGGTCATCATCCTGACCCTGCCCCTGGCCATTCTTATGTCTTTTATCGCCATGAAATACCTGGGGGTTTCCTCCAACATCATGAGCTTGGGCGGCATCGCCATCGCCATCGGGGCAATGGTGGACGCTTCCATCATCATGGTGGAAAACGCCATGAAGCGGCTGGAAGAGTGGGAAGGCCGGGGAAGAAAGGGCGATCGGAGTGAAGTCATCCTCAAGGCGGCCCAGGAAGTGGGCCCATCGCTTTTTTTTACCCTCTTAGTTATTACCGTCGGGTTCCTTCCGGTGTTCGCCCTGCAGGGGCAGGACGGGAAACTGTTCTCCCCATTGGCCTATACCAAGACCTTTTCCATGTTCTTCGCGGCCTTCCTGGCGGTGACCTTGACTCCGGTCCTGATGATTTTGCTATTAAGGGGGAAGGTCCTACCGGAGGAAAAACAACCGCTCAACCGGGTTTTAATCCGCCTTTACGAGGGGCCGGCGCGGTGGGTTTTGAACCACCGGGCGAGGATTATTTGGATCGCACTGGGACTCCTCCTGGTCACGGTCGTCCCCTTTACCCGGTTGGGAAGCGAATACATGCCCTCCCTTTGGGAAGGCAGCTTGCTTTACATGCCCACCACCTTGCCCGGCATCTCGGTGACCGAGGCGGCACGGGTCCTGCAGTCCCAGGACCGGGTGCTGAAGAGCTTCCCCGAGGTGGAAAGGGTTTTCGGCAAGGCGGGCCGGGCCGATACCTCACTGGACCCCGCGCCCTTTTCCATGGTGGAAACCACCGTGTGGCTCAAACCCAAGGGACAGTGGCGCAAGGGCATGACCGAGGAAAAGTTGAAACATGACATCAACGAGGCCATGCAATTCACCGGATGGGCCAACGCCATCACCATGCCCATCATCAACCGCATCAACATGCTCACTACGGGAGTGCGCACCCCCATCGGCATCAAGGTGCTGGGGACGGACTTGGCCGCCATCGAAAAGACGGGCGTGGAAATTGAGCAAGTCCTCAAGGGAATCAAGGGAACCAGCAGTGCCTACGCCGAGCGCGTGACGGGCGGCTATTACATCGACATCGAACCCAAGCGGGACCAGATCGCCCGCTTCGGCCTCAAGATCGAGGACATCAACGAGCTGATCGAAATGGCTATCGGCGGGGATAACGTCACTACCACCGTGGAAGGGCGGGAGCGCTACCCGGTGAGCGTGCGCTTTGCCAAGGATTACCGGGACGATGTGGAGAAATTGCGGCGGGTCCTGGTCACCACGCCCTCGGGCAGCACCCTCCAGCTCGGCCAGTTGGCGGACGTGCGGCTTTCCTTGGGCCCGGGCATGATCCGGGACGAGAACGGGCTCTTGGCGGGTTACATCTTCGTGGATACCGAAGGCGTGGACATGGGGAGTTACGTTAATGAAGCCAAGAAGGTCATCGCCGAAAAAGTGAAGTTTCCCGTGGGTACCAACCTCCTCTGGAGCGGAAATTACGAGAACATGATGAGGGCCCGGAGTCGATTCCTGGTCATGGCGCCCTTGACGCTTATGCTGGTTTTCCTGCTGATCTTCCTCAACACGAAGTCCTTCACCGAGACGGTGATCGTGCTTTGCGCCATTCCCTTTTCCCTGATCGGCGCCATCTGGCTCCTTTGGATGCTGGGGTACAACACCTCGGTGCCGGTATGGGTGGGGGTCATCGCTTTGGCGGGTTTGGACGCGGAAACGGGAGTGGTGATGCTTTTGTACCTGAATATGTCTTATAAGAAGGCCAGGGAATCGGGAAAGATGAAGACGATGAAGGACCTGGAGGGATCAGTCATGGAAGGGGCGGTCAAGAGGCTTCGCCCCAAACTAATGACCGTATCCGCGGCCTGGTTTGGGTTGGTACCCATCCTTTTTTCCACGGGCGTGGGGGCCGACGTGATGAAGCGAATCGCGGCGCCCATGGTGGGGGGAGTCTTTACTTCCTTTATCCTGGAACTACTGGTTTACCCCGTGCTATTCACCCTTTGGAAATGGAATACTGAAGTGAATCCCAAGGGATCGGGGTGGTTTTGGAAACTGGTGAAGCGAATCGGTTAAAGGGATGTTTGAATGCGGTGTCCCCTGGGTTTGAAAAAGGCCGGGGAGAAAAATAATTTTGAGGAGTGAAGTCATGAAGAAGCTATTGAACTTGTTGATAGGAACGGCGCTGTTTGTGGCTGTCCAAGCCGTTTGGGCGGATGACATGGGCAAGATGGAAGGAATGTCCACGCCTGTGGCCAAGTCGGCATCGGCGGTTAACCACAAGGTTAAGAAGGCCAAGAAAAAATCCGTAAAACCAGCCGCCAAGGAAACTTGGGTTTGTCCCATGGGCCATTACAGTGGACCTAAGACTGTCAATGGGAAATGTCCAACTTGCGGAATGGATTTGGAGAAAAAGAAATAATTTTAGTTATTGTCGCAAGGACCTCTTCGAAAGAGGATTTTATTGACGCTAAAGGAGAAGAAAGATGAAAAAGATTATTGTTTTGTTCGCAGTTGTTACATTTTTGATGCTTGGAGGGAAGAATTCGTGGGCGCACGATGACGACAAGACTCCCGATCAAAGCTTGACGGGTGAGGTAGTTTGCCTTTCCTGCTATTTGGGCCACGGAGGCGAAGGGGAGATCCACGCCAAGTGCGCGAAACAATGCTTTGCCAAGGGGTTGCCGGTCGGCTTGAAGGTGGGGGAAAAGCTTTATCTGTTGGTGGGTGAACATCATGGAACAGCCAACAAGACGATGGCTTCCTATGCCGGAAAACAGGTCACGGTTACCGGACATGTTTTTGAGCAGGAAGGAATGAGCATGTTTGAGGTGGAAAAAGTGGGGAAAGGAACTTCTTCGGGAGTCGCCCAACCCAAGGCTTCTACTGCTGATAAGACCGCGGCTAAGACCTGGGTTTGCCCCATGGGCGATTACAGCGGCCCCAAGACGGCGGACGGTAAGTGTCCCAAATGCGGGATGGATTTGGTGGAAAAGAAATAAAGTAAGGTAATAGGCGAACTGGCTTCCGTTTATTGCCGGAAGCCAGTTTTGGCCATGCCGCTTTGACTAAATTGAAAAACTCACAGCTGATTTTTCAAGCAAAAGTTGTGTCCTAAAATTTTTGAAAATCATTGATATCCTGAACAAAACGAACTCTCAAAATGATACGGGATGTTCAACCCCGTACGAGATTGTTGAATCGAGAATAGTATGACCGTCCTCATTGCTTTGCAAAGTCAACTAGCGTAACTTCCCGCCAGGTATAAAATTTCTAAAATTTAAAAGGAGTTGCGTTATGAAAAAGAATTGGATTTTGGCTCCGATGTTGGCGATTTTAGCCTTCGTCGGTTCCTTTGCGGTTGTGAAGGCGGACGCGGACAGTAAAGAGGACGCGAAGGAAGCGAAACAAACGTCCCATTACTCGGACATGGCAGCCAAGTACGATAAAATGGCTTCTGATCAGGATGCTATTATCGCCGAGCATGAAGCCATGAAAGTTAGTTATACCCAGCAACATGCCGGCATGGAAAAGCACTGCAACGCCATCATCAAAGATGCCAAAAAATTGAAAGCTGATTACGAGAGCTTCGCGACCTGGAGCAAAATGATGGCCAAGGAAGACATGAAATAGCCTAAACTCATTTTTTAATCCGTTTGTAAAAAGGCCGCTGGGAAGTTTCCTGGCGGCTTTTTTTTATTTTGGAACGGTTGGAGGAGGCAATTCATTTGCACAGATGGCCACACAATATGTTTCCTCCAAGGTCTTAGCTGGTTTTTCAATTTTTGTTTGTTAATTCGGGTTGGCTTATTGAATCAAAATGAGTGTCGAGACCCATCATAATGATTGGGAAGCCGAGGCCAGAGCTTAAAAGATTTCAATAGATTCAAAATAAGTGGGAGTTACCATCAGGAATTGGTTTTAAGGGTCCCGGGTACGCGAATCCTTGGACGGCATGTTCCTTGCTTTAACTCCTCTTCTGGATTTCATGAATAGTCCTTGGAATTCAAATATTTTCAGGAGAAATAAAAATGAAAAAGATTCTTTTTGGTTGTTTGGCGTTGATGATGCTGCTTCCGGCCGCCTTTGTTGCCGCGGAGGGGAAAAACATGATGGATGGCAAAATGATGAAACATTGCAAGGAAATGATGGAACAAAAAAAGAAAATGAATGAAGAGATGAAGGCCCAAGACGAAAAGCTTTCCGGGCGGATTGCCGAAATGAACCGCTCGCCTGAAGATAAGAAGATGGGCCTTATGGCCGCTATCCTCACTCAAATGGTAGAGCAGCGGGCGGCCATGGACGTTCGAAAGTCAGAGATGCAGGACGCGATGATGAAGCACATGGCGGAGCATATGAAGATGGGCAAGGATTCCATGTCGCAATGCCCCATGATGAAGGGAATGAAGAATATGGACGAAGATTCGGATGATTCCCACCAGGCACATCACGATAAAAAGAAATAATTTTCGCGTAGGTTGACGAGGGTGGTGGCTATGAGGAATGAAGTTCGAATTTTAATCATTCAAAGGAGACGACCATGAAAGAAACAAAGTCCGTGACCAAAGACCCCATCTGTGGGATGACCGTGGATGAAGGAACCGCCCTCCACGCCGAACGGGATGGAAAGACATTTTACTTTTGCGGCGACCACTGCAAACAAAAGTTTGTGTTCACCCCTGCTGGCGCTAAGCTGGAGGAGAAGTCGGGTGGCTGTTGTTCATAACACCCGCGCTTGAAACTGAAATGACTATAAAAGGGGAAGAGAATGATAAGTGAGCCTTCTGAAACTACCGGGGAACATTACGCTTGTCCCATGCATCCGGAAGTAATGTCCGATAAACCTGGGAAATGCAGCAAATGCGGGATGAGTCTTGAACTAAAGAAGTAACCCAAATGACTAATCCCTCTGGGAATAACCTCAACACTTGCCCCATGCACCCCGAGGTGCGGCAGGACCATCCAGGAGACTGCCCTAAGTGTGGGATGCATTTGAAGCCAATAACTCCCACACCAAATCCAATTCCGACGGCGACTGTAACGGTTTCAACTCCCGCAACGAATTCACCTTCGTCGATAACCGTGACAGTTTCAACTCAGGCGGTAAATTCTGCTTCGCCGTTAAGCACGACTACTCCAATTCCCGAAGTGAATCCAACTCTTGCGGCACCCGCAACGGTACCCACTACAGTCTCAGTTCCGACGATACCCGTTACGCCCCCCATTCCAGGAGTGAAACCAGCTGTAGGAGAGGCCACAAAAATACAAACTCCCGCATCGAATTCGGCCCCTATCGCAAGAGCGCCAACTAAGGAGAAGGTGGAATATACCTGTTCCATGCACCCGGAAATCCGGCAGGATCACCCCGGTTCCTGTCCCAAATGCGGCATGACTTTGGTGCTCCGAAATCCGGTTGCCGGGGAGAACACCGAAGAAAACGCGGAGTTAAAGTATATGACCCGGAGGTTTTGGTTCGCCGCGGTCTTAACGACTCCCCTTCTTTTAATCGTCATGGGTGACATGCTTCCTGGAATGCCGGTTTCCCGGATTCTCACCCATGGAATACGCTCTTGGGTGGAACTCCTCTTAGCCACGCCCGTTTGCCTCTGGGCCGCCTGGCCTTTTTACGTTCGGGCCTTTCAATCTATGGTCAATCGCAGCCTCAACATGTTCACTTTGATCGGCTTGGGCGTGAGCGTTTCCTATCTTTATAGCCTGGTGGCGGCGCTTTTTCCGAGTTTGTTTCCGGCTTCCTTCCGGAACGAAGCGGGAGAAGTGGCGCTTTACTTCGAGGCGGCGGGCGTCATCGTGACCCTTATTCTCCTGGGACAGGTTTTGGAAATCAGGGCGCGCAGTCAAACCGGAGCCGCCATCAAGAAACTTTTGGGTATGGCCGCCAAATCCGCCCGGCGGGTGGCGGATGACGGAAAAGAAGAGGATGTTCCCCTGGAAGCTGTGGTAGTGGGGAACAAATTACGGGTCCGCCCAGGCGAAAAGGTTCCGGTGGACGGAGTGGTGTTGGAGGGCAATAGCAGTGTGGATGAGTCCCTGGTCTCGGGGGAGCCGATCCCGTCGGAGAAAAATTCCGGGGATAAGGTGGTAGGAGCCACGATGAATGGTACAGGGTCCTTCCTCATGAAGGCCGAGAAGGTGGGGGCGGAAACCCTGCTTTCCAGGATCGTTTCCATGGTGGCGGAGGCCCAGCGCAGCCGCGCCCCCATCCAAAAGCTTGCCGACACCGTCTCGGGTTATTTCGTGCCGATTGTGGTTGGCCTCGCGATTCTCACCTTCGCCGTTTGGGCCCTTTGGGGGCCGGACCCGAAGATGGCGCACGCGCTCATTAACGCCGTAGCCGTCCTGATCATCGCCTGTCCCTGCGCCCTTGGCTTGGCCACACCAATGTCCATCATGGTGGCCACGGGCAAGGGAGCGACCATGGGGATCCTTTTCAAAAACGCCGAAGCCATCGAAACCATGTGCAAGGTGAACACCTTGGTCGTGGATAAGACGGGAACCTTGACCGAGGGAAAGCCCAAGCTGGTGGTCGTTGTTCCGGCTGAGGGTTTTGGAGAGCCGGAAGTTTTGCGATTGGCGGCCTCCCTTGAGAAGGGAAGCGAGCATCCCCTGGCGGCGGCCATTGTGAAGGGCGCGGAAGAAAAGAAAACGGATTTCGCCAAGGTTGAGGATTTCAAGTCGGTAACGGGAAAAGGGGTTCAAGGGAGTATCGAAGGCCGAAGGGTGGTCTTGGGAAACCAAACGCTGATGGACAGCCTAGGTATTTACGCCGGCGGATTGGCGGCCAAGGCGGAATCCCTGCGATCCGAGGGCCAGACGGTGATGTTCTTAGGGTTGGACGGCAAGGCGGCGGGGCTTCTGGGAGTGGCCGATCCCATCAAGGAAAGCACGCCGGAAGCCATTAAGGCACTTCATGCCGAGGGGATCAAAATCGTCATGCTGACCGGCGATAGCGAGACCACGGCGCGGGCAGTCGCCAAGACCCTGGGCTTGGATGACGTCGTGGCGGGGGTGCTGCCAGACCAGAAGGCAGAAAAGGTTAAAAAGCTTCAAGCCGAGGGACGGTTCGTGGCCATGGCGGGAGATGGGATCAACGACGCTCCCGCACTGGCCCAGGCCCAAGTTGGGATTGCCATGGGAACCGGTACGGACGTGGCTATGGAAAGCGCGGGGGTAACCCTGGTCAAGGGGGATTTAAGGGGCATTGTGAAAGCACGGGCCTTGAGCCGATGCACCATGGCCAACATCAAACAAAACCTTTTCTTCGCCTTTTTCTATAATGCGGCGGGTGTTCCCCTGGCGGCGGGTTTCCTTTTCCCTTTCTTCGGGCTTTTGTTAAGCCCGATCATCGCGGCCGCGGCCATGAGTTTCAGCTCCTTATCGGTGGTCATGAATGCCTTGCGCCTCCGAAAGGCGAAGATTTGATTTTTTGAGAGTCTGTTAAAAGGAGAATCCATGAAAATCGATCCCAAAGATTACAGGATTAAAGAGGGTAAGGACGTCGAGCTTAAAAAGTGGCCGACGAGAATAGACCCCTTATGCGGCTCGAAGGAAGAGTATCAAAAGGCATTGGCGGAACATTGGCCGAGTTGAGTGTTTTGCAAAGCCTTCTTTATGCGGAAAATCATTATTCGGTGCTTTTGATTTTCCAGGCCATGGACGCGGCGGGAAAAGACGGCGCCATCAAGCATGTCATGTCGGGGGTCAATCCGCAGGGTTGTCAGGTTTACAGCTTCAAGCATCCCAGCGCCGATGAGCTCCAACATGATTTCCTATGGCGTACCACCCGCAACCTGCCCGAACGGGGCAAAATCGGCATCTTCAACCGTTCTTATTACGAGGAAGTGCTCATCGCCAGGGTTCATCCGGAAATCCTTCATGGGGAACAAATACCGGAAGACCTTCTGGGTAAAAAAACAGTGTGGGAAGGACGGTACCGTTCGATAGTCGATTTGGAAAACCATCTCCACCGGAACGGCACCCGGATCATCAAGTTTTTCCTCCATCTTTCCAAGGAAGAGCAACGGAAGCGGTTTTTGGACCGGTTGGAGAAACCGGAAAAGTATTGGAAATTCAGCCTGGGTGATATCCAGGAGCGGGAATATTGGAAGGATTACCGAAAAGCCTACGAAGCATGCTTGAGCGCTACCAGCACTCAAACCTCTCCCTGGTATGTGGTTCCTGCGGATAACAAGAAGGACAGCCGTCTGATTATTTCCCAGATTCTCCACACTACCCTCAAGGAATTGAAGATGAGCTATCCCCGGCCGGACAAGGAACGGCGAAAAGAGTTGGAGGCCGCTCGTAAACTATTGATGGAGCAGGGAAAAATGAAAGAAGAGGAAGATGCGGTGGAGGGTTAAAAATTTATTTTGATGGGCTTTGGGAATCTTAATCGTAGGCTCCGCCTCGGAGGTTAATACAATGAACCTGGTAAGACGCCTTGGGGGTTCCGGTGGCCGCCGAGGTGCTGTACCATTTTTTCGGGTTGTTGCTCAGCCTATCCTGGCGGGAGCGGCCATGAGTTTTAGTTCAGTTTCGGTAATACTGAATTCACTACGGATAAGGAACGTCAAGTTATGAGGGCGAATCGAGGCTCATCAACCTGAAAGCCCGTTTAATCCCACGGTGTTCCGATAGATGACGCTCATCATAAAGGCCCCTGGGGAGCAGGGGTATTCTTTACTTGAGAAGTATTTCCCTCTCAGAAGATTTTCTTTTTTGAGAGTGGAGGGTTGCCATGCGAAAGCTTTTTATTTATCTCAGCCGGTTATCGTTGGCAGTCTTATTAAGCGTTGCCTTCATTCCCTACGGTGAATGTGGTTCACCGGCCCCCCTGGGGAAGGGCCTTAGGATGCATGCTCCCACCTGTTGTGACACCGGCAAATGCTGTGATCGCCCGGGCCTTAAAAGCTGTTCCAACATGAAAAAGGCCTCGCCAAAGGTTTTGGCCTATACCCAGCAAATGAAGCCTTCGGCGGGATGCCAGGTAACCCCCTCGAGTGAACTAAAAACCACGCTGATCAACACGTTCGTGGTTATCTCAAACCACGTTTTTCCCGATGTTTACCCTCCCGGTTATTCCCCCATCCTTCGTATTTGAAATTTTACCCAACCAGCGGTTGGCGGTGTGGAAAGGCTAATCGCGTTTTTGGCTTTACCAAAAAACAAAAAATTCTGTCTTTTCGCAATCCCTTAACCGGCCTTTAAGGCCTATTCACCAATGATTTGAAAAGGAGAATTACAATGAAAACTCTAACTTTTGTACTGGCATTCATTTTGGCTCTTGTTACAACCACCGTTAGTTTCGCGGGGAATCATCCGGCTTTGACCTCACCCTTGGGGGCGTTAGTCACCTCCCGGGACACTGTGCAAATGGATGAAGTGACTCCCTGGCATAAAGAGGCCCTTCACTCCCCGATAGGTGTTATGAGTAAAGGCGCTTGGTATTCCTATTGCCCGGCGGCTGGGAAGAGTAATTTTTTAAATACTAAGAACCAAGTGGAAGTGAAGTTGACCAATGGCATGAAAATCATGCTTTGCTGCAAAACCTGCAAAGAGGATGTTGAGAAGGATTTAGGGAAGTTTTCCGCTTATATGTATTAACAGGAGGATGAAAAAGTCAAAGAGGAGGACTTTTTCATATCTTTGGCGCGAATCACCCCCTTCAATAACAAGGGGGTTAAATGCGATTCGCTTTAATCCCGTGGCTGTTGACAGGGTGTAAAGACATTTTTTTAGCGCCCTGTGAAGCCTTAAAGCGGAGATTACTAAAGGAGCGCCCGGGGTGGGCGCTCTTTTTTTTAGTGCAATGATGTTTCGTTGGAGGCGATCAATTGGCGGATTTGGGATTTCCAGTAAGAAACTTCACCCTTGCGGGCGTTCAGAAGTAAAAGGTCGCTTGGACTTAGGGAGGATGGATTTCCTGTTCCCTCCAGGGCGGCCAAGGCGATTTCGGCTTGTTGGACCTGGCCCGAGAGAAAGTCGAGCTTGCGCTTGAATTGGGCTAACAATTGCTCTTTTTGTATGGATGCCTGGGTGTTTGCCTTGGTGGCTTTGTTTTCAGCCGTCACCAGCTTGTCGATAAAATGCTCCAGGGTCGCCAGTTCTTGATCGTAAGGCGACACCTTCTTCGAAGGTTGGGGCGTGGTGTCCAATGATTGCAATAAGGATTCGATTCTATTGATTGAGTTCATGCCCAAATTCCTTTCACTTTACTTAACGGCAGGAACCTCAAATACTTTACTGTCCTTGATCATAGAAATGATTCGAGGGAAAAGTGTATGATTAGTCCAATTAAAGCCCCAATCGACCCGATTTGATTTGGCCTTTAAAACCAAATGGAGGAGTCAAAAATGAGCAAGTTTTCTAAAATCGCGGTTTTGGCCATGGCGGTTGCTTTTACGGTGTCTTTCTGTTTGGCCGATACCCCTTCAATTTCTACGCAAGCCACACCCGCGGGCAAGGCCCAGGGCAAAACCAAATCGAAAGCGGCCGGCAAGAAGGTTAATAAGGCCAAAGCGAAAGCGGAAAAGCAAATAGCGGCCAAGGACAGTTACGTTTGCCCGATGTGCCACATTACCGCCGATAAGCCCAGCAAGTGCTCGATGTGCGGGATGGACATGGTGAAAAACGAGAAGAAGGACGATAAAAAAATCTCAGACGAAAAGAAGATGTAATTTGGCTGGTTTTCCGGCAGGCCTTTTGAACCCGCCGGGAGCGTTGAGCGAGGGTTCCTCCCGTGAAGCCTACAAAAGTATCTTTCCTTGTCAAACCCATCGGGGTTATCCGCAAGGGAAGGATTCTTCTTAACCGCCAATGGATAAAAGGACTTCAAGGCATCGAAGGATTCTCGCATCTCCTGGTTTTCTTTTGGCTCCATAAAACCCACAAGCCCGACCTATTGATTCATCCAAAAACAGGGAAGTCTTTTCCTAAGATAGGCTTTCTCGCCACCCGCACTCCTCATCGGCCCAACCCCATCGGGTTCACTGTCGTGAAATTAGTTAAAAGGCGGGGTCGTGAATTGTGGGTGGAGGGTTTGGACGTTTGGGATGAAACACCGGTCATTGATTTGAAGCCCTATACCAAAAGGGAATGGATCAAGGGCTATCGGATACCTAGTTGGGTGAAAAGGTTGGACCGCTTGGAGAAAGATCCATTGAGAAAATATGCTTCGTGAGGTTTTGAAAAGAGGGGCGACCTGGTAATGCCTCAGCTTGAGAAATCACCCCTCACCCTACCCATCTCCCCGAAAGGACTCATAGGGAAAATCCCCTATGCACCCACAAAACCACGGCCAAGTGCGAGGGTATTTGAAAAAGAGCCGTTTCCTTAATTCCCCTCTCCCTCGACGAGAGAGGGTAGGGTGAGGGTGAAAGAATTATTTCAAATGGAGGCATTATCGACGGCCGTTTTTATTATGAAATGTGCCGCGAATGGAGTATCTTTGTAAAAAGCCCTTGAATTGACGGCCGGGGGGCGATGTTCACCAAGAGGGATTCCATGGATTGCCGCCAGGTTCACCAAGCCTATAGTGTTTATCTCCAAGGAAAGCTTTCTCCCTCCCAAATGGAATGGATTTCCAGCCACATTAAGGAATGTCCTGATTGTTTTTTGCTGGATCAGAATGTCCGAAAAGCTTTTCTTGAGGAGTTAAATCCTCCTTCCCCGGGTAAGTCCTCTAACTGAAAGTATTGTTTGATAATCCTCGCCTGACCTTCCTTCCAATGAAACCTAACTTGAGTCTTTTTTACCCAGCGATCCTTTTTAACCCGTTCCAACCCGCCGTGAAATTTCCGAAAAGCCCCTTTTTGCAGGGAATACCCATATCTTTCTTGGCACCACAGTTGCTCTATACCTATGTGCGCGGTGATGGACGGGGCAGAAGTAAACAACAAAGGTCCCGGTCGCCCAGAAAAGAAAAGGTGGTGCGAAAATGAAAAATCTACTTTTAATCCTGGGAATGGGAATGATCTTGGCGGGGCCGATGGCTTGCACGAAGGGTGTTCAACCCCTCGCGCCGGCAACATCGCAAACTACCTCAACCGCGGCCGTGGCGCCGCATATCGTGGCCCATTGGACCGCGGGGTCCAACAGCATAAACCTCAGCAATCCCCTGGGGATCGCGACGGATAAGGATAACAATGTTTACGTGGTGGACGCGGATTACAGCGCCATCCAGAAATATGCTGCTTCGGGTACCCCGCTCGCTCGATGGGGCCAGGCCGGGAACGGCAATGTCCAATTTAACCAGCCTTTCGGAGTGGCCCTGGACGGGAATGGCAATGTTTACGTGGCGGACGCGGGTAACCAAAGAATAGAGGTGTTGGATACCAACGGGGGATTTGTCAACCAAGTAATAGCGCCCACCATGAACGGGGTGGCTTTTTCCTATCCCCAGGGCGTGGCGGTTTTGGCGGACGGCAGCCTACTCGTCAGTGACATTACGAACGCGGTCTGGGACTTTAATTCCATTTCGACAAACCAATTCGGGAAAACCGGAACCACCGACGGCCAATTTAATTATCCAGTCGGCATGGCCGCTGACGGCAATCATAATGTCTACGTCGCCAATTACCAGGGAAATAACGTTACGAAATTCAACACCGTGACGGGCGCGGTATCCTCTTTAGGCCAGAAGGGGAATGGGGCGGGGCAATTCTCCAATCCGACGGACGTGAAAGTGGGCCCTGACGGGAATATCTACGTGGTGGATTCGGGCAATGGGCGGGTCGAGGAACTTGACACCACCGGAAAATATATTTTGGAATTTGGAAAGACTGGACCAACCAGTGACCATTTGAATAGCCCCATCGGGTTGGCCATCGACGGCGCGGGAAACTTCTACGTGACCGATAACGGCAACGCCCGGGTCGTGAAGTACAGCTTATAACAATACCGGAACCATCCGGTCCAAGCGGGCGCCAATCCTACTCACCCGCGCACGGAAGGCCCCCAGGGTTACGCCAGACCTGGAGGCCTTCCGTAATTTTTTTCCGAAGATCGGGTCCGTGTCATCCTTGGGGGCGACCGCCTTTCCGTGGGGATTCTGTAAAATAAAAAAAACAAAACATTTCGTTTTCGGTTTTTTTGCCTGCGCCATCAGTTCATGAAGGTGTTTGGTGGCCCTCGACGAGGGGGCGTCCGGAAAGCGTCCGACGCCCTTATCGTCAACCAAGGTGGAGCACTTTACCTCAATCCACGCCTTGTCACCCGTTCTGGAGTTTTCCGCCTGAAAATCGAACCTGGTATGGCGGTTTAAGGGCACCTCGGCCTGGAGCCGGTTATAGGCGGCAAGTTTAGGAACCCGGCCTTCTTTCCAAGCTTCCATTAAAAGCTTGGGGGCGATGTTCGCCTCAATACAAACCCACTTACCCTGGTAAAACGCGAGCCTGACGGCAAACCGCGTTTTACGCGGAATTTTTAATTTTGAATTATGAATTTTGAATTTCGGGAGGTGATCCACCAGGGCGACTTTGGCGCCGGGGTACAGGAGTTCCTTGAGGCGGCCCGAATTGGTAACGTGGCAGTATTCTTTGCGGCCCCTGACCCTTACCCAGGCCCCGAAACGGTGTAGGCGTTCCATAAATATTCCGTTAACCAGGGGGCCTTCGGACCAAATCATGGGATGACCCAAATGTTAAGTTTTGCTGGGGTTTTAACGTAAAGGCTTTTCATTTTATCCAGCCTGGCATAAAGTAAAGATCAGCTTTTCCTATATACCTTATTTTCAACGAGAAGGTTAAGAATGTTTCGACGCAAACTGATTCAAATTGTTTTACTGGCATTAACTGGTTGGATGGGAAACATGTCTTACGGTTTGTCGCAAACAACCAACCAAAACTTCATCAATCAAATGAATTCCGATTACCAAACGATCTCAAGTTATGTAAATGGCCAATTCGCCAAAAGCCTGGGGTTTTTCTCGACCCTGGGTTGGAATACCCCGCCGGGCGTATTTGATTTTCTTGGCACACCCAAGGTTGAAGTTGGGGTTGGAGCGGGAGCTGATATTGTCAATTTGACCAACCTTAACAGCCTGCCTCTTTCAGCCTTGTCGATCGCGTCGAATGTGAGCCTGCCTTCCGTGGTGCCCATTCCCTTTCCCATTGGTACGGCAAGGGTCGGAATTTTCAACGGAATGGATATAGGTTTTCGGCTGGCTTACCTTCCCCTCATCAATCTTCCTGACTTGGGTTTATCCGCCAATTACATCGGTTGGGGCCTGGATTTCCGCTATAAAATCCTGGATGGCCTTCACTTGCCGACTGTGACAGTGGGAGCCAGTTGGGATACAATGAATGGCAGCTTCTCCCTGAACACCAACGTGAACCAGAGTTCTACTTTCGTGAGCTCGGGAACAACCTATAACGATACCCTCGCGGGTAGTACCAACTTCACCCAAAGCTGGAACATCAATAGTTTTGGGGCCAAAATCATGGTCGGGAAGGACCTGGGGATAATTTTTCCCTTTGCCGCAATCGGGTTTCAACGCAATTCGGGAAGTGTTTCGGCCAATATCGCCGGTACGGTTACGGAAACGGTTACGGATTCGGGGGGGACCGCCCAACCTGGCAGTGGTGCTTCCGTTTCTGTCTCCTCGCAGAACACTGGGGCTCCGATTATCTTTGAACCTAAATATGTTTTGGGCTTCGACATGGGCGAGGGATTTCACTGGGCGGTTGTGGGTGAGTCAAACGGTACGGATATTGCAGGTAGTACTAGCTTCAGGGTGCAGTTCTAACGACAGCTGACAGTACGCAGTCGACAGGAAAGCAGAATGCAAGGCCCTAACGGCCAAACAACGCATTAGGACTTAAAGTCGTCATGGGTGAAACCAAGAAGTTGAACCGGATTTCTTACGTGGATCAGAACGAGTGCACGGGATGCGAGGCTTGCGTGGTGGAAACACCTAAGGTTTTCCGGATGACCTCCGACGGTCTCGCGGAAGTATATAACCCGCAGGGGGACAAGGAAGAAAAGATCGAGGCGGCCATGAATGGCTGCCCCGTCGCCTGCATTCACTGGAAAAAGTAATTTTTTAGGAGTTTTTATGGCAGCAGTTCACACGGGATGGATGGAAAAAAGGCAATTCGAGCGCATTGACGCCTCGGTCAAGGTGACCTATTGCCTTATTCCGAAGGCTGATCTGGTGAATACCCTTTCCAACCCAGCCTACCGGGAATCCACCACCGACATGTTGCCCGAGCTTTCCAAGAAATCCGCCATTGTCCACGCCGTCACCCGGGATATTTCCATGGGTGGCATGTCCCTGGTGGGGCAGATGGCTTTTCCCGATGACATGGCCCTGGAGATTCACCTCTATTTACCCAACTTCCCAGCGCCTATTACCCTCATCGCGGAAGTCATCAGGGCCACGATGGAAAACGCGGGAAGCAACGGCTCCACTTTTCGGGCCGGCTTGAAGATTCTCGCTATTAATAAGAAGGATGTCATCCGGCTGGATAAGTTCCTCCTGGCCGAGAAGATCCGCACGCACAGCGGCGGGAAGTAAACAACAGTTCTAAGTTCTCAGTGTTGAGTTTTAAGTTGATGAATGTTTTTGAACCGAAGGTTCAAAAACAACCAGAACTCAAAACTTAGAACCCAAAACTCAAAACTGGTCCCCAATGACGCCCTCTTCTCATTCACTAAAAGTAATTTCGACGACCAAGGCCGGGCAATACGACATTCCCGGTCATCCCGAGCATCCGGCCCGGGTGCTTCGTTCCCTTGAACATTTAAAAACTCTTTGGCCAGCGGAAACTTTCGCCGAGCCCACCGCCGCTCCCCTGGAGGCCATCAAGGCCGTTCATGGCGAGGGCCTGGTCCACTTGGTCCAGGAGGAAGGCTATTTCGACCCCGATACTCCCGGGGCCCCGGGTATTTTTCCCTGCAGTCTTCTCTCGGCGGGTTCAGCCCTACAAGCGGCGGAGGAAAGCCTAAAAGGCACGTCCGTTTTTTCCCTCATGCGCCCACCAGGCCACCACGCCACTCCTCAACAAGCCATGGGCTTTTGTTATTTCAATTCCATGGCGGTAGCCATTCAGGACATCACTAGGCGGGGCAAGGCCCAAAGGGCAGCGGTGTTGGACCTGGACTGCCATCATGGCAACGGTACGGAGGACTTTTGCTTCGGCAAGGAAAATTTCCTTTACGTTTCATTGCATCAGTTCCCGGCCTATCCGGGAACGGGTCGGCAATCGAAAGGGAACTGCGTCAATTATCCGTTGGCCCCCGGCACGGAAGAGGGAGATTATTTTCCGGCCCTGGAAGGCGCGCTTAAAAAAATTGGGGAATTCAAACCAGACCTGATCGGCGTTTCGATGGGGTTTGACACCTACGAGAAAGACCCCCTGACCCAGTTTGGTTTGGCGAAAAAGGATTACCGCAAGATCGGGCAATGGCTCAAGGCCGTGAAGGTTCCCATGTTTTCGTTGCTGGAGGGCGGCTACCATGATGACTTGCCCTTTTTGATTGAGGAGTTCCTTGCCGGTTGGACCTCCTAAAGGCAATGTTGAATTTTGAATTATGAATTTTAAATTGATGATGATTTTCGATGGTTTTTACCATCGAAAATTTCAGTAACTTAGAACTAAAAACTAAGAACTCAAAACTGGCGGAAAGGATATTGATGAAGCGTCCCATCATCACCCTTCTTACCGACTTCGGCACCAAAGACACTTTCGTCGGGTCCATGAAGGGCGTCATTTTGGATATATGCCCCGAAGCCCAGTTAGTTGACCTGACGCACGAAGTGCCGCCACAGGCCATTACAACTGGCGCCTTTCTCTTGAAGTCAGCCATTGATTATTTCCCCAAAGGTACCATTCATTTGGCGGTTGTGGACCCGGGAGTGGGAAGTTTCCGAAAGGCCATAGCCGTTCAATCCCGGGGCCATACCTTCGTGGGACCTGACAACGGCTTATTTTCTGCGGCATTGAAGGAATGGGGAATTGACCGGGTGGTTGAACTCACCGAGAAGAAATTCCATTTGAAAAATCCCAGTTCCACCTTTCATGGTCGGGATATCTTCGCGCCAGTGGCGGGTTATTTGGCCAAGGGAACCCCTTTCGCCAAGCTGGGCAAGAAAACGAACCATTGGGTTTGGCGGGAAATCCCCAAGCCTTTCAAGGCGTCTGCGGGCTGGACCGGGGAAGTAATGTGGATCGACCGGTTCGGCAACCTTATCACTAATTTCCAGAAACAACATCTATCCAAGCCTTTTCGCCTGAAGGTCGGAAAGACTGTCGTTTTGAGTCTGGCCAACCATTATGCCGAAGCCAAAAGGGGAACGGTGATTGCATTATTGGGTTCTTCGGGTAATTTGGAAATCTCAGTAAACGGCGGCAGCGCCGCCCAAAAACTAGGGGTTGGTATCGGCGCTTCAGCGGTTCTTTGTTAAAGGACTAGAAGCGGTTCGAGTCAACCGCGTGGAGAGAGTAACTAATGAAAAAAATTATTTTCATTGCTCTATATTACATAGCGGTTTCCTATCGCTTTGCCGCCAATAGCGACGATTATTTCCAATCGGCCATAAGCCTCTACATGGGCAACCATTACCGGAATGCGGTCCAAAATCTGAAAATGGTTATCACGACGATCTGCCCTTTTTGGTGGAGGAATTCCTGGCCGGTTGGGCTGGATAACGGCTTGCAGTTTGAGTTTTTCGAGGATTGTTTGTTGGAAAAAGACTTAATGGAATCTCTAAAAATTCATTTTTCACCCTCACCCCGCCCTCTCCCTCAAAAGAAGAGGGGGTAAAAGACGCGTAGAACACACATTGTCCTCGCCCCTTGCGGGAGAGGGTTAGGGTGAGGGGTGCTGTTGAGGGTGATTTTTAGAGGGGGTCCTTAATTTAATAAAATTTGGATTAAATCTCCCTTCGACCGTTCATATGGCACATTGCTAAGTGATAAAATGGACCTAACTTCTATGACTCGATAGGAATTTTCAATGCCGACTCAAAAAATTTTATTTTTTTTATTTTCAACAGTATTCTTGAGCCTATTGGGCACCCAAGAAGGTTGGGCCGTTCGTCCCCTATCCGCCAATATTGCCTTGGTCGCCGGAGGGGAGGGTCGTCCTGGTTTCAAGGATGGAAGTTTTACTTCGGCCCTTTTCAATAGGCCCCTCGGCTTGGCCGTCAGTGAGGATGGGTCCTACCTCTACGTCGCCGATTCCTACAACAACCGCATCCGCATCATCCATCTTGATCAGAACAATGAGGTCACCACCCTTGCCGGACAGGATTTGGCGGGAAGATTGGACGGCCCTTTAACCATGGCGCAATTCAACCATCCTTGCGGGGTTCTTGTCCTACCGGGTGATTGCCTGGTGGTAAACGATTTTGGCAACGAGCTCTTCCGCCTCATGGACCTGAAAGCCGGAACCGTCACCACCCTCGCGGGAGGCCCCGCGAACCCTGTTCGATCCGTTACCCTGACGCCCTCGAGTGTCCCTGCGGCGCAAGTTTCGATGAAAGGCGTCAGGGAGTTGGCTTACATGCCCGCGGCCCATTCGATCTTCTATACCCAACCCGAATTGGGTGCCTTAAAAAGGCTGGATTTGAAGACCGGTCTGGTTTCAACGGTGCTCGACAAAAATATCCCAATTCCCAATCCGGCCGCTCTCTGGTGCCAGGGAAACAAGCTTTACGTGGCGGACAAGGATATGCCCCAGGTCTTCGAGATGGATTGGAAGGATAACGCCGCCGCAAACCCTTTGGCGATGCCGGCTCCCCTGAGTAAAGTGCTTTCCATGTCCCTGAACGGCGGCATCCTTTATACCCTCTTGGCAATCCCCGGCGTTCCAGCCCAGCGATTCTTCCTCGATAAGCAGTATTGGGACAACGAATATAAGGACGGGTTCATTAATCAGTTCAATGGCAAGTTGGTGTCTTTTAGAAGTCCTTGGGGTGACACACTCCCTCCAGAAGCCCTTTTCCCGCCCGGGGGGGATATTTCCTTTGCCCCGTCCATCGGTTTTGCGCCGGACCCTTCGGACAGCCGGAAGTTTTATGTCTCCAAACCTGATTACAACATGGTTGTTTCTTTCCGGGATCTGTTTGGTTTCGATTGGAACCCCTCCGAAGGCGAACGTAATTCCAACGGCGTGGATGAACCTGAGTATCCAGCCCAAAAACCCAAAAACACCTACCGAATTATCATCGTGGGGGATTCCCGGTCCGCGGAGGTGCTGAATTACCCTTTTCAATCGGATTACCACTCCCTGAAAAGACCTAATGGTAATCTCGAATTTCCCCATAACTTGAGCCTCGCCCCGCAAATCGAGCGGGAGCTCAATTTCCAGGCCGCGCTGGATGGGGTTCCCTTGAACTATGAAGTTTTCAATTGTAGTCGTCATGGGGATTATTTAATCTGACCCATCTACGAAATTCCCGGCGTCGTCAAGCGCAACGATATCGATCTCGTGGTCCTATTTATGACCGATCATTTCCCCCCTGAAACTTATTTCAATCACCCCCTAACTTCGGACGGTATCCCGAAATTTCCCAATGACGATATGGAATTCCTGGTGAACCCCCCCCTAAAGCGACTTCCACCAAGCGGGACGCCCCGGAAGTTTTATGATTTTTGCAAGGCCCATGGCTTGGTGCATGTCCGCGGAAACGGGTTGGATTTTGACGCAAGTGTATTGTCCAATCCGGAAGTGCACGATTGGCTGATCGAATTATATGGAAAGCCCTTGGATATGCTCAACCGAAAGCTTTCCGGCATGAAAACCTCCAATGGCCAACCCGTACGGCTATTGCTCTGTAACACCTACACGGGACGTAGCTGGGATAAACAAATTGACATGGCCATATGGCCGGAGGTGGCTAAGAAATTCAATTTTCCCATTTGGGACCTGAACGCCGAGATGAACGCTTTGAATCTTTCCTTTTTTCCCCTGACGTCAGACGGCTCTCATTTGAACCCTGATGGTGCGGTCTTTTTTGGCAGGCTTTTAGCTCACGACCTCATCCGGGATAAACTGATTCCCTTTAAAACAAAGGATTTAGGGGAATAAAAAACAAGAAAGGATCCGGGTCATTGACCATTAAGGGGTTTGGATGAAAAGACCGATTATTACTTTATTAACCGATTTCGGCACCCGGGACACCTTC
Organism: candidate division FCPU426 bacterium; assembly: GCA_003152075.1. Lineage (GTDB taxonomy): Bacteria > Oederibacteriota > Muellerivitia > Muellerivitales > Muellerivitaceae > PALSA-1180. The sequence goes on from PLZG01000079.1 coordinate 47,188, forward strand.
GTTGGGTCCATGAAGGGTGTCATCCTGGGAATTTTCCCTGAGGCCAGTTGGTTGACCTGACGCACGAAATGCCGCCGCAAGCCATCACAACCGGAGCCTTTCTTTTGAAATCAGCTATCGAATATTTCCCCAAAGGAACAATCCATCTGGCGGTAGTAGACCCGGGGGTAGGAAGTTTCCGCAAGGCCATCGCCCTTCAATCCCAGGGCCACACTTTCGTGGGCCCGGACAACGGTTTGTTTTCCGCCGCCCTGAAGGAATGGGGGATCGACCGGGTCGTGGAACTCACTGAGAAGAAATTCCATTTAAAAAATCCAAGCTCCACCTTCCATGGCCGGGATATTTTCGCTCCCGTGACGGGTTATTTAGCCAAGGGAACCCCTTTCGCCAAACTTGGCAAGAAAACAAATCATTGGGTTTGGCGGGAAATCCCCAAGCCTTTCAAGGTTTCGGCGGGCTGGACCGGGGAAATAATGTGGATCGACCGGTTCGGCAACCTAATCACTAATTTCCAGAAACAACATCTGTCCAAGCCTTTTCGCCTGAAGGTCGGAAAGGCTGTCGTTTTGAGTCTGGCCAACCATTACGCCGAAGCCAAAAGGGGAACGGTGATTGCATTATTGGGTTCTTCGGGTAATTTGGAAATCTCAGTAAACGGCGGCAGCGCCGGCCAAAAACTAGGGGTTGGTATCGGTACTTCAGCGGTTCTTTGTTAAAGAGATTAGAAGTGCTTCGGGCTCACCTTAATAAATAAACCGGTTCATCAAAAGATCTCGAATTTATCAAAAATCTTTTTCATCTGTATTTCCGTCAAGGGCACCTTGTGCTTGATGAGTTTCGAGGCCTTGGATTTCAAGAACTCGAAATGAGCCACTTGCTGAAGGCTGTCCCACTTGGGCAGCCCGTAAGAATCCCTTTCCAAGACATAAACGATATCCACCTTAACCCGATCGGCCGTGGCGTCCTGGGGATAAAGGCGTGACACCAGCTGAAGGGCCGCGTCGGCTAACCGGCTTTTTTTATCCTTCACCTCAAAATTCAGCTTGAAGTCCTGGGCGTCCCAGAAGAAATGGACATATTCCGCTTTGTCCGTCACTTGGCAATTCTTCTTGAACCACTCGTCCCAGGGAACCTTATTGACAATCCACTTGGCGAGGGGCTTGGCCTGAAGGGAGGGTGGAGACGACAAAGAAGGATCCCTCATTTCCTGGGCATCAACCACGGTCCCGGTTAAAAACATGAAAATCGCGAGGACGAATTTCATAAAAACCTCCTGATTAAATTAAAAAAAGATGACGGGTGAATTTAACCACTTGATCCATCGGATAAAAAAACAAAAGCCAGCCATAAGCGACAAAAACATTGGTGACGGCCACATCCAGGAAACGGCTGAAGCGCCAAGCGGCCCATTTTTGGCCGGTGCCCGATTTTTCCCAAAGGTTGTGCAAGGCCAGCCCGGCCCCATGATACATTCCCCAAAGGCCGAAATGCCAGCTGGCCCCGTGCCAGAGCCCGCAGACGAACATGGTCACCATCAGGTTGATAAATTTGCGGGCCAAACTGACCCGGTTTCCCCCCAAAGGAATGTAAATGTAATCCCGGATCCAACTGCTCAGGGACATGTGCCACCGGCGCCAGAACTCCGTGATGTTCCGGGCGATATAGGGAAAGTTGAAATTGGCGGGCAGGTCCAACCCGATCATCTTCCCCAAACCGATGGCGATGTCGCTGTAGCCGCTGAAATCAAAAAGGATCCGCACGGAAAGAAGGGCCATGAGTAGGCAGACGGGGCCAAAGGTCAGGTCCGTGCGTTTTTCCAGGAGGTGGATCATCATCGTGGCGTTGTCGGCGATGACCAGCTTCTTAAAAAAACCCAAAAGTACCTGGGCCAAGCCCAACAAGGCTTTGGAGGCCGGGGGCCGCGGTAGGCCCTCCTCCACCTGGGCGAGGAAAGGCTGAAAACGCTTGATGGGGCCTGAAACGATCGAGGGGAAAAAAATGCAAAACACCGCGAACTTGAAGGGGTTGCGGACCGGTTCACCCTTGCCGTGGTACACGTCCGTCAGGTAATGCACAAACTCAAACGTAAAAAAAGAAATGGCCAGGGGCATGGCCACCTGCACGACATGGGCAGTCAGCCAATCCTTGGCCACCCCCTGGGTTAATGGAACAACGGGGGTAAAGAGCAGCACGCGGTATTTATAAAAAACCAAGGCTAAAACCGGCACGGACAGCCCCAGGAACAACACCCTGGTTTTGGCGGGGCCTGGGGGAAGCTTGGCGATCCAGAGCGCGATGAAATAAGTGATGATCGCCATGACGATGATGGGGGTTACCCCCGCCGGGCCCGCGAAATGGTAGTGGAAAATAAAGCAGCAAACCAGCAGGTAATAAAAACGAAGCCGGTCATGCGGCAGGAGCCAAAGAAACAAATAAAAAAAAAGGAAAAAGATCAAAAACCAGCTGGTGTTGAAGATCATTTAAAAATCCACATAAATGAATTTAGAGGCCGACAGGTCGCCCGAAAATAGAAGGATGGCCAGGAACAACAGGAATAAAATCACGCCGGTTCCAAAACCTTTCCAGAAGTCCTTATTTTTCATTTCCACGGCTCCATGGCTTTGATGACATCCTTCGCGAATTGCTCGTTACCCGCCGGGGTTAGGTGGCAATGGTCCAGAAAATAAGTTGGAGAAAAGCGGTCCGCCCAATCGGAATAAAAAATGCCTTTTTTAGAATAGGGCTTTAGGAATGCGGCCAATGTTTTTCGATTTTTCTCGAAGCTGGGCTTATCCAGATAACTTCCAAGGAATTTCGGATTTTGAGGGACTAGGAAAATGCTCGCCTGAACCCGCCGTTCGGCCCATTGATCCAGGATTTTTTGAAGGCATTTAAGCGGCAGGCCGCGCTTGTCCCAAAGGTAAGCCTGGTAATAGGACGCGACTTTTTGCTTCAATGCCGCTTCGGCGATTTCCACCTGGGTTTCGTTCCTGCCCAGCACTTGCTCCAGCGCGCGTTGGAAGAAATCCTTTTGACTGGGGTAATACCAAAGCGTCTTCAACATTTGGGTTTCCCGAAACAGAAACCAGTGATCGCCCATCTCGGCATAGAGCCGGTCGCTCAATTGGGCTTCTTTCGAGAGGGGGACATCAGGAGCCAGCCTTTTTTGAATATCTTCCGGTAAATCGCTCAAGAGAAAATTTCTCGAAAGAGCCTTGGGGCCCTCGGCAAATTCTTTGGCGAACATTCGAAAATTAAGGAAAAGTATGATTCGGCGGGGCGGGTGTGGCATAAATTCCAAATTCAACCCCAGGATGTCCGGAAGCAAAAGGCCATCCGATCCCAAGCTGAGCGCGGTTTCGCTTACAGACTGGAGCCGGTCCTTTAAAAACTTCGACAGGGTGTTATCGCGGGCGCCAGAAACCCGGTGTTCCATTAAAGCGCTCGCTCCCAGGACGCTGTCCCCCAAAAGCAACAGCGAGCTGTCGTCTGTCCAACGTCGGGGACTGTACCGCAGCCGGTCCCTCAGTTCCACCAGGCTGGTCATGTCCCCAGAGGCATCAAAATGCTTATACCAGGACCCAGCCGGAACGGCCAGGCGCAGAAAGACTTCAGCCAATAACAGTAAACCAAAAAAAGAAAGGGTGGCACCGGCCAGAAAAGATTTGGAAAGGTTCATGAGAAGATCCGTGTCGAAAGAGCCAGATGAACAGCCAAAGACGGGAAAAGTTTATCATTTTCCACCAGAAAAGAGGCCGCCTTAACCCTGGTTTTTACTTTGGCGATTGAAAGCCTAAGACCCATTCACCCCCCCCCATCAAAACATACCGGATTTAATTATTGCGAGTTTTATTCCAGGGAACCAGTTTGTCCCGGATAAGGTCGTGTGCGATCAGCCTCCAGAAAAAAGGTTAAACCATCGGGGTTTAAATGAGACCCTTCCTCTTTTGCGTTCCGGAATTTCTAATTAAATTCGAACCTTTAAAAACAGCATATTCCATGGTGCTAATGAAAATAAGGGTAATTCCAACTTGTTTTCAGTTTCGTTGAGGGTGAAAGTCATGGAAAGCAGCATAGTGCGACCATGGTTGAAATCTACTTACAAGGGAGAGGTTAATTTTTCTACCAGAATAAATTTTTACAGACTTTATTTTACGGTGACCGGAAGGAGCGTGGCTTCAGATGAATAGAAAGATTTAGTCCAGGGAATGAGCCCGTCCCGGATCAAGTCGTGAGCCATAAGCCGGCCAAAGAAAAAGTGTCCGTTAGAATCAAAGTGGTCATTGCCAGCGCCTTCCGACATGGGAAGATAAGAAAATCGTAAAGCCGTCATTTCATCGGTAAGATTCAAAAACGGAACGTGAAATCGCGCGGTTAAATCCTTCCAAAATTCCGAATATAGTAAACATGCCCTGAAAAATGCGGTGGGGGTGAAACAGACTAAAAACTGAACGGGTTGGCCGGAGGTGGTTTTCATGACCGAAAGTTTTTGTTTCAATAGGTCAATGGATTTCCCGTACAACTGCACCAATGTGTCGCGAATTTCCGGGTTCAAATCCAAGTCGTAATTGAAAACGATGTTGTTTTTTTCAATACGAACTAACTTATGTGCCTTGCAGAGATCGAAGAAATTCCGAGCTGGGCCGTCTGGAATCCTCAGAAGGGGCGGTTTTAACAGATACTCTGGGTCGATTTGGTTCGCAGGGATGCCATCTTGGGTGATGGGACGCTCGAAATAAGCGGCATAGGGATTAAATCCAGTGGGAGTCGGCGGGTGCAGGATGATCACTAAATCGATGTCGTAATTTTGAACCACAGCCGGGACCTCATAAGTCGGCCATAGGAAAAGAGGGATAGAAGCGGATTTATAAAGAGTCAAGACCTCGAAATTCATCGGCACATCGTCGAGAACCGCGAGGGTATTGAGTTCCAACCCCATCCGTTCGGAAATACAAACCGGATGCGTATTAGGGCCGCTGGAAATATACGCGGAACGAGAATCGCCCACGAAGAGAATCCGGAAAGTCCGGGGCGGTTTGTGGGCGGGGTATCCAAGTGCACCATCCGAAGGGGTGAATAGCTCGCGGAAGGAGGTGACAATGTTACAGGTCGGGTTGACGAAATAAAATTTTCGCCCATCCAGTGGATCGGGAACAAAACCTATGGGGTCCTCCGGGTTAAGGTTGATAATGGAAGGGATTTTTACCCCCGAATTGGGAATTTCATTTCCCCAAGCGGATACAAAGGTCACCGGTTCAATTTGAGGCGCTAGTCGCATCAAGGGAGACTCAGAACCGGCTTGTATGGCATAGAGGTAGTTTTCATTAATCGCTAGGGCCAATACTTTGGAAAGGGTTTTTCCGGCTGGCACCAAAGCAGGTTCTGTCCCATTTTTCCAGTCAAACTGAAAAACTTGGTTAAGGTCCCGGTCGGCAACGTAAAGCATATTGGTGGATCCGCAAAGGGCGGCCGGATGGGGCAGTTCGGTCCTATTGTGGAGGACTAGGGTTACTTGACCGGTTTTCAAATCCAGCCTTTTGAGGGTCCCTTGGTCGGGTTGGGAAAAAAAAAGGGAATCGGCGGTTGGAAGATAGACCATGTCCCTGATTCTGGCCATGGAAACCTGGGTGCCGGTGCTTTCAGCCTCGCTTTCCAGAGAGGTAGAAGGGATGCTTGCTGTAACCGGCTCGAAGGCCGTACCTGTGAGGGTGGAAACAGTTTTGCTTTTCATATCCACGAGACGTAGGAATTTGTTGCCGAAGTCATTGACGACTAGACGTTCTTCCGGAAGGGCAACTACTCCTTGGGGTTGCTTAAAGCTAGCTGAGGCCAAGGAGCCGTTCTGGCTTCCTGGATTTTCCTGCCCCACAAGGGTGGTGACCTTATTGTTTTGGTCTAAGTGGATTTCCCGTATCCGATTGTTGGCTGAATCAGCGACAAAGAGCCGGGTGCCATCGGGACTGAGGGCCAAGCCGAGAGGTTTTTTAAAAAAAGCCGAAGTGAAGTCCCCGTCACGGAACCCTCCCGTTCCTTCGCCGGCCACCAAAGCGATAGAATTGGACATGGGCCGGATCGCCTTCGCTTCCGGGGCGCACAATAGGGTTAAGAATGTGGCCGAAAATAGAAAAAGTGAAGTTTTTAGGGCCGGCATTTAAAATTCCGATCGGGCCAAAAATTTTTGGATTTTTTAATCACTTGGTAATATGCCATAGGGGCATCCGAAGGGGACCTTAGAATAAATTTTATTAAATAATATTAGTCTTTTTCTAATAATAAAGCTTTATTTTTTGAGACGGGCAATTAAATGGTTCGCAAATAGCCTTGAGCCACCCGATTTGTTTTGCTTGTCCAAGGCGGGCTGGTGACTGTTTTTAACGGTGTTTGTGAGTCCAGCGTTTTTCGTCTTTTCCATTCTTTAAAATCTTAAATATGTGCCCGTGAATTTTGCCGTTTGTGGCCAAGGCGTTTTCGGCAAACAGGTCAAAGGGCTTGCCGGAAATATCCGTCACCTTGCCGCCCGCTTCCTGAACCATCAGGACCCCCGCCGCCATATCCCAGGCCTGGATTCCGCGCTCCCAAAAGCCATCAAAGCGGCCCGCTGCCACATAGGACAGGTTCATGGCCGCGGAACCATCCCGTCTTACTCCTTGGGCTTTCAAAACGAATTGTTTGAAGTTATCCAAGTTGTAATGGGTTTCATGAACCCCATAGGCGAAGCCCGTGCAGACTAGGCTTTCATTCAGGTTATTCACCTTGGAAACTTGTAACCTTTGGTCATTCAAGAAAGCGCCATGACCCTTTTCGGCGGTGAAGCATTCATCCCGCAGGGCGTCGTATATGACGCCGACGATTGGTTCGGATCTGTCGATGTTCGATGAAGGATTGGGTAGGGGCAAGGCATGCCTTGCCCCTACAACGGCTAAATCCCCCCTGCCCCCCTTTTTCAAAGTGGGGTTCGAGGTTTTTACTAACGCAATGGAACAGCAAAAGAAGGGATAAGCATGGGCGTAATTGGTGGTGCCATCCAGGGGGTCAACCAACCAGGTATATATAGAAGTGCCTGAATCCTTGCCACTTTCCTCGCCCCAAAAGTTATGGGAGGGGAATCTCATTTTGAGAATCTTTAAAACTGTTTTTTCACAAAGGGTATCCACTTCAGTTACCAGGTTCAGCTTGTTTTTCGACTTAAACCGCACATTGAGTGCCTTGCCATAGTGCTTTTTATGAATTTTCCCGGCGGCTTTGGCGGCCTGGATGGCGGTTTTCAAGAAAAGGCTCATGAATTTTTCCTACCTTTCAATCGTTGGATTTTATCTTGTCTGGTAAAATACAACCAATGCAATTCAAAGCCAAAAATCAATTCAAGGCCGTCCGAGGCCTTTTCTTTTTGACAGGAATTTTGGGATGGCTTTTTGCCGCCTCTTCTTCCGCTCAGACTTGGTTGAACAGTCCTGCCACAAATGATTGGAACACGGGTACCAACTGGGATACCAGTACTATCCCGAACGCCACTTCCGCCTTCGCCACCTTCGGCGCTTCCAACACAGCCAGCGTTTCCCTAAGCGCCAGCGTGACCCTAGACAGCATACTTTTTAACCCTGGAGCCCCTTCCTATACGCTTAATACCAACGGCAACAGTTTCTCCCTCGTCGGTGGTGGAGTGACCAATAGCTCGGGCGCCGGCCAAACCTTTAATATAGATGGATCGGGCGCCGTAAGTTTTATGAACGGGGCGACTGCTGGGAACGCCACGTTAGCAAATGCGGGTCTTCTGAGCTTCCATAACACTTCTACCGCCGCTGCGGCCTCGATCAACAACGGAAATCTCTTTTTGCTTTACGATACCACCACCCTCGCAAACTCCACCGTTGTTAATAACAATAATATGGTTATGGATAATAACAGCACAGCCGGAAATTCCAAGATTACCAACGGCGGAAATATTAACCTATTCACGAACGCGACTGCCGGAAGCGCCACTCTCATAAATAATAATAATATATATTTCCACAACACCTCGACCGCGGGGGGCGCAACCATTCTCAACAATAATTATTTGAGTTTCGCCGACAGCTCCTCGGCCGTGACCGCCAACATCAACAACGGGAATACCCTTGAATTTTACAACAGCTCCACCGCCGCGAGCGCGACCCTCATCAATAACAGCAACCTTAACTTCTATGACACCTCGACGGCGGCCAGCGCTGCCATCAGCAATACCACCACGGGGAACCTTACATTCTTGAACAATTCCAACGCGGGGAGCGCCTCTATTTTCAATGCCAATAATATCGTCTTCCGGGATAACGCCTCCGCGGGAAGCGCCACTATCTTCAACTCTGTCAATCCTACCTCCCTGAATTTTTACAACAATTCCACGGCCGCCAATTCCACCATTCTCAATAACGACAGCGTGGCCTTTCAGGACAGCTCCACGGCGGGCAGTTCCACCATCACCAACAACGGCCATTTGGTATTCGCGTCCAATGGCTCAACCACGTTTTCGACCGCGGGAAACGCCCAAATACAAAATAATTACGCCCTTTATTTCCAAAATTACTCCACAGCGGGCAACTCGTCCATAAGCAACGGAGGGGTCACTGATTCCGTTTTGAATTTTTCCAATAACTCGACGGCGGGAAGCTCAACCATTCTCAACAATTTCAACTCCACTCTTAACTTCACTGACAATACAACGGCGGGGCATTCCACCATCACCAATAACGCAACCCTTTTTTCATTCAACTTGAATTCAACCGCGGGTAGTTCCGCCATCACCAACAACGGCAACCTAACCTTCAACGACAACTCGACGGGAGGTAACGCGCTTATTAGCAACCAAAGCCACCTCTATTTCCTGAACAACTCCTCGGCCGCTTCCGCTTCCATCACGAGTAACATTTATTTAGAGTTCAACGATACCTCGAACGCCGGGAGCGCCACGATCGCGAATACAGGCACGGTGAGATTTTACACAAGCGCTTCCGCCGGGAGCGCCTCAGTCTCCAATGCTTCCGGAGCGACGATTTTGTTCAACCAAACCTCCTCGGCGGGAAGTGCGACCCTCGCCAACAACGGTTATCTTCAATTCGGAGATACCACGACCGCGGGCAATTCCAACATTATCAATGACGGCTATCTGTTGTTCAGCAATACCTCCACCGCGGGGGCGGCCACTCTTACCACCAACGCGGGAGGCACCATTGTTTTCGACCAATCTGCGGACAGCGGGACCGCCCGTCTCATTGTCAACAGCGGGGGTCTTTTCGCCATTGACAGCCTTGGCAGTTCCAATTTTAACGTGGGCTCGATCGAGGGGGGCGGGACCTTCAAATTAGGTTCCCATACCCTGACCACGGGGTCGAACAATCTGGATACGACGGTTTCGGGAACCATCCTGGACGGGGGATCTTTGACAAAGGTAGGCACCGGAACCTTGACCCTCGGCGGAATCAACCTTTACAGCGGCGGAACCGGCCTTAACGGCGGAACAATCGCCGTCAGCAATGAAAATAATCTGGGAAACGGCGACCTGTCATTTAACGGAGGGACACTCAAGACCACCGCGGGTATTACTTCCTATAAGTTAATCGCGCTTCCCGGAGACGGGACCTTCAACTCCAACGGATTTAATTCCACCTTGGGAGGAGTCATATCCGGGACCGGGACCTTCACCAAAACCGGCTCGGGCGCCCTGACTTTATATGGAACCAACACCTATAGCGGAGGGACGAGCCTCAATGGTGGAATGATCGACATCCTTAACGACAACAACCTCGGAACGGGTGACTTGTCATTCAACGGGGGGACGCTTCAGGTCCTCGCGGCCTTCACTTCGGCTAAAAACATCGCCCTTCCCGGAAGCGGAACCTTTGATTCCAATGGCAATAATTCCACTCTTTCCGGTGTGATATCCGGGGGCGGGACCTTCACAAAAACCGGCACGGCCGCGCTGACCCTGACTGGAACCAACACCTATAGCGGGGGAACAAGCTTCCTCGGCGGAACCATTGATGTGGGAAATGACAACAACCTGGGTACGGGAAATTTGACCTTTAACGGTGGAACGCTTCAATTCACGGCTGGCCTTGCCTCTTCTAAAAACATCGATGTCATTGGCAACGGAACCTTTGATACCAATGGGTTTAATTCATCCTTGTCCGGGGTGATTTCGGGCGGGGGAACTTTTATTAAAACAGGCGGGGGCAGCTTGACCCTAAATGGAACCAACAGCAACCCGGGTTTGACGGACATCAATAGCGGAACTTTACTTTTGGGTGGGGCGGGGGTTTTATCAACTGCGGCCGCGGTATCAGTGGAAGCCGCTGGAATCCTGGACCTGGGCGGGAATGATTTAACGCTGGGCTCCTTAAGCGGTTCGGGGGGTGTTTCACTGGGCTCCCATAACTTGACCCTGGGGGACAGCACCAATAATGGTTTTGCAGGTGGCATTGCTGGCACAGGGGCCCTCTCCAAAGTCGGTTCGGGAGCCCTGACTTTGCTTGGAAACAACTCCTATAGCGGCGGAACCAGCTTCATCGGCGGAACCATTGACGCAAGCCAAGACAGCAACCTGGGGACGGGCAACCTCATTTTCAATGGTGGAACCCTTCAAACAACGGCGGTCTTCGCTTCCAACAAAAACATTACGCTTGCCGGCAACGGAACTTTTGATTCCAACGGTTTTAACTCAAATCTTTTAGGGGTGATATCGGGGGGCGGGGCCTTAACCAAGATTGGTTCGGGTGCCTTAACGATAAGCGGAAACAACACTTATAGCGGCGGGACCAACCTCAATGGCGGAACCCTTGATGTGAACAACGATAACAACCTGGGAACGGGGGATTTGACCTTTAACGGTGGAACCCTTCAGTCTCTCTCGGGACTCACCTCTTCCAAGAATATCGCTCTTGCCGGCAATGGGACCTTCGATTCCAACGGGTTTAATTCCACACTATCAGGGGTCCTATCGGGATCGGGTGCCTTCACGAAGACGGGCGCTGGAATCCTAAACTTGAGTGGAACCAACACGAATAATGGGGTGGTCAACCTCAATGGCGGCATCCTCGACGTGGGCAACGATAACAATCTGGGGGCAGGTAGCCTTGCCTTTAACGGCGGAACACTGCAAACCACGGCGGGAATCGTTTCGGCCAAGAAAATCGCCCTTATCGGCAACGGGACCTTCGATAGTTACAATAATAACTCCACCCTTTCCGGGGTGATTTCGGGCTCGGGCTCGCTTACCAAGGTGAACACCGGAACGCTGATTTTAACGGGAGTCAACACCCTTACTGGGGCAATCGTACTCAATGCCGGCACTTTGGCCATGGGGGTAAGCACCGCCTTTGGCTCGGGCTCGGTCGTGGTGAATGGAGGAATCCTAGCGGACAACGGATCCCCGATTACGGTCAATGCGGGAGGGAATTACACGCAAACCGGTGGAACCTTGCAAATTGGCCTCGACGGCCCACCAGGTACTGCAGTTACTGGAGACCGCTTGAATTTTACCGGCGCGGCTAATCTTGGCGGCACCTTGGGTGTGACAATCCGAAACGGCTACGTTCCCCTAATCGGGGACAGTTTCCAATTCCTCTCCGCCTCCAGCGTCAGTGGCAGGTTCAGTCAATTAAGCGCGCCTTCCCAAGGGATGAGGTGGTACCCCGAATACCAATCCACAGGAGTTTTTCTTCTGGCTATCCAACCCACCTTGGCGATTTCAGGAACCGCGAACCAAACCGCCGTGGGCGCGTGGCTGGAAAAAAATCTTTTGGATAAGGGGCTGGACTCGCTCGTGCCTTCCCTGGGAGTCCAATCAACCACAAGCCTCCAGTCCAATTATGATTTAATCGCTCCAGAGGAATTAGCCTCGCTCTATCAAATGGGTTTCGCGGCGATTGATTCCCAAACCGGTATCGTTGAGGGCCGCTTAGCCAGCCTTCGTGGAATACCCTCAGCCAAGGCTTCCCGTTATTCCTCAAATGGGGACGGCCCTCTTTTCGCGGCCAACTTATCCGCGGACACCGAAAGGGACATGGCCCGGTCGGCTTTGTTGGAAGAAAACCTCCAAACCCCGGAGAATGAATGGGACGTTTATGCCCAAGGGAACGGCGATTTTGCGTCGATCAAGGCTGATGCCAACGCGGGCGGATATCAGTTCTCAACCGCTGGGTTCACTGCTGGGGCCGACCACCGTTTCACCAAGGAACTGGCGGGCGGCGTTCTTTTAGGCTACGGACAGGGAACAGTCACCCCGACCGCTGGCGGAAAGTTGCAATCCACGGGGGGCTTGGCGGGACTTTACGGCGGATGGCACCAGAACGGCCTTCACGCGGAGGCCCAAGTGTCGGCGGGTATCAATCAATACACCACTCAAAGGGTGGCTTATGGTGGGACAGCCACCGGAAGCACCCAGGGACTTCAGTACGTGGGTCAATTGAACTTGGGATATGAGTGGAAAAAGGGCCGTTTTACCATGGGGCCTTTCGCCTCGGGTCAATATAGTTATGTTGGAATTAACAGCTTCACCGAACAAGGGTCCCTCGCGCCTTTAACCATCCCAAGCCAGGGCGAAACTTCGTTTAGCACTAAAATTGGAATGGACGCAAGCCCCCGTTTTAAAATGGATAGCCTGATTCTGATACCCAATATTAGCGCGGCTTGGAAATATCAATTCCAGGGATACCAGGACAATTTAACCGCCGGGTTGGCCAGTGGAGCCAATTTCACGGTTCAGGGTCCTGCGACCGGCCAAAGCGAAGCCGTTGTGGACGTGGGGGTAAGCGCCAACTTTAATCAAGTTCTCTCTGCAAACCTGCAATATGAGGGAAAACTTGGTTTTTCCAATTATGATTCCCAAAGTTTTTCAGGTGGTTTGAGCTACGGGTTTTAAAGTTCCTTGTAAACAAAGTATTTCCGGGCCTATTTGAGAGCTTGAAGGTGTGTTTTTTCCAGTTAAGAAGCGTATAATCTAGTCATTGTCCCCCCACGGCTTTCCCATTCCTTCGAAAGGGTTCGCTAGAATTTCCCCTAATTTAATTTGAGGGGATTTTTATGTTGTGGGATGAAAGCGCTTTGAAAGCAGAAAACTCTCAAAGGGAGCGCTTGCAAGACAAAGAGGAGCGAACTTGTCCATCACGATTTACGATGTCGCCGAAAAGGCCGGGGTTTCCATCTCCACGGTTTCCCGTGTGCTTAACAACAATCCCAACGTATTGGAAGATACGCGGCACAAGGTTCTTGAGGTCATTAAAGAAATGAAGTTCAAACCCAATCCCATCGCTCGGGGATTGGTGGTGAAGCAAACCAATATCATCGAGGTTTTCTTTTCCTGGGCCGGCCGCCAGTTCAACATTCAAAGCGATTGGTACACGAAGCTTTTAAATGGCATAAACGAGGTGGTTGAGGAAAAGCAATACGGGCTTTTGATCAACACGATCGCGGGTGTCTTCGCGCCACAGGTTGTTTACCGGAAAGTTTTTCAAAACGCGGTGGATGGCGTATTAATGGTCTCGCCCTATTTGGAGGAAAAAGACGTACTCCAAATGATGGACCACCGGATTCCCATTGTTTTAATTGGTTACCGCACCGACGACCCCGGGATTGATTTTGTGGACAGCGATAACGCCCAGGCCGTTGAACAAGCGGTGGATTATTTGGTGAAAATGGGTCACAAAAAAATCGCCTGCATTTCAGGTCCAACGGAAATCTCGCGGAATGCCGCAGACCGTAAACTGGGGTTTTTACAAGCCACACAAAAACATGGGTTTCCCGCTCCCGAGGAATACGTGATTGAGGGGAATTTTTTAAGGGAAGCGGGCGGGGAAGCCATGAAAAAGCTGTTGTTTTTACCCAACCGGCCTACCGCAGTCTTTGTTTCCAACGATTTAATGGCCTTGGGTGCTTGGGATGCGATCGAAGAAAAGGGGCTCACCGTTGGGGAAGATATATCCTTGGTGGGCTTCGATGATATTCCCGAGGCTTCCACCGCTCCTTACTCGCTAACCACCATAAAACAAGACTATCGAACTATCAGCATGGAAGCCACCAAGGTCCTGATTGAAAAGATCCAACACCCGGACGAGTGGAAGCCCCGTCAGATATTGATCCCGACCCAATTAATCCCGCGGCAATCCTGCAAGTCACCCAAAAAGAAGTCCTGACATTTTTTTGATCAGGTTGAGTAAGTCTGAAATTTTTTTAAACCATTAAACTCATTTCGTGACCGCTTTCGCCTTCATCGTGAAAATGATTGTTATTTGAGGGGCTTGGGGTCTTTAATCTAAGTTGCAGGAGCCCAATTCGGCTGATACAATGCCTCCCCTGAAGTGGCGTCCTCCTCTTTTAGGGCGCTTTAGCGCCTGAGCCAATGTCAATTCCGTATCAATGGGAAAAACGATATGCGATTATTCATGCAAATCCTCCTGGTCCTTTTTATCCTGGCCGCGGTTTACGCGATTGTGGTTGGCTTGGGACTCACCCGGGTATTCAAGCGGCATAAATCCACGACCAAGACCGTCATGATCAATGATTTCGAGTACCCCAGGGATGATTTTGATTGGACAACGGGCGGTTACGTTAAAATCGAGCCCTCCACCGAAAACCAAACCCACGGAAAAAAGTGTGCGAAGGCGACATTTCTTTTGCAAAAACAGTTTTTTCCGGAACCGACTCCGGGTGTGCCTTCCTCCAGTTCCGGACCCACGACTTGGCGGCCTGAGATGATTTTGGACGTGAATTCGGTGACAAGATTGCCGGTTTACGAGTGGCAGGAATACTCGGCTTTGAAAATGGACGTTTTCAACGATCAAGCCCAACCCGTGACTTACCATCTTCAAGTGGCAGATTCCCGGGCCTTTGTTTATGAAACCTCGGGTCCTTTGACGCCGAAAAAAGTCACTAATATTTCCATGCCAACCGATGATTTGGTGAAAAGCCGGTTGGACCTGGTGAATATCCGATCCCTGAAGTTTTGGGTCGATATGACTGGCGCGACGGAACCGGTTGTCGTGTACTTGGACAATCTACGTCTGGAAGGCGATGCGACCGTGCCAGCCCCCAAAAAAGAAGCGCCTAAAAGTAAACCCTAAAAAAAAAATTGAAGGCATCCTCTAGCGCCAAGACGCCAAGTAACATCCAAGTGTTCAGGAATAAAAAGAATGACTTGGAGTCTATGCGTCTTGGGGCTGGCATTTGTTTTGAAAGTTTAAAGAAAAATCGTTGTGGATATCTGGGATCCCAGGAATCCAACCGTATTGGTCGAATTATTGTTGTCCGTGGTTTGCCCCATAAATAAACGAAAATCAACCCTGCCAAAAACCTTCTCCACTCCAAAACCAGCGTCTACTGTTGTGGTTAAGGTGTCCGGATTTCCACCTGTATAGATTCGATCTTCCAACACCAAACCCAACCGAAAGGCCCAAGTGGGTGACAACCACCTTTCTCCCCCGAAGGCCACTTGGTAAAGGTCAAAATCCGTGTTACTGGAATTGAGTCCAGTGGAAAGCAAGTTTTGAGCGCCTACCACGTAGTTTTGGCTTTTCCATTGGAACCCAAAGGTGTATTCCTTCGGACTTTCCAATCCAATCCCAAAGCGGGTGCTAATTTGCTGACGATTGGAATAGTTATGAAAAAATTGAGAACCGTCACCTAAGAAATCAGGAACGTTTGTAAAGTAAATATCAACACTCCCTCCCAAATTGAGGTTTTCTTGCTCCGAGAACGGAAAGATTAAACGGGTCGCGCAGTCGACGTTCATGGTTTGAAAATAGGTTATTTTGGATTTAACGCCATCGCTGTAAAAGGCCACGGATTGGTCGTAATCGGTGTCGTAATTAATAAAATCGGTGGAAAAACGAATTTTGACCCGTTGGGGAATTTCATATAGAAGTTCGCCGCCGTATGAATAATAGTCCGTCGTGGGGGTGGTCCGGGTAACGGGAAAATTGGAATTGTTGGAGTAATAAAGGATAAGGTTTTGGTTTTCGACGCTGGGGCCCAACTGGGTCGTGAAAAAGCCGCCCGCCTGCCAGCGCGGGGAATCGGGCGAGGATGGGGCTGGAAAGGTAGCGGCAATTCCAGTTTTTAAAAGCATTTGGTTTTGCCCGCCGGAGCTCGAGGCGAGCCCCGTGAAGGAATTCAAAAGGCCAGGGTCGTAATTCTTATCGGATTCAATATTAAGTATTTCCACTCCCAGGGCGCCGAATGGAAGGGCATAAGCCGCTCGAACCAGTCCGCGGTATTGGGAAAGGGTATAGGTGTCGCTCGTATAAACGGGCAGGCCCTGCGTCGAGAGGAAATCCCCCAAAAGCTGAAAGGACCAGTTTGGGGTGGGGAAAAGCATCAACCCCTCATAGCGAATGGTGCTGTCGCTGATACGGGGAATGGTGGTCCAAGTCTGCTGTTTGCTGGTGCCCCAAGGACCTTCCTGGTCGGAGTAAAACCATTGCCCGGAGAGGTCAAACCGGCTCCGGGTGTTTAACAGGGCCAGGCCAGCCGGGTTGCCGTCCAAAAAAAGACTCAAATCGTTCGTTTCGTCCGTCATGATGGTGGTTAGGCCGCCTGTTGCCTCCACCCTGTTCTCGGAGGCGTAACTGATGGTAGGCTTGCCCGCCAAGCCCACCAAAAGTAGTAGGCAAAAGGTTATTCTCATGACTCGATTCATGGTTCCTCAATAAAAGGGGATGGCGAGTGGCAGTATAACACAGGGCCAATTGATCATGACCAGGGTTGCTCTGTCATGAAAAATCGTTAAAATAAGAAACGGGATCCAAGTCAAGGCGGAGTCTCTTACCCCGCTTTTTCCAGGTTGCTTTGAGAATGACTAGTTTATCTTTTGTTTTCGGATTTTCGAGCCTCCTGTTTTCTTTTCCTGCCGCGTTTTTTACGCGGATTTACCAGAGCCAGCTATCAACGGTTCGTTGTCAGCTGGTAGTTTGATTTCGACAATAAAATTAGCTGATAGCCGACAGTGCGTAACTGTCGGCTGTTTTTTAGGACTCTCATGAACACCAACGTGGTTAAACCCGTCCGTCACGGGGATCAAATTGAACTTGAAATTTCCTCCATGGCTTTTGGCGGGGACTCGGTTGGGCGTTTCCAGGATTTCGCCATTTTTGTTCCCGGTGGCCTGCCGGGTGAACGGGTCCGAATAAAAATCACGCAGGTGAAGGACCACTACGCCACCGGTGAGATCCTGACCGTATTAAAACGCTCTCCCGACCGGGTAACCCCGGTTTGTCCCATTTTCGACGAATGCGGCGGCTGCCAATGGCAGCATTTCAATTACCCCCGTCAGCTGCAAACCAAACGTCAATTCGTGGTGGATGCCCTCCAGCGAATCGGCAAATTGACCAATGTGGCAGTCCAGCCCTGCCTGCCATCCCCGAATCCCTACGCCTACAGGAATAAGGCTATGCCGGTTTTGTCCATGAGGGATGGTCATTTTATATCGGGTATTTTCGAGCCCCGATCCCACCATTTAATCCCCTATCACACCTGCCCAATCCAAGGGGACCCGCTGAACGAATTGATCCAAAAGGTGTTGGCCAAAATAGACCGGTCGGGCTTGACCCCTTACCAAGAAAAAAAGCATACGGGGTTTTTAAGGCACTTGGCTGTCCGCCAGGGAGTCAAGACCGGGGAAATCCTTCTAGCCTTCGTGACCCGGGGTGATGTGCCCGAGGAGAGGCTTCAAAAACCCAGCGTGATGCCGGAGGAGATGGATCAAATATTACCCCGCATCGCGCGGGAATTGATGGAGGAAAACCCGGGATTGGTGGGAGTTCTACAAAACATTAATTCTTCCCGCACCAATATCGTCTTTGGGCCAACCACCCGGGTCCTGGAGGGACGGGACCATTATTTCGAGGAGATCGATGGCCTGAAGCTGAAAGTCTCGCTCAAGTCTTTCCTGCAGGTGAACACCCCTCAAGCCGACATGCTCCATACCATCGTCCGGGAGGCGTTGGGGGAGCCGGCCAACAAAAAAAAATGGGGGACGGTGCTTGACCTTTACAGCGGCATCGGAACTCTCAGCCTTGCCGTCGCCGACAAAGCTGATTACGTGGTGGGGGTGGAGGAAATTTCACCGGCGGTGGAAGACGCCAAGATTAACGCCCAACTCAACCAAAAAGACAACATCGATTTCCTGGAAGGGGATGTGGCCCCCATTCTCCTGGGACTCAAGGACAAGGGTCTCTCCGAGATAGACGCGGCCATTTTGGACCCGCCCCGTAAGGGCGTGCTGCCGGAAGTTCTGGCCCGCATCACGAGTTTTCACCCCGAACGGATTGTTTACGTCTCTTGCGATCCCTCCACCCTGGCCAGGGACCTGGCGCTCCTGGTGAAGCATGGGTTCGCGGTGGATTGGGTTCAACCCTTGGATATGTTTCCCCAAACCTACCATGTGGAGACGGTCGTCCGATTGAGCCGGGAGACGCCGCTTCCCACGGAAGTTTTATCCCAGGAAGCCAAGCCCGCTTTGGAGCCATTCCGCCTCAATAAACCCGAACCCCAGGCCTTGAATGTCACCGCCAATTTCCAAGCCTTTAAGGAAAAAACCGGAACCCTTTTTCAAGCCCTGTTCCAACAGGCCCGCGCGGCATTCAACTTATTGGGTTCTATTCTTTTCGCCCTATTGAGCGGAATAGGCCGGGTTATTCAAGCCCTAGGGCAGGGGATCGGGTTTTTGTTTCGCTCGGCGGGAAGTTCGGCTTCCCAGGCTGGGGGTAAGTTAAAAGACCTTGGACAGGGAACCTCCCAAGGACTTCACCAACTTGCCCAGGGGAGCACTCAGGCCACCCAAGGGGCATGGACCTCCCTTAGCGGAAAAGTGGCGGCTTTTCAGGCGGGATTGTCTGCTTTCCTGAAGAGAAAACCCAAAGCTAAGGCGATAAAGCCCGATTTGCCCGAAATATCTACCCCGCCTTCTATAAATAACCCAGTGACTATAACTTTTGATTCGATGGAAACTTTGGAAACGCAAACTGAGGAAGAGGTCATTGCCTCCATCATTTCCGGAACCTCTACTCTTAAACCTCCAACTTTTGTTGAAACAACCACTGAAAAGCCTCCCTTAACGGAGGATGCTGGTTTGGCCCGGGACGCTCCCGACAGGCCTGAGAACAGATCGTGGGAAAATTCCATCAATAAATCACTTGAGCTTCCAAAGGAAGAACCGGCCGCGTTCACGGGTGAGATTTACTCCCCCAAAATTTCCAGAACTTGGAAAATGCCCCGGGTTTCCCTCCCCTTGGATAAATGGTTCTCGGGATTCCGTGTTCAAAAGACCCTCCGTTGGGCCCTTCTGGCGGCATTTCTGGTGGGGGGCGGTTACATCGCCAAAGCCACTCTTTCCCCCGATGGCAAGAAAACCACACTCCTTTCCCCCGCGATTTCCCAAATGATTCCGGATGTCATCGCGGTCATGCCGACCCGTAATTTCCTTCGATATGAGATGGTTCCATTTGAAGTGAGGGTGAATTCGGAGGAACTTACTTATTTCGCCCAAATGCACGCGGTGGTCGAGGTTTTCCGGGGAGGGGAACCGGTCTCCATGGTGGATGGCCGCTCAAAGCTGACCCTTAAAAAAGACACGACCAATGGCCGTTTCATCGGTAATTGGCCCATTCCCTATAATCCCTCGCCTGGAACTTACCTGGCGGAGGTGGTGGTGTCTGCGCCCCAATGGAATACCCCCAAAACTTTCGAGTCGGCTTTTACCATTTCACCCTTGAAACCCCAGGGCCTCTATCCCGGATACGCCGCGTTAACGATGGAGGGCGGCAAGCAGCTGATCAAGGGAGCCGTACCCGCCCTCGATGGAAGCGACTCCTATAAAGCGGACAACGCCATTGAGTGGGCCAAGTTTATGGGAGCCAACCTCTATTGTTACCTCGCCGGACAGACTTCCATTTGGGACCATTTAAATCCAAAAGATTTTCCTTTCAACCGTGCCGACATGGAAACGGCAACCCGGTACGCCAAAGCGGCCCATAACGCGGGGATGAAGTTCGCGGCCTACATGACCACCTTTAAAGTCGTGGGTGACGCTTGGAACCAAGCCCCCTATGATTTTTCCCTCGGTTACGACCCGGATACGGATGAGGTCGTCCCAACCCGGTTTATTTCCCTAAAAGATTCCAAGCGCCGCCAGGACGTGATCGACTTTCTCAAAGCCATGGACAAGGAACCCGATGTCGACATGGTCGGCATGGATTACGTCCGTACTGGCTTCGCGGGTTATGAGATGGTGGATCAGTTCGTGAATGATTTAAGTGTACCGGGCCCCGGAAATTACTGGACCATGACCGAGCACGAGCGCGTCCATTGGCTGGCCAAGACGGTTGAGCTGCGGGAAAACAAGGAAGTGGTTTCACTTTTCGAGTGGTGGCGCGCCCACAAGGTGGCCCTGGCCTTGAAGAGCATCCTAGACGAGGCCAAAATGACCAAGCCGGTCTTTACCTTCACTTTGGGCTGGCAGCAGGGCCATGAGCACGGGCAGGATCCCGCTATGTTCGTGGACGCTGGCGTTAACTACAACCACATCATGCTTTATGAGGGGGACCGAAATACCCTGCATTCCATGGAACGGCAATGGCCCGATTATCTCTCCCGCGCTAACGGCATGTACGCCATGGGGGAGATGGTGGATTTCAATTGGGTCCAAAAATCCCTCGACCCCCCCGGCCCCGAGGAA
Source organism: candidate division FCPU426 bacterium (assembly GCA_003152075.1). Classification (GTDB taxonomy): domain Bacteria; phylum Oederibacteriota; class Muellerivitia; order Muellerivitales; family Muellerivitaceae; genus PALSA-1180. The sequence goes on from PLZG01000079.1 coordinate 67,886, forward strand.
CTTTATAACCGGGAGATTGAGACTTTCCACAATTGGTTCCCGGTCAACTCAGGGGTGGGGATGTTCTGGCACGACCTTTACCGAATCATTTACGGGATCAAGGGGCCCTACAGTTCCATGGAATGGCTTATTTCCGGGGGCAAGGCATTTACGGCGCTTCAACAGGCCCAGGGATTGTGCCCCATCGAAGTGGCTCTTTTGGCCCCCAAGGATATTCCCTCGGGTGTTCCGGTTCCCATCAGCGTGATCATTCGAAACCATTCGCCCGAGAATTTAAAGGGCGTAGTTCTCCATCAATTGGACACGACCAAGGATTACTACGTCGACTTAGCTACCGTGGGTCCCTTCGACCTGCCGGCGGGTAACATGATCAAGGTGAAAAGCCTTTATGTGAATATTCCCCGGGAAGACCATCCCGACCGGGATAACCGCTATATGGCCGCAGTCATGGTGGAAAAGCCTGGCCAAAACCTGCGGGCTTTTGATTTCGCTTATTTGAGGAAAATTTCCTCTTCTTCCGTTGTGAAAAAGATGGATCTCAGCCAGGAGCAGGATTCCACCGACGAAGATTCCCCCCAAAAGCCTTCCCAAGACAAGTCTCACGGCGATAACCAATAGGGCTCATTCGGCTGACTCCATTTGAAGCATCCTTTTTACCTTTATATGGCTTTGTTTAATCTTGAATTTTGTAACCGGTTCAAAATTGATTTCATGGTCGCAAAGTCGGAATAACCTACAAAAATGGTTTAGAGTTGAGTTGGTTAAACCTGAAGGGCGCTTCCTAAACCTACGGTTTTCAGCTTGTTCATCCGTTAAACCAAAGAATTCCACCGGGAAATTTCCACCCTCTGGTTGAGGTAAAAGGGCTTTCATCCCAACAGATTAAAGGCCGTTAACTTCCAAAAAAACACTCCCGCTTATTTGAACCTTTCGAGTAAAATACCGGGGCTTTGTCGAAGGACGGCCCGCTGGGCCGTCCCTTGTCCGTAAAATCTTCGGACAAGTACTCAAGCAAAACCTTAAATTCTTACTTTAAGAAATTTGCTTGGACTCCAGTTTTCTTTGAAGGGGTGGGTATGGCCTCCATGAGACTTTCATCTTTTTTATTCAGCTTGCTGGGTATTTCCTTTTTATTAGCCGGTTGCGGGGCGGTTTTCGTTAATGAAGGTTCCAAGAACGCCTCCCTCGCCTTAGACCTTCCCAATCCCAATGCGAATCAAAAAAAAGCCGATGTGTCCAAGGAAGCACGGGTTGTCGCGAACTTTGACGACGGTTCGAAAAACATGAACTCCAAACTTTTTAATGGCGGTGGCGGACAATGGCTGGCCATCACTTTCGGGGGAAACAAAATTAATTCCGATTTCGTGGTCGCTGGAGGAGCCAATGGCACGCCCAAGGCGGCCCATCTTTTCGGAACCCTTATCGATAAAGGCGACAAGTCTTATCCGGCCTTCCAACTCCAAGGAAAATTCAAGGACAGCGGTTATTACGACGCCAGCGCTTTCACGGGGATAAAGTTTTACTACAAGTGCCCGGCTACCGACGCGGCCCTGAAACGCCGTTTTGCCATCGGCTCGGCCCCTACCCTTCCTACCTCTGGCGGGGGAACTTGCACCGACGGATGTTACAACAATTTCGGGGCGGACATGAAAGTGACCCCCGATTGGATGACCAATAGTTTCGCCTTCGCCGACCTGAAGCGGGAGTCCGGATGGGGATCTCCCGTAACTCCGCCGGACCTGACCGACCATTTGAAGGAATTCATCGATTTGGAATGGGCCAATTCCGCCAATGACGCCGCCGGTTCTTACAATATTGATTATTGGGTGGATGAGGTCGAGTTTTTCTAAGCCGAGTATCAGCTTTAGGTGTCAGCTATCAGTAAAAAGTTAAAGACCGAATAAAATCACCGGCCTTGGCGGATGTTGCGGGAAAGTAACGTTTCTAAGTCATCTTCGAAAAACCATTTCCGAGGTTCTTTTTGACCTTCAACCTTAAAATTTTCGCGGCCCGGCTGTTCTTTTTGGTTCTTTTCCTTGCCCCTGGCGCGACCCAGATATGGGCCAACCCCTTTGAGGAGTTAACACCGGACCAGAAACTTTACCAACGCGTGAAAAAATTAGGCGATTATGGTTTGCTCGACCCCCAGGATAAGGCGGTTCTGGATCAGGGTAAAATCGTCACCAGGCTTGAACTGGCTTTTTATACCGAGAAAGCCAAGGCCAAGATTTCCGCGCCCCAATTGGGCCAACCACTTATAGCCCCGCCGACTCCAACACCCCAACCTGTTCTGGATTTGATGACTTTGCCTCCGGCCATTGCGGCCACACCTACCCCGGAACGCATGACTTTGCCCCCAGCCATAACGACGACCCCGATTCTACCGCCTGTCACCGTGACCCCAGCTGCCCGCGATGAGATTGATGAATTATTGAAGGAACTGAGGGAGGAATCGGCCTACCTCCGGACTCGCATGGCGCGGGACGATGGCCGCATTAAGGCCCAAGAAGATGATCTGGAAACACTAAAGCCAATCCAGGACGAAGTCGATTCGATCTGGAAAAAGTCGAACAAGTCCGGGGGAATTCCCCATTTCACCAGTAAATCCTATTCCCGTTTTGAGAACTTTCACCTGTCCGGAATCGCCACCGAAAATGTGAGCCGGGCCATTGACGAGACACGGGTGGAAATGTGGACCGACCTGGGCGGGAAAGGCGCCATCGACGTAGGTTTTATCGGCCAGGTTTCGGCTTCCAACGCTAATGGGGGTCCCGTTTCCTTAAGTCCATATGCCCCAGCCATGAACTATCTCTTGGATGGGCCCTTGGGCCATTGGGACACCAATTTGGGAGTGGAGGTCTACAAGTCCGACACGAGCCTGGGTGATTTCACCCGCGGCATTTCCCCTACGGCATTTAAGCGCTTTGAACGCCCCTTCGAGATCAAAAGCTTTTCCGACGACAAGGACACCAAGATCTGGGACGATTACATGGATGCCGTTGGGTTTGTTCCCGCCGCTTCCGTGGGAGCCGTCCAATCCGCCAATGACCGCGTATTTGACGGCCTTTTCATGATTGGTACCAACTTACCCCTGGTTTCGGCCGACGCCAAAATGAATTTCATGGTGGGCCGCATGGGATTGACCACCACCCAAACCCAACGGTGGGAAGAAGCCCTCAAATACGCCCAGCCATGGGCCGGGGGTAAAATCCGCACTTCTTTCGCCACCCTCTGGGTGAACGATAATTTCGGTGTCAACCAAATACCCCAGGTGGACTTGAAGAATTACTCTTCCGAAATCTCTTTTGACTTAAAACCCTTTTATTTTAACTTTGAGGGGGCCATTTCCCATTTTTATACCGGCGTGGATTTTCTCAATCCGACCAACCCCTCGCCCCTCCAGGGGGAAGCTGGGCAGGCTTCTGTCGGTTTTTACCCTTTTACCTTTTACTACACGGCCATCAGTCCTGATTACGCCAATTTCCAAAGCAAAGTCATGATGGCCGGGCTCAACTTCGCCCAATATGGCCAGTCCTTTTCGCCCGATCACGTCGAGGATATGTATGGAGCTATTGGGGAAGTGGACAATCTTATCAGCGACCGCTATGGCTGGAGGGCTAATCTGGGCTGGACCGGCCGCAGCAACCAGGATTGGATGAAGGGTTGGCCGGCCTTCTTGGATGATTTCATCATCAACCTCGATGTGTCCCAAAAAACCGAGTATAAAACTGTTTATAGTCCGGAAGGGTATAACGTCATCGAACCGGTGAACATGATCACTTTCTTCTATCCGGATGATGAAGGCATTTGGGGATTGGACTTTTGGGGCGGTTACGGCGGCGGCTCGAGCGGAACCTATGTGGTTCGCCAGGATTATGTCAATAATATCCAGGCGATCCGAAACGACGGTAACGGCAGTTTCGACGACGCGAGATATTTATTCCAGATGAGTTCGGAACGAATTCCCTTGGTCCTGCCGGTTTCCAATGAACCCATTCAAGATATCAATGGAAAACCAGTTACCGTCACTCCAGGGGTGCCAAATAGCTATGTTAACTTGACCCAGTTAAAATCCTACAACTACATCACCTTGACCACGAAGCTGAAATTCAACAAGATGTTCGGGCTCGACACTCCCCTCTATGGATCCCTTTTCTTCACGGACAACCGGGTCTCGGGGAAGGCCACCAATTCCACCCAAACGGACATCTCCAATATGTTCGACCAGACGGTCTACGACGGGGCTTTGATGTTTCAAGCTTGGAAAAACGTGAACCTTTCCCTTGATTACGGCTGGGAAGTCTGGAAATCCGCTTACACCTATCCCCTGATCGATTACCGGACCGACTCCCTCGGATTTGGTTTCTCCTGGGACCTTCCCTGGGGAGGCAGCAAAATGGTTACCCGCTATAAGCACCTGACATTCCAGGATACCTATGTGACCAGCAACAATTACTCCGGTGATCAGTTTTTTGGTGAATTTTTCTTCTATTTTTAAAAGTCTGGGAAGGATTTGGAAAAGTGAAACGACGGATGTGGATTCAATTGATCGGGGTCTTAGCCTTTGGGCTGGCGGCCCCCCTGTGGGCTAAACACGGCCTTTTGTCCACCACGGATCGGGATGCCTGGATTGACCAGAGATTCCAGGACTTGGTGAACGGGGGACTCGTCAGCAATCCGGGCCGCCCCTTGAATGAATTGACTAACTTGCAAGTGGCCCAGTTAACCGCCGAAGCCGCCCATACGGTTCTCGCCCAGGCCGATGTCCTTCCCCCGCCGACCTTAGATGGAATGCCGCCCTCGATACCGGGGGATTTACCCGCGCCCAGTCCGGCCTTAGCCCCGGAACAGCAATCCTCACAGGTTTCCAAGGGTCTCAAGGATTTAGTGGAGGAATTTAAAAACGAATTGTCCGCCATGGATGTGGATGTGGCCAGGTTGGAGGATAAGATTTACGATCAAAAGCGCCGCAACGAAAATTTCGCCGCACGGCAGCAGGAATACCTGAGACTCACGGGAACCACGCCCTATGGTGATGGGGCGGTTTTTTCCAACCTCTATCGCGGGTTCGGGGCCAACTCGAGCTACCCCAGCATGGACTATAACGACTTTATGTATCTTGATTTCGGTTTCAAGGGGGTTCCCGCGCCCTTCGTTCTTTTCGACGCCCAGCTCCGCATTACCCGGACCATCGGGCTTTATTACGTCGACCCTATCACACCCCCCATCACCCTGCGTTGGCTGTCCCTTACCAATTTCAATGAGTTGGCCACCATCACGGTGGGTGATTTTTATAAAAGCTACACGCCCCTGACTCTCTGGAACAACGACGTTCCGGTTTATACCTTCATCGAGCCCACTTCCTTCCAGCGGAACCGGAAGGCCGTGGAGGACCTGGTTTATATGGATCACGAACCCGACTGGCATTTACGGGGCTTTCAGGCCTCCTCGTCGATGGCCTGGCCCGACAACGTTTTCTTGAGTTACTTCAAGCTTCATATGATGGCCGGGGAGCTGAAATCCGCTACTCAGGCCAGCTTCAGTAATTACTTCGCCGCCAGTCAGGCCTCCTTGAGTTTTTTCAACGATAACCTTGAGTTCAAAGGGGTGGGACTTCTTTTATGGAACGATCCTAACACCGTCAGTATTCCCTATATCGTTGACTTTCCCTCGACCTTCGCCAAGCAGTACCAGATCGGAAGTTTAAGCGCGCGGCTCAACATACCTTTCGCCGACAAGGTCAGTCTCTCCGGGTCTTTGGAGGGAGCCTTCAATCAATACCAGGACGACATCAACAATCCCCTGCGCGTATTTCAGGATTGGGCGGTCCTCGGAAACGCGTCCCTCAATATCTCCGGAGTCCACTTGACGACCAAATATTACAATGTGGGACCGTATTTTTACTCGCCGGGGGCCCAAACTAACCATTACTCGGCGGTTCCCGGGCAACAGGGTTATATCGGCACCAACCTGTTCCTCGATGACGCGCTACCGGGCTACCTGGATAATTACGTTTTCCAAAAAGTCGACCGTCCGGTCTTCGCTGGGTACGACCGCATGGCGGAAAACATGCTTCCTTATGGGGACGCCACTCCCAACCGTTTGGGAATGGTCTTCGGTTTTTCGGCGGATATCGGGAAGAATGGCTGGCTGAAGCCCCAGGCTTCCTGGATAGCCCCAATCTCCACCCTTCAGATGCACGAAATCCAGGCGGTTGATGTTTTGAACCCGGCGGGTACCGGAGCCGTGGCGGTGGACGCGGCCACCAATACCCAAACGGGCAGGACTTTCGGCGGATATGAGGGGGCCCTCACGATTGACCTCGCCAAAGCGATGGACCTCAAGGATAAAACCTACCAGGTCTCCTTCGATTACAAAAACCAGACGACCGACTTGGGTATAGGGGCGGCCCTCTTCACCGTAAATACCTTCATTGCTTCCTGGGATTTTTGTCCTCCCATCAAAGGCTTTGACTCGCTTGTGTTTTCGGTGGGGTTTGAATCCATTAACTCCTCGGGCAGTGAATATGTCCTAAACGGTGTGGGAAGCCCTTCCACTTACGCCAATTATTCCTTTTACTTGGATACGGGAAGCTTGGGCAGTTACGCCTACACACCTTTGAATATCTCCAAGACCGTCTGGGCTTTTGGGGCCATGTACCCTCTTACCCCGGCTATCCGGTTCCGGGGGGATTTGTTCCTGAACCAATACACTTATACCGATGTACCCGGCTATGACCGGCACGACGAGATCGGGAGGATCGCCTGTGAAGCGTCTTTCTAACCAACTTCACTTGTTGGCCTTCCTGGCCCTGCTTCTTCCGGCCCCCGGGTTCACCCTGGGTTCGGACAGTCTTTTTTCTACCGTTCCCTCGGGAGACATTACCTATTCCCAGCTAGCCCAGTTGGAAAAGGAGGGATTGATTCCGAAGTCCCAAGGTAAAGTGATCCTGACCCGTTTTGAGGTCGCCGATCTTATTTGGAAAGCCCAGGGAAAATACGACGAGATTGTGCTGGCCCAGGCCGATGATATTCCCCCGCCGCCCCCGGACGGCGTAGTCGACACGACTCCCGCTCCAGCCAACGACAAAACCAGCCCCGCTCCGGCTCCGGCCGTTGCTCCCCCCCAGACCCCGGCTTCGCCCGCTTTCACGACTCCACCCGCAGCCGCCCCGTCAGCGGTTGATGACGAGGCCGCATTAGCTGAGGCCAAAAAGAACCTTCACAGCCTCACAGAGGCTTATCAATATGAGTTAAAGAGAATCAAGGATAAGGTCGGCGCCGTGAAGGACCACGCCACGGCATTGGACGCGTCCCAATACGATCTCTGGAGACGACTCCAAGGTGTCATCGAATATCCCAATGTCGCTATCCACGGCTTGGGAAGGGCTTTTGCTTTTTCCCAGCAGTATTTTGGAATTAAAACGGGTTTTTCTTTTGATAATTCTACTGTTCGAAACACTTACGGTTACCTTGATTTGATGCCGGAGGGAGTTGTCCAAAAAGAAGTGCGTTGGAATTCCATCTTACGGCTAGGTACCTTGATTGAACCTGATTCAAGCACTGATTTACTCGTTTTCCGCCGCATTTCTCTTGAGGTGAAAGCTCCCTGGTTCTCAGCGACCTTGGGGGATTTTGATGAATCCTACACTCCCTTGACCCTTTGGAACCGGGACAACCTGGATTTGCGCTACCGGCCCGAGATGTTCGCTCGTGAGGATGACACTAAAAAGTACGAGAGCTTCTTTAACAACGAGCCCAATTGGCCCTTCCGGGGCCTGCGGCTGAGCACCGACGTGGTTTGGCCCGATCCTAGCCCCTTGGGCCGCTTGCAGCTTTCCGCCTTCACCCACATGATCGCCAATGGTTTTAATGCGGACCAAAAAAATTCCGGTTTCGTGGGACCCACCAATTTTACCGATTGGATCTTCGCCGGCCAAGGCCGGTTGGACCTCCAGAAATGGTATATGGGAGGAATGTCGTTGCAGATAGGTTTGGGAGCCCACTTGGTGATCCTGGATGAGCCTCTTTATACGAACACGCCGGGGGCGTCCTACCAACCCTTCGATTCCACCACTTGGGCCCACCAGTATGTCATCAACAGTTGGGACCCCGAATTGCGGCTAGGGTTGGGCGGGGACGCTTACCTGGGAGGCCTTATGGACTTGGCCTATTCCACCTACCGGGATGACAAGCTGGATACGGCGAAAGACACCAGCGACTACGCCATGTTGGGGGGGCCTTATTTCCAATTCGGCGACTCGAAAATCGGCTTTAATTTTCTTGATGTGGGCCCCAATTATTTTTCCCCCCTGGCCCAGACCAGGCAGGACAATGTGGATGGATCCAACTTACCTTTTTTTAGATACGCTTATTCACCTGAGCTGTTCCAACCCCTTTTACGAAACCAATATTTCCTGAGTAATGTGCCCAGGGCGGGTGCCATTTACGGGTTATATGACCGCACCCAGGACAACACTTTCCCCTATGGTTTGGCGACTCCTAACCGGCAGGGGATGGGCCTGGAATTGGACATAAAAACCCTTGAAAAACAGGCCCTCAAGGTCAAAGGCTCGGCCTATTTGGTGCAAGAAATCGGTGGTAATATCGTAGCTAACATCACCCAAACCGGTTTCACCACGGTGGACGCTCCAGCGCCAGGAACGGTGCTGACCCGGAAATTCACCTACGTCAATATCGGTCCCTCGCTGAACCTGGGACCCTTGATGGGTTGGGACCGGGATTTGGAGATCGGGGGAAATGCCCGCTTTGAGCAGACCAATAGTTCGCTCGGGACCTTGACCAGTACCTGGATATTGGGAGGGCTTAGAGTGGGGGTTTTGCCCAGTGTGGATTTGTCCACGGCCTTCAGTTCGCAAAACGTGAACGGCACTGAAATGGGATATCAAGATAGCCTTTTCGCGAGGTATTCCTATCTCTTCGACAACTCGGACGTGGGGAGCTATGAACAATTCAATGTGAACGGGTCCATTCAGAGTTTGAGATTCTCAACGGATTTTAAGGTGAACCGGAATTCCAATTTTTATTTGGACTACGATATTACTCAAGGAAATTTGCACCCGGCCGGACCAATAAAAGGAACTCTTCACAACGAGTACATGGAAATAACATATGAAATCAAATTTTAAAATCCTCCTTTTGCTGGCCTCCGCCGGGGCATTGGGTTGGCTTGGGTGCCAAGCCAAGGCCGTTCCCGTCGGGGCTTATAACGCTCCCGTGTCAGTTATTGACCGGACGACCGTCGCCAATTTTGATTCGGGTTCGGTGAGCATCAACCCCATGCTTTTTGAACCGGGAACGCCTAACAATATCCTTCAATTGCCGGGAGGCGTTCATGTGGTAAATAATTTCGCCAATTTTGAAAACGCCACTTTGACCGTCGCCCCGCCGGGCGCGAACAATACCCCGATGGCCTGTCATGTTACCGGGTATATCAACGATCCGGGAACGGGAGTATACCCCGCGGTCGACCTTCAAGCCCCGATGGAGTGGGGTGATAAATACAATATGAGCTTCTTCACGGGTGTGAGATTTTATTACAACATTTCCAGCGCGGACACGGTTTCAAAACGTGTTTTCATGATTCCCACCTTTCAAACGCAAGGAACTCCCGCCGGTGGTTGTGACGTAACCAGCGGAAAATGTTACGACCATTTTGGGGCGTCCCTTGCCCCAACCAATGGGAGCTGGAAATCCTTTTCAGTGAAGTTCACCGACCTAACCCGTGCGGGATTCGGGACGCCCTTGAGCCCGGTTAATTTGAGCGGCTATAACCTGACCCAGGTTCTTTGGCTTTTGTGGGAAGAAAGCAACAACAATACCGCCGGTTCGGTAAATGTTGATTTTTGGGTGGATGAAATCGAATTATTTCAATGAGGGATGGGGGAGGTTATTCATGTTGAGTCGAAAGTGGTTTTTGTTCTCGGGGTTAACGGCTTTCGCCCTCACCGGCGGGCTCTGGATGATAGAAGGTTGCAGCGGAAAACTCCCCCCGATAGCGGCGGTTTTGCAGCCCGCGGCACCACCCCTTCCCCCGGACTTTATCAGCGACTTTGAAAACGGGAAGCCGCTCGTGAGCCCCACCTTGTTAAACTCAAACAACGGGGTGTGGAGGCCCTCCACCTTTGGCGGCAGTTCCACGGCGCCTAACGTGATCAACGGCCCGATCCTAGTTCCCAATACGGTGGCGGACGCCACCGACAGCAGCAAATACGCCATCCATATTTTCGCCTCCCTGGAGAACGTCGGAAGCGGCTGTGGATATGAGTCCGACCAATTGGTCTGCCCCCTTTATCACCCGGACACCAATACCTATTACGACGCTTCATCCTTCACCGGAATCCAATTCATGTTGAATATCCCACCCGATGACCAGAATTTCAGCCCCGTTTTCCAGGTCGTGGTCGCGGAAACCGAGCCGCCCCCGGCGGAGTCGGGAACGGCGGGGGGAACCTGCCTGGGATCGCCGGGCTGTGGGGGAAGTTGCTTCAACCACTTTCAAGTCGCGTTGCCGGCTAGCCCTGGCGTGGGAACCGGAGGATGGGTCACTCTCTCCTTTAATTGGGCCAGTTTCAATTCCCCTTTTAGCTCGCCTCCCCAGCCATTGAGTTACTACTTGAACCACATCATCTTTTTGCAATGGACCTTCAGCAACAATACCGCGGGATTCAACGGTAATCCCCCTCATCCGACGGACTTTTGGGTGGATAACGTCAAGTTCCTTCCCTAGGATTTCTTCTTTCTAAAGGCGGCCCTTTGGGTCCGCCTTTTTTGTTTAACCAGACCGATTAACAATGAAAATCACCTTACGAAAGCCCGGCCAAAACCGGGTCTTTTCTTTTTGTGTTGAATGTTCTTGCGCCCGGTTCTTGGACTTTTCGGGTGTCTTGCTATACTACCCTCCCTCATTTAAAGGAGTTTGAATCTTGTCGCTCGAACATATCCGAAATTTTTGCATTATCGCCCACATCGATCACGGCAAAAGCACGCTGGCGGACCGGCTTTTGGAATTCACAGGGGCCATTCCGCCAAGGGAAATGCGCGCCCAGCTGATGGACCAGATGGACCTGGAGCGGGAGCGGGGAATCACCATCAAGGCCAAGGCGGTGCGGTTCTTCTACAAGGCCAAGGACGGCTTGAAATACGAAATGAACCTCATCGACACGCCCGGCCACGTGGACTTTAACTATGAGGTCTCCCGAAGTCTCAAGGCTTGCGAGGGCGCCCTTCTTCTTATCGACGCCTCCCAAGGCGTGGAAGCCCAAACCCTGGCCAATGCTTTCCTAGCCATCGACCAGAACCTGACCATCATTCCCGTCATCAACAAGATTGACCTTCCGGCGGCGGATGTCGAGCGGTGCAAAAAGCAAATGGAGGAATCGCTCGCTCTTCCAGGGGAGGACGCTATTTTGGCCTCGGCCAAGGAAGGCCTCGGCATTGAGGATATCCTGGAAGCCATCGTCAAGCGGGTGCCGCACCCCACCGGAAACGTGGAGAAACCGCTCAAGGCTCTCATCTTCGATTCCATGTACGACATTTACCGGGGCGTCATGATTTTCGTCCGTGTCCTGGACGGGGTGGTCCAAAAGGGCACTAAGATGAAGTTCATGGCCACGGGAAAAATTTTCGAGGTGGAGGAAATCGGCGTATTCAAACCCAAGATGGAAAAGGCCGAAAAGCTCTCCGCGGGGGAAGTGGGCTACGTGGCGGCCAACATCAAGGAAGTCCGCGACGCCAAGGTGGGGGATACCATCACCGATGAAGTGAATCCAACCGCCGAAGCCATGCCTGGTTTTAAGGATGTCCTTCCCATGGTGTTTTGCGGCTTATTCCCAATTGATTCGGAAGACTACGACCATTTGAAGGAAGCCTTGTCCAAACTCAAACTCTCCGACGCGGCTCTCTCCTATGAGCCGGAAACCTCGGTGGCCCTCTCCTTCGGCTTCCGCTGCGGGTTCCTGGGGCTCTTGCACATGGAAATCGTCCAGGAAAGGTTGGAGCGGGAATATAACCTCAACCTGATCGCTACCGCGCCCTCGGTCGTTTATAAGGTTAAGAAAACCGACGGGGAAACCATCTATGTGGACAATCCCACTAAATTGCCGAACCTAACTCTTGTCGATATCATTGAGGAACCCTATATCGACGCCAAGATCATCGTCCCAGCCGATTACATCGGCCCCGTGATGACCCTCTGCCAGGAAAGACGGGGGGCGCACAAAAATACAAGCTTTTTGGATACGACCCGGGCGGTGGTTACCTATGAATTGCCCCTAGCCGAAGTGGTCATGGATTTTTTTGATCGATTGAAAAGCTGTACCAAGGGATACGCCTCGCTGGATTACGAGCCCATCGGCTACCGGGCCGGGAATATCGTGAAGGTGGACATTCTTTTAAATAACGAGGTGGTGGACGCGCTTTCTTTTATGGTGCATCAGGACAAATCGGAGATTCGTGGCCGGGGAATCGCGGAAAAATTGAAGGAAATCATTCCCCAACAGCTCTTTGAGGTGCCCATTCAGGCCGCTATTGGGGGTAAAGTCATCGCCCGGGAGACGGTCCGGGCCCGGCGGAAGGACGTTTTGGCCAAGTGCTATGGGGGGGATGTCAGCCGAAAACGTAAGCTTTTGGAGAAACAAAAAGAGGGTAAGAAGCGCATGAAGTCGGTCGGAAGCGTCGAAATACCACAGGAAGCCTTTTTGGCGGTTTTGAAGGTTGAGGATTGAGGCATTAACCACAGAGTAAGGCTGAATATTTTATTTCAAGTTTAGGGAAAAAGATGTTGCCGTACCCTGTGTAACTCTGTTCACCCTATGGTGAAATATTCTTTTGGGAGTTTTAAATGGAAAATTTGAACACGGTGCTTTATATCGCGGCGGGGGTTTTGACTGTCGTTCAGGCTATCCTACGTTTAATCCTTCCCTCTTTTCGCAAGAACCCAGCTAACGCAGGAATCATCGAAACGATCGATTCCCTTTGGGTGGCTATGATCGTGGCCCTTTCCTTGAAGGCGGTTTTGCTCCAGCCCTTTACTATCCCCTCGGGTTCCATGGAGGACACCCTGCAAATCGGGGATTATATCTTGGTGAAGAAATACGAATTTGGCTATTCCTTGCTGAACAAGACGGCCAGATTTTTACAGTTTAAGAAGCCCCAGAAAGGGGACATTCTGGTTTTTGTCTACCCCAAGGACCCTTCCAAAGACTTCATCAAACGCTGTCGGGGCGTCGCCGGGGATGTTTTGGAATACAAGGACAAGGTACTTTACGTGAACGGGGTCAAGCAAGAGGAACCCTTCGCCAAGCACGACAGCCCGGGTGTTGAGCCGAGGGGTTACAAGGTCCTCTATTCGGGGGATCAACAGCCCGATCCGGATGGACCCCTGGGGGAAAAGAAGGACGCTACCCGGGATAATTTCGGTCCGGTGACCGTGTTGCCGGGCCATTATTTCATGATGGGGGATAACCGGGACAACAGCTGGGACTCCAGGTACTGGGGCCAGCTGGACGAGAAGCTCATCAAGGGAAAGGCCTGGTTGATCTATTGGCACCATCTGGATAACGGCTCTTTCTTCGCTCTGGCGGGGTTTGGGGCGGCTGCCGTTTTCATTCTCCTGTTCGTTTTGGCGATCATCCAAAAACCTACGAATCTTCCAAAAACGGGGAATGATCCTGGCGGTTCAATGTCACCCAAAGGCCTTTTGTTTTCCGCGATCCTATGCCTGGCTGTTTCGGCCGTCCTGCTGTTTTGGACTGGAACCTACGACTTTAAGGAAAACTTGAGCCTACTGAGCAGCAGGATTTTTACGGTTGTTCGATAAGGGTGTTTAGACCTTCTCCCTTGACGGGAGAAGGACAGGATGAGGGTGAAGGAATAATCATTAGGTACCCCTCACCCTACCCATCTCCCTGAAAGGACTCATAGGGAAAACCCCCTATGTACCCACAAAACCACGGCCAAGGGGCGAGGGTTATTTGGTGCAGTTTGCCTAGCGCATAAGTTGATAGTAATTTTTTTATGGTGGTGTAATGATTTTTTTAATTAATAATTCAAAATTCACAATTCATAATTCCGTGGGGTTCGCGGCATGAACGCTTATCTTCATATCCCTTTTTGCACATCGATTTGCAATTACTGCGACTTCACTTCCTTCGCGGGGCAGGAATCCAAGATAGTTGCCTATGTGGACGCCCTTTGTTCGGAAATCGAGGGTTCCTCTTTAGAGGGGCCGCTTCAAACCGTTTATTTTGGCGGCGGAACGCCCTCCCTGCTTCCACCTGAAAAGCTGGAACAGATTCTCAAGACTTTGGAAGGGAAAGCCGGGTTTAATCCTTCGGTTGAAATCTCCATGGAGGCCAACCCGGAAACAGTCGATACGGAGAGATTGAAAAGTTATCGGGACTTAGGCGTCAACCGTCTGAGTTTCGGGGCCCAAGCTTTTCAAAAAGAGATTCTCAAAAAAATGGGCCGGGGCCATGAGTGGGAAAGGGTGGAACAAGCCACCCAGGATGCCCGGAAGGCCGGGTTCCATAACCTGAACCTGGATCTCATGTTCGGTTTGGCCGGACAAACCCTGGAAATGTTCCAAGAATCCGTAACTAAGGCCGCCTCGCTCAAGCCGGAACACCTTTCCCTCTACGCGCTTCAAGTGGAAGAGGGAACCCCCCTGGCAAAACAAGTTGCGGAAGGATTGAAACTACCCTCGGAGGATGAAGTGGCTGACGAGTACGCTTGGGCGCAGACCTATTTGGCCCGGGAAGGTTTTGAACAATACGAGGTTTCCAATTTCTCCAAGCTCAGGAAGACCTGCCTTCACAACTGGAATATCTGGCGGGGGAAAGACTATTGGGGTTTCGGCGTCGGAGCGGTGGGCACGGTCGGGGGCGTTCGCCATAGCCACGGGGATGACCTGATGGACTATATCCGCCAGGTAAACCAAGGCGGGGTTATTCTTCAAAATGAATTTCTTTCCGATGGGGTTCGGGCCATGGAAAAGCTGATGCTGGGCTTGCGTACCCAGGAAGGCGTGTCAAAAGCCGAAGTCGAGCAATATGCCCAGGCCTATCACCTGTCCTACCTTGATAAGTTTAATCGTTTTTTAAAGAACGGCTTTCTTTCCCTGCGGGACGGGCAATATCGGGTGACTTCCAAAGGTTATTTTGTTTTAAACGGCCTGTTAGAAGTCTTAGTCGTTTGAATTGTTCCCTCCTTCCTAAAGGGGGGAGACCTTGAAGAGATATGCCTTGCGTGAATCACCTTGTTTAAGCTGGAAAATCCGCTCTAGGCGGCGTTGACATTCAGTTTTACCTACTTATTATGATGAAGCCTCAAAACAAGAAATTAGGAGCGGTTTAAAAGTGACCAGCCAGCCTTTACATGAACGCGAAGAGAATGTCCTTTCCTCGGTCATCCACACCTATGTAGCCACCGCCAAGCCGGTGGGGTCGCAGGTTATCGCCGAGAAAATGGACCTGTCCTCGGCCACCATCCGCCACGTCCTGATGGACTTGGAAAACAAGGGGTTCCTCACCCATCCCCATACCTCGGCGGGGCGTATTCCCATTGACCAGGGTTACCGCTTTTACGTGGACCGTCTCATGCAGGCCAGGGCATTGAACCTGAAGGAAAAGAACCAAATTGAGCAGGATTACCATAAAGCAAAGGATGAGGTGGAAACCCTCATGCGGCATACGGCCAAGATTATTTCGGCTATGACCCGGTTGGCGGGGCTGGCGGTTTTCCATGTTCCTCAGGAAGTTTCCTTGGACCATTTCAAGATCGTGGCAATCGATTCCCGCAAGATCATGGTGATACTGGTCATGGGGCAGGGTCTGGTGAAAGAAGAAGTGGTTTGGCTGGAGGGTCCCGTCCAATTAAAAGAAGTCGCCAAGATCACCCAACTTTTGAATTCCAGGTTTGGCGGGAAAACCCTGGCTCAAATCCGGGAAAGCCTGTTGGCGGAAGTGGAAAAGGCGAAGAGGAATAAACTGAGCATTATCGAAACCGCTCTCAAATTGATAGAGGGCGCCCTTCAGTTTGAGAGTGATGAAATCCATTTGGAAGGCGCCTCTTACCTAACCGAGCAACCCGAGTTCCAGAATATCCAGATGATGGAGCAGGTGCTTCGGTTGGTCGAGGAAAAACAGCCATTAGCCCATATTTTGGGCCGCAGTTGGGGCAAGCCAGGCCTGGCGGTTGAAATCGGAAGCGAGTTTCTCCAAGCCGCTTTGAGGAACTTTTCCTTCGTTCATATTCCTTATTACTACCAGGGAAAGGTTGTGGGTGCCTTGGGCGTGTTGGGCCCCACCCGTATGGCTTATGACCGGGTCGCGAGCGTCGTTCAACATATGGCCCGGCACCTTGAATCAGCCCTGAGCTTTCGAGGAGAATGACAACATGGCGAACATGAACCCTAATCAAGAACCCGAAATTGAGATTCTCTCCAGCCAGCCTGAAACTTACGACGACGACGGGAACGCCTCGACCCTTCCCTCAGAAAAGACTATTCCCGCGGGGGCATTGGAAGAGATTGAGGAGTGGAAGAAGAAACACGACGATGTGAAAGAACAATTGGTTTGGATGGCGGCGGATTTCGACAATTACAAGAAAAGAGCCTTGAAGGAAAAGGATGAGTTTCTTAAATTTTCCCAGGCCGGAGTGTTAAAGGAAATGCTGGTCGTAGTTGATAACCTGGAAAGGGCCCTGGCGGCCCTTCCCGCCGACGACCAGGACAAGGGGTTGTTGACCCTGAAACAAGGGGTGGAAATGACCTTGAAGCAGTTTCGCTCCGTCCTGGAAAAACACGGAGTAACCAAGGTAAAGACGGTGGGAGAGAAATTCGATCCCAAGTGCCACGAAGTGATGTTCCAGGAGGAAACAGATAAGTTTCCGGACGAGACGGTGATGGAAGAGCTCCAAAGCGGGTACATCCTCCACGAGAGGGTCTTAAGGCCGGCTTTGGTAAAGGTGGCCAAAAACCATGGAAAACCAGCCAACGGATGACTAAGGTCATAACGGGCTAAAGCCATAATGGCTTAAAATTAGGAACATAAACAAACGAGGAGCAAGACAATGGCGACGAACAAAGTATTAGGAATCGATTTAGGAACAACCAATTCCTGCATGGCCATCATGGAGGGCGGCGAGCCCAAGGTGATCGCCAACGCGGAAGGGGCCCGTACGACCCCCTCCGTCGTGGGTTTCACGAAGGCCGGTGAGCGGCTGGTGGGCCGGGTGGCCAAGAACCAGGCCATTACCAACCCCACCAATACGGTTTTCTCCATCAAACGTTTCATGGGGCGCAAGCTCCACGATACGGAAGTTGAAATGGACAAAAAGCTCGTCCCCTACACCTTGAAGGAATCCTCCAATGGTGACCTTCGGGTGAAGATTGACGATAAGGAATATTCCCCCCCCGAAATCTCGGCCATGATCCTGCAAAAGCTCAAGGCCGACGCGGAAGCCTATTTGGGCACGACCATCACCGAGGCTGTCATTACCGTTCCGGCTTATTTCAATGATGCCCAGCGCCAGGCCACCAAGGACGCGGGTAAAATCGCGGGGCTGGATGTGCTTCGCATTATCAACGAACCCACCGCTGCCGCACTGGCTTACGGCCTGGACAAGGACAAGAAAAACGAGAAGATCGCGGTTTATGACCTGGGAGGGGGAACCTTCGATGTTTCCATCCTGGAATTGGGTGACGGGGTGTTTGAGGTCAAGTCCACCAATGGGGACACCCATTTGGGCGGAGACGACTTCGACCAGCGCATCATGAATTGGTTGGTCGACGAGTTCAAAAAAGAGACAGGCGTGGACCTGAAGAACGACCGCATGGCCCTGCAACGCCTGAAAGAAGCGGCGGAAAAAGGCAAGATTGACCTTTCCACGACCAACGAAACTGATATCAACCTGCCCTTCATCACGGCTGACGCCTCCGGCCCCAAGCACATGAACGTTAAGCTAACCCGTTCCAAGCTGGAACAATTGGTCGGGGACATGGTGGACAAAACCCTGGAACCCTGCCGCAAGGCCTTGAAGGACGCCGGGCTTACGGTGGAAGAAATCCAGGAAGTGGTTTTAGTGGGTGGAATGACCCGCATGCCATTAGTGGTGAAGATCGTAAAAGATTTCTTTAAGAGGGAACCCCATAAGGGTGTTAATCCGGATGAAGTGGTGGCGGTGGGTGCTGCTATCCAAGGCGGTGTTTTGAAGGGTGAAGTAAAAGACGTCCTTCTTTTGGACGTTACCCCCCTGTCCCTGGGTGTCGAAACCCTGGGCGGGGTTATGACCAAGGTCATCGAGCGCAATACCACTATTCCGGTCAAGAAACAGCAGACTTTCTCGACTGCAGCGGACAGCCAAAGCACCGTTTCCATCCATGTGCTGCAGGGCGAGAGGGAAATGTCGACTGATAACCGCACCTTGGGAAGGTTCGACTTAGTGGGTATCCCGCCCGCTCCCCGCGGCGTGCCTCAGATCGAGGTGACTTTCAACATCGACGCCAACGGTATCCTGCACGTGGGCGCGAAGGACTTGGGAACGGGCAAGGAACAGTCTATCCGCATCACGGCTTCCTCGGGATTATCCGATGAGGAAATCAAGAAAATGCAGAAGGACGCTGAACTTCACGCCGAAGAGGACAAGAAGAAAAAAGAAAAAATCGAAGCTAAGAACCAAGCCGATACCTTGGTTTACTCCACTGAGAAAGCCCTGAAGGAATATGGAGACAAGGTGGACGCGGACACTAAGAAGTCCATCGAGGAAAAACTCGAAGCCTTGAAGAAACTGATGACGGGGGACGACTCCGAGGCCATTAAGAAAGCGGCCACGGAATTGAGCGAGGCTTCCATGAAGCTGGGCGAGGCCATGTACAAGGCCGCCGCCGAGAAGCAGGGTGCCGCTGGAGCCGCGCCGGGCGACGGTAACGGATCCAAAGCCGAGGGCGAGAAGCCCAAGGAAGAGGGCCCGGTCGACGCAGAATATGAACCCATGGATAAAGATAAAAAGTAATTATGAATTTTGAATTTTAAATTATGAATTGTGGAGGGCGGCCGAAAGGCCGCCTTTTGTTTTTCTGAAAATGTTATAATTTCCCGCTTTCCATTCCTCGCTTTAGGACTTCTGATTCATGCCTAAAAAAATAGCGATCCTGGGTTCCACCGGAAGCATCGGTATCTCTACCCTCAAAGTCGTCCAAAAGCTCAAGCCGGCTTTCCAAGTGGTGGGTTTAACGGCCTACCGCAATGTCAAGGAATTGGCCCAACAGATCAAGACCTACAGGCCGAAGATGGCCGCGATTTTGGATTGGAAGTTTTTCCCGGAGTTGAAGGCCTTGACCAAAGGCACTTCGACCCAATTGTTGGCGGGGGAGGAAGGGTTGGTGGCCGTCGCGGGGGATTCGGGAGCCGACATGGTTTTAACTGCCATTGTGGGTGCGGCGGGATTAAAACCCACCTTAACCGCAATCCAAAAGGGCAAGGACATCGCCCTGGCCAACAAAGAAACCATGGTCATGGCCGGGGATGTGGTGACCAAGGCGGCGAAAAAATCCGGTTCCAGGATATTGCCGGTCGATAGCGAACATTGCGCGGTTTTCCAGTGCCTGGCGGGGTCTACCAAGCCTTCTGAAATCCATAAAATCCTCCTCACCGCTTCCGGCGGTCCTTTCCGGAACCTGAATAAGAAACATTTTTCCAAGATTACCCTGAAGCAAGCCCTGAAGCATCCTACTTGGCGGATGGGCCCCAAGATCACCATCGATTCGGCTACCCTCATGAATAAGGGGTTGGAAGTCATCGAGGCTCATTATCTTTTTGGGGCCCCCTACTCGAAAATTGACATCGTGATCCATCCCGAATCCATCATTCATTCCATGGTGGAATATATCGACGGGTCAGTCCTTGCCCAACTGGGTACCACGGATATGCAGATTCCCATCCAATACGCCCTGACTTACCCGGCCCGGGGAAATTCCCCCGTCAATCGGCTGGATTTAACCCAAATTGGACAGCTTCATTTTGAGAAGCCCGACCATGGAAAATTTCCCTGTGTCGACCTAGCTTATGAGGCGGGGGAAAAGGGTGGAACTTACCCGGCGGTCTTGAACGCGGCCAACGAAGTGGCGGTAAACCGTTTTTTGAAAGAAGAGATTTCCTTCAACGATATCCCTAAAATCATCGGTAAAACCCTGCGAAAGTACCGGCCCCTGACAAACGGAAACCTCGATGGTATATTGTGGGCCGATCATTGGGCCCGTGAAACTGCGTCAGCGATATAAATCATCGCTGACAAGTATGAATTTTTAATTCTGAATTAAGGAAGCCATGGAAAACATTGGATGGATTTTGGAAGTTCTGTTGGCTTTCAGCTTCATGATCGCCATTCATGAAGGGGGTCACTTTCTGGCCTGCCGTTTGCTCGGAGTGGAAGTGGAGGAGTTCTGCATCGGGTTCCCTCCCCGGATTGTTTCCCGTAAATGGGGGAAGACCCTTTATTCCATCGGCTCCATTCCCTTAGGCGGGTTCTGCAAACCCCAGGGTGGGGACTTGAGCGGCCAAACGGCCGAGGAAATAAACGCCAAAGCGCCCGTGCCAGGGGATTTTCTCTTCGCTTCCTGGTGGAAACGCGTCATCATTTTCCTGGCGGGCCCCTGGATGAATTATTTCTCGGCACTCTTTATCGCTTTTTTTGTTTTGTTCATCGTGGGCGAGAAGATTCCCAACGAGAAACCCATCCTGGGTTTCGTGCCCCCCAATAGTCTCGCCGCCCAGGTGGGGCTTCAGGCGGGGGATGAAATCACAAGGATTAACAATAACCCGGTGACCAATTTTTCCTTGGCCTTGGAAGACATGTTCAAAGGCATGATGCAAAATCCAGGAAAATCCGCCCTGTTGACCCTCAAGCGCGGCGGCCAAATAAAAGAAGTCGAATACAAGGGTGATTTGAAAAAGCCGGAAGTTGACGCGGGAATCTATTCCTACCACCCGCCCATTCTCGGCGTAGTTCACTTGATGACCCCTGCCAGAAAGGCCGGTCTCAAGCCTGGGGACAAGGTTTTGGCCATCAATGGGAAAAATGTTTCTGAATGGGGGGAGGTTTCCTACGCCATTCATAACGCGGCTTCCGACGACATCCAGCTGGAAATTGAGAGGGATGGGGTAACCCACCAGCTCACCGTTCGCCGGTCTTATAACGGAATCGGGAAATACATCGGTGTCGGGCCGCAGGTAGATGATAAAGATGCCCTGACCCAAACCCACAGTTTCAACGAATCCCTCTCACTTGCCTGGGGCTGGACGGGAAAAGCCTCCCTGGGAATGCTGGACGGCTTAGGCAAGCTGGTCACGGGTAAGATTTCCCTCCAACAAAATATCGGCGGGCCAATTTCCATCTTACGAATGATGTACCAAACCGCCTCCTCTGGGTTGGAGGATTTCCTGAAAACTGTCGCTATGATTTCCCTTATGCTTTGGATGATGAACCTCCTACCTTTAGGAATAGTGGACGGAGGACAGATTGTGCTCTGCTTTATCGAGGGAATCAAAAGGCAACCCCTGTCGGTTAAGATCCAAGACGCCTATCAAAAAGCGGGATTGGTCCTTGTTGGGTGCCTTATGTTGTTCGCCGTGTTCAACGACATATGGGGTTGGGTCCTGGAGAAAATGAACAACCAGCTCCACTGACGGTTTTCTTTTCGTGTTTCATACCTTTCGCCGAGGGAGGCTTTTTTGAAACTTCACGAATACCAAGCCAAGGAAATCTTCGCCAAATATGGATTGCCGGTCACGAGTGGCATGTTGGTCAAACACCTTTCGGAAGTGGATGAGGCCCTCAAAAAATTCCCCAATGGCCCATGGGTAGTGAAAGCCCAGATTCACGCCGGAGGCCGCGGCAAGGCCGGCGGCGTCAAGTTGGCCAAAAACGAGATGGAAGTCAGCCAGAAGGCTACCGATATCCTGGGGATGACTCTCATTTCCCCCCAGACCGGGCCCCAGGGCAAGGTCGTCAAGAAAATCTTCATTACCCCCGCGGTCGATTACACCAAGGAACTTTACGTCAGCGTGGTCCTGGACCGCGCCCACCGTTGTCCTGTGATCCTGGCTTCCGCTGAGGGGGGGACCGAGATCGAGGAGTTGGCCGCCCATAAGCCCGAAGCCATTCAAAAAGTTTATATCGACCCCATTCAAGGTCTTCATCCCTACCAGGCCCGCCAGCTTCATTTAAGCCTGGGATTACCCCCGGACAAGATCAACCAGGGCGCCAAGCTTTTCCAAGGCCTAGTGAAAATCTTCATGGACTTGGACCTTTCCCTGATCGAAGTGAACCCCCTGGTGGTCTTGAAGGACGGCTCTATCCATTGCCTGGACGCCAAGGTCTCCTTTGACGACAACGGATTGCCCCGTCACAAGGAATACATTTCCTGGCGCGACCCTGATGAGGAAGACCCCCGCGAACTTCAGGCCGCCGAGCATGGCCTTTCCTATATTTCCCTCGACGGTAATATCGGGTGCCTGGTCAACGGGGCAGGACTGGCTATGGCCACCGCCGACGCCATTCAGCATTTCGGGGGTTCCCCGGCCAACTTCCTGGATGTGGGCGGCGGGGCCACCACCAAGGCGGTGACTGAGGCCTTCAAGATCATCCTGTCGGACAACCGAGTAAAGGCCATCCTGGTCAACATCTTCGGTGGCATCATGAAATGCGACATCATTGCCCAGGGTATCATTGACGCGGCCAAGCAGGTGAGCTTGAGTCTGCCACTGGTGATCCGCCTGGAGGGAACCAACGTGGAAAAGGGAAAAGAACTTTTGTCCAAATCCGAACTGAAATACAGTTTTGCTTCCAGCATGGACGAGGCGGCTAAAGCCATTGTGGTCGCGGCCCAGGGGGTGAAATCATGAGCGTCTATTTAGGAAAAAACGCCAAGGTCATTTGCCAGGGTATCACGGGCTCAGCCGGGTTGTTCCATTCCAAGGCCTGCCGGGAATATGGCACCAAGATGGTGGGAGGAGTCACGCCGGGCAAGGGTGGCAGTGAGGTGGAAGGTTTCAAGGTGTTCGACACAGTGGCGGACGCGGTCAAGAAGACCGGGGCCAATACCACCATGATTTTCGTGCCGGCCCTATTCGCGGGGGACGCCATCCTGGAAGCCGCGGACGCGGGCATCGAGTTGATCGTCTGCATCACCGAGGGAATTCCCGCCAACGACATGGCTAAGGTCAACTCTATATTGAAGCAATATCCCAAGACCCGACTCATTGGTCCTAATTGCCCAGGCATCATCACGCCGGGAGTGGCCAAGGTGGGCATCATGCCGGGTTACATCCATAAGCCGGGCAAGATCGGCATTGTTTCCCGCTCGGGAACTTTAACATACGAAGCCGTTTGGCAAGTCACCCAGCTTAAGTTGGGACAATCGACCTGCATCGGCATCGGGGGCGACCCTATCGTGGGAACCACTCACCTGGACGCCTTGGAAGCCTTCAATAAAGACAAGGATACTCAAGCTGTCATCATGATCGGCGAGATCGGCGGTACCGCCGAGGAAGAAGCGGCCCAGTACGTGAAAAAGTACATGAAGAAACCCGTGGCGGCCTTCATCGCCGGTATGACGGCCCCTCCGGGCAAACGCATGGGCCACGCCGGGGCCATTGTTTCGGGCGGCAAGGGAACGGCCAAGGAAAAGATCGCTGCGTTGGAAGCCGCCGGCATCGTGGTGGCACAAAGCCCCGGTGAGATTGGTAACGCCCTGGTGGAAGCCCTCAAGGGCAAAAAGGGAAAGTTAAAAAAGAAGAAATAAATTTTTACCACGAAGGTCGCGAAGTAAAAAATAAATCATTTCGAAAAACTAAGAGCTTTCTTCGCTCTAAAAATCATTATGGTTATTAAAGAATTAACTTCGTGACCTTCGTGTACTTCGTGGTGAAAGATTGTTGTTATGCGTAAAGGTTTTTCATGGCCGCCAAAATAATGGCCTCTTGCGGCCCCCAAATCCCGGCATCGGTGGATTGGAAGACCGCGAAGGTCCGAAGCCCGCAGGCGGAGGCTAATTGGGTCACCCCACTGTCGTTACCCAAGTAAGCCGCTGACTGGGAAAAGACTCCCGCCAAATCCTGGAGAGCCAGGGTTTTGGGAAGAACCACCACATCTTTTAAACCCGCGAAAGCCTCGCGAATTATCCCCAAATTCTTTTCTTCCGCCTCGCCCCAAGTCACCAGAACCTGTTTTTGTGATTCGTTCACGGCCCTTTCCGCCGCGTTCCGAAAGAAGGGAAGGGGAGCGTTTTTATCCGGGCTTCCACTGCCGGGATGAATCACTAGGGGAAAGGCAAGATTCAAGGATTTCAAGAGTTCGCGACCCTTCTCTTTTAAAGGTTCATCGATTAAAAGCTTGGCTTGGCGGAAAGGGCAATTGGGAGGTAAGGGACAGGCAAAAGCGGTTTCCAACCAATATTCGGCCACCCAGCGGCCTTCCTCGAGAAATTCAGTGAAGGGTTTGGCGGGGAAGTGGACCTGGATACCAGATAGTGAAGCGAGTTTTTCCAGAATAGACTCATCCTTATCCTTGAAAAAAATAAAGATTTCCTTGAAACGGGTTAGGAAGGTTTGATCCTTGGAACTTAAAGGCGTTTTGGAGAACAAGACCTGGAGAAGTGGGTCTAAAGGAATGACCTCCGTTATCCCCAATAACTTTCCGCCCAAAGACAAATAGGGGGAAGTGCCGGCTACCGTGACACTTGAACGGGATTGAAGAAGCCGGAGGGCTGGAAGCGTCAGAAGGGAATCGCCCAGGCTTCCCGCGGCCAAAACCAGGATAGAATTTTGTTTTTCCATGGGGGCAGTATAAACTTTTCTACTCCTATCCATTTTGGATGCTCAATCGCTTTCGCGAGTTGGAACCGGTTCCGGTTCACGTGGTATAGTTTGAAAGCGGCAATAAATGTCAGAAATAAGCTTGAAAGCGCTTTTAATATGAGTTTGTTAGATTGGTTTCCCTTTGTTTTATTGTGAATTGATGGCATATTTTCTGCAGGTTTTACAGGCTATTAACACTTCCGAATTGAAGGAACCCTTGCGCGATTTTAAAAACCAACCTTTAAACGTATTTAGATGGCTGTTCGCCCTAATGGCGATGAGTCTTTTGGGCTCATTCCATCCGGCTCAGGGACAAACCGTGAATACCTGCACCCAATATTACACGGTTAGCACGGCCAGTTCCCCTTCTTACAATGTCGAGACTAACTACTGGAACATGGGAAGCTGTCCAGGTACCCAATGCATGAATATCAACACGAGTACCGGAGATTTTGCCGTCACGGAAGGCCCTGCCCCTTGCTCTGACAATGTCGCCACTTATCCTGCTATTTATTATGGGTGTCATTTCGGCAATTGTAGTCCCGGGACTAACCTTCCCATGCTTGTCAGCAGCCTCCAATGCGTGACCAGTAGTTGGAATATTACTACCACCAACACTGGTTTATGGGATGCGGCTTATGACATTTGGTTCGGCACCTCCACCAACACTTCCAGCCACAGCGCGGAACTGATGATCTGGCTGGATTATATGCCGGGGACCGGGCCCGCCGGAACGTTGAAGGCTACCAATGTCGCGATCGGCAATTCTCCCACTCAATGGAATATCTACGAAGGGCCGGTCGGGGGTTGGAACTACATCGCCTTTCTGGCCAAAACCAATGTTACCTCATTCAACGATGTGGATATCCTGGCTTTCATTAATTATTGCGTAGCAAACGGTTATATCAACTCTGCCTGGTACCTGCACGCAATCGAGGCGGGCAACGAACTCAGGTCGGGAGGAGTCCCCTTTTCCAGCAGCGGATTTTCAGCTTCCGTCAACACGGTCTCCTGTGGAACTCCCACTCCCATTGCTACGCCCACCTTTACCGCGACATTCACGCCTACCATTACCGACACCCCTTGCATGGTCAGCGGAACACCTTGTACCCCAACGCTAACCTTTACCCCTACGGCGACAGCCACTCCAACGGCCACACCATCCAACCTTTACACGGTTTATCCCAATCCGTGGCCGGATAACCAAAATCCAGGGGATACCATTAACTTCTACTACAAAAACGACCAAGCCGCAGACCAGGTTCAGTTGAAAATTTTTACCCTGGCCTACCGCAAGATATATGAAAACGATACTTTGCCTGCAACCCAAGGCCCTCAGCTGCCCTGGGCCGTCAACATGACAAACCTTAATTTATCCAACGGCCTTTATTATTTCGTGATCATCTGGAAAAACGGGAGTCAGCAAAGCCAAAAGGTCATGAAAGTTCTCGTTCGCCGCTAAAACCCCAAATTTTTATTTTCAAGGGAATAAACAGGACTACATGAATCTTATCTCTTTTAAACGAATTGGACTGGTTTTGGCCTTGGCCGCCATTGGGTTCATCCCGCCGGGGTTCTCGGAAGCCCAAACGCTTACAGCCAACATTACGGTGAACGCCGCCTCGACTATCACCTCTTTCGCTCCCGCGAGTATCTTTGGCACCAACCTGGCTTATTGGGTTTCCCAAACCGCCAATAACAGCACCCGCGCTACCGTACAGGCGGCGGGGAACTATTTTTTACGTTATCCGGGAGGGTCGTCCTCGGACGATTACCATTGGAACGGGACCGGGACATTCGACGTGAACCATCATTGGGTGCCCAACGGAACTAGTTGGAGCTACGGATTTGTGGGTAATGAAACCTATTGCGGCACGACGGGCTCCAACAACGCGGGGACCCATCCCTATTCCCANNACGGTCAGCGTCAGCGCGGTGAGCATCGTCTGGGGGACTCCCTACGCCACTTCCTATGAGGTGCAATACTGGACCGGTTCCACGAACGCCACACCCTATAAAGCGGCCAGTGAAGCAAGTTGGGTGGATTTTCCCGGGGGCAACATCACTGGGGCGACTGGCGGGACAACGGTGGTTACCTTTTCCACCCCTGAAACCACCCGCTTTGTCCGTGTCCTCATGACCGCCAGTTCGGCGGGGGCGGGTGGGGCCTATGCCATCGCGGAAATTTACGCTTTCAACGGTGCCACCCAGGTCAGCACGAACATCACCAATTACCAGACCCAATCCCTGGCCGTCGTTTCCAGCGTGGACCCGGCCTGCACCTTGAACTACACGACCAATCCTCCCGGCAGTTTTGATTTTGGATCCTATATGACCTACGTGAATGCTTTTACTCCCAAGGCCATCCCCCTCATCACCGTCAACGTGGGAACGGGTACGCCTTCTGAGGCGGCCAGTTGGGTTTATTACGCCAACACGGTCAAGGGTTACGGTATCAAGTACTGGCAGGTCGGCAACGAGATGGACGGCATTTGGGAAACGGGGGGGCCCTTCCGCGCGGACGATTACGCCTACCGGTTCACCGAATATTACAACGCCATGACGGCGGTGGATCCGACCATCATCATCACGGGTCCGGTGGTCGGGGGGCCCTACAACAATTCCAACGCCTATGACGGGCTCACTTATATCCAAACCTTCCTCAACACGATGAAAACCCTCGGGAAAACCGCCGACATCGGCGCTTTGGATTACCACTGGTATGCGGGGAGCACCACCGCGGCGGCGGCTTTGGGAACGCCCTCCCAAATTTCCAGCTTCGCCGTCAGCCTGGCAGGCTGGCTTTCGACTGCGGGGGTCAGCCCGACAATTCCAGTGTTGATGAGTGAATATAATGTTAACGCCGGCACGCCGCTCTTGATGAACCAACTTCCCACCGGGCTTTGGCTGGTCAATTGGCTGGGGGAATTCATCCATTATTTCGGACCGAGGGGATACACCAACATTTGGGATACCCTAAACGGTTCCACGGACACGACTAACAACACCACGGGCGACCAGGGTTACCTCCAAGTGGAAGCCGGAACCTACCAATACCAACCAAGGGCGAACTACTGGGCTTTGCAAATGATAGCCACTGATTGGGCCATTGGCGGGGATTCCAACATGCACCAATTGGTTTCGGATACGAGTAGCGCGGCCACCTTGGTTTCCTACGCCGATTACCGGCCCGATGGAATTCTTTCCCTGATCGTCGTCAACAAGGACCCCACCAACAGCTATAACACGACCCTTAATATTGGCCCATTCGTCCCGAATTCCACGGCGCTCAACTTGACTTTAAACGCCACCAATTACGCCTGGGAAACCACAACCTCACCCTATCACGCCAGCCCCGACACCGGGCCCACGACAGCCGTGTTAACGGGGATTTCCCCTTCTTTCCCAGTGACCTTCAGTCCCTATTCCATCAACGTCATTCAATTTACCAATTCAGGAATTGCTACTAATACCCCCACTTCCACCTTCACCCTGACCGCCACCCGAACCCCTACGAATTCTCCTACCCTTACCCCGACCGTAACTCCCACCAATTCTCCAACGGTTTCCCCGACCTTGACCCCGACTAATACCTTAACCAATTCGCCCACCCAAACTTTGACTCTGACTCCCACTTTTACCAACACGTCTTGCATGAATGGTTTGGGGAACACCTGCACCTTTTCGCCGACATCCACCGCTACTAACACTTCGACCTCCACCCCAACTTCCACAACCACGTCAACGCCAAGCTCCACCTTTACTCCAACCCAAACCTTTACTGCCACCTTTACTTCCACGCCGACGGATACCCCGACCGCGACCAACACGCCCAGCCCAACTTTCACTCAAACCGCAACCTTCACTCCCACAGTCACTTCCACTCCTACCTTTACCCCAGTGCCGACTCTAGGTTTTTCCCAACAAGTTTCCAATTTCAACGCCAGTCCGGGGGAAATCCTGACCTATTCCTTGTCCATCACGGTCACGGGTAGCTCCACCGGCCAGGTGGCGGTGACGGACATCCTGCCGGCTAATTTGACCTTTGGACAATTTACCGTCGGATATCCGGTGGGCACGAATTCGGGGCAAACGGTGATTTGGAATTTGAACAACCTCGTTCCGAATAGTTACACCTTAAGTTTTAGCGTCACCGTCAATAATAGTGTTTCAGTCGGGACCGTTTTATTAACCAATGGAAATTTAGACTTGGTTCAACCGAACACCGAATTTTATTCCAATTCGGCCGTTACGATAGTGGCTTTCACCGCGACACCTACAACGACCCTCACGGGAACACCCACCTCAACGCCGGGAACCATCGGGATTTATCCCAATCCCCTGTTAGGGGATGCATCCGTCAAGGTTTCCTACCAGGTGGGCCAGGGAGCCCGACAGGTCAAGCTCAAGATTTTCACCACGTCATTCCGAAAAATTTACGAGGATGACAGCTTGCCTGCCGCCACCGGGGGACAGGTTTATGACCTGGATTGGAACCAGGTGGGTGGTATCGCCAACGGTCTTTATTATGTAGTCCTTTACATCAATAACGGCGGCTCCGAAACCCACCAGGTGATGAAGTTGCTTATCCTGCGGTAAAAACGGTTAAAAGGTATAATTCCTAAGGCCGAATCAATAGATTCGGCTTTTTTCTTTTAACTTAAGTGGGTTTGGAAAAAACATGCGGTTAAAGCCTCTATTTTTAAATATTCATGTGCTGGCTTGGGTGTCTTTTATGGTAACCCTCATGCCTAGCCTGAGTCAGGGTCAAACCCTCCCCGCCACCATCACCGTGAACTCGGGCACCACCATTACATCCTTCGCCCCTATCAGCATTTTCGGCAATAACACAGCCTATTGGATCAGTAACACGGATAACATGGCCGTCCGATCCAAGGTCCAAGCGGCGGGGAATTACTTTTTGCGCTATCCAGGGGGATCTTCCTCTGACGATTTCCATTGGAACGGGACGGGATCTTTTAATTCCAACGGCTATTGGGTGCCGAATAATGCCACCTACACCGCGGGCTTCGCCGACTTTGAAACCTTCCGAGGAACGACTTCCAGCTACGGCACGGCTTCCCATCTCACCGACGGTAGTACCGCTACCACCTGGATGTCCAACGTGGATACGGATTTTCCCAACCACCAATGGGCTTACGTGGACCTGACCGGGACCGGGTCGGCGGTCAGTGTTAACGGGGTGACCATCGTTTGGGGCAATCCCTACGCCAGCTCTTTCCAGGTTCAGTATTGGACGGGTGGCGTTTGGGCTTCGCCCGCCCAAAGCAACCCAGAATCGCTTTGGATGACCACTTCGACCGGAACCATTACCGGCACGGGGGGCACCCAAGGTGTCAATTTTACCCCTGTGTATACCCGGTACGCCCGCATTCTCATGACCGCTTCTTCCGCGTCGGTGACTGCCAATTTGGGTTCGGTCACCATAAGCGGCCCCGCCTATGCCATTGCCGAAATCTAGGTTTATAACGGAGCCGCTCAGGTCAGCAATAACACAAGCCAGGGAACTGTTTCCAGCACGGATCCGGCGAGTTCCATGAACTACACCACGAACCCTCCTGGAAGCACGGATTTTGAATCCTTTATGACTTACGCGAACGCATTTACACCTCAGCACGCCATTCCCTTAATCACCGTTAACTTCGGTACCGGGACACCCCAAGAAGCAGCGGCTTGGGTGAATTACGCCAACAAGGTAAAAAATTACGGGATAAAATATTGGCAGATCGGGAATGAAACAGAAGGGACTTGGGAAACGGGCGGGCCTATTCCCACGCAGGATTACGTGAGGCGCTACATCGAATATTACGATGCCATGAAGGCGGTGGATCCCAGCATCATCATTACCGGCCCGGTGGGAGGTGGCTTTGGGGATTCCTCCAATATGTACGATGGTAACGGTGTGGTACACGACTTCATCAGCATTCTTTCCGCGAAGGGGAAGATTGACCACTTAAACGCCATCGACTACCACTGGTATCCCAATTACGGCACTGCCTCAAACCCCTATACCCCAGCCTCGGCTTTGGCCAGCACCTCGACACTGGATGCCTACCCGGGACAATTAAACGGATGGCTTGCCGCCGCAGGTGTCGCAAGCCCAACCACGGTGCCTGTCCTCATGAGTGAATACAACGTGGATCCCAGCGACTTAAACTTTCAGGTACAACTGGGGAACGGCCTTTGGGTGGCCGACGCCCTGGGGCATTTCATCACCGATTTTGGGAACAGGGGGTTCAGCAACCTTTGGGATACCTTGAATGGG
Organism: candidate division FCPU426 bacterium; assembly: GCA_003152075.1. Taxonomy (GTDB): domain Bacteria; phylum Oederibacteriota; class Muellerivitia; order Muellerivitales; family Muellerivitaceae; genus PALSA-1180. The sequence goes on from PLZG01000079.1 coordinate 99,046, forward strand.
GGAAGTGGAACCACCAGCCCAACGGGGGGTGACCTGGGATACCTAAACGTCAAAAATGATGCTTACCAGTACCAGGCCCACGCCACCTATTGGGCCATGCAGATGATGACTAATGATTGGGCCAAACCGGGTGACATCAATTCCCACCAATTAATCTCTACCACTGTTAATGGTCCGACGGCTCCTCTTTTCGCGGCTTATTCCGATTACCGGCCTGACGGGATTGTCTCCCTTATCGTGATCAATAAGGATCCTACAAACACCTATAACACCTGGATCACAGGTTTGCCCTTCACACCTAATAATGCTAATGGTTGGACTTATAGTTCAACCAATTACCAGTGGGTGACGACCGGTGCGACACCCTACCACGCGAACCCGGATACCGCTCCTACCGCAGTTACCTTCCTTACGGGCGGCACCAGTTCCTTTCCCGTGGTCTTCCAACCCTATTCCATCACTGTTTTGCAGTTCACGAACTCGGGCCAACCCACCAATACGCCAACTATTTCCCCGACTCCTACCAATACTTTGCCACCTACCAATACCCCCACCCTGACCGCCACGCCTAACTATAGCACGGTCACCTTGGTGGACGATTTCGAGGATTTGACCCGGGACGGAACCCCTCCCGCCCGTACCAATCTCTGGGGAGGTACCTGGGGGACCTACGTGGATACCAATGGAAGCACCATCGGTATTCAATATGGGGCGGCAGCCCCTGGCGCGGCGGGGACCAATTACGCGGTTCGGATAACCGGAACCATGGCGGCCAGCAGTGAATATTCAGGGTTTATCAGCACCATCAGCCCGGGTTGGCCGCCCGTCGCCTATAACTTGAGCGGATATGGGATCATCGGGCTTCAATTCTGGATTTATGGGGACGGCAATACTTACCGCATGATGGTGGATAATCAGTCGGTCACCGATTACGACAATTATGGGGTGAACATAACACCACCCACGGGCAAGTGGACCTTTTACCAGATTCCTTTCTCAGCCATGGTGACCCAGGGTTGGGGAACTCAAACCGGCCTGCCGCCAACCGAAACCGGAACGGACATCACCGGTATTCAATTCGCGACCCAATTCGGGGGCAAAAGTTACAACGTTGAGTTGGACCAGATCGCCTTTTACACCGCCGCCGGGGTGACCCCCACGGCCACTTTGACGCCGACCAATACCTCCACTTTCACGCCGACCCCAAGCCCTACCCCCACCCTTACTCCCACGCCCACGGGCACCTGGTTAACTTCCACCCCAACCAATAGCCCCACCGCCACGCCCACCATCACGTTTACTCCCGCGACCACCTTCTCGACCGTAAAGGTGGATGTCTATAACAATTCGGGCGTGGTGATCCGGCACTTGTACAGTTACACCGCCGATTCAGCTTTGATCAACCCCAATTTACTGGCGGGTCTCCAGCTTTCCGCTTACGCATTTATCCCGAATGTGGGTGGTGTTCCGAATAGTCAGGTTGCTATCATTTCAAGCAATGGATTAACCCTGGTTTGGGACGGGAAAGATGACGCCAGTGCTTTCGTCCAACCTGGATGTTATTTTATCGAAGCCAGCTTGAATAATACCCAGGCGGCCCTGCCAGTGGCCGTCGTTTCGAACCTGACGGTGGTTCCCACTTGTTCCTTGGCGGCGCAAACGGTAACACCCTCCAGCCTGCTGACGCTTTTCCCCAATCCGGTGAAAGACTCAACACCATTAGGTTTTTACTACAGTTTGAAAAACCCCACAGACCAGGTGAAGGTTAAAATCTTTACGCTATCTTTCAGGAAAATATTCGAGGACGATGCCCTGGCGACTACCTTGGGGCAGAATTCCTATTCGCTCGATTGGGGAAAAGCGGGCCTCAACCTGGCCAACGGTCTTTATTACGTGGTTATTTATCTCAAATCCAGTGGCTCCGAAACCCACCAAGTAATGAAATTACTTATTCAAAGGTAGGTACATGGTTCAAGGGGCAGGGGTCGAAATAACGGTTAAAATAGGGTTTTCTTAAGATTTTCGTCGTAGTTTGGGTTTTATCCCCCGTGAGCAAATACTGCAAAGACGACTAATTGGCGGTAATATTAGGGATCAATTTTAATAGTTGAATATATAAGTCAGGCATTTCATTGGATTTTTAATGCTTACACTCAATAAAAAATATTTTATTTTAACCAAACGAATCCTTTCGGTTCTTTTGGCAAGCCAAATGCTGGTTGGGCCCATGGGTATTGCCCCTTTGGCTTCGGCGGCAGGCTTGCCGCAAAAAGATTCTTTCGTCAAATCCAATCACCCCAATAATTTTAAAAATTCTTCCACCCAACTAAAGTTGAATCAGAACTACGGCCAGTTGCCGTTGGCCTTTGAGCCCAATCAAGGGCAGGAAGATCCCCAGGTAAAATTCCTTTCCCATGGCGGGGGATATTCCTTGTTCTTGACCGGAACCGAGGCGGTATTGTTGTTGAAGAAACATGTGGACGAATATCCACTCCATCCGAACAGCCATTTTTCGCGACCCAAGCGACAGCCCCCGCCGGATATCCTGCGGCTCCAGTTGAAGGGTGTTAATACCCGGGCCCGGTTTGAGGGGTTGGAGGCCTTGCCGGGTATCACCAATTACTTTATCGGATCGGACCCCGCCAAATGGGTCACGAAAATCCCCCAATTCGGCCGAGTGACCATGCATGAGGCATATCCCGGAGTGGATATGACTTACTACGGCAACCAGAGAAGACTGGAGTATGACTTTGAGGTGAAGCCGGGCGGCGATCCTGGCGTGATTAGGATTAATTACGTGGGGGCGGACAGCGCGCGGGTAGACGGGGATGGAAACTTACGGTTAGCCATCAAGGGAAGAGACGTGGTTTTTCAAGCGCCGGTGGTTTATCAGGATGATAAGGGAATTCGGACACCCTTGAAAGGAAGATACATTCCCACTGGCGACCGGGAATTGGGGTTTGAGGTCGAAAATTACGACAAGACCAGGAAACTGATCATTGATCCGGTCTTGAGTTACGGAACCTATCTGGGAGGGTCAGGGGCGGACGGTGCCAATGCCATCGCTGTTGACAGCGCGGGGAATGCCTACTTGACCGGCGCCAGTAGCGGAAATTTCCCCACTACCCCCGGGGCCTATCAGACAACTTTTGGAGCCAAGGTTTATACCGGGTTGAGCGACGTATTCGTTTCCAAGTTGGATCCGACCGGATCCACCCTAATTTATTCCACCTATATCGGCGGAACGGACACCGATTATGGGCAAGGGATCGCGGTGGATGGGAGCGGGGACGCTTACGTGACGGGACAAGCCGGAACCGCATTTCCCACGACCCCGGGGGCTTATCAAACCGCCTTCGGTGGTGCCGGCGGGGATTATTATTTTGGGGACGCATTCCTTGCCAAAATGAACCCGGCCGGGACGTCGTTGCTTTATTCCACCTATCTGGGGTCAACCGGGTGGGAAGTCGGATCGGGAATTGATTTGGGCGCGGGCGGAGTGGCTTGTATAACCGGATGGACCAATTCCGCCGTTTTTCCAACGACCACCGGGGCCTTTAGGACCATTAGCAACGGCTCCAGCAACGATGATGTCTTCATCGCCAAGATCAATCCCGCCAGTGGGGGGGCCTCAGATCTGCTTTATTCCACCTTACTGGGCGTCATTGGAAGCGGTAACATTCCGGACGACAACTATGCTATCAAAGTCGACGGGAACGGAAACACTTATGTAGTGGGCGGCACCAAGGCAGGCCCCTTCATGACAACAGCGGGATCCTATCAGCCTGGTTTTGTGGGGAACTATGACATATTCGTGGTCAAACTCAATCCCGCTGGTTTGGGCGCGGCGGATTTGGTTTTTTCAACCTACCTTGGCAACGGTACTGGTTATGGGTACGCAATCACCTTGGACGCAAGCCGGAATGTGTACATTACCGGTTCCAATGCGGGCGGGGTATACCCGACAACGCCGGGGGCATACAGTCCGACCTATGTGGCGGGTCTAAACGCTATTGTCGCGGAATTGAGCGCCAACGGGTCATCTCTCCTTTATTCCACCTATCTGGAACAGGCAGGGAGTTCCTCTATGAGTTGGGCGGCCTATGGAAGGGGTATTGCACTTGATAATTGTGGCGATATTTACGTGGTCGGAGGGACTTCCTATTCTGCTTTTCCCATGACAGCCGGAGCTTTCGAAACCGGGTACAGCTCAAGCGGCTTCGCGGGTTTCATGACGGTCCTGAATCCTTCCCTCAGCGGGGCCGCCCAATTGGTTTTTTCAACTTTCTTAGGCTCTACCACCAATACCTTTTGCTATGGGCTCGCCCAGGATCCGGCTGGCAACCTTTACACTGCGGGATACACCCTTGGTGGAATGCTCACGACTGGCGGCTCCTATCAGACAACCTATGCTGGGGGAACCGGGTACGGTGGCGATGCTTTCGCCCTTAAAATTGACGTCAGTTCGATTTGCGCTCAAACCGTAACGCCGACCAATACCGCTACCCCAACCCCCACTAATTCCCCGACCAATACCCCCACCAATACTGGAACCCTTCCCCCTACCAACACGGCCACCAATACACCAACCCAAACCCCAACCAACACAGCGTCCAACAGCCCTACCCCGACGCCAACCAGAACCCCTCCCTCAACCGCCACCAATAGTCCAACTCAAACAAATACCAGCTCAGCTACCAACTCACCGACAATTACACCAACTAGGACCCTAACCAATTCTCCAACCCTTACTCCGACATCCACTTTAACCTCCACGATCACCAACACCCCCCAAATAACATTTACTCCTACTATCACCCCCACCTTTCCCACGGATTGCGACACCTTCTATGTCTCGAAAAACCTATTCAACCCCGGCCAAGAATCGGTTTCCATTTATGTGGTCTATTGCAGCGATATTGGCGGGGATTTTGCCTTGAACGTTTATAACACGGCCGGGGAACATATCCGGACACTGGATGAACGCCGGCTGACGGGGTCTTTTTCCTCTTCTTACCTTTGGGACGGCATCAATAAGCACGGCGATTCCTGCGCCAGCGGGGGTTACGTAATCCAGATGGTAAATCCCTTTAAGGTGAAAAACAAACGAGTGCTTTTAGTTCGTTAATCCAGCGAAAAATTCAATTACGCCATGGAACGATAGGCATTAGAAGGTTTTCCCGCCTTGAAACAAACTCTCACCTGTCGGATAATCTACAAATCTTGAATTCAGGAGTCCTTTTGTGTCCGATCAGTTCTACGAAATAAAGCGCCGCAAAACCCGCCCCGTGATGGTAGGCAAGGTCCAAGTGGGCGGCGACGCGCCCATTTCCATCCAATCCATGACCAATACCCTCACTTACGAGGTCGATGAAACCCTCGACCAGATCAAACGGCTGGAGGACGCGGGCTGCGAGATTATCCGGGTGACGGTCGAGAACCAAAAATCCCTCAAGGCCGTTTCAAAACTCAAAGCCAAAATGCGGACGCCCTTGGTGGCCGACATCCATTTCGCCTACCAGATCGCTCTTGACGCCATTGACGAGGGCGCGGATAAGATTCGCATCAACCCGGGTAACATCGGAGGTATGGACCGCTTGGCCCAGGTAGTGGAGAAGTGCAAGAAATACAACGTGGCCATGAGGGTCGGGGTTAACTCCGGATCGCTGGAAAAAGACCTGCTCGAGAAATACGGGCATCCCACGCCGGAAGCCATCGTGGAATCGGCAATGCGGCACATCAAGTTCATCGAGTCCTTGGGCTACCACAACATGATCATTTCCGTGAAGAGTTCCCATGTGCCGACCATGATCCGGTCCTACCGTCTTTTGGCCGAGCAATGCGATTATCCTTTCCATGTGGGCGTCACCGAAGCGGGCACCAAGACGCAGGGAATCACCAAGAGCGGGGCCGGCATCGGGGCCGTATTGGCTGACGGCATCGGTGATACGATCCGGGTATCCCTCACCAGCGATCCGGTGGAAGAAGTCAAAGTCGCCACCCATCTTCTTCGCTCCATGGGCTTCCGGAAGGAAGGCGTGGAAATCGTGGCTTGCCCGACCTGCGGACGTTGCCATGTGGACCTTGAGGGAATGGTGGACGCCGTTGAAACTGCCACCCTGACCATGAAAACAAACATGCGCGTCGCCATCATGGGATGTGTGGTGAATGGGTTGGGCGAGGGTGCCGAGGCGGATGTTGGCTTGTGCGCGGAGAAGGGCCACGGGGTCATCTTCGAAAAGGGCGAGATTAAAACACGCCTGAAGGAAGAAGAACTGGTGCCGAATTTGATCGAAGAAATCAAGAAGAGAGCAGCCGAGATCGACAAGACAGCCAAAAAGGCTTAAAGGCTTTTGAACCACCAAGGGCACCAAGTTCACCAAGACACCCAATAAATTAGCTTGCCGAAATAGCTTGTTCGAAGAAAATAGTGTCTCTAAAGAGGTCACGGAGTGCCGTGGCCTTATTTTTTTATCTCTGCCATCAATCTTTTGTTTCTGCCGAAGCCTTTCTTGGTGAGCTTGGTGCCCTTGGTGGTTCAAATTTCTTTTGAGGAAGCCTAATGCGAGTGTCCAAAGCCTTCATCCCAACCGTCAAGGAAACGCCCGGCGAGGCCGAAATTCCCTCCCACAAGCTCATGCTCCGCGCCGGACTGATGCGGAAAGTCGCTTCCGGTTTTTACGAGTACCTGCCCCTGGGTCAGCGCGTGATCCTGAAAGTGAACCAGATCATCCGGGAGGAAATGGAACGGGCCGGCGCGCAGGAAGTCCTCATGCCTATCATGACCCCCGCCGAGCTTTGGCAAGAGACCGGCCGCTGGCAGAAATACGGTAAAGAACTGATGCGGGTCAAGGACCGCCATGACCGCGATTACGCCCTGGGGCCCACCCACGAGGAAGTCATCACCGACATGGTCCGCCGTGAACTCAAGAGCTATAAGCAACTGCCCATGAACCTCTTTCAGATCGCCACCAAATTCCGGGACGAGGTGAGGCCCCGTTTTGGCGTCATGCGAAGCCGTGAATTCCTGATGAAAGATGGCTATTCATTCGACGTGGATGACGCGGCTTGTGACAAGACCTATTGGATCATGTTCGAGGCCTACAAGCGGATCTTCAAACGATGCGGACTACTTTGTTCCCCCGTGGAGGCGGATTCGGGCCTGATCGGCGGGAGCTTCACCCATGAGTTCATGGTCCTGGCCGACTCTGGCGAGGCCGCCATCGCTATGTGCGAGGCCTGCGGATACGCGGCCAATATGGAAAAGGCCGCAGGCGTGCCAAGCCCGGCCGCAGTTTCCCAAGCGACCACCGAAGCTTTTGCCACTGTAGACACTCCCGAGAAATACACTGTGGAGGATGTGGGAGTTTTGTTGAAACTTCCCCCTTCCCAATTCATCAAGACCCTGATATTCCTGGCCGACGGCAAACCCATAGCGGTTTTGATTCGCGGAGACCACGAGGTCAATGAGGTCAAGGTTCAAAACGCCCTGGGCACCACGGAATTGGTGCTGGCCCCGGCGGAGAAGGTGATGGAAGTAACTGGCGCCCCAGTGGGTTTTGCCGGGCCGGTGGGTCTCAAAGGAGTCAAGATCCTGGCGGATAACGCCTTGAAGGACGGCCATGATTACGTGACCGGCGCGCTCGTTAAGGATAAGCACTTGGTTCATGTTGAAATCGGCCGTGATTGCGCCGCTCCCTGGTACAACGACTTTCGAAGCGTGGTCACAGGCGATGGCTGCCCCAAATGCGGAAAGCCACTAAAGGCCGGGCGGGGTATTGAAGTAGGCCAGACTTTCAAATTGGGCACTAAATATTCCAAATCCATGAAGTGCGTTTACTTGGGCGAGGACAGCAAGGACCATGAGGCAGTCATGGGTTGTTACGGTATCGGGGTTACCCGTACCGTGGCGGCGGCAATCGAGCAACATAATGATGCCGAGGGTATTCTCTGGCCCATTTCTTTGGCCCCTTACCAGGTTCATTTACTTCTCTTGAACCCCGCCGAGCCTGAGGTGGCCAAAGTGGCCGACCAATGTTACGAGGATTTAAAGAAAGCCGGTTACGAGGTCCTTTATGATGACCGCGCCGATTCCTCGGCCGGGTTCAAATTCAAGGACGCCGATTTGCTGGGAATGCCCCTGTCAGTACGGGTTGGTTCCCGAGGGTTGAAGGAAGGCGTCATCGAAGTAAAAAGACGCCGGGAAAAGGAACCCGCCAAGGTTCCCCCGGCCCAGGTTTTGGACAAGGTGAAGGAATTCGCCGTTGAGGAATGGAAGCTCTGCGCCCCGTAAGGCTTTTACCACGTAGGGCAAGGAGTACACCGAGTAAGGCAAGAATCCATTTATTTAAAACCGAAAAATCTTTTGATCTAATTCGATTTTTAAGATGTACTCTGTGATCTCTTTGTCTCTTTGGTGAAAATGATTTTGAAAGGTTTTGAGTGAAAATCGCGTTAGTCACCGACACCTATTTCCCCCGCATTAATGGTGTTTCCACCTCTACCCAGATATTCGCCGAGGAATTCGTCAAATTGGGCCATGAGGTCCACATCTACGCACCGGCTTTCCCCAATAACATCGATGAAACTAATGGCCTGAAAATTTACCGGTTTCCCTCCTTCTACCTCTTTTTTGACCCCGAGGACCGGTTGGGAATGCCTTGGAAGGACAAGAAACTCGTCCAGCAATTCATCGACAACAAGTACGACATTGTGCATACCCAAACCCCCTTTACCATCGGGGGACCGGCGGTCAAGTGGGCGAGAAAATCCGGGGCGAAAGTCGTACATACTTATCACACCCTTTTCGCGGCTTATGTGGAGCATTACCTTTGGTTTATGCCCAAGGCCCTCAGCGTCTGGTACGCCAAAAGCGCCAGCCGGCGCTACTGCAATGCTTGCGACCTTTTAATCACCCCTTCCACCGAAATGCGAAACGTGCTCTTAAGCTATAACGTGACCAAACCGGTCGAGGTGATTCCCACGGGAATCCGGTTGGACAGGTTCAAGGACCGTGATGGGGAAAGATTCCGCAAGATGAAAGGCTATAAGCCCGAGGACCAGGTGGTCCTTTTTATGGGCCGCGTGGCGGAGGAAAAGAACATCGATTTTCTCATGAGGGTGGTTCATCGCCTCAAGCCCCGGGTGCCCAATTTACAGTTCCTCATCGCCGGGGAAGGGGCCGCCAAGAAGCATCTGGAAAAAATGGCCCTGGATATGGGTATGAATGATTACGTCCATTTCGCCGGTTACCTCAGCAAGGAGGATTGGCGGGACTGCTATGACGGGTCCGACCTTTTCGTATTCGCCTCCATCACTGAAACCCAAGGACTGGTGGTGACGGAGGCCATGGCCGCCGAAACGCCCGTGGTGGCGGTCGCGGAAATGGGAATCAAGGATGTGATGGCATCAGGCCGGGGAGGACTCACCACGAAATTGGACATGGATGAGTTTACCGAGGCGGTTTTCCGGATGCTCACCGACAAGGCCCTTTACGCCCAGAAGAAATCCGAAACCCTCGCTGAGGCCGACAAATGGTCCTCCACTTCCATGGCCAAACGCATGATCGAAGCCTATGAGAAAATATTGAAACCCTGATGAACCACCAAGGCACTAAGGGCACCAAGTTAGGCCCAAAATCTTTCTCTAAAAACCCAAAAATTAAATCTTTGTTGTTCTTGGTGCCTTGGTGGTTAATAGCCTTTGTTTTGTTTTGGCCGGTTACCGCAATAGCTGAGGAACAATGGGTTTTCCTGCCCGTACACCCCCTTTTCCAGCCCCTCATCGGTGACCCCCGGGAACCCCAAACCAACGTCATTGCCTATACCAACCAAGCCCAATTTGAGGGGGCGATTGGCACAACCCTGGAACTGCTCCAACACTCACCCTCGGATAAAACCCAATGGGGCTGGGGTGTTTTGGGGTCGGGTTTTATTCTTTTGGGTGTGGAAGGAGTGGCCTTTCCCCTAAGGGCGAACGATTGGTATGCGGGGATGTATTTAAGCGAAAGTTCGGGTCTTTTTTCCCACCGATTGGAATTCGTCCATCAAAGCTCCCACTTGGGGGATTCTTACGAGGGAAGCCAGGAACCCATGATTTATAACGGTGAGAATTTCAATTTCACCACATCCTTTCAGCCTTCGGAAAACCTGCGGGTTTACGCCGGGATTGGCGCTTGGGAAAACCTCTATCCGAATGACAATGCCTTTTTCGCCTCCCTGGGCACTGAGATTTATTCACCACCCCTGGATTTTATTGGGACTGTTTTGAGGGGATATGGGACCTTCCACTTGAAATGGAAAGCCCAGGCCAGCGGGACTTTGAACAAGACTGCCCAAATAGGACTTCAATGGAAGTTCAAGAAGGATGAATCCCGCGCGCTTCGGTTAGCACTTGTTTATTACAACGGACTTTCCGAATTTGGACAGTTTTACCAGGCCCTCGACGAGCATTGGGCGGTGGGGGTTTATTTTGATCCCTGAAAATTTAACCACAGAGACACAGAGACACATGTTGACAAACCCTTCTGTAAAAAATAAAACCCTAAAAAAATTCGCCTTTCTCTGTGTCTCTGTGTCTCTCTGGTTAATATTTTGTGTTGTCTTTGCGGGGGAGGAACATTTGGATTTCCTACCTAATCAACTCGTCTTCGCGTCCCTCATCGGCGATCCTCGGGAACCCCATTACGGCGCGGTTATCCAGGACGGCCCCAATTCGTATGAGGGGGCCATCGGGTCCTCCATTGAGTTGCTCCAGTGGCACCCGGCGGATGAAAGCCGGTGGGGAATGGGAATTATGGGGGCGGGGTACATTGGCCTGGGGAACGCCGATTACACTTCCTATCCCTTGCGGGTGGTCCAGAAAAACGGCTACTTGATTTACAACGCATTTCCCGAACGGGTGAGCGACTATCAATTGGGGGTCTATTTTAGCCAGTCCTCCGGCCTGGTTTCCCACCGCCTGGAGTATGTGCATTTTAGCTCCCATTTGGGAGATGAGCTTTTTGATTACGTTCAGCGATTCATCTATACGCGCGAAAGCTTCCGTTTCACGACCTCCTTTCAACCCTCGGAAAATTTCCGGTTTTATGCCGGAGTGGGCTATTGGGGGCATATCGATCCTGTCGAAAAGCCGTTCTTTATCCATTGGGGAACGGAACTTTACACCGATTCTTTCGGGTTTATTGGGGGAACGGCGGGGCGGGGTTATTTCGCTTACGACATCAAAATAAAAGATGAAGCTGGCGGTGTCGTGAACCATTCTTTCCAATGGGGACTTCAGTGGAAATGGAAAAAGGAAACAAGCCCGGCGATCCGGTTGGCGGTTTTGTACTACAACGGCAATAGCGAGTATGGCCAGTTCTACCGCCTGAACGACAACCATTGGGGGTTAGGGATTTATTTTGATCCTTAAGTGCTTTTAGCGGCTTCAAATTTTCGTCAAAATCTTAGCCAGAAGCGGGTCCTGAAATAATAAAATTGTGTGTAAAGATGATAATGAGGGTTAGCGTAATAGTTATTAATGAACCCAAAACAACCCAAAGCCAAAATCTCGTTTTTGACAATATTCCAAGTGAAGATTTGAAATTGGAACCTAGCGTCGCAATAAAAATGCCTGTTATGAACCATACGGAAAAAATACAAAAATGGAGTTTGGCTAACTCTAAATTTAGGTGGGTGTAAGGTTGGAAAAAATGAAGATTTGGAAAGTTTCTTTGGTTATTGATGAAGTAATCGGGCATAAAAAGAAAGTTAGTGAAGCCGAGAAATAGTCTAAGTAATCCAGGCTTCCAAAATTGATCGATAAATTTAGGATTTAATATTTTCGCCCCAAGAAAACACCAGCACATATTGAACAAAAAAATAAAAATTGCAAGCGCCACATCAAAAACTGCCAGATAAAGAATACCCATTTTGTATTGTCTCCTAAATACGGTTGCACATAAAAAATTTGGAGTCTGAATGCTAAATGTATATTAACAGTGTTTTGTACCGAGTGAAATCCGTGAAATTTAGCTTTCGGATGTACGAGGACATTAAACAAAGGGAGTCACCTTGCTCTTTAGTTGCTGATTTTATTTCGACCCTTAGAAAAGTAAAAATGTTTGATCGCCAAAGCCACAAGTGGCACCAAGAAAATGAAGATGGAAAGAACCTGACTAAAAGAATTTAATTTTTGAAGTTCTTGGTGGTCTTGGTGACCTTGGTGGTTAATGGTTTTGTACTGGAAAAATTCTTGACTTCCTATCTATAGGTTGTATAGTTCGAAGGAGTTGACCCCAAGCCCTTCCCAAACCCCTATAAACCGTCGATGGAGGCAGGATGACGCCCGTAAGTACTCCCACCGCGGATAACGAGACTTCCTCCTCCCCTTTTTACGGGCTTCTCCAGCAAATTCCCCTTCAATGTTTTGAGCAAGAGCGGTTCCTCCAGTCCGAAATCCTCGGTGTGCAGGTCTATCCCGAAAAGGGCATTCTGGTCTTGCGGCTCAAGATGGCCGCCTCTGTCCCGGCCGAAACTTACGCTAGTGTCAGCCACTATTTAAAAGAGAGCCTGCCCGGAGTAGGCAGGGTGGTGTTGGATGTCCATTATTCGCCTTCCGTCGTAACCCCGGCCGAATATGTCGCCGCCCATGAGAAGGATTTCCTCTTTTGCTTGACCGAGGAAGCGGATATCGCCGATGGCTGGCTCTCCCATTGCCAGATAGAGGTCAAAGAAGCGGACGTTTCTTTCCAAGTGCCTCATGAACTTGCCCGCCAGCAGTTGGACCGCAAGCAATGTGTGAAGTTCCTCGAGGAAATTCTCCAAACCCGCTGCGGCGTGAAGGTGAAGGCCCAACTGGTCATCAATTCCACCCTGCTTCCGGAAATCCCAACGGTCACGGCTTCCGAGAAACCGGCGGGGTTTGAGGAGGGTCCCAAGGCCCCTATGTCGGTGATGATCTATGGAAGGAAAATCGCCGAGGAACCCCAATCCATGAATGTCACCGACGAGCAAAACGGGTTTACGGCCCAGGGCGAGATCATCATGTACGAGGCTTTCCAAACCCGCAGCGGCCGGTTCCTGGTGAAAATGACCATCACCGATTACGCCGATTCCCTGGACGTGGTCTTTTTCCACGAAAACGACGGCAAGTTCAAGGGTGGCCTCAAGGAAAGGGATTGGGTGAGGGTGCGGGGGGACTTGCGTTTCAATAAATATTCCGCCGAAGACCTGGTTCTGAACGCCCGGGACATCATGAAGGTTCCACCCCCCGAAAGCCGCATGGATCGGGCCGTGGAAAAGCGCGTCGAGCTCCACTGCCACACCCAGATGAGCCGCATGGACGGCCTTTCCAAAATCGAGCGCCTCATTGAGCGGGCCGCCAAATGGGGACACACTGCCATCGCTATTACCGACCACGGTGTGGTGCAGGCCTATCCGGAAGCCAAGGCCGCCGCCAAAAAACACGGCATCAAGCTGATCTTAGGCATCGAGGGCTATCTGGTCGACGAATTCAAACGCGAAAAGGGAATGGCCATCTACCACATTATCCTGTTGGTCAAAAACAAGGTCGGGTTGAAGAACCTCTATAAGTTGGTTTCCGAGAGCCACATGAAATATTTCTACAAGAGACCGCTGATTCCCCGGGCCCTTCTACAAGAACACCGGGAAGGTCTGATTGTGGGTTCGGCCTGCGAGCAAGGGGAAATTTGGCAGCACTTGCTGCATAAGGACAAACCCCTTGAGGAAGTCGTCCCCTTTTACGATTACGTGGAAATCCAGCCCTGCGGCAATAACGAGTTTATGATCCAGGATGGAATCGTCAAGAGCATGGAAGAGCTCCAGGGTCTCACCCGCGTTCTTTACGACACCGGCAAAAAGATGGGGAAAATGGTCCTCGCCACGGGAGATTCCCACTTCATTGAGCCCCAGGACGAGGTTTACCGGAGAATTCTGCAATCGGGAATGGGTTACGGTGTGGAGCGACAAGCCCCCCTTTATTTCAAGACCACCGATGAGCTTAAAAAAGATTTCGACTATTTTGACCAGGATATTGTCCACGAACTAGTGGTTACCAATCCCCACAAGGTCGCGGACATGGTCGAGGATGTGGAACCCCTGCCCACCCATACCCTATCTCCGGTGTGGGAAGGGGCGGACGAATTGTTAAAGGAAACGGCCACCCAGGAAGCTTATCGTCTTTACGGAAAACCACTACCGGATTTTATCGAAAAGCGTTTAAACAAGGAGCTGGACGCCATCATCAATAATAAGTTCGCCACCCTTTATGTTATCGCCATGAAGCTGGTGAAAAAATCCCTCTCCGATGGTTATATCGTGGGAAGCCGGGGAAGCGTGGGAAGTTCCTTCGCGGCCTTTCTCTGCGGCATTACCGAGGTCAACCCCCTGATGCCCCATTGGCGCTGCAAGGAAGGGCATTGGTTCGAGTTCCCCCCCAACCCCACCTCCATGGCGGGCGTGGACCTGGCCGAAAAAAACTGTGCCGTTTGCGGTAAGCCCGCCGTTCGGGACGGGTTTTCCATTGCCTTCGAAGTCTTCATGGGATTCAAGGGTGACAAGATGCCGGACATCGACCTGAACTTTTCCGGCGAGTACCAGCATATCGCCCACAAGTACGTGGAGGAGCTTTTCGGCAAGGACCATTGCTTTCGCGCGGGAACAATCTCAGCGGTCCAGGACCGCATCGCTTTCGGTTTCGTGAAGAAGTTCATGGAAGAATCGGGCCGCAAGGCGCGCAACGCGGAATTGAACCGCATGGTCAAGGGTTGCTCGGGTGTTTCCAAAACCACAGGCCAGCATCCCGGCGGCATCGTGATCTTGCCTAAGGAAATGGAAATCACCGACGTTTGTCCCGTGCAATTTCCCGCGGACAATAAGGATGGCGATGTTATCACTACTCACTTTGATTACAACAGCATGCACGATTGCCTGGTGAAGCTCGACATCCTGGGTCATGACAATCCCACCAGCTTGAAGCGGCTGGAGGGGATGACAGGCGTCTCGGCCATTGGCATTGCCTTAAACGACCCGGAAACCATGAGCCTCTTCTCTTCGACCAAGGCCCTCAACCTGAAGGAAAAAATCGACAAGGACCTGGGTACCCTGGGCGTGCCCGAGTTCGGGACCAATTTTGCCATGGACATGTTGAGGGACACCAAACCCACCAAGTTCGAGCACTTGGGACGGCTTTCGGGATTGGCTCATGGCACCGATGTCTGGCTGGGCAACGCTCAGGACCTCATNNTGGTGGCCCGGGGGATGGACGAGGCCCTAGCCTTCAAGATCATGGAAGACGTGCGCAAAGGGAAGGGCCTGAAACCCGAATATGAACAAGCCATGCAGGCGTCCAAGGTTCCTTCCTGGTACATCGACAGCTGTAAGAAGATCAAGTACATTTTCCCCAAGGCCCATGCGGTGGCCTATTGCATCATGAGTTTCCGGATCGCTTACTTTAAGGTCCACCATCCACTGGCCTTCTACGCGGATTACTTTACCAACAAGGCCTTCGGCTTTGACGCTACCGTGGCCTGCGACGGACTGGGAAGGGTGAAGGACCGCGTCAAGACCATTCGCTCCATTGAAAAACCCACCGCCAAGGAACTGGACGAGGCCTCGGTGCTGGATGTGGCTGAGGAGATGTACGCCCGGGGATTGAAATTTCATCCGGTCGACCTTTTCAAGTCGGGTGCCCACCAATTCCAGGTGGAGGATGGGGCGCTTCGCCCTCCCTTGGTAGGGTTGCCCGGCTTGGGGGAAACCGCGGCCGAAGCCATCGTTGTAGAACGTAAAAAAGGACCCTTCAGTTCCATTGAGGACCTGGTGGAGCGTTGCGGGGTGAACAAGAACGTCGTGGAAATCCTGAAAACCCACGGTTGTTTGAAGGACATTCCCGACTCCAAGCAAGTTTCCCTTTTTTAAGCCGTTCCTTTTCCAAAAACCTTTTATTTACCGGCCTTTTCGGGCCTTACCCCTTGCCATCACCAGAACTTTCTGATAAAACAGTGCTCGAATTCAAGGCAGTCCCAAAAGTGGGCCCTTTCCCGGCCTACTTTTTTTTTCCCCTTTTTTAGGGGTTTGGCAGGGTTGAACGAAGTTAGCGAACCACTCGACGGCCGAAAGGCCGTTTGTTGTTTGGGGGCATATAAAGATTATGGGCTTCTTGGACGAGCCAAAAATCAACCAGCTTCGGGAGATCACCGAGGCAGTGGTAAAAGACAATTTTTTAGAGCTCTTTGACCTGAAAAGCCGTCCCCAGGGCCACAAGTTGTTAGTGACCGTGGTGATTGACAAGAAAAGCGGCCCGGTAACTTTGGAAGAATGCACCGTCGTCAGCCGGGACCTGGAAAAGCGGCTGGATGAGCTGGATTTGATCGGACCCTCCTACTTGCTGGAGGTATCTTCTCCGGGGTTGGACAGGCCCTTAAGAAACCTGGAGGATTGCCGCCGGTTCATGGGCCGGATGGCGCACCTGATCCTGGCTGAACCGATGGAAGGCCAAACGGACTTCCGAGGCAGGCTGGGCGAGGTGAAAGAAGACAAGGTGGAGATTGTGGCCGAGGGTAGGCGGGCCTATTGGCTTCCTTTTCCCCGGGTAAAAAAAGCGAACCTGGTTGTGGAGATTTAAGTCGGGCATGGGCCCGGCCATTATTAAAACTGAGGTTGCTTCGTCGCGACCGTCCTCCTAATTCGGAGGCCGCTCCTCGCAATGACGGCAATACAACGCTTACGCGGAGTTTAATGAAATGGGCAACGAATTAGCGCTGGTGATGAGCCAGCTGGAACATACCAAGCGAATCGACAAGAAAAAACTGGTCGAGGCGATCCAAGCCGCTTTGTCCTCCGCCGCCAAAAAAATCTATGGCGCGGGGCAGGAAGTGGACGTGGAGTTCGATGAAACCAACTATGAGTTCAAAGCCTTCTACCTCAAGGAAGTGGTGGACACCATCACAGACGCCGGAATCCAAATGACCCTGGCTGAGGCCCGGAAGCACAAGGCTGACGCCCAGGTGGGCGAGGTCATCAGGGTCCGGATTCCCGCCGAGTTGTTCGGCCGCATCGCGGCCCAGACGGCCAAGCAGGTTATCGTGCAGCGGGTCCAGGACGCCGAGCGCCAGAGCGTTTATGATCAATTCAAGGAGAAGGAAGGAGACCTCATCACGGGCAGCGTGCTCCGTTACGAGGGACGCAACGTCATTATTTCCCTGGGTGACGCCGAGGCTTTGATGCCCGCCAAGGAACAGGTTCCCCGCGAGCGTTATTCTACGGGCGAGCGCATGAAGTTCCTGATTTTGGAAGTCCGCAAGACTGTCAAGGGGCCGGCCATTATCGTCACCCGCGCCCACCCGAATCTGGTGCGAAAATTATTCGAATTGGAAGTCCCTGAAATTTATGAGGGCAACGTCAAGATCGAAAGCGTGGCCCGTGAGCCGGGCGCGCGAACGAAAATATCCGTCCGATCCATGGGCGACGACCGCATCGACGCTGTTGGCGCCTGCGTTGGCGTCAAGGGCATCCGCGTGCAGAACATCGTGGACGAGATCCGGGGCGAAAAGGTGGACATCGTCCGCTGGGACCAGGAACCCCACGCCTATCTTTCCAACTCCCTTTCCCCGGCTAAGATTTCCCGGATCGTCTTCCATCCTGAGATTCCCTCGGCGGAAGTCATCGTTCCCAACGACCAATTAAGCTTGGCCATTGGCAAGAAGGGCCAAAACGCCCGCCTGGCGGCCCGCCTGACCGGCATCAAGATCGACATCAAGAACGAGGAACAACACGCCGGAGAGGAAAGGGCGCGTATGGACGCCCATTTCCAGCAAGTTTCCCAGGAAGTTCCCTCTGAATTGGCGGACGCCAAGATCGCGGCGCCTTCCTCCGAAGCCGCGGCAGGTTTGACCGAAGAAACACGCAAGGACGCCCCGCCTGACGAGATCGACGAAGGCGCGGTCAAGGGTGAGATTCCCCTGGCGCCCGAATTGGAAAAGGACACTGAGGGAATCCCGACTATTCCACCTTCCCCTGAGGTTTTACAGGGCACGGCAACTGACGCTTCAGCGGAGGAAATCTAAACCCCATGGGTAAACGCCTTTTTGAATTCGCCAAGGAACTGGGTCTGCCCAGCAAGGATGTGCTGGACCGCTGTAAAAAGCTTGGCTTCGCCATTCCCAGCCAGCTTACGGTCGTGGACGAAAAAATTCAGTCTTACATCCGGCGTGATTTAGGTTTGGCCGACCTGGTATCGGCTGCGGCCAGTGTCGCCGCTTCCGGATCCGCGACCCCCGTGCCCAAACCATCTGGAATAAGGACACCCGCTACCACCGCCTCCTCACCGGCCGTTTCAGCCGCCCCGAGCTTAAAACCTACAACAGGCCTTTCCTCGCCCACTGCCACTTATCCGGCCCCCAAGACCTTTACCAAACCGGCCCCCAGGCCCGCCATGGCTCCGCGCCGGTCGGGTGGAGGCAAACCCATGCCGCTCCGCACGGGAGGCCATGGTTTGGCCGCCGGCAGGCCCAAGGGCGTTTCCGCCTCGAAGGCTGAGCCTGTTAAGGAAGAAGTAAAACCAGAACTGTTGAACGCCGATGGTACCCCCGCCGAACCGAAGGTACTGACCCATATCAAAATAACTGAGGGCATCACGGTGGCCGAATTGGCCCAGAAACTCAACGTAAAGGCCGGCGTGCTCATCAAGGAAATGCTGGACCTGAAAATCCTGGCCACCATCAACCAGCGTTTGGATATCACCGTGGCTGAGACCCTGGCTTCCGCCCATGACGCCCAGGTGGAAGTGGTTCCGCTATTTGGAGCCGAGATGTTTGAGGAGACCCCAGACGATCCCAAAGATTTACAGTCTCGTTCTCCAGTGGTGACCATCATGGGGCACGTTGACCATGGTAAAACCCTGCTTTTGGACGCCATCCGTAAAACCAAAGTGGCGGAGGGAGAAGCGGGCGGTATCACCCAGCATATCGGTGCTTACCAGGTCAAGACCGAGAAGGGAAGCATCACTTTCCTAGACACGCCCGGCCATGAGGCCTTTACCTTAATGCGCGCCCGTGGGGCCAAGGCCACGGACATTGTGGTTCTCGTGGTGGCGGCCGATGACGGTGTCATGCCCCAAACCCTGGAAGCCATTGACCATGCCAAGGAAGCCAAGGTTCCGATCATCGTGGCGATCAATAAAATCGATAAGCCCGAGGCAAACCCGGACCGGGTCAAGACCCAAGTCGCCGAGCGGGGACTGGTTCCCGAGGATTGGGGCGGCACGACTATTTACGTGGAAGTCTCCGCCAAGAAGCGCCTGGGACTGGAAAAACTCCTGGAAATGATTCTTCTTCAAGCTGAGGTTTTGGAACTTAAGGCCAATCCCAACCGCCCTGCCAAGGGCGTGGTGTTGGAAGCCCGCCTCGACAAGGGCCGGGGACCGGTGGCGACCCTTTTAGTGGAACATGGAACTTTGAAACTTGGGGACAACGTCCTCGCGGGCAGCACCTACGGACGCGTGAAGGCCATGCATGATGACTTGGGCAAGGTGGTTAAGGCCGCTGGTCCCGCCACTCCCGTGGAGGTTTTGGGTTTAAGCGACGTTCCCCAAGCCGGTGATGTTTTCTACATGATGGAAGACGCGAAGGTCGCCCGTGAAATTTCAGGACGCCGCGCGGAAGCCCTGAAGGACAACCGCCTGGTGGGAGCCATGAAGCACATCACCCTGGACAACCTTTTCGAGCAGATTAAAGAGGGACAGATCAAGGAACTCAAAGTCATCGTGAAAGGCGACGTGCAAGGCTCGGTGGAAGCCCTGACCTCCTCCCTGGAAAAACTCTCCACCCCTAAAGTGACTTTAAGGGTGATTCATAGCGGTACGGGTAACATCGTCAATTCCGATATCCTCTTGGCTTCGGCTTCCAATGCCTTCGTTGTCGGCTTCAATGTGAAAATGGATTCCAACGGCAAAGCCACCGCGGATAAAGAGGACGTGGACGTCCGGGTTTATAAAATCATCTATGACGCCGTGGAAGACGTGCGCAAGGCCATGGAAGGCTTGCTCGAGCCCACCTACCGTCAGGTCTCCATAGGCAAGGCCGAGGTTCGGCAGTTGTTCACTACCCCCAAGGGAACCATCGCGGGTTCCATGGTGCTGTCCGGCAAGATCACCAGCAAGGCCAAGGTGAAGGTTACCCGCAACGGCGAGCAAGTTTACGAGGGCGCATTATCCTCCCTCCGGCGTTTCAAGGACGACGTGAAGGAAGTTGCCCACAATTACGAATGCGGCATCGGTATCGAGGCTTTCCCCGATCTCCAGGTCGGCGACCAATTGGAAGCCTTCGTTCTGGAAGCGGTGGCCCAGAAACTCACCGACTAAACGCGATTTTGTCTCGCAAAACTATTTTGAGATTTAAAGGAAATGCGAGACCATCCCACATTCTTTTAGTTTTGTGGAAAAGTGGGATGAATTTAATATTGGGGTTTTCATGAGTTTCAAGCGCGCGGACAAGGTTTCGGAAGCCATCAAACGGGAAATCAGCGTCATGCTGACCCAGGATGTCAAAGACCCGGGCATCCATTTCGTGACGGTCACCACGGTCGAAACCGCCGATGATTTAAGACATGCCAACGTATTCGTATCGGTTTTAGGTGACGAAGAAACCCGGCAAGAAACCATGAAGGCCTTGGAACGGGCCAAGGGTTTTTTAAGGCGTGAATTAGGCCGCCGGATTCAGTTAAGATACACGCCTGAAATCCACTTCCGGATCGATAAATCCCTGGACCACGCCATGAAGATCAAGGGAATCCTGAACAAGTTAAAGGCCGAGGAGAAGCCGAAAAATGAAACTCAAGACTAAAACGGCCCCCAAAGCACCCCGCAAACGGTCCAAGGGGATATTCGACGAGGTCGTTCGCCTGATCAAATCCAAGCAGTCCTTCTTGCTGACCACCCACGTCAATCCCGATGGCGACGGGTTGGGGGCCCAATCGGCCCTTTATGTCGCCTTGAAAAAGATGGGCAAGAAGGTGGCAATAGTGAACCATGACGCCCTGCCCCACCGTTTTTCCTATCTTCCCTTTTCCACCGCTTACCAGGTTTCCGATACCATCCCGGCACATGATGTTTGTTTTGTCCTGGACGCGGGAAACTTTACCCGGATTCGCGAGGGAGTGAAAAGGGAAGAGTTCAACATCCTGGTCAATATCGACCATCATTACTCCAATGATAATTACGGCGACTACAACCTGGTCATGCCGGAAGCCGCGGCCACGGGGGACGTTGTCTTCCAACTCATCAAGGCCCTCAAGGTCAAGGTGGACAAGGGAATCGCCGAAAGTATTTACACTTCCCTCATCACCGACACAGGCCGGTTCCGTTATGCCAATACCACCCCCCATGTATTCCGTATGGCCGCCGAGTTGCTGGAAGCGGGGGCCGATGGTTCCAAGGTCAGCGAAACCGTTTTTGGGGATATCAGCCGGGAAGCCATGGAGCTTACCCACCTGGCCCTGGGGACCATCCAGACCTACAACGAAGGGCAGATCGGAACCATGACCCTGACGCTGGGGGACTTCAAGAAATCCGGCGCCTCGGATGAGGACACTGAAAATCTCATCAACATTGTGCGGAACTTGAACACGGTTAAGATCGCCATCTTCCTCAAGGAAATGCCCGATAAACGGGTGAAACTCTCGTTGCGGTCCAAGAACGGCTTAAACGTGGCCAATGTGGCCAAGTTGTTCGACGGCGGCGGACATGCCTACGCGGCGGGCGCCGTTCTACCTGGTCCCTTGGATAAGGCGTTCAAGGAAGTTCTCCAGGCCTGCCAAGCAGCACTCAAGTAAAGACAATTTTGAATTCTGAATTTTAATGGGTATTTCCGCGCAGAGGAAATTTTCGTTAATTCATAATTAAACATTCAAAATTAAGAATTGCATTTATGAATGGTATCCTCAACCTTAACAAACCCACCGGCTGGACTTCCCATGACGTTGTGGCGAAGGTTCGCGGCCTCCTAAAAGAAAAACAAATCGGCCATCTAGGGACTTTAGATCCGATGGCTACTGGAGTCCTGCCGTTGGCCGTGGGCCTGGCCACCCGGCTCATCGAGTTCGCTTCCTACCCCAAGGAATACGTGGCGACCTGTCTATTGGGAAAAACCACAGATAGCTGTGATATCACAGGAAAAGTTCTAAGTGAAAAACCGACCACAGACCTTTCAGAGGAACATGTCCGGGGAGAAGTTTTAAAGCTTAAGGGAATCACCGAACAGGTGCCCCCCATGGTCTCGGCGGTCAAGTCAGGAGGCCAGAGGCTTTATGAACTGGCCCGAAAGGGCTTGGTGGTGGAGCGCAAATCCCGCCCTATTCAAATTGAGGAAGTGGAAGTACTCAAGGTGGAAGGTCCCCGCGTGACTTTTCGCGTAGTTTGCTCACCTGGAACTTATGTGCGGGTGCTTTGTGAATCCTTAGGGGAAGCATTGGGCGTGGGTGGGTGCATGGAAAGCTTGCAAAGGACCCGGGTGGGGCCTTTTCTCATCGCCCAAAGCCATGGATGGGAAGAGATAGAAAAGAAGATGAAGGAAGGAACCCTTTCGGGTATGTTGCTTCCCTCAAGTCTGTTGGCACAGCATTTACCAGCGATTACCCTGGAAGAAAAGGACTTGGCCGACTTTTGCCAAGGAAAGAAAATTCAACCCAAGAGTCCGGCCGCCGGGATTTTCCGGGTCTTGAATAGTCTGAATCAATTATGCGCCATCGCGGAATCAACGGATGAGGGCTTGGTGAAGCCCAAGAAGGTTTTTGGGGTGGAAGGGCTCCACTAGTAAAAATGACATAGCTGTCATTGCGTTCCACGAATTTTGTGGCGAAGCAACCCAAGTTCATGGGTGGTTTTATCGGTTGGCTTTTGGAACGTCAAAATTCTTATTAAACTGGGGTTGCTTCGTCATAAACGTCCGCCTATTCGGCGGCCATTCCTCGCAATGACAAGAGAGAAGTATGAAAAATAAAAAATCCATCGTACTCACCATCGGTGTTTTTGACGGCGTACACCGGGGCCATCAGGCGCTCATTCAAAAAACCATCCAATTGGCTCGCCGCTTGAAAGCCGTTTCCGGGGCCGTGACCTTCCAGGACCATCCCATGCACGTGTTGAAGGGCGGGCCGCGGATACCCTTTCTTTTGCCCCGCTACGAAACCTTCCAACTGCTCCAAAAACAGGGAACCCGCCTCCATGTTTTGAATTTCACGAGGGCTTTTTCTAAAAAAAGCCCCGAACAATTCGTCCAGTGGCTGATGGGCTTGGGGAAGCTGAAAGGAATCGTAGTGGGTGAAAATTTTCGTTTCGGACAGGGAGCCATTGGCAACATTGCGATTTTGAAAAGTCTTGGAAAAAAATATGGTTTTGAAGTAGAGACGGTCAAGGCCGTACGTCTCAAGGGCAAGGTGGTATCCTCAAGCCTGATCCGCCAATTCTTGGCCAACGGAAAGACGGAAGAAGCGAACCTGATGCTGGGCCGCCCCTATTCCATCGAGGGGGAAGTGGTTCATGGCCGACATGTGGGCCACAAAATCGGGTTTCCCACCGCCAATTTGCGTGCCGTTAAACAGTACCTTCCTCAAAACGGTGTTTACGCCTGTGCGGTTAAACTGGCGGGAAAGTATTACCGGGCGGGAATGAATTTGGGAAAGAGACCCACATTCCCAGACGATGACCATCACCGCCAGGCCGAGGTCCATATCCTGAATTATTACGGCGGACTTTACGGGAAGCAAATGAGGGTTTATCTGTTGAAATACCTCAGGCCAGAAAAGAAATTCTCTTCCTCCGCGAGGCTCATCCGGCAGATAAAAATGGATTTGAACCAAGTGAAAAGGGTATCCCTCGAAGGGTTAAACCTCGCCTGATTTTATCCCTTTTACGCTTTTTCGCCCGGGTTATGTCCTTTACACCCCCTGTTAAAATCCCTAAAATACGACTCCCCTGGAAGCTTTTCAGGGCGCAAGGCGTCGATCCTTCTTCTTGGCCACCGTCCTCTCTGACGGCGAGCTCAGATGATGGGGAGCCCGGCAACAAAATTTTATTTGAGGAGATTCAAGGATGATCACGAAGGAAAAGAAGACCCAGCTGATTCAGGACTTTAAGCAGAAAGAGGGAGACACAGGGTCTCCTGAAGTCCAAATCGCCATCGTCACCGAGCGCATCAAATACCTCACGGACCATTTCAA
>PLZG01000072.1:0-62980 GCA_003152075.1 candidate division FCPU426 bacterium
GTGCTGGGCGTCTGGTCCAGCTCCCAAACCTCGCTGTTGTTGAAGTCCGCCACATAAAGCCGGGTTCCCTGCTTCACAATGCCCCGCAGCGAGGAACCAAAGGACGTTGATGTGATCGTCTTCACCAGGCTGTAATTGGACGCCGCCGAGAAAATTTCTATTTGACCCGGGCCAGCCTCGCCTACATAGAGATCCCCATTCGTGTCAAAGCACACCCCCAGTGGCAGCCCCCCGGTTGACAGATTAGTATTAGTTGAAGAACTAATTTCGGTCAGTTGCACATAGTTCCCCCCCGCGTGTCCAACGGCCAGGGTGGTTCCAGCGTTATTCACCGCAACGGCGTAGGGATTGGAAAGAGTGGAGAAAGTTTTTGTCCCAGCGGACATGCCGGGTAATTGAAGCGTTTGGATCTGGTTGTTCGAGTTATCCGCCACAAATAAGGTGGACCCGCTAATGGCCAGCCCCGCGACCAAATTGAAGTTGCCCGCGCTTCCCGCCGTCGCGGTGGCCACGACCAAACAACAATTCGGGGTGCTGATGGAAGTAGGCGTGTTCGTAGGGCTATTTGTTGGAGTCATCGTGGGAGAGTTGGTGGGTGTCTTTGTAACGGTTAGAGTGAAAGTATTCGTTGGAGTTATTGTTTTGGCCGGAGTTTTCGTGGGTGTATTCGTCGGCGTCCTGGAAATTGTTGCTGTAAAGGTTTTAGTTAAAGTGGAAGTTTTCGTGGGTGTATTGGTGATTGTGGGAGTTTTGGTTTTGGTTGATGTAAATGTTTTAGTCGGGGTTTTGGTAATGGTTGAAGTATTTGTCTTTGTAAAGGTAGCGGTAGAAGTATTAGTTTTCGTGGGAGTAAAAGTTTTGGTCGGCGTATTGGTAATCGTGGGAGTAAACGTCCTCGTAAAGGTTTTTGTAAACGTATTGGTGAAAGTAGGCGTGTTCGTTCTTGTAATGGTTGGAGTATTCGTGGGGCTATTGGTGGCCGTGGTGGTAAAGCTATTGGTCATCGTGGGGGTATTGGTGGGCGTATTGGTTGCGGTATTCGTAAAGCTCGGCGTTTTTGTCGGCGTTATCGTGGGAGAGTTGGTGGCCGTCGTGGTAAAGCTATTGGTCATCGTGGGGGTATTGGTGGGAGTCAGGGTCGGGGTATCGGTGGGCGTATTGGTTGCGGTATTCGTAAAGCTCAGCGTATTTGTCGGCGTTATCGTGGGAGAGTTGGTTGCCGTCGTGGTAAAGCTATTGGTTATCGTAGGTGTATCGGTGGGTGTCAGGGTCGGGGTATCGGTGGGCGTATTGGTGGCAGTCGGCGTGAAGGTATTGGTGTGGGTAAGGGTCGGTGTTTTTGTAAAGGTAAAGGTCATCGTCGGGGTAATGGTGGGCGTATTGGTCGGTGTGTTAGTCGCCGATTTGGTTGAGGTAGGAGTGGCTATTCCACCGCAGGGGGCGATTTGGGCGATCTGGTAGGGCAACGTGGGCGACCCGGCGTAAATGTTTCCTTGCGAATCCACCGCTACTCCCTGCGGGTTAAATCCTGTCGACATGCCACAAGGATGGTCGAGTATAAACAGTGAATCTGCCGCCCCTTGGGCTTTATATTCCACCACCGAATTAGTGCCCGTCGACGCCACATAAAGATTCAAGGAGCCGTCCATGGACAGCTGGCTGGGATTCCCGATATTTCCCCCATTGATCACCGCCTGGGGCGCGCTGAAGTTATAGGTGCTGGGCGTCTGGTCCAGCTCCCAAACCTCGCTGTTGTTGAAGTCCGCCACATAAAGCCGGGTTCCCTGCTTCACGATGCCCCTCAACGAGGAACCGAAGGACGCGGATGTGATCGTCTTCACCAGGCTGTAATTGGACGCCGCGGCGAAAACCTCGATTTGACCCGGGCCCGCCTCGCCCACATAAAGGTCCCCATTCGCGTCAAAGCATACCCCCAACGGCAGTCCCCCCGTGGACAGGTCCGTATTAGTGGAGGAACTCATTTCGGTCAGTTGCACGAAGTTACCTCCCGCGTGCCCGACAGCCAGGGTGGTTCCGGCGTTGTTCACCGCCACGGCGTAGGGATTGGAAAGAGTGAGGAAAGTCTTCGCCCCGGCGGTCAGGCCGGGCAATTGAACCTCTTGGATCCGGTTATTGACGTTATCGGCCACGAATAAAGTGGAGCCGTAGATCGCCAACCCGCCCACCACGTTGAAGTTGCCGGCCGAACCCGCCGTCGCGGTGGCCAGGACCAAGCAGCAATTCTGGGTCGGCGTATTCGTCACCGTATTCGTATAGGAATTAGTGGGGGTCGGGGTTAGCGTGTTCGTGAAGCTGGACGTATTGGTCGGCGTCATCGTGATGGAGTTGGTGGGGCTATCCGTGTCGGTGGGGGTGTCAGTCGGGGTATCCGTGGGGCTGTTGCTGGGCGTTGGCGTGAAGGTCGCGGTAAAGGTCGGCGTAAAGCTGTCGGTGAAAGTGCTCGTGTTGGTATTGGTAACCGTTGGGCTGTCCGTGGGGCTATCGGTGGCGGTGTTCGTGAAAGTGAAGCTATTGGTGGAGGTCGGCGTGGGGCTGTTGCTGGGTGTTGGCGTAACCGTGGCGGTAAAGGTCGGTGTAAAGCTGTTGGTGAAGGTCGGACTATTGGTCGGGGTGGCCGTCGGGGGGCAAATGGAAGTGTAGAGGGAGATGTTGATGAGGTTATTGGGTCCGGAACCTGTCATGTCGGGCCAGCCGCCGTAAGCTTGGGTCTTTTGGACATAACTGCCAACACTTCCACCGCCATAGACCAGATAGCCATTGTCATACTGCGCGGCCAGCCAATAGACCTTCGCCGACACGTTTTGGGCCGGGATGGCGATGGCGTTCCATCCGTTCGTGACGATTTGGCTTCCCGATTGCGCCAATAGGGTCGTGATATGGCCGCTGGAATCCGAATCATAGAGCGCGACGTTGGCGTGGGTGGTTCCTGAGGTGTTGATATAGAAATCAATGGTGGAAACGGTCCCGGGGGAGGTAAAGGTGACCGAGGCGGCGGTCAGGAATCCGCTGGGGAGATTAGAGGCCTCAACGTTGGTATCCCCGTAAACACACACGGGGGTAAAGGTGGGGGTAAAGGACAAGGGGTTGGGGCTGTTGGTCGGGCTAATCGTGGGACTATTCGTTGGGGAATTAGTGATGCTGGGGGTTATAGTCGGGGTAAAGGTATTAGTGGAAGCATTGGTTGGCAGGGGGGTAAAAGTCGCGCAAGGCGGAATGATTCCGACCAAGTAAGGACTGGCGGTAGAACCGCCATAAATATTTCCTTGGGAATCCACGGCTATACCCTGGGGATTAGTTGAGAAACCACATTTGTGGTCCATGACAAAAGGAGCACCCGGCGCGGATTGGGCGTGATAGACGATCAAAGAAGAGGCGCCCGTGGAAGCGACATAAAGGTTTTTCGCGGGGTCCATGGATAGCTCGGTCGGATTTGACAACGATCCCCCGCTGGCCACCACTTGGGGCGTGCCAAAAGTATAAGAACCCGTCTC
This sequence comes from candidate division FCPU426 bacterium, assembly GCA_003152075.1. Taxonomy (GTDB): domain Bacteria; phylum Oederibacteriota; class Muellerivitia; order Muellerivitales; family Muellerivitaceae; genus PALSA-1180. The sequence continues at coordinate 3,513 of PLZG01000072.1, forward strand.
ATCCAACTCGTAAATAACGTTATTGGAAAAATCGGCCACATAGAGTCGATTTCCATTTTTCACGATCCCCCTGAGGGATGCGCTGAAAAGGACGGAAGTAATCGCCATCGGAGCCCCATAACTAGTTCCGTTCCAAGGGAAAATTTCCACCTCACCCGGGGACTGTTCCGCCACATAAACGTCAAAATTACTGTCGACGGCCACGCCCATGGCCAAGCCCGCGGTTGATTTGCCGGCGAGTACGGAACCCGTACTGTCGAGTTTTTCAAAGAAATTAGCGCCCGACGACCCGGCATAGAGGTACCCGCTTGAATCCGTCGCCAACGAGTAAGGTACGCCAAAGGAAAAATATCCCCCCGGCACAGGCGCCAAGCTCGGAATTTGGAGTTCTTGAATCTTGCTGTTCCCGGCGTCGGCCACGTAGAGGATATTGCCGCTGATGGCCAAACCGCCCACGATGTTGAAGTTCCCGCCAGGGCCCGCCGTGGCGGTCGCGGCAACCTGACAGCAAGTCGTGGAAGTCGCCGTGGGGGTAATGGTGGGAGTTACGGTCGGGGTGGGCGTGAGGCTATTGGTGTAGGTAAAGGTCGGGGTAATGGTTGGTGTATTCGTTATCGTGAGAGTGGGCGTGAGGGTTGGAACTCCAGTGGGGCACAGGCCAAATTTGTCCACCTGGGAATTCCCCAGGTCCGCCACGTACATGGACCCGTTCCCGAAAGCGATCCCCTCGGTTCCGTTGAAGGCTGGGCTCCCACTGGAAAAATTGCCTTGGAGGCCCCCGCTCGCGGTAAAGATACCCACCTCGCCGAATCCATCCGACACATAGACCAGGCTATTGGGACCGACCGCGATGAATTCGGCTGAAACGAGGTTACTGCCTTGGGTCGCGTCCCATTGGGCGATCTGTTTTCCGGTGGTGGGGTTGAAGACTTGAACCAATCCCGTGCCATAATCCGCCACATAGGCGTTTCCGGAGCTATCCATAGCTACTCCCACAGGCTCCTCAAAATCACCAATTAAAGTCGTGGCGCTAGTGGTGCCCGCGATATTCTGTAATATCGGTCCCGTTGCCTGGCCGAATACTTCCACCCTTTGGTTCACCTGGTCCACCACCACCACCGTCGTGGCGGCGTTGTTCACCGCGATCCCCGCGGGGGCCAGGAATTGCCCGACCAAGCTGCCGCCGGCAACGCCATACATCGTTCCCCAATTCCCGACCAAGCTGCCGCTGGTATTAAACACATCGACCTGATTATTTAACATGTCGGTCACATAAATGAGGTTGCCCCCGCCGACCGCGACTCCCATCGGTTGCCCCAACAGACCCGCCCCGATGGGGGTCCGGGGACCACCGGCGGCATTGAAGACATCCAGCTGGTTCGTGGAATCATCGGCCACGTAAGCGTTCCCCGAGTTATCCAAGGCGACCCCATAGGGTTGGGCCGCAGGCAAGAAACCTGTTTGGGTGCAGGCAATGACCGTCGGCGTCACGGAAGGTGTCGCGGTGGGGGTCAGGGGAAAGGGATTGAAATAAATCATGACCCGGTTGCGGTTCGACTCCACCACGTAGAGGTTATCCGCGTCGTCGAAGGTTTCCGAATAGGAGAGGGGTCCGTAGTCCTGTAATTTACCGATGGGGGTGTCTCCCAGCCTAGGGTTCGCGAAAATCACCGGGAACCGGAAGCCCCCTTGGCCGTTCATGCCCACCACCATCCGGCTGTCATCCGAGTTGAAAGCGGGTTCGAAAGGCGCGTTCATCGCTTCCCCGTTGGAAGGGATATTGCCGTTCAAGGCGTTGAACGAAGTCCTGCCGAAAAGGCCGTCGGGGGGTATCCCGGGGTTCCCAAATTGGACCACACCGGTGGAATTGGCCAGGGCCGCCGCGGCCGCCAGGGTGCCCGCATCCCAACGCAACATCCGGCCATTGCCTTGGGTTTCCAGGGAATAATCCGAGACAAAAAGGTCCCCATTGTGGTCCAACACCACCGCCCCCGGCACGTTCAGGACATAGCGCGTCACCGTTCCCCCGGTGCAGCCGCATCCGCCGGGCCCGGCGTAGGGCGTGTAGGTTCCGCTGCCGTCGCAGCCCGTGGCGGTGGCGTTCGACTGGCCCAGGATGATATCCACCATGGGACTGGTGAGGGGATTGCGGATACGGAAGATCCGGCTGTTGATCGTATCAGTCGCCCAAAGGTAAGTCCCCGTCGGATCGACCGCGATGCCATCCACGCGGGTATTAAAGCTCACGGTCCCCCCTCCCAGGAGGGGAAGGGTCGTGGGAAGGATCTGGCCGGCGGGCTTGGCGCTGGTAAGCGGCAGGTTGAATATTTCGATCGTGTTCCCCCCATGAACGGCGAACAAATGGCCCATCCGGTCACTCTTGATGCGTCCATAGGAATTTCCGACGGAGAAATGGGGCTGACTGGCGCCGGCGTATCCGGTCTCGGGATTGCCGTTGGTCAGGCCCGAGGGGCCTCCCGCGGGCATGTCCCAATAATGAAGCCGGAGATGGTCCCCCACGATGACCTGGGTGACGGCTCCGGGACCCGGCACGACGGCCACCGCCACGCCTCCGGGCGACGCGAAACCGACATCGCCGTAAAAATTGCCCATATAGAATTGGTCCGGGTTATATATCTGGAGGTCCGCGTCACGGGCGAACCCCGGCGTGGGCCCGGGGATGGGGGCCGGATAACGCCAAATGTCGGCGACGCCCTCATTGGGAACGGCATAGACATTTCCCGACTTGTCCACACCCACCCCGCCCGTGGGATTGCAGACTAGAAAGGTATGGGTGGTGTCGAGGCCGCTGCCGTCGGTGAAGGTCATGTTCTTGTCCCCCACCACGACCCCGGGGTTCACCACCGTTCCCGTACCCCCGGCACAGGCGTTGCCGACGGTCCCATTACTGGGGAGGTCGTGGCCCAAAACCTTGATCGCCGTCACGGCGGGAGCATCGGTGGGGTTGGGGGCCAACGAATAATCAAAATGAAGAAGGACCAATTGATTATTCGTAAAGTCCGTCACCCAAAGGCCTTCCGTGACACCCGCGGTGTCCGGCGCGTCCCATTCCAGGCCGATGGCTGTACCCACATATTGGTGGTAGGACAAAACATAGGGTTGTCCGTTGGTGTAAATGGGTTGGCCGCCGGTCGAATAGGAAGTCGGCCGGAAAACCAGGACCGGGCCCACCCCCACATAAACGTTCCCTTGGGCATCCACCCGCACCGAGTTGGCCGAGCCCACCGCGCACTGGGGACCCAAACCATGCCCGTCATTGGAGGTGAGATCGATTTGTCCTAAAACCACATCGGCGTTCTGCTTGGGAATATTGTTATTGGCGGGATCGGTGGGAAATCGCACCACCCGATTGTTGGTGCAATCGGCCACCCATAAATTTCCCCAAGCATCGATGGCCACCCCGGCCCCGCCCGCGGCTCCTTGAAAAAACCCGAGGGATGATCCGAGGGGCGAGTCGATCGGGTGAGGCGGGAGGCCCCCGTAAAAGAGGCCGTTGAAACTATTGGCGGTGGGCGCGGTTTGATTGTACCAATAGGAACTAAAATCCGGTTGTCCCCAAACGTGGGAAGCGGCTTGCCCGCTCGCGATGGGCGCGTCATACCGAAGGACCCGGTTGTTGTAATAATCGGGAACATAAAGGTTACCTTGGGGGTCAACTGCCATGCTCGCGGTGGATCCACCCTCGATCGAATGTTGGAAGAACCACATGCTGCCCAAGGTGTAAGCGTTGGGCGCGGGCCAGATTGGAAAGTTTTGCCAGTTCGAATCCCCATTGTCACCCGAGTGGTTGAAGTCCTGTTGGCCCAGGACAATCTGGGCCCCTGTTCCGACCCCTTTTCCCGAGGGTAAAGTAGCGAGATTGACCCCCATAATCCGGTTGTTGCCCACGTCCCAGCTATAGAGAATATTATTTTTCATGTCACAAACCGAGCCGCTGGCCCCCCCGATCCTGAAGGCCACCGGTTCGCCGGGCGCGAGGCCCCCCTGGGCGAAAGCGGAATTATGGAATACATTTCCGGGAGGCGTGCCGTCCGATTGACCTAAAATCCTATCAGCCCAAAGGTCGCCGGGGGTTTCCCTTGGGACCGGCGTGCTTGGGCCCGGGGTTGGCGGCTGGGCGCTTAAAAGCCCTGGAAAAGGAAATAGAAGGGCGGCAAAGAGAACCGCCCTTCGCCAGCCATACCCTCTTCCCGATATACCTGAACAAAGGTTCATAGGATACTTTCAACCTTTTCCCTGTTTTCTTCAAAAGACGGGTTCTTCCGTCTACTAGTCGTAAACTTTCATCTTTTATTCCCTAAGTTCTCAAAAATTTTAAAAATAAATGGGTCAATATAAGGGTGATTTTTAAACGCGGAAAGAAAACGGGGAGACCAGCTTTCACGATAATCTATTACTGGATTTGGATCGTCTTACTTTGGACGGTAGAACCCGACCTGACTTCGATCTTGTAGTAGCCCGGCGTGGCGGCTAAGCCATCCGCTAATTTCCCATTCCACTCAAAATCCCAATTTCCGGGGGACAAGTTGCCCCGGTATAAACGGGTGATTTCCTTCCCCTGAGTATCCAACACGCGGACCGCCAGGAAACCTAATTGGGATTGGCCCACAATCACGGAAAGGTTGGAGAAGGTTTGAGGAGGGCTTAAATCCACGTTAATCGGGGTCACCACACGCTGAACCGGATTAGCCACAGGCGCGGTGGCTTGAAGCACTTGCCGGGACGGCGGGGAAACGGAATTTACCGGTGGAATTCGGGACATCGCCCTATCTTGAGGATTTTCCGCCACTGGATGATTTGAATGATCCGTTCCAGTACTCGGAGGAACCTCCGCCATAGGTTGCCGGCTTTGAGTGGCAAGGAAGGGTTTGACTAAACTATCCTTGGAAAGCGAAAGAGAAGCTTCTGTCTTCGCCATAGCGGTTGAAGAGGGTTTCCACAAAGCCATTAAATGACGGACCGTTTGGGGAGAAAAGAAATGAGTTCGCCAACCCAACCCAAGGGTGGCCCCCACCACGAACATGGCAGGCCAAAACCAGGGTCCCAAACCGGTTTTGGGTGGCGAAGAAGATGGCGGAGGATCGGTCCAGCGGGGCTTCGGTTCTGGGAAACCGTACCGAAGATAGGCTTGTTTCGCTGTTTCCTCGAATTTCAACGCGGCCTCGTCCGAATTCAATAGAGTGTCGCTTAAGGCCTGTTGTTCGGCTTCAGTCAGGTCGTCCCTGAAAAATTTTTCAACGAGGTCAGGCATGGGAGCCCTCTCTCAAAGCGCTTAAAACTAATTGGCGAAGGGCTTCCTTACAACGGGATAAACGGGACATGACGGTGCCAATGGGAATTTTCAGTGTTTCCGCGATAGCCGCGTAACTCTTGCTCTCGTCATCCCTAAGCTTGATGAGGCTTTGACAAGGGTCGCCCAGAGTTTCACGCTGGGTTTCGATCAACTGCATTAACCGGTGTTTTTCGGTGTCTTCCTCTTTTCGAAAATCATGTTCGATGGAAGAGGGGCCTATCAGGTTTTCCAGTTCCTCCTCCACGCGGACAATCTGGCGTTGCCGCTGACGAATCCGGTCGTAACAAAGATTCATGCAAATCCGGAAAAGCCAATGGAAAAGGCTGGAGCGAAATTCGAATTCATGAAGCTGCCGGAAGACAGCCAGGAAGGCTTCCTGGGTCACATCCTCCGCTTCCGAATCCCCATAACCCAAAAGGTAGTAACAAGCCTTGCAAAGCCGGTCGCGATAGGTCAGAAAAAAATATTTCTCCGCCGTTTCATCCTTTGCCAAAAGTTTTTGGACCAATTCCCGGTCTTCCAAATCGAACCCCTTCAGGACTTCAAGTGATCTTTCATTATACTAGTCGTAAAAATCGAAGTTTTATTCCAAACGAGAACCGCAATATAAGCCGCGCTAGACTTCCGGGGGTAAAACCAGCGGTTTTCATGAGTCTTTAAGGATTGGGAACCTTGAATTTTTCCAGCCATTCACCAAAAGCTTTATCGGAAGGCCTTAATTCCGAAACTTTCTCAAAACATTGAAGCGCATAAGCTTTCTTACCCAATTTGTAATACACATTTCCCATATCCCGCCAGGCCAGGGCGTTCTGGGGGTCTTGTTTGACGGCTTCCTGGTAAAGCCGGATGGATTCCGCGTAATTCCCCTGAGCCTCCATGGCTTCGCCCTGCGCCGTAAAATCGGGGGCTAGATTAAACCGGACGGTCAGGCTGTTTTCAGGCGCTTTCGGCGTGTCTGGATTGAGTGCCCCTCCCATCGGTTGATTCGGCGGGGAAAGGGTCGAAGAAGCATCATGATTGGCGTCTTTTTCCTTACCGGTGGGTTCCATTGAATTTATCGATCCCTTTGAAAGCGAATGGTCTTGTGTCGGGACTGAGGAATTTTCATTTAATTTTACTGGATCCTTGCGGTTGTTTTCTGGGTTGAGGTTCGACTTTTTTCCAGGCGATTTATTGGGCAAGACAACGTCGCTGGATGGGCTTGGTGCCGAGGTCTGAAAAGGATAGATCAAGCTGAAATGATGGGTATCACCCAGGTCTCCATTGGGCAAATAAGCGTAATCCAGGATGAACCCCGCCAATTTCACCCCGCCGCCAAACGAAAAACCATCATAGGACATTCCTTGAAGACTAGTTTGGTATCCACCCCGAATAAAAAATCGTGATTGGTAAGAAAACTCAATGCCTGATTGAAGAAAGTTCAAGTTATTGATTTCGAGTGAATCCCCAAGGCTGACCAAAATCCTTGTGGAAGAATCCAGATTTTCGGTCCAGGAGGCCCCACTTCTGAGTGTGGAAACGGCCGGGCCACTCCATGTTCCCCATCCAGCATAAAGATAATCCACTCCTAATTTGAATTCCCGAAAAAGATTAAAAAGAATTCCAAAATCGGGTGAAAAATACGATATTGCGTTGCCGGCAATAATTTGTTGAGAATAGCGAAGGGACGCCCCCACGGAAAAATCTTTCAAAAGATTTATCCCTCCACCGCCTTGAAAAACAAATCGATTGGCCCCGTAACTACTGATTAAAGTCCCGGCTTCGTCACGGCCTTCCAGGGTTCCGGCATCAAAATAAGTGGCGGCAAATCCAACCCCCGTAGATTCGTTCATCGGCAAACCCAAAAGGATGGTTTGTTGAAAATTCCCGGCCCATCCAAAATCACCGTGGATACCTAATTCACCCCACTTCAAACCGCTCAAACCGGATGGATTAAATAAGAGGGCTGAAGAGTCGTCGGCGATTCCTACATAAGCGGATCCTAAGGCGGCTCCTCGAGCCGAAAAAGTAAAATGATCCAGGGGGTTATATTGGCCGAAGGAGGTCTGCGTGGTTTGAACGGATTGAGCCAAGAGCGAAATGGGGAATATTAATAAATAAAACAGCATTGAAGCTTTTATGAGCGGCGTTTTAAATGGGCTTGAATGCACAGACCCCTCAATGAACAATGGCGAATTTCTTGATTTTAAGGCTATCGATTAAGCCCGAATCGTACTCAAGAACCACTTTATAGTAATAAAGACCCGGAGCGGTTTCAGAGAGGTTTAAAGGAGTAATTTGAACACCAGCCAACTTTCGATCGTTTATTTCAGCAACCACTTCCCTGTTTTGGTTCCAAACCTTGATTTTCACTTTCCCCGATTGGGCCATGGAATAACAAAAAGTTGCATGATCACCCCTGACAGGGGAGGGATAGATAAAGGCCCCACCTTCCTGGGGAGGGTTAGCCCCCTGATAAAAAGGTGTCGGCGTGGGATATGCGAACAATGGGCAAAAAGCTATTTTTACCGCTTCCCAAGGGCTAGCTCCACTAGGTCCAGTTCGTGTCTCATAAACATTTCCACTTCCATCCACCGCCACTCCTTGGGGGAAAAGGTTCAAAGTGACGCATTCATGATTTAAGGAAAATAGTGTTGGACTCAACCCTGAGTTGGCGGTAAATACAGAAATTTTTCCGGCCCCAGGAGAGGCTACGTACAGGTTGCCCAAGCTGTCCATCGACATTTGACAGGGATTGGTAACCCAAGAACTGTCAATAACGGTTTGTGGCGCTCCAAAATTGTAAGGTCCATTTTCATCCATTTCAAAAACCTGGCTGTTGGTATAGTCAGCCACGTAAAGCCTGTTTCCCTGTTTCACAACGCCCCTTAAGGCCGTACTAAAAACGGGGGAGGTAATGGTCTGCGCCAGGTTGTAATTGGTACCGTTCAATTGGAATATCTGCACTTCTCCGGGGATTTGTTCAGCGACGTAAATATCCCCATTCGTATCCACCGCCACACCCATAGCCAATCCTGATGTTGGGAGGTAAGCCGTTTGTGTTCCATTAGTGTCGAATTTTTGGACTACGCCGCCGCCGTAATAACCCACATACAAATTGCCCTGCGGATCCGTCGTTAACGCATAGGGATTAGTAAGTCCAGTGATAGCTCCCCCTGGCACCGACGTTAGGCTGGGTAGGTTGAATTTTTGAATCTGGTTGTTGTTAAAATCAGCCACAAATAAGGTTGCTCCGCTGATGGCCAATCCCGCGGTAACATTAAAATTTCCCCCCGGTCCACTGGTAACTGTCTGGGCCATTTGACAACAAATAGGTGTGAAGGTACTGGTGGGTGTGGCTTGGGCTGAAGCCCAATAGGGTAATCCGAGGAAACTAAGAAAAAATGCCGGAAAAATTAACCTTTTCATGTGTAAATACCTGGTGTCGGGAATAGAAATTCAACAAAGGAAGGCATTAATAAACGATATGCCAATGGAATTTTCAAGAAAAATGGAATGAAAGAATGGGGCGAAAGGAATAACCGGCCCTTTGCCTATAGAAATGGTAAGCAAAAGCAGGAAATTATTCGAAAATTAAAGCCATTTTGGTTTTTATAAAAATAAAATCTTACATATTCCCAATAACCGCCGTAGTGAATTCGGAGCACTTAACTTCTTTCGCCCCTTCCATCTGCCGCGCGAAATCGTAAGTCACCACTTTCTGGGAAATGGTCTTTTCGATGGCTTTCACGATCATGTCCGCGGCTTCCTGCCAGCCCATGTACTCCAACATCATGACCCCGGAGATAACCACCGATCCTGGATTGACCTTGTCCAGGTTGGCGTATTTGGGCGCGGTGCCGTGAGTGGCTTCAAAAATAGCGTGGCCGGAAACATAGTTGATGTTACCGCCGGGGGCGATTCCAATGCCCCCTACTTGGGCCGCCAGGGCGTCCGAGAGGTAGTCCCCGTTCAAGTTCAGGGTGGCGATTACGTCGAATTCCTCGGCGCGGGTGAGGACCTGTTGCAGGGTAATGTCGGCGATGGCGTCTTTCACCAATACCTGGCCCGCGGGTGGCTTGCCCCCGCAATCATCCCAACCGATGGCCTTGCCTTGAAACTCCTTTTTCACCAGAGCGTAACCCCAATCCCGGAATGCGCCTTCGGTGAACTTCATAATGTTTCCCTTATGCACAAAGGTCACGCTCTTGCGCTTATGTTTTATGGCGAATTCAAGCGCCGCGCGCACCAGCCGTTCGGTGCCTTCCCGGGAAACGGGCTTGATACCGATCCCAGAGGTCTGAGGGAACCGGATATTCTTTACCCCCATTTCCTCCTGTAGAAACTTAATGATTTTTTTCGCCTCGGGTGTCTCTGCCTGCCACTCGATGCCAGCGTAGATGTCTTCAGTGTTTTCCCGGAAGATAATCATATCCACTTTCTCGGGATGCTTAACGGGGGATGGCACGCCCTTGAAATAGCGAACGGGTCGCAGGCAAACATAAAGATCCAACATTTGGCGCAAAGCAACGTTAAGGGACCGGATGCCGCCTCCCACGGGAGTGGTCAAGGGACCCTTGATACCTACCAGATATTCTTTAAAAGCCTCCACCGTGTCATCGGGAAGCCAGTTTTGAAATTTGTCAAAAGCGGTTTGTCCCGCGTAAACCTCGAACCAGGAGATTTTTTTCTTTCCTTTATAGGCCTTCTCCACCGCCGCGTCAAAAACCCGGACCGAAGCCCTCCAAATATCCGGCCCCGTTCCATCCCCCTCGATAAAGGGAAGAATGGGATTGTCGGGAACTTTCAAAACCCCGTTCTGGATCGTGATTTTTTCACCCTTGGGCGGTTTGACGTTTTGATAGCTATAGGACACGGAAAAACTCCTTTGAGTGCGGAATAGTTTGGAAAAGCCGAATAACTATAGAGGTGGGCAGTTTAAAGCGGTGTCCGAAGGTCGTCAAGAATATGTAAGGATGTTATTCCAACTCAACCCAAGGGGACTAATTGTCAGGAAGGTTTCGGAAATCCTCGGCCTTGAGTCCGTGTCTTTTCATTTTTCGTTGGAGTGTTTTCAAGCTCAAATCCGCCTGCTTGGCGGCTTCGCCCAACTTACCATGGGTTTTGGTGAGGATATCGACCAGATAGGTCTTTTCCGTGGAGTTAAGAAGGTCATCCAGCCTTTCCGTCTTCGGCGCGCAAACGTCCACGTCCAGTTTCTCGACGAGGGGCCCGGTGGCCAAAAGGCAGGCCCGCTCAATACGGGTTTCCAACTCCCGAATATTCCCCGGCCAGCTATAGGTCATCAATTGGCACATGGCCTCGGGTCCCAGCTTTTCAGCGGGTGACCCGGTCAGGACTTTATAGGTTTCAATAAAATGCTGGGCTAGAAAGGGAAGATCCTGTTTACGGTTCCTCAAAGCCGGTAAGCGAAGGATCCGGGAAGCGAACTTGTTATAGAAGTCCAGCCGGAGGGTTTCCTGATGAACGAGAGAAAGAATATCTTCGGTCGTGGCGGCCACGACTCGCGGGTTATCCCTGTCCGCCGGTCGAGAAAGTTTTTCCGCTATTTTCTTTTGGCTGGCCTCGCCCAAGTGACAGATGCCGTCCAAGTAAAGGGTGCCGCCTTTGGCCTTTTCCCAAGCACTTCCCTCGCCGAAAAGTCCGTCACAACAGTCACCTTTGGAGTTGTCTACGCAATGGAAAACACGAAAAGGACCGTCCGCCTGCGAGCTTCGCTGGTGGAGTGCCCGCGCGAATGATTTCTTACCCGTTCCCTTCTCCCCCTGCAGCAACACCGGTTGGTCATCTTCGGCCCATTGAGCCATGTTTTCGAAAACGAGACTATAGGTTTTGTCACGGCTTGAAATCTTGCCGGCTTTTTGGGGCAAGGCGGCCCCTTTAGACAGAGGTGTAATGTCCCTGACGGTTTCCACAGCGTATTCGATTTTCCCGTCGGACCCGCGGATGGGAAAGGTGGAGACCTCAAAATCACGGTTAGCGCCATTGACCGCGAGAGTGCAGTAGGAAACCTGGGACTGACCCGCCTCAAAAACATTTTTCATCCCGCAGAAAAAACACTTCTCCTTGAAGCCATAAAAAGCTTGGTGGCAGAAACGGCCTCGAAGCTCATTTAAGTTCACTCGAAGGTTTTTCAGGGAAACATCATTGGCGTAAACAACCCGGAATTGCGAGTCGATCACTTTTACGGAGTCGGGCATTCCGTCAAGAAGGCTTTGAAGAAAGGGAGCCTTAGTATAAAGAGCGGGCGGGCGAAATCGTCTGGGACTCATGGCGGCTAGGCCTATTCCCTTTTATTAATTCTTCGAGATGGAGACGTTTTGGGATTCCAATTTAACAGCCGGTTTCTCAATGGCGGTCTTGAGCAGTTCAGGCTTTTCAGTGGCATGGCCCGTTCCCAAATGCTTCATTCTTTTTTTGCTATCCAACAGGTCCTTGCGGATTTGGGCCAGTTGATCGGCCAATTCCTGTTCCTCACCAAAAACCTCGATGGCTCTTTCCAAAAGCTTCAAGGTTTCCTGTTGGTAAGAAGCCTCTTTTTGGAGAATGGCCGAAAGTTCATGGGCGGTATTTTCTTCAGCGCCGCTCAAGTTCAAGGTGACGGGAATGCCGGTCAAATCAAAGAGCGTCTTGACTAGGGTTTGGTAATGCTTTTGGGCCATGGAAAGAAACTGCCAAACGGCCTTGATGGAATCTTCGTCGTCCTGCCCCACGTTAGCGGTGGCGCTGGCCAAGTGGATTACTCGGCGGTAGGAAACTTCCAGGATTTGGAAAAGGATAGCTGTCTTGCGCAGGGTGATCTTGCTGATATGCGTTTTGTTGTTCAGCATACCTTTGACTTCACGAACCTTGAACTCGCATTGCTCCAATAGTTCGCGATTCGCACGGGCATCCCGGGGACTAATCCGGAGGGCCCTTCCGGCCAAGTGCTGGACATCCTGGTGCAGGCGCTCAACGGTCTCAATAAGCTGGAAGAGGGAAAAATAGAAGTTCATGATCTTGCTCCTGTTCTCTAAATTTAGGTTCTTAAATTGGGTGAATATTAGATTAATGGTTAAGTTTAAGGAGTATACCTCTTGTACCCTCATTTGAGTTACAAAAAATCAAAATTATCAAATAAACCCTTACATTTAAGGCTTTTTTAGTATTTTTAATGATAATCGATTACCTTTATTCCTATCAAAATGAGTCATAATTGTCTAAAACATGTCAATATTTACACATTTTTTACATGGTTTTAGCCCCTTTTGAGGGTTTTTTTTGGCTTCTAACTCGATATCTTTCAGGCGCTTGCCTTTGACCCGTCCTTTTCCTGATGATGTCCCGGCTTAAATCCACTTTTCGAGGTGAACTATGCTTAAGGAAGGTCAAAAAGCTCCGGTCTTTATTTTGGACGATGACCAGGGCAAGAAGGTGTCGTTGGCGGATTTCAAAGGCCAAGACGTGGTTTTATATTTTTATCCAAAGGATATGACCCCGGGCTGCACCCAAGAAGCCTGCGACTTTCGAGACAACTGGGGTGCCATTAAAAAGAAAGGCGCGGTGGTGCTGGGAGTGAGCGCTGACCCGGTCAAAAAACACGGCGCCTTCAAGGAAAAATACAAGCTGCCCTTCACGCTTCTCTCGGACGAGGACAAAAAGATGTTAAAGCAGTACAAGGTTTGGCAGAAAAAGAAATTCATGGGCCGGGAATTCATGGGCATCGTGCGGTCTACTTTCCTCATCGACAAATCGGGAAAAATTAAGAAGATTTGGTCGCCGGTCAGTGTCAAGGATCACGTGAAAGAAGTTTTAGAGAATCTATAATTGAAGTTAGAGGGGATTATCGTTTGAACTAACTGGCTTCCGCCGGGGGTCGGTGATGGGAATGTAATCTAATTTCACGTCGCCGTAAACCGAGCATTGGCAGGCCAAGCGGTAATTGGCCGCGGCTCCGACGGTTTTCAGGGTTTTTGTTTCCCTTTCGTTCGGCGAGGAGAGGTTTTCCAGCCCCTCCAAAACTTCCGTCATGCAGGTTGTACAAACCGCCCTTTCACAACGATATCGGATGGGCAGGTCGTAACGAAAAGTCGCGTCCACTAAAGTGTCATCGTAATCCACCTCGCAAGATTGTCCGGACTTGGGGAAAACGATCAGGATTTTGGCGGGTGGTTGTTCCATGACGCTTCCTCAAGCGACCCAATAATAAAGTGAATGGGCGAGGGTGAATAGCGCCTGAATCGGAAGACAAGCCAAGAGGTAATATTCGGTTTTGTCTTCGAATTTGACCGCCAAAAAAATAAAAAGTGGAAACAAAACCACCAGATACCTCATGTAAGAAGCGAAGTCCCCAGATAAGGCCGGCACCAAACCCAAAACGAGGGCATATAGGAACAAGGACGGGCTCAATTTCTTTCGGGCGGAAATAAGCGTCCCCATGTAACCCGCAAACAACAACCGATTCAAAATCCCCGAATGCAGGCCGGTGATCGAGAAATCAGTTTTGATGAAATTGTTCACGAACCAATCCACCGGATGGAACAAATGAGCGGTGGAATAGTTAGTCAGAAAAAACTTTTCCGAATGGGCTGCGGCAAAAAAATCACCCGTGAGCAATTTCATGGTTTCCAAGTAAAGGCCGTAACCGGCCAGGAAGCCGACGGGGAGAATCCATTTAGTGAACCGGAAGCTCCTTCCCTTGAAATACTCCTTGAAATAAAGGCCTCCCAAAACCGGCGCCAATATTAAAAGCCCGGTGGGACGTGTCATTGACAGCAGAATCGCGCAAAGGACCGCTGGCCAAATGCGATTTTCTCCGGCGTAATAAAAAAGCGCCGTAGCTAAGGCCAAAAACAGGGATTCGGTATAAACCAACCCCAAATAAAAGCTCGCCGGAAAGACCAATAAAAAAAGGCAGGAATAATAAGCGGCACTCTCTCCATATTTCTTATGGGTAAAGCGGTAGAGGTAATAAATAGCGGCAAAGGTGAACAAATGAGAGAGAACTAACCCCGCTACCAGGCTATTGTTCAAAAAATAGAAGCGGGAAACGTAAATCAAAAAAGGAAACAAGGGATAAAAAGCGTTGCTCATTTGTTCAGGAGCGTATCCATGGTCGGCAAGAAATAAATAATGCTGGGCGTCCCAAGTCCTAAGCGTGGCCCAAAAATCGACCGGCGGCGGCGATCCCATCGAATTCAGTTGATAATTTTGGGTGTTGAAAGGAAGGAAATGGTAGCCCAGATAAATGAGAGCCAATATTGAGGCCTTTGCCATGGCCGTGATTTTAACCACTTTTTTCAGGCTGTAATCCATCAAGGCTTTCCCTTTCCGTTATTAACCCAGGTCATTATAGGGCCCTTTCGGAGCTGTTCAACGAACCCTCCCGATTGATCACGGTGGGTGCTTACCCGTAGAATACGGCCCATCCAAAGTCACGGGGTATCCATGATCATTCTCCGCTTCATTCACCTCTTCGCCTTTATCTTCTGGTACGGCACCCTGCTTTATTTCACTTTTATCCAGGCGCCGCTCCTTTTCACCAATCTCCCCCGGGAAGTCTTTGGGGAGGTCCAAAGCAAGCTCTTTCCCGCTTACTACCTGATCAGTTACATCTGCGGCGCCTTCCTCGTGGTGACCTACCACCTGCTCCATCCCTTGCGGAATTATGTCACTCAGGACTGCGTGAAGATCACCGCCCTTTGCCTGATGCTGTTATTTTCCCTGGGCCAGGGCCTTTGGATCGGCCCTAAAGTCGCGAAGCTTCGCTTGGAAAGGCAGGTCGCCGAACAGGCCAAGGACCAGCCGAAGACCGAATCCCTCCGGCTCGAATTCGGAAAAGCCCATGGGATTTCCAGTTTCTTTAATTTGATCGTGATTGTTTCAGGAACGGTATACTTGTTTTATTATTTTCGGGAAATGAGTCCGTAAATTCCCACATTACTTTTCCGAATCCCTGAGGAATACCAATCTCAATGAAAAGGATCCAAATTGTCGACTTAGTGAGGGCCGTGGCAATTCTTACTGTCCTCGCCCACCACTTGGGCTTTCATTATATTGTTCAGCCATCTTCTTCTCCCTTCCTGGCCTGGGCTTGGTACAAGATATGGGTCAATGGCGGTTTCGGAGTGACCATATTCTTCGTGGTTTCCGGTTTTGTCATTACCCGCCTGATTGCCTCCCAAGGCCGTCCCTACGGCCTTTTTAATCCAGACTTAAGAGAATTCTACACAAGACGGGTCGGCCGCATCCTTCCGCTCCTGACGCTTATTTGTGTCGCCGGCATCATCATGATTTCTTTCTTTCCTAACCCTACCCATCCCTTTGAATATTGCTTTAAAAATCCCAAAGCTTTCTTTAGCGCTTCTTTTTGGCTTTCCATCATGACCTTCACCTTCTATTGGTACAAAATTTTGTGGCATTCGGCGGCTGCGGATTACGGACTCCATTGGGACTTGCTTTGGTCCCTTTCCGTGGAGGAACAATTTTATTTTTTCTACCCCTTCCTTCTCAAAAAACTTGGCGGAGAAAGGAACTTGCGTCTTTTCCTGGTCATTCTGATCTTTTTCCCACCCGTATTCGGCGCCTTGCACAGCTTTTATTTTTCCCATACAAGCATTCCTGTCTTGGGTAACTTGGGCCCATTTGCAGCTATCGCAATGGGTTGCCTTCTGTACCTGGCTACCGAACGTTTCAAGAATTACCTTTCGGGAAATAAAATGGCGGCTTTTCTTCTCTGTGGATTTGGACTGGCCATTTTTTTAAAGGCTTACCTGCATCAGGACTTCAAAGCCGATATCCTCGGCCATCTATTCGGTGACGCTTTTATTACTTGGGGAGTGTTTTTCTTCCTTCTAGGCGGGCTTCACTTGGATTTTTTCAATTCCAAGCTTTGGGCTCCCTTGGCCCGGCCCGGAGTGCTGAGTTATGGCGGTTACCTGATTCATCCCACACTTCTTTACTTACTTTGGCCCTTTATGACAGGAAAAAATGAATATCTCGCGATTTTAATATTCATTCTTGGGACATTTGCCGTGGCACAACTTTCTTATCAATTTTATGAAGTCCCAGTCAATTTATGGGTCCGACGTGTTTTGGGCCGGCCTCACACGAGAAGAAACTAAACCATGGCCATTTTCGAGGAACCTGTTCGCAAGTATCTTTACACCTTGGGCCAAATTGATCACCCCATCCTGAAAGAAATGCAGGCCTATGGAGAATCCAAAAAATTTCCTATTGTTAATTGTGAGGTAGGCCGGGTCCTATACCAATTGACCACTCTATCCAAAGCCAAGAAAGTTTTTGAGTTGGGATCGGGGTTCGGCTATTCCACCTTGTGGTTCGCCCTAGCCCTCCCGCCCAACGGCGTCGTCCACCATACGGACGGGGACCCGGAAAATACCAAACTGGCCAACCATTACTTCAAGAAAGCGGGCCTTTTAAGAAAGGTTCGGTTCCACACCGGTGACGCTATCGTCAGCCTGAACAAGACTCCTGGGAATTTCGATATCTACTATTGCGACATTGACAAGGATGGCTACCCCGACGCTTATAGGGCTATCGCCAAAAGGGCCAAACCCGGCAACCTTGTCCTCACGGATAACCTTTTATGGTCGGGCAAGGTAGCCCAGGGCCAACCGGACAAAACCAAAGAGGCAATCCTGGAATACACCCGGCTCTTTTGGAAGGATAAGCGATTCGCCTCCTCCATGCTTCCCATCCGTGACGGGGTGGGTTTTCACCTGCGCCTCAAATCTCCCCGAAAATTCTAAGAAAACCCATGAAGTACTCGCCTTTGGCAAATCATGGTTACCAGAATAGAAATGGACTAGCTTCTCCCGTTAAAGAGGCAAAAGAAATACGAAACTTCTACCTTCCCCCTTTGAAAAAGGGGGACAAAGGAGGATTTAGCTTTTCTTTATTCGACAAAATCCCCCCTGCCTCCCTTTCCGAAAGTGGGATAAAACTAACGATTGGGTTTTTCCAAAGTCGAGCAACGTATTTATTAATACTCTTTTTCTTTTGGGTCACCTTTCAGGCCCTGGCCGCTCCCGATTTTAGAAATCAATTCAACGGGGGGTTCCAACAAGGCGATTTTTCCGGAATGGAAGCCACCTTGAAGGATTGGGAAGCTTCTTGCCCAGACGACGTGGAGATGCTGGAAGCCTACGGCAGTTATTATTACAACAAAGCGAAGGAGGGCGGGCTCCCAAGCCATGATAAATTAATTCCCAGGGATGAGCTTGCCTTGGCGGGCAAGGCAGGAAAAATTTCTTTCCCGATTCGATTTGACCGCCAGGGAATGTTGAAGGCGGAAGATTATTGGAAAAAGGCGGTTCGCTTATACCCCTGGCGGCTGGACCTTTGCTTCTGGCTGGCCCACCTGTACCAGGACATGGACAATTTCGAGGACCAGTACCAATTGCTGGCCGAATCCCTCCAATACGCGGACAAGCACCGCAAAAAATTGCGGTGGGAAAACAATACCGATCTTCCCGAAAAAGCCTCGAAACTTATACCCGAATCCCTGCAAAGTTTTGAGAACCATTATTTCGGTCAGCAAAAGATCGAAAGCGACGAAAAGGCTTTCCGGCTGGCGAAGTTGATTATTACTTTTTTTCCCAACCATCCTGCCGCCTACAATTCCATGGCGGCCTATTACTGGTACAAGAACGATTGGGAACACGCACTGAAATACTTAATCATTGCCAACCGTAAGGATCCCCAAGACAGCCTGGTCTTGAACAACATCGGCAACATCATGGTGAAATTGAACCAGAGGAAGGAAGCCAAGGTTTACTACCGGAAAGTGGTCAAACTGAATCAGGACGAGGAATTCGTGGCTAACGCCAAAAAGCGGCTGGAGGAATTGGGCGAGGACTAACCTACGCCCAAAGGTTTTCGGGATAAACCTTTTGATCGATCAGTTTTTGGATACTTTCCTTTACCTTTTCCTTGTCAGCGGGATAGGTCACCCCAAACCACCGGTCTTTGGAGGAAAAAACCTGCACCTTCGCCTTTTTCTTCCGGATCAAGTCGTCTACCACCCTTGGAATGAGAAACTCGGACTTTTCCTCCTGGCCTCGCTCTTTCAAGAATCGCTTGAAAAGGCCGCCCAACTGGCCAAAAAGCGCCGGGGTGAAGCCCCACATATTCATGGAAACGATCTCGTTCCCCTCCAAGGGAGTTTTCTTCTCCCCTTCCAAGTAGTGGGCTTTCTTACCCGCCTTTTCAATGTGGGTCCGCTCCACCACCTCTCGCAGAGTTTTTGCCGGGCTGATCCGGCAGATACCCCGGGAAACGCTGCCATGTTCGGAAAGGGTATTTTTTAAGATAAACCCCACCATTCCGTAATCAGGCTTATCCATTTTTTTAAGTCCGTTTAAAAATTTTCCCAGGACCTTGAAGGAAGCGCGGCCATAGTAGTCGTCCGAGTTGATGGCGGCGAAGGGCTCGTGGATAGCGCCCTGGGCTACCCAAATGGCGTGGGCCGTTCCCCAAGGTTTTTGCCTTGTGGGTGATGCCCGGAAACCTTCCGGCACCATCCCCAGTTCCTGGAAAACATACCGCACGGGGACTTGGGATTCCCATTTCTTTCCCACGATCTTCTTGAAATCATCCTCGATGTCGTGACGGATGACGAAAACCACCTTCCCAAAACCACCCCGGAGGGCGTCGTAAACCGAATAGTCCAGTAGGGTTGTCCCTCCCGGACCCAATGCCTCCATTTGCTTTAAGCCCCCATAACGGCTGCCCATTCCGGCGGCCATGATAAGTAAAGTAGGTTTCATCGTTTGGCCGCCCTGTCGTTCAGGAATTTCGCCCCGGTCGAGGGCGAGAAAACGTAATGATCGGGGGTCTTCCCCAGCCGCTTATGGTAGCCGTCCGCCACGAAAGAAACGAAGTTCCCGATGACCTGCTCGTCCTTAGGGATAAGGTGTATCGTACAGCCGCCAAAACCAGCCCCCGTCATTCGGGAGCCAACCTGTAAGGGATGTTCCTGGGCCAAGTCAACCAGCGTATCCAGCTCGTGACAGCTAACCTCGTAATCATCCCTGAGGGATTCGTGGGATTCCCTGAAAAGCACCTTGATCCTCAGCCAGTTCTTGTTTTTCAAGGCCTCCACCGTATCCAGCACCCTCTGGTTTTCCGTAATCACGTGGCGGCAACGCTTCAGTACCACCTTATCCAATTGACCTTGGTATTTCTCGAAATCGCGGAGGGAGACATCCCGGAGGGAACGGATGGAAGGCAGGACTTTCATCAATTGCCTCACCCCTTCCTCGCATTGGTGCCGGCGCTCGTTGTAGTCGGAAGAAGCCAGTTCCCTTTTAACTCCGGTGTTGAAAACCACGACCTTGTAATCCTGGCCCAAAGGCACCCAATCATGCTCCAGGCTCCGGCAATCCAGGAATAAGGCGTGGTCCTTGCCACCCATATAGGAAGCGAACTGGTCCATAATGCCGCACTGGACCCCCACGAACTCGTTCTCAGCCTGTTGGGCGAGGCGCACTAGGTCGAGGTCCTCCAGGTTGACGCCGAAAAGTTTTTCCAAGAAAACTGCGGAAACTACTTCCAACGCAGCGGAGGAACTCAATCCCCCTCCTTGAGGCAGGTCACCCTTGATCACTGCCTCACAGCCGCCTAGGGTAATGCCGTTCTTCCTGAGGAGATAAGCCACCCCCTTAAAGTAATTGGCCCAGGGCCGACTAATGTCATGCCGGATCGCATCCAGGTGGAACTCGTCCTTTTGGTGGAAATCAGAGGAATAAAGTATGATTTTGGAATCGCTTCTTTTGCGGCCGGAAATCGCCACGCCTTTATCCACCGCCATGGGCAGGACGTATCCCTCATTGTAGTCTGTATGCTCGCCGATGAGGTTCACCCGGCCCGGCGCGAAAACCGTGATTTCTGGTTGGCCAATAAAGGCCTCGCTGAAACGTTCCTGGGTTTCTTCAGTAAGAGGTAGGGTCATAAGGAGAAGATTTTCATTTAATTCGCGGCCGGCGGCGGGTTGCGGCGTCTTTCATCCTCAATGTACCTCACAGCGGTGGTAAAACCATAAACGGGCGCGTCGATGAGGGCCTTGATATCGTTGGTCTTTCCGATTTTTTCGTAATATTCCATTACCCCGCCCAAGACCAACATTAAAAAAAAGAGGGAAGGTTCACTTAAGGTTCGGATGAGGTATTGAAAGAAGTAAATGACCGTGGCGGGATAAAAATGCCCCTCATCCCCTATGGGCAGGGTGAGTTCCCCCAAGCGGCCCTCGGGTTCCTGGATGAGCCGCAACACCATGAGTTTTTCCGGCTTTTCCGGCAAAACCTCAATGAGGCTTTGGCCCTCTGCCATAATGGTGGGACGTTTTAGCCCCTTGGGGGTCACGGTGTCACCCATGGCCGTTTGGATAAAACCCAGCAACATGGGAGCGTGCTTGTTTTCGCCCAACAAGAAAAGGACCTTGACCATGGCGAGAGAGAAAAGCTGAATGGCGTCCCGTTCCCTGGATACCTGGTCGGTTTCGGGGCTTTGGTAATCCACATAAGCCTTAAAGCGGCTTTCAAAAGCTACCCCCGCCACGCCGATTTCTTTTTTGGTTTCCTCAGACATGAATAACTACTTTCTCACCACGAAGTACGTAAAGTTCACGAAGTAAGAAGAAAATATTGATTTCAAGATTTTAAACTTCGTGTACTTCGTGGTAAAAACCTTAGTATTTAGGAACTGACGAATCAACCTGGTCGCTCCAGCCTAAGATTCCCCCCGCCACATTCACCAGGTTATTGAACCCCTGTTGTTTGAGAAAGTTGATGGCCTTCCGGCTGCGCACGCCGCTCTTGCAATGCACTACGATCTCCTTGCTTTTCAACTTATCCAACTCGTGGAAACGGTTGGGTAGTTGGGAGAGGGGAACCAGGGTGGAGCCCGGGATGCGGGCGATGTCGAATTCGTTGGGCTCGCGTACGTCAATGAGGGCAAAATCCCTTTTCTCATCCATCATGACCTTGAGTTCCAATGGGGTGATCTCGTCCTTGGCTACGGCCACCTCCTTGGTCTGTGTTTCCTCCACCTTCATGCCACAAAACTGCTCGTAATCAATCAGTGCCGTAATTGTCGGGTTCGTGCCGCAGATGGGGCAAGCCGGGTCCTTGTGTAGTTTCAAGTTACGGAACTGCATGTCCAACGAGTTGTAGATGACGAACTTGCCGATGGCGGGCTTGCCCGCCCCCGTGATGAGCTTGATAGCCTCGGTAGCCTGAATGGCGCCGATAGTTCCCACCATGGCCCCCATGACTCCGCCTTCGGCGCAGGATGGAACCTCGCCCGGCGGGGGTGGCTCAGGATAAAGGCAGCGGTAGCAGGGACCCTCGGGCGTTTTGAAAACCGTCACCTGGCCGTCGAAGCGGAATATCGAGCCGTAGATGTTGGGTTTTTTCTGGAGTACCGCGGCGTCATTGGTGAGATAGCGAGTCGGGAAATTATCGGTCCCGTCGATGATCATGTCGTAATCCTTGAGGATATCCATGATGTTGTCGCTCTTAAGGGCCACCTGGTAGGTTTTAACCGTGACGTCCGGGTTCAAGGCCTTCAGGCGCTTTTCGGCAACTTCCACTTTGGGTTTACCCACGTCTTCGGTGGTAAAAAGAATCTGGCGTTGCAAGTTGCTGGCGTCCACCGTGTCGAAATCAACTAGGCCAATGGTGCCCACCCCGGCTGCGGCCAGGTAAAGGGAAATGGGGCAACCCAGCCCCCCCGCTCCAACCACCAATACACGGGCGGCAAGCAGCTTTTTCTGGCCTTCCACTCCCACTTCGGGGAGCAGGATATGACGGGTATAGCGTTTGATTTGGTCTTGGTTCAGGTTCATGCGTTTCTCCAATTTTTCCCCCCTCTCCCTAGACGGGAGAGGGTCGGGGTGAGGGTGATAACGAGGCTTCCGGCTCTACCTACCCCTCACCCTTTCCCTCTCCCATGAGGGGCGAGGGTATGTTTCAAGGCTAAACGTAGGAAAGGTATGATAAGAGGGCAAGAAGAGCTAAATCAACCTTTGTTCTTTCAAGCGTTTTGGGGGCCTTTTTCCAAATATTCCTTCAACATCCGCAAAGTTTCCAGTGCGCGGATCCGGTGCGACCCCGTGCCCAAACCTAATGCAAAATAAATCCGGGCCGGCCAGCCAGCCGGTTCCACCTTCATCCAATGGAAAGCCACTTGACAGCCATTTTGATCAGGCTCGATTTCAATCGCCGCGCGGCCCCTCAGGGGTTTGTCCAGGTACTCCATGAACAAGCGGCGGGGCGGTTCCATACCCGTAACCCTGAAGGAAAAAGAATATGACGGAAAGCCCATGACTTTAAAAATCACTTTCTGGTTCAGAAAAGCCTTGGATTCCCCTTCCCAAGATATTCCGATTCCCTTGCGCCATTGGGCCCTTAGTGCCCAGTCGGTTAAAGCCTCGTAAACTTTTTCCGGCGGCGCTTGGACGAAGAGGGAGTGGGTGGATTGAAAATAAGGAGGCACGGGGTTCCTTTTGGGACACTTCAGGTTGCGGATTCTCTTTCCCTTGACGCAAGGGATAGGATACTGGTACTTTATTTGAAAATGAAATCCATTTTAAAAGAAGCAAAAGTAAAGAAGACCTCTCCTTTCTCCCCCTCTTCCCAAAAAACCCGTGAATTACTCTGCGAATTATGCCGTAATTTCTACGACCTGGGTTGGGCCTCGGGTACGGGCGGTGGCATTTCCATTAAAGATGGCGACCATATTTACATGGCCCCAAGCGGTGTCCAGAAGGAGCGGCTCAATCCTGAGGACATTTTCGTGTTGGACCTAGACGGCAATATCGTGGAAGAACCAGGCCGGGGCTTGAAGCTTTCCCAATGCGCTCCCCTTTTCATGCATGCCTACAAAATCCGTAATGCGGGGGCAGTCTTGCATAGTCACTCGGTCAACGCGGCTACCGCCACCATGCTGTTCGATAAATCCTTCCGCATCAAAAACATGGAAATGCAAAAGGGCGTGGAAGGCTATGGCGCCTTCGACACCCTGGAAGTGCCCATCATCGAAAACACGGCTTACGAGTGCGAGTTGGCCGACTCGCTGGACGAGACGATCAAAAACAACCCCAAATCCCACGCGGTGCTCGTCCGGCGCCACGGGGTTTACGTTTGGGGCAAGGATTGGAAGCAGGCCAAGACCCACGCCGAGTGCTACGACTACCTTTTTGAGGCCGCAGGCCGGATGAAACAGTTGGGTATATCTTTAGAAAAATGATGTAGGGGCGACATTCATGGCGCCCCAGGGCGTGATAAATCACGCCCCTACAAAGATAGTTACAAGGAGGATGCATGAAAGCAATCTGGTTGGATTCGGGCAAGAATATCACCGCAGAAGAGCTCAACGCCCAAGGCGTCACCTACGAACAGTTTGAGACCGACGAGACGAAGTACAAAGGGCCGCTAGAGGCCTTGATGAAAGAACGCGGCTACGTGACCATGGACCAGGTAAAGATGTTTGCCGACATGCCCAACTTCCAGGCCCTCTGCGACAAGTTTGTGGGCGAGCACCTCCATACTGACGACGAGGTTCGCTTTCTTTTGGCAGGATCCGGTGTGTTCGAGATCCGCAGCCAAGACGACCGCTGGATGAAGGTCATCGTGGAACCCAGCGATTTCATCCTGGTGCCCGCCAACCGTTTCCACCGCTTCTACCTGACTGACGAGAAGAAGATTCACTGCGTGCGCCTGTTCAAGGACCAGTCAGGCTGGACTCCGCTTTACCGCAAGGATTTGGAAACGACCGCCGCCAAGTAAAAACTCTTCTGGTATAATCAGCTGTCCTAGGGGCGGGTCCTTGACCCGCCCCTAATTTTTTGTCACGATCTCGAATCGTTTACTGGAGTTGAGAGCTTAATGCCCCATTTTGTCATTTCACCCGATAAAAAAAGCCTCCCCGAGGGGCCCCGTCTAATGGATCACCTCCACCGCCGGGGCTTTCCCGTTGAAATTAACGTGAAGGGCACGGCCCAAAGTTGGAACGAGATCCGTTTTTACGAGGCCGGTCCCCCCGAACTGGAGTGTCTTCTTTCTTTTAATGAAAAAAATGGAACCCTGAAAGTATCGGTTTCCAATGATGCCTCTCTCGAAGCCAGGGACCTCCAAATGTTCCTGGTGGATTTACTCCTCAAGGAACTCGGTGGCCAGGTGGATAATACCGACACCCGGGAGCGTTATACCCCCAAGGAGTTCGCCGAAAAACTGAAAAAGCAATATGGCTCAACCCGGAACGCAAATGACTTGCTCTGGATAGTTTTTTCTTGGACCGTGGTTGTCGCCGGTGTCGCGATCTTTGTTCTCTCTCCTCAGTTTCATGGCTTGGTTTCCATCGTTGTAGTTCTCTCCCTTCTTAGCGCCGCCGGTTTGACCTATTCCCACTACAAACCATGACACCCGTCGAGCTGACCCAAAAACTTAAACAAAGGGCTTATGATTTGGGTTTTGAGTTGGCGGGAGCTACGCCCGCTTCCCCTTCTTCAAATTACCCTTCTTTCTTGGATTGGTTGAATCGGGGATACGCGGGAGAAATGGGTTATCTGGAACGCCGAAAAGAGGAAAGGGGCAACCCCCAGCTTCTTTTGCCAGGAGCCAAGTCCATCTTCTGTGTGGCCCTGAGCTACAATCCCCAGCCCGAACACTACCCTCTTCTGGAGAAACACCCCATTTCCTGTTACGCCTGGGGGAAGGATTATCACGAAGTCCTGGGTGAAAAACTGAAAGTTCTCTGCGACTATCTTTCCAAGGAATTGGCTCCCGGATCCAAAGCCAAGTGGTATGTGGACACCGGACCCATCTTGGAGCGAAGCTACGCGGCCCTGGCGGGTTTGGGTTGGATTGGTAAAAACACCCTGCTTTTAAACAAGAAATTCGGTTCCTTTTTGTTCCTGGGGGAAATCCTGACGGATGTTGAATTGCCCCAGGACGAACCTGTCGAAAACCTCTGTAAGACTTGCACCGCCTGTCTAGACGCCTGCCCGGTAGGTGCCCTGGAAGAACCAGGCCTCCTAAACGCAAATAAATGTATCAGCTATCTGACCCTAGAACATCGTTCCGAATTCCCAGGGAAAGTTGAACTGCATGGTTACCTGGCGGGCTGTGACCTCTGCCAAACGGTTTGCCCCTATAACGCCAACGCCCCGGCTGGGCGAGAGGAATCTTTCCAGCCGCGTCCGGAAGTCCTGGAACTCACGGCTCAAAAAACCTCTCAATTTTCAGAAAAAGAATTCAAGGAATTCACGAAGAATAGCGCGTTAGAGAGAATTAAATACCCAATGTGGAAACGAAACACCAGAAATCCCTCTTTCTGAACCTCCACAAAATAAAAAAGCCAAACCTTTCGGGCTTGGCTTTTTTTATTCAGGTCTAAGTTGAATCGAATTACGGGCAGGTAGTTATGTAAATCGCGTTTGCGCCAGAGTTAGCTGTTCCCACAGGCATTGAATCGGGAAATACGCCCCAGGAATAAACTAAATACATTTCATTGCCAGGCGCGTTATAACCACCTGGAAAAGTATTGGAACCTAGTAAGGCCAACCAATAAACAGTTGCTCCGGAGGATGGTAAAAAAACGTTAGGCAAGTTAGCCGTATTCCATGACGAAGCGACGATATTTTGTGGGTTTGTTTCAATTATTAGATTTCCAGGAACGCCGCCATTATCTCCATAAACCGCAAAACGCACTTGACCCGTCACAGGACCGCTTCCGACATACATGGAAATACTGGTAGCAGTTGTACCCGTGACTAAGGTGATAGGGGAAGTAAATATTTCATTTCCAGGATCCGAATAACTTAACCCTGCGGTGGAAGCCACACCACGACTTGTGGGCGAGGCGCAAAGCGGCGCAGGTGCAGCAGCAGGCGCCGCTGGAGCCGGAGTGGAACTGCAACCCATAAAATTGAAGCCGATCAACAAAACGAAACATCCAACCAACAAGAAGATAGGTAACTTTTTCACAATCACACCTCCTGGAAATTTGCGACAAGGACGGGAGTAATTATCTTCCCATCCCAAAAAAGAACAAGCTAAATAAACGTTAAATTCCTTCGATTTCCCAATCGAATTTCAATTAGGATTAATTAGTTGGGTGTCGGAATCTTCGGCACTAGGCCGATATCCACCCCTCGCATGCCAATGGCCCCAGCTTTTTGAACCTGCCCAAAGAAAACATCCAGCTTTTCCTTCAGCCATTTCAAATCGACTCCCATATATTGGGGCGGAAGTTGGGCCCATTTCTCGCAAGCCTTATCGTAAAGTCCCACGGCCCCGGTCCAATTGTCTTTCCGGAAATGCTCCACGGCTATGGCGGCCTGGATAAGGCCCTGATAATGAAGCCGTTCCTGTCCCTCGGCGGGATGCCAAAGATCCTCCAGCATTTCGTGGCACTCGAAATATTCCCCCGAGTTGAAAAGCCTAATGCCTTCCAGGTATTCGTGGGGATATTTCAAGCTGTCCAGAAAAACATCCCAATCATTCCTTTTTGAAAGTTCCTGGATCAACGTTTGGTCCGCGTCGGGGAATTTGTAGTTAGGCAGATCCTTGGGCACGACCCAAGCCAGGGCCTGGCATTCAATGGCTTTAGGCTCCCCCGACTTGTGGGAGCAGAAGAAAATGTTCAGCCTGACCGACCTTTGGGGATAGTGATAAGTGAGGATTCGGAAGAAATGCTTTATCTCCACCTCAATATCCAGCTCTTCCTTTAGTTCCCGGATCACGCATTCTTCCAGGGATTCGGTGGGTTCTTTCTTGCCGCCGGGCAATTCCCAGAAACCACCGAAGGAATCATCATCCTTGCGCTGCGTAATAAGGAACTTGCCGTCCTTAAACACTAGCGCGGCGCCCACTTCCAAAACGGATTGGCTCATTTCCTAACTCTTTTAAGACGGGATTTCTTTCGCCGTTTTTTTACTTGAAAAGACATTTTGGACTTTTTGCGAGGACGGGGCAAGACCTCCCCAGCGGCAAACCGAACCTTGCGGTGCTTCGGAAGCCTCTTGATCTGGTACTCGCGCCGCAATGCCGCTGAATAATCCGCCTGCGGTTCCTGGAACACCAATTTCACGGGCGCGTGGGTAGCGGTGTATTTACTGCCCTTGCCCGAATTGTGGGTTTCGATGCGTTTTTCCACATCCTTGGCGATGCCCGTGTAATAAGAACCATCCGCGCATTCGGCGATATAAAGGGACCAGGAATCCTTTGGCTCTCGCTTCAAAGAAACCTCAGTTCACGAACTCGATTTCACCCACGGCGGGAATCAGCTTCTTCTGCTCACCCTGCTTGAGGAACTCCCGGATGGCCCTTTGGCCTTCCTCGCCCATATCCACGGTGCGGTCGTTCACCCACATGCCCACGAACCGGTCCGCCACGTCGCGGGAAAGGCCGCGGCCGAAGGCCAGGGCGTAATCCAATGCTTCCTGGCGGTGGTCCAGGGAATATTGGATGGATTCCTTCAATTGGCGGGAAACTTTTTTCTTCACGTCCTCCGGCAGGTCCCGGCGGATCGCGTTGACCCCCATGGGGAGGACCATCCCCATCTTCTCGAACCACCACTCGCCCAGGTCCACGATCTTGTGGAGTCCCTTTTCCTTATAGGTCAACTGGCCCTCATGGATGATGAGTCCGGCGTCCACCGTTCCCTTCACCACCTCATCCATGATCTGGTCGAAATTGACCAGGACTTCCTGGAAATCGGGGAAACAGAGTTTTAGGGCCAGGTAAGCGCTGGTCAGTTTGCCGGGAATGGCGATCCTCTTTCCCTTCAAGGAATCCATCGTAACCGGACTCTTGGCGATAATCATGGGGCCATAGTTCTTCCCAATGCTTCCCCCGTGGGTCAGGATGGCGTACTTGTCCTTCACGTAAGCGTAGGCATGGGCGGAAATGGCGGTCACTTCCATCCGGCCTTCCCTGGCCCACTCGTTGAGGGTCTGGATATCCTTAAGAACGTGTTCATACTCAATGCCTTGGGTATCGAGCTTGTTTTTGGCGAGGCCGTAGAACATGAAAGCGTCGTCGGCGTCTGGGCTGTGGGCTAAACGGATTTTAGTGCTCATATTGTCCTTTTACGCGGTTAGTGGTTCTAATATAGCCGAGATGACTTTTTGAGTATCGGTTAAATCGGGAAAGGCGTAATCCGGGTTTTCCGCTTTCAAATCCTCAATCGAATAGTTGCTGGTGGCCACCGCGATGGTTCGGACATTTAGATGCCTCCCGCAGCGCACATCATTGGGGGTATCCCCGATAATGACGATATTTTTTCCGGTAAAATGCTGGCCCCTATGTTTTTGGGCGGCTTCCACCGCCCGACCCGGCAGTTCCTGCCTTTGTTTGGCGTAATCCCCAAAGGCCCCTGTTTTAAACTCAAAATACTCGTCCAACCCATGAGCGCTCAGTTTGATGCGGGCGCCTTCCTCGAAATTACCCGTCAATAGGGAAAGGAGGGCTTCCGGCCGCTTAGAAAGCGCCTCGAGAAGCTCCCGAATACCCGGTTTCAATTCAATCACGGCGGGATCGCCAAGGACTTTTCTCAGGCGGCCCAGATACTTTTCCCGAATGGCCGGCAGCATCCGGAAAATAACTTCTTCCGTGACCTTGGTTCCTTCCAAAAGCTCGAAAATAATTTGGGTATCGGTCTTTCCGCCGGGACGGTACTTGTAGGCGTTGGCCCGGATTTTGGAGACCTCATGAAGAGAGTCCTCCATGAGTTTGACTTCTTCCATCCAAGCTTCCTCGATGGATTCGCAAAATGGGGGTTCCCAGGCGTTCCGTTTGGTGGAAATAAGAGTGCCGTCGATGTCGAAGAGGACGAGGTGGGTGGGTTTCATGGAAAAGAGGCCTTTTAAGTTATTTCAGGGTCTCGCCGTCAGTAAAGACAACCATGCGGGGGTACCAAAGCTGGCGCATCTCTTCCAACTTAAGCTTTTGGAATTTTTCCAGTTTCTCCGGCGTGAAACGGTCGGCACCGGCCTTCCATTCGATAGAAACCCTCTGCCCGGCGGGAACCAAGGCGGTGGTTTCCAGTGAAAGATCGCCGATATATTCCCCGAACAAGGTGGTGAAACGGACGATGCCCCGGACTCCCCGAATATCCTTCTTGGTCAGGTTCATCAGGCCGCACTTCAAGACGACCTTTTTTTCCTTTTGGTCGACCAGGCCCACCACGTCCCCGACAAGCTCCCCGCCCTTCTCATAGATCCAAAACTTGAGGGCCTTGTTCATGGCGGCTGTGTTAGGAGAAGAAATCGGGCTGGGTGTCGGTGTGGCTTTTTTCTTTGCCTTGGCCTTCGCCAATGACGGCGCGCTTCCAACCAAGGCCAAAACAATCAAAAATGCGAGGGCGTTTTTTTTCATTGTTTAAATGACCCTTTGGTATTCGTTCAAATCTTTCTTCCAGACCACCACTCCACAGAACCGTTCCCCCTCGGGGCAGACCGGCTTGGTTCCCGCTCGGCTCCGCAAACCGCAGGGGGGGAGAAGCCACTTGCCGATGCGGGGATGGACTTCCCGAACCTGCTGGGCCTCGTCCAATGAGGCCTTCCAGATTTCTTCCTGGGCGTTGTAACAAAGCCGCATAGCGTGCTTGTGATGCAGGTTTAAGAGGTCGGCTGATTCGGTAAAGCGCACAGCCACGGCGTTGGGCAGGAGATAAGAGGCGAACTCCGCTGAAACGCCTAATTTTCGTAATTTCACGATGTTGTCCCAGGTCTTCTCCATAATTTTCCCAAACTCTTTCTTCAGGGCTTGGTCTTGTTCCAAAAGTACCGGCACAAGGTAATCGGGCTCATCCAGGGTCAGCGCGTGAAGAATAGGCCGGGAAGCCGGAGTCATGCGGTGCCGCTGGTCCTGGGAATCTCCCGTGTGCGAAAGTTTCTTGCGGAAGGTGTAATGGGGATGGAAAAGGGCCCGCGTCAATTTGCTGTGCGTGGAAACATTCAAGGTTTCGCCCAGGTACTTGTTCTTGGAGGGGTCCAGGGCCAACAGGATGGCCTCGTCGTCGGACAAGGCCGAGGAAGGCAGGCCGAAAACTTCCCGCACCGAGTTGGCCAGCATTTTTTCGGCTTCCTTGGAATGGTCCACCAGTTTCGAGGTCCGTCCGCCCAACGAAGCGTCAAACTCCACCCGGAAATCCTTGTGCGTAGCGTCCGTAGCGTGAAAGTCCTCATACATTTGGACCTCGGCAGTGGCCTCAAAAGCCAGGGGCTGTTCCATAATGGCCCGGTACTCAGGGGCTTCGGCCAAGACCGCCTCAACCATCTTGCCAATAACTAACCGCTGTTCCAAAGGAGCGTCAAAGGTCTGGCAAAGCCTCCAGTAGCGAAGAAGGGTTAAGCCGGAGATGGTGTGGTAAAGATAGGCGAAGGTGGCCACCGGCAAAACGTACCGGGCCACTTCTTGGGATTTCTTTTGAACCGCCATGGCGGCCTTTTTACCCGCGAGGTCAGCGTGCTTGAAGCGGGCCTGGTATTCCCGGCCCACCAGCCCTTTTAATTTTTCGGTCAGGGACAGGTAAGCCTTGGTCTGGAATTCCACTGTGTCCCGGTAGATCTGGGCGGCTGGGCCGGACAAGGGCGGCATGGCGATCTGGCTGGTATCCACCGTCACGTAACGCTGGGAGACCTGTTCGGAGTTATAGAAGGGATGGCTATGAAGGAAGCTCCAGATGAACTGCCGGGAGACATTCTCCAGGGCAAACTGAAAATGAGCGTGTTGAAGGGTAGTGTGGTGCCCGGCCTTATAGATGGAGCGGGCCAAATCATCGCGCTTTTGGCGGCGGTCCTCTTGTTTTTCCTCATCCAACCCCTGTCCCCCCACCTGTTCGGCAGTAATAATGCCCTTGCTGGAATAGCAGGTGCGGGCGGTGGCAACCGCGTTGTCGAACGGTTTCGTGAAAGTATTCACCAGGGTGACTTTAGGCTCAGCGGATAAAAAAGACTGGGCTGGAGTTTCAATCAATTCAGGCATGGACTCTCTTTAAGGGGTTGATTCGGTCGTTGGGGAGGTGAGGTGCGGTCATTTTAACCCAAAACGGAATTTTTGTTCTGTTTTTCAGAAACCTAAGGAAGCCAACCCGGGGTTTATAATGGGACAATACAAGAAAAATTGGAAGAGGGCCTCATCATCTTGAATAAAATCGCGGTCAGCAGAAAAAGTCTTCAAAACTCTCCCCCTAAAGATACTCTGCCATGGTTTTGGTTACCCCTTATTTTTCTTGGCTCTTTTGGTGTTTATCTTTCGACCTTAGGCCCGGCGTTCATGGACGATGATTCGGCTGAAACCATCACGGCCGGGGTAACGCTGGGGCTCCAGCATCCTCCTGGCTATCCCACCGATGCTCTTTTAACCCACCTGGCTTCCCTAGCCCCCCTTGGAAACCATTGTTTTAGGATCAATCTTCTCTCCGCCCTGTTGGCCTCCTTGGGTGTTTTACTACTGGCCATAAATATTTTTCTTCTTTTGAAAATCTTTGAGAAAAACCAAAAGTCACCCTTAGGAAAATGGCCATTAATTTTTTGCGCCTCGGCGGGAGGCCTGCTGCTAGCTTTTTCCAAAACTTACTGGGAAAAAGCACTGGGAGCCAAAGGAAGCATTTATCTCCTTCAAACCGTTATTCTCTTGGCCGTTCTGTACTGCCTTATCCGGCATGAATCGGCCCCGCCGGGGAAAAACCCGAAAAGGGACAATAATGGTTCCTCAAAATGGTTTTATTCGGCCTTTTTTATTTTCGCGGCGGGGTTCACCAACCACTGGGAAACCCAAATCGTCTTCCTCCCCTTTTTACTTTTTTTTGGGGTACAAACGGAGCGTCGCAAGGCCACCCTCCAAATCCCGGGCTTGAAGTCCCTGTCTTCCTTCTTGAGCTTTGGCCTGCTGGGGGTTTCGCCTTTACTTTATTTACCGTTGCGCGCCCACCTTTATCCCGTGTTGAACCTCGGCGCGCCGGACAACCTCGTGAATTTCACCGCTGATATTTTCCGGAAGTATGTCTCCGGCCGGGAAGCCGGCCTCCTGGACACTTTTTTTCATTACCTCGAGGGGACTTCCAACTACCAGCAACTTTCGGACCTTTTCTTTTCCATCGTCGACCGCCAGGGCCGCCATATCTCGGCTCATTTTTGGGAGGATTTGAAGGGACCCGCGCTCTTTTTCGCGGCTTGGGGCCTCTGGTATTGGCGGCGTACCAGTCAAAATAAACTTCTTTTAGTCCTTCTCTTGCCATTCTTACTGCTTTTATCAGCGCTTTGTTCAAAGTCATGGATCCCAGCGGGGCTCACCGGACGTTGGTACATGGACAACTTTCTCCTCCCAGGAAACTGGATAGTGGCCCTTTTGGCGGCCGTGGGTTTTTATTCCCTTGGAAATAAATTATCAAATCTTGGAAACGGGCCGTTTCCACGTATTTTGATGGCCTTGCTTCTATTTGTAGTTCCACTTCACTTGTGCCTTTTCAACTATCAGGCGATTGACGAGGAAAAGCAGGTCCTTCGTTTCGACTACGGAGCCAATTTGTTGAAATCCATTCCAAAAAACTCAATTTTTTTCTCAGAGGCCGAGGAAGACTATTTCCCTTTATACTATTTTCAAAACGTGGAAGTTAAACGCCTCGATGTCAAAATGATACCTACCTTTATTCTTTTTGAAACGTGGGGTGTGCGACAAATTCAAGATTTATATCCAACCCTGGGCTTAACGGCCGCATCAGGGGATTTTCCAGGCCAGATTGCCCGATTGACTTTCGCCACCTCGGAAATCATTGAAAAGAATTTAAATCACAACCCCATTTTTTTTTCCTACTTTGACGGGGCCCTGCACCGTTTCTACCTCTCGTCCCACCCTTCCCTTCTATTCCGTAAATCGGGGGTAATCTTTGAATTTGCGTCGCCCGAAGCCCCAAGAGGGCAATGGTTAGATTACGGCCAACTTCGAACCCGGCATTTCATGGATTGCCCCTCCAATAACCACGAATCTTTAAAAGGAATCCTGCGGGTTTATCAAGGGCTGGGGGTCGGCTCTTGATAAAAGGCGGGGTTCGGGCTAAAAACCGTCTTCAAGAAATATTTCTCGGCGAGAACTCTTTTTCCTATTGGATTTACGGTTGCCTCCTCCTCCTCCTAGTCCTCGCTCTTTTCGGTGATATGTTGTTTGGAGGGGGTCCTTGGATCTTGTCCGATTTCACTTCCGACATGATCCCCTACTATCTTCCCGCGCGAGAATTCGGTTTTTCGGAATTGCGGCTGGGCCACATCCCTTTTTGGAATCCCTATGTTTATTCCGGAGCTCCCTTCTTTGCGGACCCCCAAACCGCGTTGTTTTACCCATTGAATTGGCATTTTTTATTTTTGACAACGAAGACGGCCGTCAACTGGGGAGTAGCTTGCCACGTTTTTTTAGCGGGTCTTTTCCTCTATCTCTGGCTCGCCTATCGCAGGTTCGTCCCTGCGGCTTGTCTTTTGGGTGCTACGGTTTTTATGCTGGCGGGCCCGCACTTCCTCCAGGTTTCACAAGGTCACCTTTCCAATCTATGCGCTCTCAGCTGGACACCCTTGATTTTTCTCGCCTTGGATGGCTGGAAGGACCACCGGTCGGCCCGATGGCTGCTCCTGGGAATCGGGGCCGTTTCCTTCCAAATTTTAGCGGGACATCCCCAATACGTCTTTTACACCTTGGGAGGCGTCCTTCTTTATTCGGTGGGACACTTGGCCCCAATCCGGCGAAAAATAACTTTTCTTTCAGGCCTCGCCTTTTTCTACCTGGGCGCCTTTTGCCTGACGGCTATCCAACTTTTAACCAGTTGGACGGCGGGCCGCGAAACCCTGCGGGGGGAGGGCTTGTCTAGGAAAGTAGCTTCTACTTTCTTTTTGCCCGTAGAAAACATCCTCACCCTTGTCATGCCGCACATCTTCGGCGGCTCCGCTTCCTCGGCCTATTGGGGAAGGGGGACCTACTCCGAAGCCTGCCTTTTTGTGGGAGTCCTCCCCTTTGGCCTGGCCCTCTTGGGTTTCATAATGGATAAAAAAGGATCCCGGGTGGATGCCTGGATGGTTTTCATCTCTTTTTTTTTCGCCTTAGGTTCCCAAACCTTCCTGTTCAATTTGTCTTACGATTGGATTCCTTTTTTTCGGAATTTTAGGGGTACCGGTAAGTTTGATTTTTTGACCGTCCTCTTCTTGGCGGTTTTGGCCGGGTCGGGATTGAATCGGTTGATGAAAAAAAATAAAATTCCTTCCCTTTTCCCCAGTTTCATCTTGGGAACCGGGGCCTTCCTGCTGGCCATCGGCTTTTTCCTGGTCCTTTTACCCCTAAATATCCGGGAACAATTCCATCTCCCTTCCCATTCTTGGTTTGGAATGGTGGAAAGCTTTTGTTATTTTGGTGGATTGAGCCTTTTCCTGGCTTTGATTCTGGTTGCGATTCAAAAAATCCGGAGAAAAGAAATCCTATTCTTGGCGCTGGCTTTCTTTGGGGTTGTGGAGCTATTTGTTTTCGCCAGGTCTCACCGGCCCTTTTTTGATATCCGTCAATACGAAGCGAGAAAAAACGCGCTTCAAAGCCTGTCCCGGGCTTATCCGGGGGATTACCGGATCACGACTCCCTTTGGGGACGCCGGAATCCAGGAAAGTTTTGACCTTTGGGGATTTAACCCCATGGTTTTGGGGCGGTACGCCCATTTGATCGCGGCCAGCCAGGATATGGAGACCGTCCAAATCGCTGGCGCCGTCAACATCGTGAAAACGCCTTCACTTTGCCTGGGTTTGCTCCGCTACCGCTACCAAATCCATGATGAATTTTCCGGGTTAAAAATCTATCCAACCCGTCTCAAGGAACTCCAACGGGCCCAATTCGTCGATAACTTTCAAGTCTTCGGCAATGAACAACAAGAAGTCGGGGAAATAATGAAAATCGGTTTCGATCCGTCCAAGAAAATCATTTTGGAGTCCCTGCCCGATCCCCTGCCCGAAAAATCCACCCATGCGGGAACGGTTCAAGTGAGCGACCTTTCCACTGATTTGATCGACATCCGGGCTTCCCTCGACCATCCCTCCCTGCTTTTGATCAGCGACAACTATGCCCGGGACTGGAAAATCAATCCCTTGGGAATCGACCGGCAAAAGGAATACAAGGTCATGCCCGCCGACTTAACCTTGCGGGCCGTTCCCCTTTCGGCGGGGAATCACCATTTTCAGATGGAATATCGCCCTAAAAGTTTCGATATCGGTAAAACCATTTCCGAATTTTCGTTTTTGGCTTTTATAACTTCCGTCTTCCTGGTTTTTAGGCCCCAGCGATGGAAAAGATTAGACTGACTCCTCTTGCATCAAACCTTGGCCCAACCCTAAGATTGATGAGTTACCATTCATCCAAAGGAACCCCATGTCCACCAAGCCGTCCAACTTAAAGGAATTAAAAGCCTCCGGTTACGGAGATTTCACCGTCAAGGAAGAGCTGGAGAGGAATCTTTTAAAGAAACTAAAGACCGGCCAGCCCCTTTTTCCCAAAATCCATGGTTTCGACGAGACCGTCATACCCCAGCTGACCAACGCGATCCTGTCCCACCATGACATTGTCTTCCTTGGGGAAAAAGGGCAAGCTAAGAGCCGCCTCATGCGCTCCCTGATTCAATTTTTGGATGAGGAAATCCCCGTCATCAAGGGTTGTGAGATCCACGACCATCCCTACCATCCCATATGCGCTTCCTGCCGAAAAAAACTGGTCGAGCATGGGGACAACCTGGAAATCGAGTGGGTCAGGCGTGAGGCCCGTTACGGCGAGCGGCTTTCCCCCGGCACCAAGATCGCCGACCTGATCGGCGACCTGGACCCGGCCAAGGTGGCCGCGGGCAATCCTTTGGCCAGCGAGGAAGCCATCCATTTTGGCTTGATCCCCCGGATGAACCGCGGCGTCTTCGCGATTAATGAACTTCCCGATCTGGAATACCTGGTGCAGGTGGCCCTGTTCAACATCCTGGAAGAGCGCGACATCCAGGTGAGGGGTTACCCCATTCGTTTCGACCTGGACCTGATCCTCCTCTTTACCGCCAATCCCGAGGAATACACGAGGGCAGGTAAGATCATTACCCAATTGAAGGACCGCATCGGTGCGGAGATCCGCACCCATTACCCGCTCACCAGGGACTTGGGAATTAAGATCATCCAGCAGGAATCTCGTATCCCCAAGGACGATGAGGTAAAATTGGTAATTCCCTGTTTTATGACGGAAATTATCGAGCAGATCACCATCGAGGCCCGCAAGAGCCCCTACGTGAACCAAAAGTCCGGCGTGTCCGCCCGGCTTTCCATCGCCAATTACGAGACCATGATCGCCAACGCCCGTCGCCGCGCTTATATCTTGGGCGAGAAGGAAGCCGTACCCCGCATGTCGGACCTGAACTATCTTTACACCTCCTCCTCGGGCAAGATCGAGTTGGATCCTTTCCGCGAGGAAACGGTCAACGAGTTCCAGGTTTTCGGCAAAATTATGGACAAGGCCGTGGCCCAGGTCTTCAAGGAACAGATGGAAAAGGAACACCTTGAAATTAGCCTGCCCGACATGGCCGGCGATAAGCATATCCGCCTGTCCGAACTAACGCCTTCCTCCGAATACAAAAACGTCATTTCACAAATGCCACAAATTTGGGAACCCGTGCATCATTTGACCGGTAAGGATTCGGAAATGGTGCAAGCCTCCTGCGTGGAATTCGTCCTGGAGGGGCTTCATCTTTCCGGCAAGCTTTCCCGGAGCAAGGTCGGCGAGATCTTCGACTACCAAACCCCGGCAACGGCAAAAAAGAAAAGTTAACTACCAAGGCACCAAGAAAATCAAAAGATTTTTCGAAACAATGATTAGGATATTATTTGCCTTACTTGGTGCCCTTGGTGTCTTGGTGGTTCAAATTGTTTTGAGGTGTTGAATGATTACTCATGACTACTCCGAATGGCACGAGCCCGAAAAACCCCCTTTCACTGTGGAGGAACTCATTAACGCCGTGAAGGAATTGATGATGCAGTACCACGTTTCCTTCGACGAGGCCCTGAAACATCTGCAGGAAAAAGGCATCCCCTATAACCAGTTTCTCAAGGTGGGAGGCCTGGATGAGCTGATCCAGGGCTACTTGGACGAGCTCGACCGGCAAAAACAGGAAATTCTGGAAGGGCACCGCCTGGACGACCTCTTGAACAAGCTGGAGCAGGAAATCAGGCGCAAGTCCGCCGCCCTGGAGCAACAAATCTCCAAGTTGAAGGACAAAAACCTCTCCGAGCGGTTGAAAGAGGGCCTGGAACAGCGAAACCCCTCTCTCCTTTACACCATGGATTGGCAGTTGTCCCGCCTGCAAAACAACAAAAACGACGAAGCCCGCCGGCAACTGCAGGAACTCATCCAACAAATCCAGCAAATGAATTCCCTGAGGGAGCTTTTTGAGGAACATCCCTTTACCGGCCAAAAATCATTGACCCCCGCCGAGGCCGAGCGGTTGAAAGAGCGTTTGAAAATGCTCGAGGAATTGGAAGAGCAATTGATGGATGCGCTGGAATATGGAGACCTTTTCAACATGGACCTGGAGCAATTGAGGGAAATGCTGGGGGAAGAAGCCGCCCAGGCCTTTGACGCCAAGCGGGATGAGCTTCGCCGCCAATTCACCGAGGCCCTGAAGGCCACCGGCGACGTGGATTACGACGAAGATACTGAGATTTACAAAATTACCCCGGGTGCGGCCCGCAAGATCGGCGAGAAGGCCCTGAAGGAGGTCTTTTCCCGCCTCTTTACCGACGGCATTGGCCGCCACCATGCCACTTACACGGGAGACGGGAACGTGGAAATGACCGTCACCAAGCCCTATGAGTTCGGCGATTCCTTGACTTCCCTCGACCTGCCTTCCAGCCTTTTGAACTCGGCCATCCGTCAGGCTTCCGGCCCCCAAGGAACCCCAACAGGCCGCATCCAGATCGATAGTCGGGACTTCGTGGTGCACCAAACCAAGGGCGCCGCCTCAACAGCCATTGTCATGATGATCGACCAAAGCGGTTCCATGTCCCGCTTCGGCCGCTTTTATAACACCAAGAAACTGGCCCTAGCCCTGGACGCACTGATCCGCACCGAATATCCCGAGGATAAATTGTATTTCGTGACCTTTTCCACCTTTGCCCGGCAAGTATCCGTCGGCGCCATCCCAGAACTGGCTCCCAAGCCCGTGACAGTCATGGGGGGCGCGGTCAATATGCGCATCGATTTTTCCAAGGAAGTGGACAAACGCAGTAAGGACTTGATTCCCGAGCATTTCACCAACTTGCAAAAGGGCTTGGAGCTATCCCGGGTCCTGCTGGCCAACTCCGACACCAAAAACAAGAGCATCCTGTTGATTACGGACGGCGCCCCGACAGCCTTTTATGAGGGTTCGTTCCTTTATTTGACCTACCCCCCCAATGAGCGCACTTACCAGCGCACCTTGCGGGAAGTGAAAATGGTAACGGACGAGAACATCACCATTAACACCTTTATGATGGGCAACGAGTACGACACAGGTTATTTTGGCGAGGACGAGTTTTTGGAAAAGATGCATAAGGTCAACAAGGGGCGTTTGATCTATCCCGCCCCCGACAAGCTGACCCAGTATGTTTTGAGGGATTACTTGGACGGGAAAAATAAGATTATTCAAATTTAAACAAGGGAGGCAAGAATGAACCACAACATGACGACCACATCGTTTGAGCTAACCGGTTACAAAATCATCCAGAATCTGGGGCGGTGCGGAGAATCATCGTGCGCTCCCGGTCCGTCATCGGCAACATCGGGGCCGGCATCCAGGCGATTTTTGGCGGAAATATCACGATCTACACGAACCTCTGCGAGAAAGCCCGTGAGGACGCCTTCGACATGATGATGAAACACGCCGAACAGCTGGGCGCTAACGCTGTTATCGGTGTGCGGTACGACGCCACCGAGCTCATGCGGGGCATTACCCCGGTTCTTTGTTACGGCACGGCGGTGGTGGTGAAGCAGTAAATGACAAAAAAGTCCTTCCACGCGGATACGAAAATCGCCTTGGCCGTCTTCGTGGCGGCACTCGGCTACTTTGTCGACGCCTACGACATCATGTTGTTCTCCATTATCCGCACCAAAAGCCTGTTAGGAATCGGGGTTCCATCGGAGGATGTTTTTAACCTGGGTATTGAGTTGTTGAATTGGCAGTTAGTGGGCATGCTTGTGGGCGGGGTTTTCTGGGGAATCCTCGGCGACAAGAGGGGCCGCCTTTCCGTGTTGTTCGGTTCCATCCTTCTCTATTCTTTCGGCAATATCGCCAACGGTTTCGTCCACTCGGTGGAGGCTTTCCGGTGGATGCGCTTCATCACCGGCGTGGGCCTGGCGGGTGAACTGGGCGCGGGCGTCACCCTGGTTTCGGAAATCATGTCCCGTACTTCCCGGGGCTGGGGCACCATGGTCATCGCCTCCGTGGGGGTGATGGGTGTGGTGGCGGCTTCCCTGGTAGGCCAAGCCTTTACCTGGCAAACCTCTTTTTTCGTGGGCGGTGGCATGGGGCTGGGGCTTCTAGTGCTTCGTTTGGGCGTGCTGGAATCGGGTATGTACCAGGCCCTCTCCAAAAAGAAAATCCGCCGAGGGGACTTTTTATCCCTCTTCTCTTCCTGGACCATGGCCCGGAAATATTTCCGGCCCATCTTCGTGGCCCTTCCCGTCTGGTACATCGTGGGGGTCCTCATGACCTTTTCCCCGGAGATTGGAAAGGCTTTGGGCTTGGCCACCCCTCCCGAGGCGGGACAGTCCATCTTTTACGCTTACATAGGTTTGACAACTGGGGATTTCATCAGCGGAAGCTTGAGCCAACTCCTGAGGAACCACAAAAAAATTATCGCCTTCATGCTGGCACTCAACTGCCTTTTCATCGGCGTTTATCTTTTATGGGGCGGTATTTCCCTTCCGATTTTTTACGGTATTTGCGTCTGCCTGGGTTTTTCCGCCGGCTTTTGGGCTGTCTTGATGGTTTCCTGCGTCGAGCAATTTGGGACCAACCTCCGGGCGACCGTTTCCATCACCGCGCCCAATTTCGTCCGGGGCTCGGCGGTGATTCTCACCCTGGTCTTCAAGAAGCTAACCCCCATCGTGGGGACCGTACCAGCCGCCGCTTGGGTGGGCGTGGCCACCATGGTCCTGGCCTTCCTGGCCCTGCGAAACCTGGAAGAAACCTATGGCAAGGACTTGGATTATGTGGAGCCGGTTTGAATGTGTCGCAGTTTGGTGTCATTGCGAGGAGCGTCATTCATTGGTGTTAGCGACGAAGCAACCTCAGTTTATGGGTATTAAATACGCCTTTTGAAGTTGGTTTGCGTTCCGTTATAAATCGAAAACAACCCATGAACTGGGGTTGCTTCGTCACAAAATTCGTTCCTCGCAATGACAAATTGATACGCCACCCTGTTTTGTTGACGTGAGCTTTGAGACTAGATTATGGTAGGAGTCTATTCCTTTAATTTAAAAGGAGTCTTTCATGAACGTTCTTCCCCTGATTCTCACCGCCCTCTTGGTCATGGTCATCGCCTACCGCTACTACAGCGCATTTCTGGCCGCCAAGGTCGTGGTCTTAAATGACCACCGGAGAACTCCTGCCCACGTCTATAACGACGGCCACAATTACCTGCCCACCAATAAGTGGGTGCTCTTGGGCCACCACTTCGCCGCTATCGCCGGGGCGGGTCCCTTGATCGGCCCCGTTCTGGCCGCCCAATTCGGTTATGTCCCCAGTTTTCTTTGGCTCTTGATCGGTGTCTGCCTAGCCGGGGCCGTTCACGACTTCATGATCCTGGTGGCTTCCACCCGCCGCAAGGGCAAGTCGCTGGTGGAGATTTTGCGCCACGAGATAAGCCCCTTGGCTTCCACAATGGGAGCCATCGCGATCTTTATCATCCTCATCGTGGCCCTGGCGGGCCTGGGCATGGCCGTGGTGAACGCCTTGAAGGATAGCCCCTGGGGCACCTTTTCCATCGCCATGACTATCCCCATCGCCTTTTTCATCGGTTGGTGGATGCGCAAGACTCCCGGCAAAATCGGGGCCGCCAGCGCGGTGGGTGTAGCCTTGGTGTTCCTCGCGGTGGTCTTTGGCAACCAGGTCCCCGGTTCCGCCCTGGCCCCCTATTTTTCCTATTCCCGGGAAGGCGTCATTTGGGCCATCGCCCTTTATGGTTTTGTGGCCTCCGTATTGCCGGTTTGGATGCTCCTAACTCCCCGGGACTACCTGAGTTCTTACATGAAGGTGGGCACTATTGGAGCCTTGGTCGTCGGCATTATCCTGGTGCATCCCTATCTCCAAATGCCGGCTTTCGGTTACGTCTCAGGAGGTGGTCCCATCATTCCAGGTAAGCTCTTCCCCTTCGTCTTTATCACCATCGCCTGCGGGGCCATTTCAGGTTTTCACGCCCTGGTTTCTTCCGGCACCACCCCCAAGATGATGGATCGGGAGTCTGACGCACGCCTCATCGGCTACGGTTCCATGCTCATGGAAGGGCTGGTGGGTATCGTGGCACTGCTTTCGACCTGCTCCCTCTTCCCGGGCGATTATTACGCCATCAATCTTTCTCCGGAAAAGCTTCAGGCCTTAGGGATAAGTCCCGTACATCTTCAACAATTGTGCCAGGCCGTGGGGGAAAACGTGGCGGGTCGGCCAGGGGGAGCCGTGTCGCTGGCGGTGGGGTTCGCCCAAATTTTCTCGGGAATCCCCGGTCTAGAAAGCCTTATGGGTTACTTCTACCACTTCATGATCATGTTTGAGGCTCTCTTTATCCTCACCACCATCGATGCGGGTACTCGGGTGGCTCGGTTTTTGGTACAGGAATTCGGAGGACGCTTTTGGAAACCCTTTGAAAATCCTAATTGGATTCCCGGGACTCTTCTTTCCACGGGTCTCGTGGTGTTCCTTTGGGCTTATTTTATCTGGACCGGCACGGTTTCCACCGTTTGGCCCATGTTCGGCACGGCCAATCAGCTCTTGGCTTCCATAGCCTTGGCGGTGGCCACCAGCGCCATCATCAATACGGGAAGGGTAAAATATATCTGGGTGACCCTAATTCCCATGTTGTTTGTGGCGGTCACCACCCTTTCAGCCTGCTGGCTCAATATCACGGATAACTTCCTACCGTTGGCCGCCGCCCACCCGGAAAAAGCGGGCCAGGCCTACCTAAACGTGGGGATGACCGCAATTATCATGGTCTGCGCCGTGGTAGTTTTATGGGAGTCTTTCCACCGCTGGTATCAAATTCTAGTCCTAAAAAAACACCCCAAGGCGGTTCACGACTCCGCCCACAAGGGCCACGAACTGCCGGAGTATGGCTGCTGCTAATGGGTTTATTGATTCAAGTCCAATCCGGAGACGAATACATATATGAAAAAATCTAAATGTTTTCTTTTGGCTTTTTGGGGGATGTTTTTAATCGCCGGTAATCTTTTGGCAAATCAAAATATGTTCGCAATATATTTGCCGGCTGAAAGTGTTGGCTCTTATGGAGAATTGAAAAAAGATGTCCAGCATGTAAAATTGAGATCCACGCCCATTCTTTCTATCCCCGATATTATTTCCTACTCAAGAAAAAATCATGAAATAAAAATTACTTCGAACGCCTATAATCGGCTGATCGCAATGAAGAAATGCACGCCATTTATTGTTTGCCTTGGAAGAAAAAGGCTTTATGCAGGAGCATTTTTTATGGGGATTGAATCATGGCCTTTTAACGGTGTTGTTATTTGTACGTTGTGTCCTTCTTTTAAAACCCACCCAAAAATTGATTACAATGCAATTCAGTTACAGCTGGGTTACCCAACGGCGGAATATTTTAAAGGAAATGATCCACGACCAAATCCAAGTCTATTCCAAGTATTGGAAAAAGCCGGGAAATTAAAAAACTGAAAAAAATCTAACCCAACAACCCCATCACGAAAAAGACCACCCCAATCCCCCCGAAGCCCATACTGACAAACCAAAAAGCCCGTTTGCGGGTTAAAGCCGCGATAGCCCCTACCGCGATGGCCACCTGGAAGAAAGTCACGGCCCGGGCCAAAATCACATGATGGTTTAAATGGGCTTCGGAATCTTCCGAATCGTTCTCGGCTTCCTTTTTTATCTTTTCCTGGTCTTCCTTGTATTGTTTTACCTTTCCCTCATCCTTCGGGCTAATCGAGCGGTGCTGGGCCTTCAGCAGCTCAACCTTCATATCCAATACGGCAGCCTTGATACCCTTGGCCTGGTAAAAAGCCCATTGGTCGGAGGATTTAATTCGCTCGATCATGGCCTCATTGGCGTGATGGCCTGCCAGAAGGGCGGACACGGCGGCAAACGCCGCCAGGAGCGCGGAGCTTAAGGCCACCCCCATCACCCACTTCTCACCGGACTCATGGGCGTGGTGTTCCATATGCTCGTGCAAATGCTCGGTCGGGACTTCGATTTCTTCTGGCATATCGGCTCCTTTCGGTTTATCAAAAAATCCGGGCAAAAAAAAGGACGAGCTAAGCTCGTCCTTCTAAATAAATAACTCTTCCCATCTTGAACCTTAAGCGGTGACTTCCTTTTTTACACCCTTCGCTTCCTGATAAATTTCCTTGGGGTGAGTCTTGATATCCCATACTAGGCCAAACCAGGAGAAAACCCTCAAGACGTAATGGGACATGTCGATTTCCCACCAGTAAATTCCCTGGCGTTCCGAGTAAAGGTAACGATGGTGGTTGTTGTGCCAGCCCTCCCCCATGGTGATAAGGGAAAGGATGAAGTTATTTTTGCTTTGGTCCCCGGTCTCAAAACGCTTCGTGCCCAACAAGTGGGACAGGGAGTTGATGGTAAAGGTCCCGTGATAAAGAAGGGTAGTGGAGGTGAAAAAGCCCCAGCAAAGCATCTGCAGGCCGTTGGTATGAAGGGAGGGCGCGGTGTGTTCCAAGAACACGCCAAAGAAAAAGATACTGGCCGCCAGCACGAAAG
This sequence comes from candidate division FCPU426 bacterium, assembly GCA_003152075.1. Classification (GTDB taxonomy): domain Bacteria; phylum Oederibacteriota; class Muellerivitia; order Muellerivitales; family Muellerivitaceae; genus PALSA-1180. Next base: position 47,821 of record PLZG01000072.1, read on the forward strand.
GAGCGACGCCGTGGTATTTGTTGATCCAACGAAGCTCGGGATACTTAACCAAGTCCTTTACCGCTTCCTCGTTCGTCGGGTTGTATTTCTTGGAAAGGATCCAACCCACATGGGACCACCAAAGGCCCCTTAAAATCGGAGAGTGGATATCATCCTCCGTATCCGAAAACTTGTGGTGATGGCGGTGGTGAGCGGCCCACCAAAGGGGACCTTGCTGGCCGGAGGAAGCCCCCCAAAAGGCCAGGACGAACTGGAAGAAACGGCTGGTTTTGTAAGTGCGGTGAGAAAAATAACGGTGGTAAGCCCCCGTGATGGCGAACATTCTGGCGTAATACATGAAGAAGCACATGGCAATGGCGGCCCAACTGAAGCCGGTCAAAAAGGCCAGGATTCCCACCACATGAACCAACAGGAACGGAATAGCGCCCTTCCAATCCATTTCCTCGCCCCGGTTTAAATGCCAAGAAATCCGTTGGATCAAGGATTTATTTTTAAGATCAACTGTTTGCATAACTAAAACACCTCACAATTTTTTTATTAAGGGATGGGTAAAACCCATTGAAAAGAATTCAAAGAGGGCCGAAATCCTTGCACGGATAGGGCCACAGTCCCAAGAAGACGCGCCTTGACAGGGCCGCATCCATTCCAACTACCTCAATTATACATCCGACTCCGCTTGAGAATAACCCCTAAAATGCGGCCTTCTTTCCTTTTTCGGCATTGAGGCTTTTCCTTCTCTCAGAGGGAAATAAACTTGCTGAAATTGACGGAAAATTCAGGGCAATTCCAAAATTAACGGTGATTTTCTTTCGAATTCATGTATTCCTATTAAATCACCCTGTTTGAATCATCCTTTCAAAAAAGAGGGTATCCAATTCAGTAGTTTCAATTTAAGGTCGGGACGAATTAAAAACACCCCTCTTTTTAAACATAAAACGAGGATTATTCAAAGGTCCAATCCAAAGCATTTACCCACGGCCACACCCGACTTCACCGCATCCTCATGGGAGCCGTAGCCAAAATAGCTTCCGCAAAAATAAGTGTGGTTCATGCCGTTCAATTTGTGCAAATCCAACTGGGTTTCCACCGCCGCCCTCGTGAAGGTTGGGTGGGTGTAATAAATTTCCTTTAGGATATGTTGTTGGGGAATCGGCCGCACCCGGTTGTGGGTCACAAAATACTGGGTGGGGGTTTCCAAGCCCTGCAGCCGGTTCATGTGATAAGTAATGGAAACGGGTTGGGATTTGGTCCGGTCCGTTTCCCGGGTGTAATTCCAGGCGGCCCAAGCCCTTTTCAAGGGGGGCATAACGTCTATATCCGTATGAAGAACAACATTGTTTTTTTGGTACTTCCAGGGAGAAAGAAGTTTTTGTTCCTCCTCGGAAGGGTCCGCCAGCATGGCTAGGCTTTCGTCCGCGTGGCAAGCCAACACCACTTTATCAAAACTTTCCTCCTTGCCCCCCTTTGTCCGGAGAAGAATCTGATTTTCTTGACGTTTCACCTCTTCTACCGGCTCCTTCACCCGGACCCGGACAACCATGGTCTTCAATAGCGTCCTGATATAACTATGGCTTCCCTCCACCACCGTTTGCCATTGGGGCTTTTTCTTCGACCCTAAAAGCCCGTTGTTCTGCAAAAATTCGACGAAAATTTCAGCTGGAAAATCCATGATATCCATTACCGAAGAGGACCAAATGGCCGATCCAAAGGGAACAAGAAAATCCTGGATGAACCGTTGGGAAAAACCTTCTCCCTCCAAATATTGGCCCAAGGTTATTTGGTCGAGCAATCCCGCCGCCAAATCTTTCTTCGCCTTTCGATTGAACCAGGACATTTCTCGAAGTGTCATCCAGAAGGAACTATTCCAAAGATTGGAACGCTGGGCGAACAGACCATTGAGGTTCGCGCCCGAGTATTGCAACCCGCTCTTCTCATCGTAAAAGCTGAAGGATATGTCGCAGTTACGAACCGAAACTTTTAATTGCCTTAATAGCTCATGAAACGCGGGGTATGTTTTTTCGTTCAGAAGAACGAACCCGGTGTCCACGGGTGTCCATTTTTCGGGCCCACTGGGAATGACAATGGTGTTGGTGTGTCCACCCACATTAGCGTTTTTTTCGAAGAGGGTGACTTTGTGTTGCCGTTGGAGGATGTAGGCGGCCGTCAGGCCGGCCACCCCGGTCCCGATGACAGCGATATTTAAAGGAGTGTCGTTCATGGCAGAAGGTCTTCAAACCTTTCCTGAATCTGGAAAGGAACATTTTATTCAATTCATGGGGGACGAATGAAAAATAACATCTTCCAATAAAAGTTAATCTGGATTCATTGGTTAAATTTGGCAAAGAGCCTTATTTTTTGGGCGTTCCTGACCCCATTGTAATCAAAACCACCGCCCCCACAATCAATCCTGCCGCCAAACAAACGGGTGGAGTTACGGATTCTCCCGCCAAGAGCCAGCCTAGAAAAACCGCGATGACGGGGTTCACGAAAGCATAGGTGGAAGCCAAGGCCGGGGTGGCCTTTTGAAGTACCCAAATGTAGGAGGTAAAACCCACCAGGGATCCGATAAGGGTTAGATAAACCCAAGCTCCACCGGAATGAAGGGTGATATTGGAAAAGTGGAATTGGGATTCTTCCCCTAAAAGAAAACCCACGCCCATCTGCATAACCCCGCCGGTCAGCATCTCCATGGCCGTGGCCAATAGGGCCGAGGAAGGCAATGCCGCCGTACGGGCGTAAAGAGATCCATAGGCCCAGGCCAGTGAGGTTCCCACTAAAAGTAGGGAACCCCAGGTCTCCACAGGGCTGGCCCCGACCTCACCTTTCGAAAATACCAATAAAACTATGCCTGATAATCCCAGTCCTATCCCGACCCATATCTTCCAACCCGGCCTCTCCCCTCCTTTCCAAACCCATTGAAGCAGGGCAATCCAAAGGGGCACGGTGCCCACCAAGAGGGCGGTGACACCCGAAGAAACTCTTTGCTCAGCCCAGCTGACCCCCCCATTGGCCACGACCAGCAGGAAAAAGCTGATGTGCGCCGTCGATTTCCAATGGACCCAGGTGGGCCGGGAAGCCCCGGTCAAGCGGGAAAAAACGTACAAAAGAAGTCCTGCGGTGATGAACCGGGTTCCGGCCATGAAAAAAGGGGGGATGGTTTCAATGGCAAAACGGATGCCTAGGTAGGTGGATCCCCAAACCACATAAACCGAGCCCAAGGCCATCCAAACGCTTAAAGGATAGGTTTTCTTTTGGCTTTTCATGGTTTCCCCAGCGTCTTAAGATAGACACACATTGATGAGTAGTTGAAAATTGGCGTTAAGGCTACCATGAACGAACTACAGCAAGCCACTCCGCAGGTTAAAAAGAACATTTTCCTCATTCGAGCCCTTTTAGCCCTCACCTTCTTCAGTTTCGCCTTTTTCTTCACCCAGGCCCATCCAGACCAAAAAAACAACGCCTTGGCTTACATTTTCACCCTGGCCGCCACCTTTATCCCCTTTTATTTCATCCAGGAGGAAAAATTCCGGCAGGTTCATTTTCAATATATTGTTTTTTCCATGGATTTCGTCTTCTTGTTGGTGGGGCTCTATCTTTTCGACCATTTGGAAACCAACCTTTTGATTATCATTTTCCTGACTTTCTTTATCTCAGCCATGAGCCAATCTATAGGGCGCAGTATTGTCGTGGCCATAGCCGTCATAGGCATGTACCTTTACCTGATTTATTATAAAAGTGACGTTTTCAACTATATGGACCCTTTTCTCCTCCTTTCCTGCGTTTTGCTTTTCGTCGTGGCAATCCACTCGGGCTACCTGGCTTTTCGGACCGTTCAAGATGAAAAAGAGTTGGTGGAATTGGCGAAAAAAGCCCGCCTATTAACCGAAAAAGTGAAGGAAGGGGACCAAATGGCCTTGAATTACGCGGCCACTTTGAAGAATGTTTTGGATACCCTTCCTATCGGAGCCATCGCGGTTTCCATTGAGGGAAACACCATTTTTGTGAATGCCCGGGCCGGTAAAATTCTGGAAATGAACCCCAAAAGCCTCACGAACGTCTATCTTTTCATGAAGGATTCCCCTTTGGGCGATATTGGGGAATTAATGGCCCAATCCCTCAAAAACCGTCAGGATCTGAAGCGGGAATATCTGGATACCAATTGGAAAAACAAAAGAAAAAGGTTTCGTCTGGATAGTTCCGCCGGCACTACCCCTTCTGGCCAAGCCTGGGGAACCTTGTTTTTATTGCAGGAATCGCCTCTCGCGGACTCTCCAACGGATAAAACCGTTGCAACATGAGCTTTTTCAACTTATCCACATTTCAAATATCGTTATAACCGCTGTCGTTATCGATTTACTTTCATTCCTTTCGTCCCAAAAAACTCGGTACGTTTTATGCGTTGGAAATATTTCTTTTTACCACAATTTTTTCTTGAAGGAATCGGCTCTCGGGAGAAAGATAGTCTTGGTCGCACCGTAAATCAAAGTTGGGCCACTAACAAAACAATCACAAAAGATTGGGTGAGCCCCTTGATCTCCGCCTTGCCGGAGCGTGCGGCCTTTTTATTTCCGGTTCCCAATTAAATATGAAAAGCCGGAAATAACCCTGAGCGAGCCGCAATGGCGAGTCGAAGGGTCTTTGTTAGGTTGTACCCTTCTGACTTTTATTCCCGCCGTACCCCTAAAACAACCTCTCAAACTTCTGAAACGAATAACCATCCCAGTCACAAACAGGAAGATAACCAATCTTTTGGTAAATGTTATTAGAGGTGGGATTTAATAAATCAGAGTAAAGAACGCAGAATTTTTTTCCCGAATCCAATAGTCTTCGGCTTAAAGCCGCAACTAAATTGGAAGCAAACCCCCTTTTCCGAAGTCCCGCGGGGGTGTAAACCATGTTAATTCGCGCGCCATTAGTGGTAACGCTGGCGTATCCCGCCATGGCCCGGGTTTCACTTCCCGTTTCCCAAATGAACAATCTTTTTTCCCGAAGATAACCTTCTATCAGGGCCTTTTCGTCGATTTGTTCGGGAGCCTTTATTTCCAACCGGAATTGATGGCACCAGTGGGTTAATAGATCTAGATCTTGCGGTCCGGCTTCTCTCATGACTCCTGGAGCGGGAGGAACTGGCTGGACCTTTTCCACTTTGTAGAGCCTGACGGACATTTCCAGAACGGCTTGAAGACCCTGGCTGTTCCAAGCCCGGATAAAACTGGGCATGATTTCTTGCGGACCATAAACCCCAGGAATATCTGGAAAAGATTTTTTTACTTTTCGAGCCAAAGTCAATATGGCCTCGGACTCCATGTGAGTAAGACTCAGTTTGTAAGGGGGTGTCCAAAATGCCGCGCCGGAAACCACCTTATCCTTTTTGACGACCCAAAAATGACTTTCCGGACGTTGGTCAAGGGGTTTTCGCCCGATATTCTCAGCTGTCCCAAGTATGGAGTTATTTTGCGCCTCGTTTTGTTCCAGCCAAGGGCCGGCCATCTTCAGGAATTTTTCAGGGGATAAGTTGGCGCTGATCGAGACCATATTATTCCTTCAGGAATATTTTAATTCCGTTTCAGTTGTCGAGATTCATACAAACCGGAGTTGTTGAATACCCATCCCTCTTCACGGATGGCAGGTATCCATGTCATAGGACCAGGGCGCGCCCGCGGCGGAGGTCCCTCCCGGTGTTGGGAAAGGATTGGGGAAATGACCGCTAACGGTAAAATTGAGGGCTGAATTGGAGCTATTTTGGTTGGGCTGAAATTGGACCGAGGAATGAATCGCCAGCCAGTAGTTTCCAGGCCCCGTCAGTGAAAAACCCGTCGGAGTAAAACTGTAAGTAGAGGGCCCGGAGGCAGTGAAGGCCCTCGGGCCGGAAATAAAAATAACGGACCCCGGGTAATTGGAGCCGTTATCGGTATAGAAGGCGATTTCAAGGTTGTTCCCTGTCCCCGTTGCGCTGGCCGAGCTGACAGCAACCGTGACCGCGTCAGGGTTGGAATTAACCCCGAGCGTAAACTGGTCTACATAGGTGTAATTCGCCGCGACGGTGGTAGTGGCGCTGGATGTTACGCTTAAAATGACGTGCGTGGCGCAAACTACCGGCGTATTGGAAGATGTGGGCGTTACGGTGGGTGTATTGGTGGGTGTGTTGGTAGGAACAGGCGCCGGAACGGTCGGGTTGTTATTGTTGACGCTGCAAGACTGAAGGCCGATGAAAACCCCAAGCCCGGCCAGCAATACAAAAACGATAATTTTCTTTCGCATAAAAAAACCTTTAAATGGAATGAAAAGGCTTTAAGGAGATTTTATTATATCATTCAACTTGGATGGTGCTTTAAAGTTCAAAATCTACTATCCCATCTGAAAAGTTGAGGATAATAGGACCCAATGAAAAATATCTTGTTCCTGGCTTTAACTGTTTCCCTTGCCCTTCCCCAATTAGTAAAAGCCCAATGTTCCCCCGTTAACGCCCAGATTTGCGAGTCCGGGGACGATACCACCCAAGTTTGGGTAAATGGCTCCTACTTGGGGAAAAAGGATTACTGCGACCAGCGGTCTGGCTGCGATGAATCTAAACTTTGCTTTCCCATCCCCTTGGACAAGCTCTCTGAGTCAAATGTTTGCATCGCCATCGAGACAACCAATATAAACCCCGTAGGGGTTTTTAGTTCCTGGGAATTGGAAGTTACCTGCACTGGAGGCAGGCCTTTTATCGTCAATAACGAAAATCCCGCTCATGCGGGGGTTTCCCTTTATTGGGATCCATCAGGGGGAGGCACCTGTGGACTAGGATCGCCTCCTCCCTTGGATGCAAAAGGAAATCACTGGACGGATTTAAACTATAACCTCGGATCAAATCTCTTCACGCTAACCGGCGATCAAGTCACGGGCCCAACCTGGACCACCGCACAAATCAAGAATATCCAAACGGGCGTGGTGATTCCCTTTGTTTCCTACGATGCAAGCGGCACCGGTTCAGGACCCCAAAAAGGTTGCGGCGTCCTTTACTGGCGCCAAATCACTAAGCTACCGGTCTGGATTCCCACCGCGACGCCGACAGTTTATTATCCGCCTACCCGTATCTTTACCTCCACGCCCACCGAGGCTCCCCCACCCATTATCCCCACCGACACCCCAACACCCCGGCCCATACCTACCGCCACCCCAAGACATAGGCCCAAACTCCGCTTGCTTCCAACTCCCATTCCAACACCCAACATAAAGTATGTACCAAGTCCCCAGGTTCGCCGATACAAGCTTCAACCGACGGCAACCTTTGTTTACCGCCGCCCAACCCGAACCCCAACACCTATACCATTCATAATGTGGAAACCTACACCAACTTTTATATTCAAAAAACTAACACCGATCCCCACCTGGCTCCCTCGTTTGGATATGGCCCACGCTATTGTTTTCCAGACCCCGCCTGTGGAAATTTACGTAACTTTTGCCGATGGCCCAGGCCGGTATCAATTGGAATTAGTGGGGACCCAGGGAAATCCATTGCGGATGATCTTTGACCGAGAGATCGTGGGGGAAGGGGATGCTTGGGTGACTTGGGATGGAAAAAATGAAAAAGGCCAAGATATGTCGCTGGGACAATACTTCGTTATTTTCTACAAGGACGGAAAACCCTTGAGGAGTATTTCGGTTTTCAGGTCAAAGACGGGGCAATAAACTGCGTTTCTTTATTTAAAAGAACCCCCCAATAAAAACCACGATCAATCCCGTGATCAGTAGGCCGTCCGCGATTTCATGGTTCCAGCCCGGCTTTGAGCGGTTTTGGGCCAATTTCATGACATAAATATTCCACGCCAACGACAAAAACAAAACCACGCAGCCAAAACCGATGGTGGAAGAAAATTGGAATAGTCCGAATTGGGTAAGCGAGAAAAGCGCAATGAAAAGCGCCATAACAATACCAATGGAATATTGGCGCCAATGGATGGCCGAATCTAAATTAGGCATGATTATAAGCTCTTATTTTCCGAACACTTTGTTCCAGAGGATTCGTAGGGGGTCGTAATACTTGTCCACGACTCGTTCCTTGAGAGGAATGATGGCGTTATCCGTGATATGGATGGATTCAGGGCAGACTTCCGTACAACATTTGGTAATGTTGCAAAGGCCTATCCCATGCTCATTTTTTAACAAGGCGGTGCGGTCCAAGGCGTCAATAGGATGCATTTCCAGGCTGGCAATCCGGACGAAAAACCGCGGGCCGGCGAATTTAGCCATTTTGTCATGGTCCCTCAAAACGTGGCAGGTATCCTGGCAAAGGAAGCACTCGATACACTTGCGGAATTCCTGCACCCGATCCACGTCTTCCTGTTCCCAATGCCAATCGGCCCCTTCTACGGGGGTAAAGGGCGGAATGCGCTTGTTAATTTCGTAATTAAAAGAAACGTCGGTGGCCAGGTCCTTCATGATGGGGAAAGTCTTCATGGGCATTACGGTGATAATTTCATCCTCTTTAAACTCGTTCATGCGGGTCATGCACATAAGACGGGGCTTACCGTTGATTTCGGCGCTGCAGGAACCACACTTACCTGCCTTACAATTCCAGCGGCAGGCCAGGTCGGAGGATTGGGTCGCTTGGATCTTATGGATGACGTCCAGCACGACCATGCCTTCCTCGGCCTGGACGTTGTAATCCTTCAGTTGCCCACCTTCCGAGTTTCCCCGGTAGACCCTCATATGAACTTTACCCATTTAAAACTCCTTCAAAAGAAAACTATGAGCTGTTTTTAAGCTTCTCCCCTTAACTGCTTCAGAACTTCGGGTTTCAACATATGGGCGTTGATGAGTTCTGCTTCCAGTTCCTTGGGGATCTGGGGCAGATCTTCCCTCACCACTTCCATCTTGTCGCCCTTCTGGCGAACCACTACTCGCTTCTTGGCGAAATCCTTGGAATACCCCGTAAAGTCGGTGCGGGTATGGCCCCCGCGGGATTCCTTGCGTTCCTTGGCCGCCCGGACAATAGCTTCACCCACCGCCAGCATGTTGCGCAGGTCCAGCGCCACGTGCCAACCGGGGTTGAACATGCGGTTGCCTTCGGCGGTAACCTTTTTGACCCGCTCCTTCAAGCCTTCCAGGTCTTTCAGGCATTGATCCATGGTGGGTTCTTCCCGGAACATGCCCGCGCCCTTTTCCATAATGTGCTGCAAATCGGCCAGAATCTTGTAGGAAACTTCCCCGCCTTGGTTCTCAAAAGGCTGGTTCATTTCCTTGTTCAATCCGGCCAGCTTGGACTCGTCGATCTTTGGGAAATCCCTCAGCTTTTTTGCATAGATGGCCGCGTGCTCACCCGCCAGCTTGCCGAAGACTACCAGGTCGGAAAGGGAATTCCCGCCTAGCCGGTTGCTTCCATGCATCCCTGCGGCGCATTCGCCAGCGGCAAAGAGGCCCGGAACGTTGGACATTTGGGTCTCGGGGTCGACCTTCACACCACCCATCATGTAATGGCAGGTGGGGCCCGTTTCCATGGGAACCTTGGTGATATCCACGTCCGCCAATTGCTTGAACTGGTGGTACATGGAGGGAAGCTTTTTCTTGATGTCTTCCGCGCTGCGGTGGGAAGCGATATCTAGGTAGACGCCACCGTGTTCCGTTCCGCGGCCTTCCTTGATCTCATTCCACAGGGCCCTCGCCACCACGTCCCGGCTCATCAACTCCGGGGGCTTGCGTTCCTTGACCGTCTCTTCCTTCACGCCATCAATGACAACCTTTTTAAACCAGGCATCGGCCTCTGCTTCGGTTTCGGCGTACTTCCCCTGGTACTTGGCGGGAATGTATTTAAACATGAACCGTTCGCCCTGGTTGTTTTTGAGAACCCCGCCCTCGCCCCGGACACCCTCAGTGATGAGAAGGCCGCGAACGGAAGGAGGCCAGACCATGCCAGTGGGATGGAACTGGATATATTCCATGTCGGCCAGCTCGGCCCCCGCCAGGTAGGAAAGTCCAAAACCATCCCCCGCGCATTCCCAGGAGTTGGAATTGATAAAGTACAGTTTGCCGATGCCGCCAGTGGAAATGACGATGGACTTGGCCTTGAAAAGGACCGGCCGGCCTGTCTCGCGGAAATAACCGTAGGCCCCGGCGATCCTGTCGCCATCCTTCATGAGGGAGTAAATAGTGCATTCCATATGCACCTCGATGCCGGAATGAACGCCCTTGTCCTGCAGGGTGCGGATGAGTTCCAGCCCCGTGCGGTCGCCCACATGGGCCAGGCGCTTGTAGGTATGCCCGCCGAAATGGCGAACGTTGATGTTGCCCTTGCCGTCGTTGGTGCGGTCAAACACCGCTCCCCATTTTTCTAATTCCCTCACGCGGTCAGGCGATTGCTGGGCGTGGATTTGCGCCATGCGCCAGTGGTTACCCAGGTTGCCGCCGATCATGGAATCCACGAAGTGCTGCTGCCAGGAATCACGGCTATCCACAGTGGCCAACGCAGCCGCGATGCCGCCCTCGGCCATGACCGTGTGGGCCTTGCCCAGGAGGGATTTGCAGACAAGCCCGGTTTTGCATCCCGCCGCTGAGGCCTCAATGGCGGCTCTTAATCCCGCCCCGCCGGCCCCAATGACCAGAACGTCATACTCAAAGGATTGGTAGTTATCGCTCAATTCATTTCACCTCAAAAAATTTTTAACCGATCAGGTCGCGGCCCCAAAGATATGGCCGATCTTATTGATAAACCCGAAAAAACGGACGTCGTGCCAGACGCCCATGGCGCACATACGGATGTAGAAATCCGTGAAACCTACCCACAACATGGAAACCAAGGCCCATTGCATATGCCTCTCATTAAGTTTCGTTACCACGCTCCACAAGGCGAAACGAATGGGATTATTCTTTTTTACCCGCAGAAAATCCAACCCTCCCCCCACCAAATGCCGGAAAGCGTGACAACCCAGGGTATAGCCACCCAATAGGTAGGCGTTCAAGGCCATGACAATCGTGCCCACGCCCACGCCGAATTCCTTCGGCCCTAAATTCGAGTGATTATCTGGCCCAATACCGTTGACCGGCCACATCATGGCCAGGATGGCGTCCCAGGAAAGGACGAAGATGAAGAGGAGCGCTACATAAAAAAAGTAGCGGTGGATATTTTGGAAGATGAAGAACTTTGACTCGCCCTGGTACTTGACACAGGACTCCCCCACGGCACAGCCGGGTGGATCCATGAAGATGGAGCGGTAATAGGCCTTGCGATAGTAATAACAGGTTCCACGGAAGCCAGCGGGGGCCCAGAGAACCAAAAGCGCGGGAGTGGCCAACCAGGCCGGAAGCTTATGGAGCCAGTCGGGGTTGAAAAAAGGGGAGAACATGGGGGAAAGGTAGGGCCCATATTCATAATAGGCCTTGCCATTCGGTCCATAGGGGTTCAAAGCTGCCCAGGTGGCGTAAACCACGAACCCACCGAAGAGGCATTGGTAAAAAAGCGGCTCCAGCCACCAAGCGTCCTTACGTAAAGTGACACCTAATCCCCGTTTTGTCCTCACATCCATTGCCATAAGTCACTCCGAAAAATGAAGAAAGTAAGTTTCTTAATTATTCATTTTCAATTATTGCGTTGCGAAACTACAACTTCAGACTGGAGCTATGTCCCGGTTCTGCCTTTTCCCCGGGATTGATGTAGGTCTTAGAGAAATTAACCGCGATAGCCCCCTCGGCAAAACCGGTGGCGATCAAGTCCAGCTTTCCGGGATGGGTTACGATATCCCCCGCCGCGTATATCCCGGGAACATTGGTTTCCATTTTGGGGTTTACGGGGATTTTATTCTTTTCCAGGTTGATTCCCCAATCCTTCAGGAAGGAGAGGCTGGCCTGAAAACCAAAATTCAGAACCACAAAATCCATGGGTAGTGTTTCCTCCGCCATGGTGTGATTTTCATAAATAACCGCTTCCTCAACCTTACCATTACCTTTAACGGTTTTTAATTCGTGCCACAATTTAATTTCAACCTTTGAGACCTTCAGTTTTTGAACCGAGGATTCGTGCGCGCGAAATTCATCCCGCCGGTGAACCAGCGTGACCTTGGAAGCGATTGGTTCCAGCATCAGTGCCCAGTCCAGGGCCGAATCCCCTCCGCCGACGATCAAAACCCGTTTCCCCTTGAAGGGTTCCAGGGAAAGGACCCCATAATTGACTCCTTTACCTTCGTAGGGAACCAGTTCGGGATTCGGATGCTTTTTGGGAGTAAAGGAACCCATCCCGAGTGCAAGAACCACGGCTTTTGTAAAATGCTTATTTCCCTTATCAGTAGTCATTTCAAACACATTGTCCGTGGGACGTTTAACCAAAGTTAAAACTTTCTCCCCAAGGATAATAAGGGGATGAAATCTCATAAGCTGTTCTTCCAGATCCTGGCAGAGTTTTTTCCCCGATATCCGGGGAAACCCGGCGACATCAAAAATATCTTTTTCGGGATACATGGCGGAAACCTGGCCGCCAAGAGCCTCCATGGAATCGATAATCTTGCATTTCATGCCGCGAAGACCCGCGTAAAAACCCCCGAACATTCCGGTTGGCCCGGCCCCAATAATCGTCACATCAAAAATGTCTTCAGCCATGGGAATCCTCCCGTTTCACAACGATTTTACGGACGAATTGGTCAAGACTTTACTGAGTAAAAGCAAACCCTTTTATGATTTTAAACATAAAAGGTTTTCAAACGAAAAAACGAACCGGAGGTTCGTTTCCTGCAAATTAAAATGGAAAAGCACCGCTTAACGAGGATTAGGCTGGTAACTCATGAGCTCAGCGGGACGTTCGACGGTGATGCTTCCCTTGATGCAAACAGTCTCGCAAAGCTTGCAACTGACGCATTTTTTCTCGTCCACGACGGCGATCTTGAAGAATTCGGGATGGTTGGTGCGGGGCTGCATGGAAATACAATCGAAGGGACAGATATCCACGCAAAACTCGCAGGCCGTGCAGGTAACCGGGTCTACTTTGGCTTTCGGAATGGCCAGGGGCTTGATCTTTTGGACCGTATTACCCTCGGGATTAATGATGGCCTCAACTGGGCAATAGATGCCGCAGACACCACAATCGATGCAAAGAGATGGATCGATATGGAAAATGGATTTCTTTTCACCTGCGATGGCTTCGGTAGGACATTTCACGGCGCAGAGCGTGCAACCGATGCAATTATCCAGGATGACATGTGGCAAGGCGGTTCCTCGAACAACAATTTTAACCCGCTTATTTAATCAAAAGGCCTGAAAAAAGAAAAGGCCCTTCTTGTTTCAAGAAGGGCCTTTGTCGTCTTTCTTGGTTTAAAACTTAAACGTACTCTTCAATCAACTTTTTGCGTTGTTCCGCCGTTAAACCCAACTTCTTCGTTTTGGACAAGCCCGCGCCCTGAAGGGCCGGGTCCGCCGCGTCGATGGAAGGCTTGGGTTCGGGATCTTTATAGAAAACTCCGATAGGAATCTGGGCGCCCCATTCCTTGGAGCGTTCCATGCCCGATTTCCAATCGGTGGGGTTATGGCCCTTATCCTCAAGCTTGTAAACGCGCTCTTTGAACCAGCCAAAGGTGTTCTGCTTGTTAAAGGTAACGCAAGGCGAGAACACGTCGATGAAAGCGAAACCCGGATATTGGATCGCCTGGGTATAGAGACTCTTCAAGTGGTTGATGTCGCCGGAAAACCCGCGCGCCACGAACCCGCATCCGGCGGCCAGCGCCAGGGCGATGGGGTTCAACTGCCCCTCAGGATTTCCGTTGGGCGTCGACTTGGTCTTCATGCCCGGCTCGGAAGTCGGTGAGGTCTGGCCCGTCGTCAGTCCATAGATCTCGTTGTCCATGACGATGTAGGTCATGTTGACGTTACGGCGCATGGAATGGATGAAATGCCCCTGGCCGATACCGAAGCCGTCACCATCTCCGCCGACCGCGATGACGGTCATCTCATGGTTGGCCATCTTGGTGCCGGTGGCGACCGGCAAGGAACGGCCGTGAAGGGAATGCATACCGTAGGACTTGAAGAATCCCGGCAGGTTGGACGAGCATCCGATTCCCGACACCACCATCAATTGCTCGTTGGGAATGCCCAGTTCGCCGCAGGCGCGCTGTAGAACGGTCAAGACCCCGTAGTCCCCGCAACCTGGACACCAATCGGGCGGGATTTCCGGTTTGTAAAGTTTCGCGTCCCTGGGTGCTGCTATTACCGCTGTCGCCATAATTTCCTCCTAAGGTTGCCTCCCCTTCCGGGGAGATGAATAACTATTGTTTAGTGCGTCGACGAAGTGGACATAACTCCCGGACCCGGTGGGTGCGGGGTGCGCCAACCCGGCTCTAACGATTCGGACTCGACAATCTTTTTACCCTTGAGGACGTCCTTGATCCCCGCTACCACGTGCTTGGGCTCAAAGGGTTCGCCATCATATTTGCGCACATTCCCGGTGGCGGTAATGCCTGTCTCGGCTCGCAAATGACGGGCGAACTGTCCCGACTTGTTCATTTCCACGACGATGATGTGCTTCTTGTTCTTCAAAAGCTCGGTGATTTCCTTCTCTTGGAAAGGTATCAGGTACTTGACCGAAAGGTGGTTGCACTTGATTCCCTCTTTATTCAACCTCTCGACAGCCTCACTAGCCGCACCGTAGGTGGAGCCGTAGGTAACGATCGTGGTATCGGCGTCCGCCGCGCCTTCCAGTTTCGGCTTCGGTAGGGCGTTCAAAACTCCCTGCATCTTACGCTCGCGTTTATCCACGACCCTCTTTCGGGTGACCGGATCGGTGTAAACGTCCGAGATGGTAACGCCGTCATCGTCATGCTCGTCCGTGGCCGAAACATAGAGATGGTTCGGCAGTCCGGGAATGGCCCGGGGNNTCGAAGATCATCTCGCCGCGGTCGATCTTGAATTCGCGGTCGAGAACCGAGGTTTCCAGCGTCATATGCCCCTCGCTCATTAAAAGGTCGGAGAGGATGAGGACCGGCATCTGGAATTTCTCGGCGTAATTGAAGGCTTCTTCCATGGTGTTATAGCAATCCGCGATGGAAGTGGGGGCGATGATCACGCGCTGGAAGTCGCCCTGGGAGGCCCCGATGGCCTGGTTCAGGTCGCCTTGTTCTTGTTTCGTCGGAAGGCCCGTGGAAGGCCCGCCGCGCATGACGTTGATCATGACGACCGGGATTTCCATGATGGAGGCCATGCC
>PLZG01000072.1:63011-179006 GCA_003152075.1 candidate division FCPU426 bacterium
GCGTTGGCCGCGCCAAGGGCCAGCATGTTGTTGCCGTGAACCATGGCCAACTTGGCTCCGGTTTTCCCAAGCGGGTTGGCAATCTTCTTATACGTTTTGACGGCGAAATCAAACCCCGCCTTGGCGGCGTCGATATTGGCCTTGACGACCTGGGGCTTCTTTTTAAAGGTGTGCTCGAAGACTGAGGAAAGGGAGTTGAACTCCAGTCCCAGGAGGCCGGTGAGGGCTCCGAGGGCCACGGTGTTCTGCATAATAGGAAGGGCGTCCTTGCCGGCCAGCTCAAAAACCGGGAGGGGGCAAAGTTGAACACCCTCGGGGGCCTTGCCGGGCTTCACCTTGTCGCCGTTGTAGACGCAGATGCCGCCGGACTTTAGTTCCTGCAGGTGGCGGTCCATGGAATCCTGGTTCAAGGCGATCATGGCCCCAACCTGGTCACCGACGTTGGTAACATTCTTAGAGGATATCCGGAGGCGGATCCAAGAATGGCCGCCGCGAATCAGGGATTGGTAGCTGGTGTAAACATAAACGAAAAGTCCTTGCCGGGCGCTGGCCATAGCCAGATTGTCCCCTGTGGAAGCGCCGCCATCACCCGCCGCGCCCCCTACTCCAACAATAATTTCATTTTCCATTGAAAACCTTCCTCCATTAAAAAAATTGAGAAATTCCGAAGAACAACTGGGGAATTTAATCAGCCATTTTTCAATATCAAATTGAGATGAGAAAATGACTTGCCCTGTACCGTCTTAATTGCGTAAATTTCCAGCCGGGCAGGGAAGGTATCATACTCGCAGGGGCTTCCCATTCGCAACTAAAAGGAGCCAAATTAAGCCAAAAATCATGAAAATTTAAAGGGTCACGATGGAAAATTCACAAGCGGTTGCGGGCTTAAGAAACGGTCACCACAATTTTGCCAAAAAAATCGCGGCTAATCATGCACCGCTGGGCCTCACGGGTTTGATCCAGGGGAAAGGTTTTTCCAACGAGGGGTTTAAGCTTTCTCTCTTCGGCCCATTGAACCGCTTTTTTCAAGCCTTTGATTGATCCCATGTAATTTCCGAAGACGGTTATGTTTTTTGAAAAAAGTGCCCGCAGGTTGAACGTGACATCCAGTCCGGAAGTCGATCCGCAGGTCACCAGCCTTCCCCCAGGGGCCAGGCACCTCAGGGACTGGACGAAAACTTCCGGGCCGATGTGCTCGAAAGTCACATCCACGCCCCGGCCCCCGGTCAGGTCCTTCACACTTTTTTCGAAATCTTCTTTCTTATAGTTGATGACCTCATCGGCCCCCAGCTTTCGGGCCTCCGCGATTTTCCAATCCTCCCCGACGGTGGTAATCACCTTGGCGCCGACCGCCTTGGCGACTTGAATAGCAGCGCTCCCGATTCCGCTTCCCGCCGCTTGGACTAAAACCGTCTCGTCCGCTTGGAGTTTTACCTTCTCCATCAACATGCTCCAGGCGGTGGTGAACACCAACGGAAAGGCGGCCCAATCGGAAAGGGGGTAACGGGAAGAGGTTGAAAGAGGAATAATATTCCGTTCCGGGACGCAGACCTTCTCAGCCAAGCCTCCCTGACGCTGAAAACCCAGGATGTTGAATTTTTTGCAGAGGGGATCGCGATGGCTTTGGCAAAACTCGCACTCGCCGCAAGAGACGCCTGCGGCAACCAAAACCGGGGCTCCGATTTTAAGCGAAGGGTCTTTAATCCCGGGTCCCACGGCCTCAATGGTGCCCGAAATGTCGCACCCGCCGATGTGGGGCATGGGAATCTTGGGATTTCCGGGAAGGCCTTCCCTTACCCAGATGTCCAGGTGGTTCAGGGCGCAGGATTTCACCCTTACCCGGACTTCCCCCTCTTGGGGCCGGGGCTCGGGCATGTCGGCGGACTTTAAAACATCCAGGCCGCCGTGCCCCTCAAAAAAAACGGACTTCATGAAATTTATTTGGAAACGTCGCCGGGACCGCTCACCAGCGCGAGGGAGCTGGTTTGAATCAGTTTCATCTTCGGTGAATAAACCTCAGTGGCCACCAGGCCAATCCCCTTAGCGTAGTAGTAGAACACGGTGTTGGCCGCTTTCCCGCCCTTGACGATTTTTTCGATCACGATCACGCAGTCGGGATAGGTTTTCTTGTAGACCTGGGCTTTTCCCATTGAAGATTTGGACTTATGGATGGTTCCATTGGGTTCAGTCACAGACCAGGCGGCCCCGGCTGCGGAAGGAAATTTATAGGTAAAATCCCCGGTGTAGGCCTGGTCCCCAGTGGCCGTGTGTTCGACCTGGTTGTCGTGGAGGGAATATTTTTCCTGGGCGGCTTGGCCGTCTTCAGTCACTTGCAAAGTCGCGTTAACTCCACCGTTAGCGGCTTCCTGGCTGACGCACTCGACGGTCCTGGTTTTCTTCGTCTTGCTTCCCGCTTCGGCCTTCAGGTATTCATAGGTCCACTTGGCGCCCTTGGCCGCGGGAAAGTAATCCGCGAAAGCTCCCAGGGATGGGGCGGGAGCCGAAGCCTCCGACTTTTCCTCCGGGGGGGCGGAATGAGCCTTAACCGCAGGCGCGGGAGCAGCCATTTTCTTTTTGACGACTGCCTTTACCGGTGTAGCGATTGGGGCGGCGGACTTGGGCTCATCGAGGGCCTTTAGGGCCGCGTCTGTCTGATCGTTTTTCTCCACGGGAGGCGCGGGAATGGCAGAGGAGTCTTGCTTGGCGGGTTCGGGCAGTGGGGTCATCTGGTTTAAATCCATCGGAGGCGGCAGTAGATCAGTGCTGTCTCCTGGCGGCAGGGGAACGGGTGGTTTCATCTCATCGGCGATCAGGATCGAGCCAATCATGAAGCACAACGCGAAAAAGATGGAAAATCTTTTCATTTTTCCCTCCAAAATTTAAATAACAAGTGATTCAAAACCGAATCGAAAAAAGGCGTTAATGAGGGCAAATTATATCCCCCGTTTTCCTAAAAGTCACTTTTATCCAAGTCCGTGAACCCATGTATACTGGGCGCAAATGGACCAAAACCGATGATTAAAAAATGCCTTCACACGCTAATCGCCCTGCTTGTCCTTTCGCCGGCCCTGGCTTCCCAAACACGGGTGGAATCCACCGGCGGCTTAAGCCTGGTCCTTCAGGATTCGAGCGCCGAGGTAAATCCTTACAACTTCGGTAACCCCGCCGGGTTGGCCCTCCTTCCCGCAGTCAGCCGCTTCGATATTTCCGCCCCCTGGTTTCAGTTATACCCCGCATCGTCCTCATTCCAGTCCATGCAAGCGGACGGATTCCTATCCCGTTTGACCAGCGGGTTTGACAACACTTCCCTTCTTTCCTCCAGCACCAACGCCTTTCAGTATGAGGGGCTCATCCTCTTTCCCACTCCCAAATGGGCCTTCCAGGCGGGGGGGGACCTCCTGCACGCCACCAACCAGCCGGATACCACGGCGGGGATCATGGATCAAAGTTTGGACAGCACCCGCGCGCTGGGACGAACCGCCTATGACTTTGGCCCCTTCGCCTTCGGCGCCCAATTCCAATGGGCCCAATACAATTTTAATTACCAACCGGTGTCCGGGGCCGCGGCCACACTGATCTCCGGAAACACGACCGAAACCTTGTTGATACCCGAAGCGGGTCTTTTGGCTTCTTTCCCGATGGATTCGAGCAAGAGCCCGGCTATCTTGCGCCTAGGGGGAAGTTTCACCATGATCCTCCCTTCCTCGACTGACAACCAAAATTTCGACGGGGTTGTTATTGGCGCTCCGGTCACGGTGGAAAAAAACATCACCGTTTCTTCCTACCAAAGTTTCGGCCCGGAAGCCTACCTGGATGTTCCCGACAGCCTACAAGCCGTTATCCTGGACCATTTGGAAAATACCAGCCTTTCCCAGGAACAAACCTCCTCCAGCGCCGCCACCGCGATTTCCCAGCCCGCCTTCCATCTTGAGACCGAAAATGGGAACGTGTTTCTCGGCCTCTTCAAATGGCATTTCCCCCTTTTGATTTCCTCCAAGGGAATATTGAACATGGACCAGGGCGCCTACCTTCTCATCAACTCCAAGCAGGTTGATTATTTTGACCCAGCCGGCACCACCGCCTTCGCGACGAACAACAGTGATATCCAGGGGGCTATTGGAACCGGTTTAGACAAAGACAAGGATTTTGGGGTGGGTTTGCAAGCCACTTTGGAAACCCAATCCGGATCCTCCGACCCCGCGGGGGGAACCTCGCTACCCGTTAACTTTTTCGGTTATCAGGTTTCATTGGGTGGGGAAAAATGGTTTTCGAAGGTCTTTGCCTTTCGAACTGGGATTGTTTTTGAGAGCGACCGGAACCAGGGCGCTCAAGCCGTCCAGCGGCCATTTTACTTCGTACCCTCCGGTACCCAGATTACTTGTACCACCTTAACCGTAGGAGCCGGTTACGCGGATTCGGGGTTACAAACAGACCTTCGGCTTTGGTATGGCCAGCCTTCCATTTATGACAGCCCCAACCCCAATGACTTCGCCACCACGATGGGCGCCCAGTTGTCCCTCTCAATATTATTCCGCTGACCTTTTCTATAATCCAAAAGGAGACTCATGAGACGGGAATTGAACTTCAATTCCTTTGAGGAAGTCCTCAACGAATTGAATCGCTTGGAAAAGGTGCAGGTTCAAACGACCGGCCTTTGGTCCTTCTACCAGATTCTCAATCACTGCTCCGAGTCCCTGGAGTTTTGCGTGAGCCGCTATCCCAGCGAGGCGCCCTGGATCATCCGCGCCACCATCGGACGGCTGGCCTTCAAGGAAATGATGAAGATGGGGTATTTCAAGCCGGGTATGGTCAACCCCCGCGCGCCTCAAAAAAGGGAGGAAGGGGATGAAAGGGCCGCCCTTTCCCGTATCCGGAAAGCCATCGCGGCTTTCCAGGCCTACACCGGCCCCCTGGCCCAGCATCCCTTTTTCGGAAAAATCGCCAGGCAAGACTTCGAAAAATACCATTTGATGCATCTGGCCCATCACCTGGGCCACGCCCAACTCAAAGCTTAAATCGGCCTAAAGCTTCTTTTTAACGCTTTTTATCTTATCGGCCATTGTTTGCGTCCGGTCGGTCCGAGTGCCGAATTTCAGGGTGGTAGTAATGCGGGGCGCACCCATTTGATGCACCACTTGGTGGCACTTCTTGATGGCCCCAAAAACCTTGTCCCACTCCCCCTCGATATTCGTACCATAGGCGTGCAGTTGGATCTTTAGCTTCGCCTTCTTGAGCACCTTCTCGCAAGCCGCCACATACTCCGAAACCGACACACCCACTCCCAACGGTATGACGCAAAGATCCGCGATGACTTTCATAAAAATCTCCTTAAAAAACTTTTACCACCAAGCACACCAAGGTCACCAAGTACCACGAAAACCGAAAATGCAAAAAACCAATAATTTAAGCTTTTGTTTTAACCTTTTTTAGTGAACTGGGTGACCGGTCATCCTTGAAAGAGGATGTTGGTTCAAATGCCTTTCCTTTGATCCCCCGCAAAGCTTCCTGGATATGGTCGTTTCTCCGGCGCGCGGCGATTGTTTCTAAAATTTCCGCGTATTTCCCAATAGCATGATCCCCCACCAGGCGGGCAAAACTCAAGGTCAGAAGGCACTTGAGCTGGAACCCCAATCGGCTGAAGACCCCCGCGCTGCCTTCAATCACCTCGAATTTGTCGTTGATATAACGGAAGTCCCCGATCTGGGTAAAACCCATGGCGAAAAAAGGGAGGGTTGGCACTACATCGTCCGAATGGGCCAAGCGGTAAACCGGAACCTTATAAAACTCGATGACGCCCTTCAGGTCGCAAACCCGGGGCGCCCCAAAGGTGTAACAGGCGGCCATCCTATCCGTGTCCGGATACCTCATCACGCATACGGTGGCCAGCGCGCCGCCCAGACTGTGCCCCGTCACGTAAATCGGCAGGCGCAATTTTATTAGTTGTGAATGGATATCCTTGAAAAGGGATTCGTAGGCCTTGTAAAAGCCCTCATGAAAAACAACGCCATGGCTCTTGTACCACCAAAAATTCAGGTCTGTCCGGATGGTGTTTTTCTCGGTCAGCACCGTCCCTTTAAAAGCCAGGACGGCGTAACCATGCTTTTGGGAAACCGCCACATAAGCGGTGATCTCATCTTTGGTGAAACTCTTGATGAACTTAAAATCCCCGGCCGCGAGGGCTTTTTTCAAGTCCTGCTGGTTTTCCACGTAAGCCAGGGCTGAGCATTCGGACATGATCCAGGCCGTTCGGTCCGAATAGGCCGCCCGGGTAATAGGAGGTTGGAGAAGGCTTTCATCGGAAAAATATTGGGCCATGGGTAAAAATGATAAGGAAATTTGGACGGAATGGGAACGGGAAACTTATCAGATACGATGGGTTCCTTCCACCAGCCTTTTCTCGCGGTCTTCGGTCCTTTTTCTCAGCCACTTGATGGCGTCTTCCAATTCGCTGACAGCCAGCACATTCTCGGGACAGCTGAATTTGGTGTTCTGGTAATATTTTAGCCGATTCAGGCAGGCCGTGAGAACATCCTCCACGTAAGCCCCGGTTTGTTCTTTTCGCTCCCCGTCCCTTCCCAGGGGCCCTTCCTGCCAGGAAATGTCAATTCCGATACCCCGGACAAACCCGCCGGTCGGAATCCCCTGCGCGTCCAACTTGTTTTGGATATCTAATTTTTGAAGTTCAGGCATTACATTTCCTTAAAAGAAAAGAATTTAGTTGTGGGGGGCGGCGTGAGGGTCTTTCCTCCTTTTGAGCGAGTAAACCTTGTCAGCCAACAGCCGGGCCAGAAAACTTGGAAATCTCATCTCGACCATTTTAGTCCGAATGTGACGATGCATCTCAGCCACGGTCATATTAGGATCGGTAAAGGTTCCCGATTGGTAGCACCGGCGACAATAGGCTTCGGAATAAACCCCTGTATTTTCTATTCCCTTATCGTACTCCCTCAGGATGGGCACGGCGCAACTTTGGCAAATGGCTTTTGGGATTTTCATCTTTGAACTTCCTTTCGGGACTTAGCCGAAAGGCGAGAAATCTCTTAGGTGCGGGAGTAGCTCGAATCGAATAGGTCTAACTAAAGATAAGGTTTCGGCAGGCCATAAACAATGGGACGGCCGAAACTTAAGCGACCGTTTTAACGAGAGGCTTTCTCTTGGCGCCCTCGATCTTCGCGATGGCTTCCACCAGTGCGGAACCTGTCAAATGGCGGGTTTTCTTGTGCTCAATCCGCTTCACCGAAAATTCCGTCTTGGCCCTTTTGGGCCCCTTTTGCTTTGTCATTTCCATCTCCCATGTGCAGGTTAAAAACCCATCCTAGGGACTCCCGCGACCAATAGATACCCCCAAGGATAATCAGGACGCGACCAGGCCGCGCGGTATCCTAACCATGGTTTTCGACGTTAAAAAAATCCTCGCCGGGGAGAACCTTCCCTATCTCTAGGGCTGAGTCTTCCGCCGGGTTATCCTTTAACGCCTCCCTTGCGATTCCATCTTCCGTCAAGGGCCCCGGATCCGGGAACCCGGACAAGGATTCTGGCGGGGGGGCCGCGCCGGGAAAGTCAGGGTCGATGGGGTTTACCTTATGGAAAAGTTCATCAAGCATTTGGGGCATCGGCTTTGAGAAGGAACCCGGGGTTCCTCCCTGAAAGGGTTCGGGTCAAAGGGAAAAAAGTGTTTTCCCCTCCACAGTCCCGGCTGGCGGCAGGGATAAGCTTTTGGTCGGAAACAAATCCTCGTTGGGGAGAACTTTCCCTATCTCCAAGGCGGCTTCTTCCCCCAAGCTTCTTTGTGTTGGGTTGACGAAGGGATTCGACTCCACCCGCGCCTCCGGGTTTCCCAGCGCCTCTTCCGGCACCATTTCCTCTTCCGTCAAAGTCGCCTGGGTGCCAGGCAACGGTTCGGGAGAGGGGTTGTGGAGAGAAACCGCCGATGTCGGCGGCCCGGGGGTTTGTTCAGGGACATCCTCCGCTTGCATGGGTTCCAGGAGCGTTCGAAAGTAGCGGATGAAGCGGTTGTGCTGTTCGTAAACGAACTCGAAAAGATTGTCATGGATGGGGGTGTTGGCCTCCGAACCCAGGCGGCCCAACAACTCCTTGACGCAGTAAAAGCGGGGCCCCGGATCCTTACATTCTTCCTTGACCCAGTATTCCTGAAACCTGGCGGTCATCGCCAGGATTTCCTGGCATTGCTCCATACGTTCCGCGCCGTCCCGGCAAGGGATCACGACCTGGGCCTTGAGGTTCTCCACCAAGTAGTCTTCCACAGTGTCCTGCAGGTCCTCCTCATAGATTTCCCCGTGAATGAAATCCTCCCTCATGGTCTGCATAAGGTTGCAGGCGTCCACCGCGAGAAGGAGCTTCAGCACTTCCCCTTCCTCGATGTTGGAAAAGGTGTTCTTTTGGAAAACCGCCAGGCTTTCCGCCAGCCCGGTGACCTTTATCAGGTTCCGGGCGATCTTAAAGCTAGCGCCATTAAAAAAAGCGAACATGGATTAAAGGGTCTCCTGGTGTTTTAGGGTCGGCGGGCGGTCCGCGAGTCAAGCTACATTTTACACTCTTTTGGATTTTGTGAAGGTGACTCTTATGCCGCGACGAGATGTAACACTGGATGGGTGAGGATTGCCCGATTATTAATAAAAAAATCGAGTATCGAAAAGAACTCGAAGAACAAAAAGAGCCTTTTCCCAAAAGAAAAGCCCAGTCGGATGGATTACCCGGCTAGGCTTTCATTTGAGCCATGTCTAAAAAGAACCCGATCAGGCCATTCGTTTAAGTCCGATCACTTAAACCGCGTTTAATCCGGTTGTTTCCGTTGAATTAAAGATTATTTATCATCGTTACGATCGTGCCAGGGATGGTCACGGCGCCAATCGTCGTTGTGGTCGTTATCGTAATGCCACCTCTCATCATGAACCACTACCAGCGCAACCCCATGCCAAGGGTGGTCATGGCGCCAGTTGTCGTCGTGGTCGTGGTCGTAATGCCATCTTTCATCATGGGCAATAATGCCAACGCCGACAACTTCCCCGTTCCTGGTCCGCACCATGCAACCAAGGCTGGAAATGACCAATACCCCCATAAGAAAGGAACAAACGCTTGAAGTAAAAATCTTCATCTGAAAGCCTCCTCGAAATGTCAGGCCCAGCCCGGGGACCATTGCCCTTTTTATCTGGGTGAGGAGGTGGGTTAGAGCAAGAAATGAGCCCATGAATACACCGGTAATTCCCCAGCCCCATTCCATCTCAAAGATCATAATGATGTGCCTAATCACCATTTCGATAGGGGGAGGAACTGAAAGCGATGGCGGAAAACAATGTGTGTTTATTCTTTTTTTAGATTCTTCGGCACGGCCAACATCGTGAAGTTATCCACTTTCTTCCAAACTTTCCTGAAATTGATCAGCGGCATGACGATCTCGCCCCGGACCGGGTCTAAAAGCACAATGGCGTTCGTGCCTTCGTCATAACCCACCGCCAAAACGTAATGGTTCCTGTCAGGCCCATCACCCTGAATCATCACCATCAAAGGCCTTCTCAAGTCCAAATGGCGGTAAAGCCCCGAAACCTTGCGGTCCAATGTGCCGGAAAAGACAGCCACAAAATAACCCTGCTTCTCCAAAACCTCTTTCAAAGTCGATCCGGGAATACCCGCTTTTTGATTCGCTTCTTTCTTTAACCTGGCTTCCTGTTGGTCGGTCAAAAGGACGTTGTAATAGCGCGTCAGCATTTCCAAGGCCACTTCGCCGCAAAGATTGGGGGACGTTTGGCGTACGAGGGGAAGGTCCAATAGGACGGCTTGGTCGGAAAGCGTTTTCAAGCCGGAGTTGGTGGCGCACCCAAGCGCAAATAAAGAGAGGGTTAGGAGAAGGACCGCGTATTTACCGCGAAGAAAATTTTTCAATTTCAAAAACTCCTATCTTCCTCCCGCGGAATCAAATTGAGAGGCGTCGTCAGTTTAAGGGGACATGGAATAAAAACACAGGCGGGGAAAATATTTTTAAAAAACAAAACTATCAAAATGATAGGAAAAAAATAAAAGGGGTGGACTCTTGAGAATTTTTTAAAAACGGTCCAGAGTTGATGAAGGCAATGGAGTTCAAGATGAGAGAAGGAGGATGTGATGAAAAAAATCATTATTTTTACGGTGGCCATTTGCTTGGCTTCGGTAAGTTTTTCGGAAAAGGTGATGGCGGGTCCTGTTCCCGTATCGGCGCAGGAAATTTCCCAACTGAACCAATTGTCCAATAACCCCGTCCTCTTGCCGCTGAAAGCCGGAGGCTCCTTTCCCAACGCGCCCATCGGTTTAGTGGCGACGGAAGAATCAGCCCTGAAAAACCTGGAAAAGGGATCGCCAAACTTGGCTAACTTAAAAGCCGGTGATGGGGCTGGAACGGTGTTGGTTTGGGTTATCGTGATCTGCGTTTGTATTGTCCTTTTACGGATCGTGGGCGTTTAACAAATCCGTTTGGTGAGACTTGCGCACGGGGATTATTCGACCAGCGGATTTAATTATTTTATGATCTGATCGCGGGGAGTTTCCTTTGTTCCTTGGTTTCCAATCCCCAACTTCTCACGGCTTTCCCCCTTCTTTTTAACCCCACCAAGCCTTAATGTTATTTGGAAAAGCTTTCTTGTTTCACCGGCTCCCCAGCGTGGGCCTCTTTCGAACTTCGTTCGATGTTAAGGATCGCTGGGGTGGTCATTTCTTCCTATGAATCTTCATGGGAAGAAATGGCTCCCAAAGGAATAAGGCATGGGCCTCAGGGTCGAAATTCAAAACCTCGGTTATCAAATCCGCCGAGATAAAACCGTCCTCTCCGATATCAACCTGAACATCACCCCTGGCGATTTCGTGGCGGTGCTGGGCGAGAATGGCGCGGGCAAGACCACCCTCTTGGACCTCATCCTGGGTTTTCGCAAACCGACCCGGGGGACCCTGAGGGTCGAGAACGAAAAACCCCACCAGGACAACTGGCAAAGCCGGCAAGCCATCGCCTATCTTTCCGAAAAGGTTGACATCCCGGGCGACTGGACGGCCGGGGACTTCCTGAAATTCAACGAATACTTCTATGCCCACTACTCCCATGAACTCGAGGCCGAGTACCTGAAGGTCTTCCGGGTCAACCGGGCGGACCGGCTGGGCAATATGTCGGCGGGCGAGATCCGCAGGGTCCAGATCGTGGGGGCGCTGAGCATCGAACCCAAGCTCATCGTGGTGGACGAGATCACGGCGGTCCTGGATATCGTGGGCCGGCGGCATTTCATGAGCCTGCTGAGGGACCTGAACCGGGAAACCCGCTGCACCATCGTGCTGGCTACCAATATCCTGGAGGATCTGGCCAACAACGTGAGTCATGTGATGCTCCTGCGCAAGGGAGCCGTCCGTACCTTCGGACCCCTCGCCTCTTTTTTAGGGGGCGCGACTCCTGACGCCTTCTCCCAGAAAGTCGCCGATCTCCTGGAGGAAGACCCATGATCTTCCACTTCATCAAGCGAGACTTCATCTCCCATCGGTTGCCCTGGGCCGTCCTGGCGCTCGCGACCCTTTTATCCCTGAGCCTGTTCCCTTCCAGCCATCTCATCTACCTGGGCCTGCTCTACGCTTACCTGCTCTTCGCCGTTACGCCTATGGGTGAAATGACTGGGGCGAAATGGCGGTCCCAGCATGTCATGTCCCGCGGTTATTTACTGGCCCTGCCGGTGAAACGAAAAAAACTGTTCTGGTTCACCCAGGCGCGGGCCCTCGTCTTTTTCCTGCCCCTCATCGCGCTGGTCTATATCCTGCCCACCTTTTTGCCCGAGGCGCGCCACATCTATGTGAATTTCGTGCCCAAGGACCTCTCCTTTGGCATTTACTATGTGCTGGTGCTTTTGATGGTGGTGTGGATGCTCAACAGCATGATCTCCCTTCCCCTGGGGTTCGAGAAGGTGTGGGGTTATCCCACCCAGGGCCGTAGAATTCTGGCCTATGTTCTCATCATCGGCGTGTTCCTATTTGAGCTGTTCCTGATTATTCTCTCCTGCTCGGAGACCTTCTTTTACGCTTCCAAACCCGTCTTCCCCCTGGTGGTGACGGGCTTCGTGGCNNCAGTCGGGTGCCTTCCAGGCCCCGGAAAGAGGAAAGAATTGAATCCTTGGGAAATCGTCGCCGAAGAGGATAAAAACATCTCAGGTTACCGCCACAGGCTGGTCCTATTGCGTAGCCCCGAACCCCTCCAACCCTACACGGTTTACGCCCTGGGCAGGCGCTCTGGCTCTTGGGATTTGGTCGACCGCTTTCCCCTTTCGGAAACCGATGGAACCGAAGCCCCCGATTGGGCCCTGGCCCGCGCCTGGACGCGGCTCATGGAAAAGGTTTCGAATAGAGTCAGCGGCAAAATGGAAAAGGCCTAAAACCCTCCAATTATTAAACGGGACGGACCAACCTGGCCTTTAATTCACTCTCATAGTCCAAACCCGCGGCTTTTAGAGTGTCTCCCCAATGGGGAAAATGCATAAGGGCCTCATGGTGAAGCGGGGGATCATTAATAGCGATATAGTCCGGCGCAAGGAATATATCCAGGCTGTCCAACCGCAGGAGTTCCTCAAATAAGCTTTCTTTGGGCCAATAACCCATATTTGCCCACCTGTAATAAACATGCTCTGAAACTTTTAATAATGATTCAGGCGCCCAAATTCTCTTGTTCCCAGGATAATCTCCTATACCTCTCCTCTAGCGGCGCCAGCAGTTTTTCCTTTTCACCCGGTTCCCCCAGGCAACCCCAGGGGGTGTCTTGAATCAGCCCCATTTGGAAGTAGGCCATTTCCCTTTCGTTAGTAACGGTCATGCTGAGACGCCTGGCTATAAAACGCCACTGGCGTCCCGCGTAAAGCCGCCTCGCCATTTCCCCTTTCCCACCCCGGAACCCCTCCAAGGAAAAAACTATCAGCAAGTCCATTTCCGCCGTGGCTTCGAGGTATTCCTCCCGGAGCATCTGAACCGCGTTCTTTTCCAGAAACATCCTCAGGAGCCTCTCTTTGGCGTCACTGAAATCCGGGTTATAGAATCCTCCCATGGTTTCCACATAACTATTCACATCACGTTGTTCCCCATCCCAGATATATTCCATTTCATTTGCCAAATGATCCCATTGCTGGGCACGGGTAAATTCATAAATAGGGATGGTTATAAGATGGTCTAGGATTTGGTGGCGGCAGAGCGGGCAAACCTTGCCCAATTCCTTTGGGTCGTAGTCGGTCAGGTCAAACAGGCAATAGGGGCACTTTTTTCGTTTGTCCCTATAGTGTCGATGACGTTCGGGACGTTCCGTTTTCGGGGGCTGATCAATCGAAGCGGGAGGATCTAAAACATTTGAACGAAAGGGATTCATTTTTCACCGCCTCTGGCAAGAGGGGGGATCTCGCTATTCGGGGAGACCCCTGCGCCGAAGCCACAAGCTGGGCGCGTGTTTTGGGTGTACCAATTCCCCGGAAACAAGGAATTGGTATTGCGGGGGCACGGGGTGGTAGGCCTTTGGGTCTTGCCGCACCGGGCCATATCAGTCTGCTCCCGGGGACTAGGACTGTAAACGAAAAAGGCGATTGTCGTTAAACCAAACAGGGGTGGGTGTAAACCGGGCAGGAGTGATAACAGATGTATTTTCGAGAGTAATAATGATTTGAGGTGGGTGGATTTTATTCAGCCATCGAATTTAATTATTTCGGGAACGGATCAGGTTTTTATGTTTTTGGTCCCTTGATTTCAACATTTGCGCACATCATTATTCATGATTATTCACAGGCGCATTAAATTGAAAAGGGAGCTTTAAATGAATCTCACGGGACACACGGTTCTCATCACGGGCGGCGGGTCGGGCATCGGCGGGGGTTTGGCGAAGGCTTTTCACGAGCGGGGCAACAAGGTCATCATCACCGGCCGGCGGGAGCAAATCTTGAGGGATTTCGCCTCCAAGTTCCCGGGCATGGAAACTTTCACCATGGATGTGTCCAAGGACGGGGATATCCAAAAGCTTTTCAAGTTTGTCTCGGACAAGTTCCCTTCCTTGGATGTGCTGGTGAACAACGCGGGCATTCTGAGGATGACGGATTTCACCAAGTCCGATCCCCTGGGCGAGGATCCTTACGCGGAGATCGACATCAACGTCAAGGGACTCATCCGTATGACCACCACCTTCCTTCCCCTGCTTTCAAAGCAAAAGGGATCCACCCTCATTAACGTCAGTTCGGGATTAGCCTATGTTCCCCTCTCCATGGCCCCCATCTATTGCGCCACGAAAGCCGCGGTGCACTCCCTTACCATGTCCCTGCGTCACCAGTTGCGGAACACCCCGGTCAGGGTCATTGAGCTGGCCCCGCCCGCCGTTGAGACCGATCTTGGCAAGGCGCCCGGACAAGAGGAATTCAAATACCCCAAGCTGGGGCTGGAACCCTTTATGGTTCAAACGATGAAGGCCCTGGAATCGGGCGCGATGGAACTGCCCATCGGCCAATCCAAGATGCTGAAATTGGGCGGACGCCTTCTTCCTTCGGTGTTCTTCAACATGCTCAACCCGAAGAAGGCCCCTATGCCGAACTTACAAGGGGAGGCATAAGCCTAGGGTGTGCCCGATCAATGATAAAAAGATCGGATGCCCCAGCGGCCTGAAAGGCTCCCTGCGCCGAAACTTCCAGCTGAGGCGATGCCTTGGGTATGCTGATTCCTAAACAGGAATCAACGCCCCTGCCCCGTAAAATAAAAAGGCCCCGATGTTAATCGGAGCCTTTTAAAAATCTCGTTGAATTCTCTTGAGGAGCTAAAAATTAGAGGATTTTGTTTAGTTTCGTTCCCGTTCCAGTAGGTTGATTCACCGGCGGGGGCGGGGCCGGATGGTTGATATTGACCTTGATCGGGGCGGCATGGGCCTGGGACACAGCGCCTTCGAAACGGGAATTGTCCACCTTCCTCGGGCCACCCGAGACATTAGAGGGAGGGGGCGCGGGATGGTTTTGCACTGGCTTGGAATTGTTGTTGATGGGGGTCGGTTTATTCATTTTTCACCTCGGGAACAAAATGGCCAGCTTTAAGGCTTTCAATCATTGTATCACCTCTTCAATGGGGACATGAACCCGCCTGATTTTACTTCGAAAAGGTTTTTTCCAGGAAAGCCTCCAAGGACTCCCTCTCCTCATTGACCATCAAAAGAAAATGAATGCCGGCACCCTCGTCGTCAATCCAGGCCACTTCGGCGTAGATCGTCACGCACGGTTCCTTGTCGAGCAGGAAAATATCAGACTTGATGACATTCCCCACCGCCAAGGGCTGGTCTACGGGGATGTACATTCCTTCCAAGCTCACGTCCAGGGTGTGGGTGTAACTTTCAGCCTTTCGACCCACTTCCAGGGTCCCGAATTCACCCTCGCTCTCCACCAACCTGTATTTGACGGGTATCTTGATAGGCGCCCGGGGGGTTGTCCGCTTCTCCAGCACCTTATTTTCCGCAGGCATAACTTCCTCCCACTTAAAAAAGGAAAATTAATTTCAAAAGGTATTTTAGGCAGCGGGGGGGAATTTAATATGATTTGAATCAGTCAGGGCCTTATTAATAACTACTTTATTTGAGGCCCTGTTGAAGGATATCCAGTAGGCTCAGCGTCTGATAGCCGTCGGGGGGTCTGAATGTTTCCTCGCCGAAGTCCCGGGGACTGACCGCGAGAATTTGAAAAAGGCTGGAGGGCTTTCCTTTCAAGTAGAGGATCTCGTAAACCGGCAGTTGGGGATCATAAAAGCCCTGTTTGAACGCGTCCGTATCAGCGCCCCACCGGGCCAGCTCGTCACCGCAAAACTCCACCACCAGATGGGCTAGGGCCCGCAGGGTGTTGTAGTCTTCCCCAACCATCCCCACCTGGTCCGGGTTGGCCACCCAAACTTCACGGGCCTTCTTTCCCTCCCAATCGGTCCGGTAGCTATCGCAGGTAAAACCATCTTTCCGGATTCCCTTGGCCCTTAAGGTGGGAACACCGTTAAAAAAAGCCTGGGCGTTCTCGCGGACCATTTGAAGGGCCTTGGCCCCGCTCTTTGATCCGTCGGCTTGACCCTCGAACTTGGCCGAGGCAACCGTGGCGATTAATTTAAGGGCGGCCTGGTTGTTCTGGCTGAGCGGCAGGGCGGTCTTGTGGAAATTGTCCACTATCGTCAGCAGGGAGCTATCCCGGTCGTAGAGGAGGGACCCGTGGGCCCAGGGCCCCACGAAATTGAGCCGCAGGTGCCCATCGCCGATGGAAGCCTCCACATCCACCCAGGCTTTTTTATCCGAGTAGCTTTCCAAGTGGGCTTTCACCTCGGTGCCCGCCCAAAGGGGCGGCGCGCAGGAGGCGAGCAAGAAGAGGATTGTGATTTTTTTCATCAGGGCCATCATACCGGTGTTGGTAAAAGTGATTCAAGGGAGGCATCTGCCCTGAACCCCCAGGCTTCTGCGTCGGGACTTCAAGTCGAGACGCATGAATTGAATGTGTCAAACCCACTATATAAAAGGGTTTGATGATGAAGGGCAAGGTTCGATGGTTTAAATCGCCCTCGGGCTTTAGCCCGGCGGGTGAATTGTGCCAAACTTGTCCCCTCAAGGGATTCCCAAATAAGGAATTGGTGCGGAAGTCAGCCACCCGCCATATGCCGGTAATAGGCGTTGCTCCGGGCAACGGCGCCCGGCGCGCCAACGGCCTGTATCTTCCCTTTGACAATCACAATCACCTGGTCCGCGCCCCGGGCCAGGGCCGGGTGGTGGGTCAAGGCCAGTACGGTGCAGCGGCTCCGCAGGCCTTTCAACACTTTCAAAATATGGTCCTCATTGGCTTTGTCCAGGTTGGCCGTGGCCTCATCCAACACCAGAAGCCTCGGCTTCGCCAGCAAGGCCCGGGCAATCTGCAGGCGTTGCCTTTCCCCCAGCGACAGGGGGCCATGCCCATCCACCAGGAAAGTGTTCAAACCCCGGGGAAGGCGCCGCACCACCTCGGCCAAACCCGCCCCCGACAGGGCTTCCCAAGCCTGGCGCTCACCCGCGCCGGGCACCTGGTATAAAAGATTCTCCCTCACCGTGGTGCTGAACAATACCCCGTCCGCCGAAACCAGGGCGGTGGCCTTGCGTAAATCTTCCTCGGACAAATCCCGCAGGTTCTGGCCGTCCAAAAAGATTTTCCCGCGCGTCACCGGCCTGAGTCCCAGGATCAACTCGGCCAAGGTGCTCTTCCCCGATCCGGAAGGCCCCACCAGCGCGTTCACCTTTCCGGGAAGAAGGGCGAAGTTGACCTTGTGGAGGACTTTTGAGCCATGGCTGTATTGATAGTCCAAGCCTTCCAGGCTCACCCGGCCCGGCCCCGGACCCAGCGGATCCCTCCCGAAAATTTCCGGCTTGCGCACGGCCAGCCGCAAGCCCCGGCGGAAGGAAGCGATATGGTCCTGGATCACCACCGCCATTCCGGAAAGCGAATCCAAGGGGTCATAAACCTGGTCGATATAAGCCACCAACATCACCACATCCCCTGGGGTTAACTGCCTTTCAAAGGCCTTCCATCCGCCCACCAAGAGCACCACGGCCTTGCTCATCTGCACTAAAAACTCCTGGCCGAAAAGGCTCCAGGCGCCCAGGCGGTCCCGCTTCACGGCCCCCGCGTAAGCGGTGTAGGTTTCCTTCCCTAAGGCCCTTAATTCCCGCTCCGAAGCCCCGCTGGCCCGGACCGTCTTTAATCCCGCCAGGCTCTCGGAGATTCTTCCGGAAATGGACTGCCATTGTTGGTAGTAGGCGTCCAGGTTCACACCCAGCTGGCGTGTGGAAGCCACCGCCACCCAGGCGTAAAAGGGCAGGGGTGCCAGGGCAAGCGCCGCCAGCAGGGGGCTTTGGTAAAGCATGATCACCAGAATGCCCGCCAGGCGGATGGCCTCCGGTCCGGCCCTCAAGGCCAGCATGGTCACCACGGGCTCGACCTGCTCCACCTGGTCCACCTGCTTGGCCAGGAACGAGGCCCTTTCCAAACTGTCCCGGCTTAAAGGCAGGTGAAGGGCCTTTCGGAAAGCCGCGAGGATGACCGCCCTTTCCATTCCGTGGCCCGCGCGGCTGGTTTTTATTTCCGCCCAGGCTGAGGTGAAGGATGCCAACAAGGCAATCAATAAAAGCAGCCCCACCACCAGGGTCAAGGTTGCCATCGCCTGCCGGGGGGTGCGGTGCGCCACCGTGGTGCGCGTGTGGGGTTTCTTCGATTTCAACGTCTTGAAAAAGGACGCTTCCACCTTTTCAAGGGGGTCTTCGGCCTGGCCGCTCCCCACAAAGACACCGGCCACATCGTTGACCGCCTCCCGGTAAAGAATGGGTTGCAGTAAAAGCAGAAGGCTGGAAAAGCCGGCCAGGGCCAGGATGCCCAGGAAAAGCCAGCGTTGCCTCAAGGCCATTTTGAAGAGGCTTCTCAGCGGCCGGGCCGCGTCCAGATCCGTTTCAAGAGCCGCGCCCCCAGCGAATTCCACCGTCACGGTCGGCCTCTTTTCTTGAGCGGGGTTAGGGGGATCTTTTTAAGGATAATGAAATGGGAAGCTAAACCCAAGGATTAAGAATTTTAGCTTGGAAAAAGGAAAGTCATCGGTATTTCGCGTCACCTGGGAGACTTTTTCAGCGCTCGGTTAGGCGAGCAGTTTAAGTATTTCCCTCATGAAGGCCGGAAGATCATCAGGCTTACGGCTGGTCACCATGCGGCCGTCCACCGTCACTTCATCATCCACCCACTTCGCGCCCGCGTTTACCAGGTCGTCCTTCAAGGCGGGCGTGGAGGTCATTTTTTTACCCCTCACGACCCCCGCTGAAATCAGTATCCAAGGCCCGTGGCAGATGGAAGCCATGACGCCTCCCTGTTTGTCGATATCGGCCACCAGCTTTAGCACCGCGGGGTTGCGGCGCAGTTTATCGGGCATCCAGCCTCCCGGCGCCACCAAACCCGAATAGTCTTCGGCCTTTGCCTTGGAAATTTCCAGGGTGGACAGGCAAGGGTACCCGTTTTTACCCATGTATTTCGTCCCCGCCGGGTCTTCCCCGATAACGTCCACAATAAACCCAGCCTCAATGAGGCGGTAAAGGGGATACATCACTTCCATATCCTCAAAATCCTTCCCGACCAAAAGCGCTATTTTTTTCTTGGTTGCCATAAGAACCCCCCTGCCCCGAGGTCTCAAACCGAGGGGCGTGAATTGGGTGTACCAATTTTAGGTGATAAAAGAAATTGGTGCCTCCTGCTCCGAGACCACTAGTCGAGGAGCGAGTTTCGATGATTTTTATCGCCCTCGGGCTTTAGCCCGACGGGTGGGTGTGCCGGTCCTAGGGAACGAGCCTGCGAGGGCCCAAACTGGGACCGACCCCCTTTTTTTATTTTATCCGGGATCGGCGCTGGTTTTGAACTTCGGCCCCGAGGGGGCTTGCGGTGAGCGACCAGCGGGAGTCGAACCGTCGAAGTCGGTGGTGGGTTTACCGACGGCCCTGTGAACCGCCGCCACGACCGTCCCTTGACTTGTTCTTCGCTTCATTCGGGTTGTAGCCGGCGAACCGGTTCCAACCGCCCGCCACGTTTCCCTGCGTTTGGGGAATTGGCCCCTTAAATATTTCAACTGGCTTGGGCGCGGCGGTCACCGCGGGAGCGGGGGTCACTGCTGGTGTTGCAGGCACTGCCGGCGTGGCAGCGGCCGGAACGGCTGTCGCTTCCGGGGTACTCGCCACCGGGGCTGGAACAGCTGCTGGTACCGGCGCTGTTTCCTGGGGGGTATTATTCAACGTATCCATGTGATTTCCTTTTTTGGCCTTGTGAAGCCTTGATGTTTCAAAACGGCCTATAGGTTAGGCATTTAAGAGGGAAAAAGATAGCGATTCTTAATGATTAGTAACGTCCCACTTGGTTCGTGATGACCAGGAAGTAAACCGCTCCCCCAATCAAGACGATCCCGAAAAAAATCAAAAAGAAAGCCGCCCAGCCCAGGGAACTCTCCAGGCTCTTTTGGCTCTTGGCCGAAACCATGAAAACCTCGCCATGCTGGCCCTGGGACAGGCAAATATCCTTAGCCGCCCCATCGGGGGCGTTCCCGGGCGTTGGGGAAGCCTGGCAGACGCCCAGGATATAAAGGTCCTGTCCCACCAAAAAGGCCCTTTCGGAAAAGCGAAGCGGCCTGCTAAAGCCGAAGAGGCCGTGGCAATCCACGCCCCGGGTCTTGAGGAACTGGTCAATGTGGGGGGGAACGTCCGAGAAAAATCCGGGGGTCAGCTCATATTCCCCCACCAGGACCTTTTCGGCCTTTGCCGGTTTCACCAGGGCCAACCCCGTTCCGTCATCCACGTAGAAGGGCGTTTCGGAAGTGTCCCCCTGCTGGATCACGGCCCAATAGGTTTCGGTGTGCTCGTCCTTCCCCGTTCCCACCCTGCGGGTCCGCTGCTCCTCCACCGTGTACTCGAAATAAACGCAGGCTTTTTGGGAAAAGGGCCCGGTAAGGGGAAGCCAATCGTGGGCCTTGCCGATCACCACCACCTCTCCCGGCGCCATGGACCGGATGAGGGAAGTGGGGGTGTCTTCCATCAGCCGTTTTTTGCGAAGGTCGGCGAAACCCTTGAGGAACAAGAACAGGCCGAGAATAAGGCCCACGCCGCCAATGATGTTAAAGACCAGGAATTGGCTATCGTCGGCGAAAGCCGGGCTGGGGCCGATAAACCCGGACAGCGCCAGGAAAAGGAATAGTCCGTGGAAACTTAAAAGGCCCTTCATGGGGAAAAAACCGGGGTGATGGGTTCTTTCTCATCGGCGCCCGCGTGAAAAAGCTCCCGGGGCTTGAAACCCGTGTAAGAGGCCACCATCGAATCCGGAAATTCCAGGGTCCGCTTGTTATAGTCCGCCACCGAGTCGTTGTAGAAGCTCCGCCGGTCGGCGATTTCGGTTTCGATATCCGAAAGGCGTTTTTGAAGCCTCAGGAAGTTTTCCTGGGCCTTCAGGTTGGGGTAGTTTTCCGCCACCGCGAAGAGATGGTTCAGGGAGGAGGACAGGGCCCCCTCGGCCTGCCCCTTTTGGGATACAGTCTGGGCCCCCTGGGCGGCGGTTCGGGCTTGGGTGATGGTTACCATAACTTCCTTTTCAAAGTCTTTAACTCCCCCCACCACCGCCACCAGGTTCGGCACCTCATCATGGCGTTGTTTAAGGAGCACGTCCACGTTGGCCCAGGCCTTGTCGATATCCACCCTCAGGCGCACCAGGTTGTTGTAGATCATCAGGGCGTAAAGAAGAACCGCCAGGACGAGGAACACCACCCCCGCGGCGATGGTGGAAGAAAGGGCCATATCATCTATCCCGTGAAACATATCCATTTATTTTTACCTCTTAGGGCTTATGGCGAAAAAGTCATCATTCATGGCAAATGATGAGTAAGCGGAGCTAATCGAACCACTGACCCTTTTTTGTTTCAGTTAGTCCAACCTCAATAACCTCTCGCTTCTCCAAATACGGATAATCCAAATTTTGTGGGGGTCCCTCTGATAAACAATTCGAAACGGAGAAAAGATAATTTCCCGGACAAATTCCATTTCAAACTCGGGCACAACCCTGCCGGAATCAGGGAAGGAAGCCAATCTTTCAATTTTTTTGAGAATGTCCAAGATAAACTGACGGCCCTTTTCCGGAACCCCCTGTTCCCGGTGGTAATCCAGGATATCCCCCAGGTCATCCCAGGCAGGTTGGGTAATTTCGATCTTCATTTTGGGTCACTTCAACCCATATTTCGCCCTTGCTTCCGCCACACTATAGGTCCGCCCTTTTCCTACGGCCTTTAAACCTTCCACCACCGCCCTCATAAAAGCCATCTCCTCGGCTTGACTCTCGTAATCGGCGACGGATTGGACGACCGCAACCCCCTTGCCATGGCTGGTCAAGAGCACCGGACGGTGGGCTTCCTTTACTTGATTGATCACTTTGGCGGGATTGGCCTTCATCGTGGTCACTGTTACGACATCTTGGGAAAATTTAACATTCATCGGAGCCTCCTGATTACCCACCACTTACCCACAAGGAAAGTGGCGAGGGTTGGTAATGCCAATTGAACGGCAATTGGTAAGGTCTTTGTTTAGGTCTTTCTAATGGTCTTAATATAGCACCTATCATTTACCCTTTCCATCCACATTTAGACGCCGTCACCCGCCGCGAACATTCCGAGAACTTGGCGGGAAGCTGGGCCTGGCAGGCGAAGCCAGATGAGCGGTTGGCGAGAGTTGGTTTAAACTCCCAACTCCTCACTCCTAACCCCAAACTGTGTTCCGTGGGGGGCCTGGCAAGGGTATCACTTAGAAACCTACCGGCCCTCCTCAAGGCAATACAAGAGGGGTTGTTTGGTGATGGGATGGAATGATTTCGGGCACCTGCTGCGAGCCTTCTGAAGAACTGGCGAGATGATGTGCCTGGATACAGGCACTTTGTGCCAACTGTATAAGAAACAGTTGGCATGAACGGACCGCGGGAGGGCGGAGGAATTCGGAATTCAAATAGGAATTACATTTTTGAGGAGGGTTCTTTCAAGAAAGCCTCAAGGGCCATCAAAACCTCATTTTCGATCATCACGAAGCGAAGTCCGGCACCGGATTCCTTGGACCAAACAACCTC
The DNA here is from genome assembly GCA_003152075.1 of candidate division FCPU426 bacterium. GTDB lineage: Bacteria > Oederibacteriota > Muellerivitia > Muellerivitales > Muellerivitaceae > PALSA-1180. Next base: position 85,649 of record PLZG01000072.1, read on the forward strand.
CCCAAAAGCCGTAAGAGGGTTGGTGCTGCCCGGAAGCGTGATTTCGAGGTACAGTATGCTTCCCGGGTTAAGCTTTTGATCAGCCACGATGTACAAGCCGTTTAAACTAATATCCAGGGTTTGGGTGTCGGTCAAAGTTTTGCTCATATCAATAACGAATTGGATTCCCGCCATTTCATCGACCAAATGGAATTTGACGGGGATTTTAACCGGGACTCGTGGATTGGCCCGCTTTTCAACGACTAAATTCGCCTCGTCCATCGGCAACTCCTAGCTTTATAATAGCACAAAGGGGTCTGGCCCCTTTGTTCTTAGCGAGAGTAAGCGTCTTTTCGAGGATCAACCGTGATTAAAGAAACGATCTTGTCTTTCTCACTGATCTCATAAAAAACTCTCCAAGAACCAATCCGGTATCGCCAAGTCTCATGTTCCCAATTTCTAAGTTTTTTGATGTTAGGACCAAAATGAGGCTGGACTTTCAATTGAGGATAAACATAATCACTCAATTTTTCTTTCAATTTCTCGCGGACCGGCTTATCCAAAGCTTCCAAGTCCTCAATGAAAATTGACGTCTCAAAAAGCCGGTAATTACCAGGGGTCAAGCCACAAACCGGCCATGCTTTTTATGGGCGGCTTTGGAGCCGGCTTTCAACCGGGAAACTAATTTGGCATCAGACCGGATGCCCCCCATTTCCTTAACCGTCACCATTTCGCATTCCTGCAAATGGCGTTTAGCGGCCGTCTCGATCAAATTGGCCATGGGACGGTTGTCAGCCTCGGCATAACCTTTGAATAATTTGTAATCCTGATCGGACAATCGAATGGTTATGGTTTTTGACATATTCATTTCTTTTAATTCTTTTTACTTCTATTTGATTTTAAGTTAAACCCCAACCTTTTTCAAGGCGATTTACGGAGCGAATCGTGGGCATGCCTTGTGTAGCCTTGGCGAAGTCAGGAAAGCAGGCTAGCTGTCTTACTTTTCTACCCTGCGGTGAGCGACCAAAGGGACTCGAATCCGTTTCACACATTTGAACAATTTTTTGTTTCTACCTGCCCGTCCCCATCCCTTAGGGGTAAAAGCAGTAATTGATCCGCGCCTCGAACGTGTCGGCGCTGTAAGGAATCCCTATGGGGAAGCTGGAGGGCAGGAAGTTCCCCACCGAATAATAGGCGTTCCCCGGAATCGTGTCGTAGCCGGGATCGAAAATAATCCCCGCGTTGTAGCAGATGGCCACCCAGCAAAATCCCGCGGAAACAAAGGTGGGGGTTATGGCAAAGGTGGCGTCCAGCCCTGAAGCCGCGACATTCAAGTTCCTCGCCGTCGAAAGTGCCAGCCGGCCCCCGGGAATACCCGAGTTGTCCGAGTAGAGGGCCACGTTCACGTTGGCCGGGCCAGCTTGGATCAGGTTGGCGTTGAAAGTAAGGCTGCTGACGTATCCACTGCGGGGAACGGAAACCTGCTGGTAGATGGTGTCGCCCGGGCCCATGCCCATGGAAAAGACGGGGGTCATGCTGGGCCCGGCCGTGGCGCAGGTAGTAGGGGTAAAGGTATTGGTGATGGTCGCGGTGGGTGTCTTGGTGGGGCTATTGGTGGGGGTGCGGGTGATGGTCACGGTCGGGCTGTTGGTGGGGGTGAAAGTTTGAGTGAAGGTCGCGGTGGTCAGGATGGTCACGGGGGTGTCGGTGGAAGTGGGCGTCGGGGTAATGGTGGGACTCAGGGTGAAGGTAAAGCTGGGCGTGGGCGAACCGGTTGGGGTAAAGGTGGAGGTCGAAAGAATAGTTACGGGCGTATAGGTCGAAGTGGGCGAAGTGGTGAGGGTGAAGGTGGAAGTCGGTGAACCGGTCGGGGTGTCGGTGGCGGTCACCAATTTATAGATGGTCACCGGCGGCTGGATAATGGTCGTTGGAGAATTGGCGCAGGAAACCGGGAAAAACCACAAGAGGGATAGAGTGAAGAGGATTAATCCGCTGAGAAAATATGATTGACGCATGCAACCACCCGTTGGGAACCTGTATTGGTTGGAAAGTTTATCTTCACCCCCCGGGATGGGTCAACCAGTATAAATCCGGCCAAATCACCCACAAGACGGTCCCGTGGAGGGATCGAGTACTGCCCCTGCGCCGAAACCAGGAAGGACGTCTAACTTGCCCGTCCTATGTCGATCCCACAAGGCGAGACATAAGGTTTGGTCTTATCCATTCCATTGGAATGGATGCAAGCTGAGGCGCATGGCTTGGGTGTGCCAATTCCACTGGAAGATGGAATTGGTGCGGGTTTGAAGGCCTGTCCCCCGAAGCAATAGCGCAGGAGGACGGATTTAAGGAAGGGTTTCTTTTTCAAGCCCGGCCCCTTCGTTCCCTGCCTTTCGACCTATTGGCAGAATTCCACGGAGAGGGAAAGGGGGTAAGTCGAGAATACTGTAGAAGGGCCGAAACTTGCGGGGCTAGTCACGGCCCCGGTCGCCCAATAGCCCGGACTTGGACTGCTGAGACCAACGACATAAGAGATACCGTTAAGGAAGGAGGGATAGGTATAGGTTCCAACATAATAGGTCTGGCCCGATGTGATGGTGTAATCGGAAAGGGGAAGGGTCAGGGTAATCGGGCTGGAACCCGTATAGGCCGGGAAGGTGTAGATGCCCGAAGAGGACACAAGGTTGGTCATCTGGCCGCCCGAATTGTCGTAAATGAGCAGCTGCAGCATATCCCCGCCTTGAGCCTGGACCAGAAGGCTGACCTGGCGCAGGGCGCCGCTGGCCGGAGCGACGTAAGGAGAATAAATAAAGTAACCATTGCTGATGCCAGTGCCGGTATTTGATCCCGGGTTGAGATTCCCGAGGGTGCCGCTGGCGCCGCAAGGCGTTTTCGTGGGGGTCGCGGTGGGCGAATTGGTGGGGGTGCCAGTTTCGGTCGGGGTCGAGGTAGCCGTAAAGGTATAGGTCGGAGTAGCCGTGGAAGGCGGAGTCGTCCCGGGATAAACGCAATAGTCGGCGCGCACCGAAACCTTGTTGTTGGTCGCGGAGTAATTACCGCTGTAGGAGGAAGGGTAATTCCCGCCGTTCCAGGGGTCGCTCAAGCGGTACACCATCTGGCTCACCTGGGTTTCATCCAGTACCAGTCCCACGTTGGGCCCGGAACTTTTCACGGCCAGCCAATAGGTGCCGGGGTTTAAGGGGGTGTCGGGCAGGGGCATTTGGTTCCATCCCGGCGCCATCAGCTGGGGCGTCCCCTGGATGATCAGGTTCCCGGGGGACCCCGAAACATCATCGTAAATCGCCAGGTTGATGCTGTATCCGGTGGCGGCGTTCGTCAGCTCCACCCGCAAGTCCTTCATCGTCGCCAGGATGGAAAGGGTGAAGGCGGAGCATATGGTATGGTTCGGCCCATAGAGGGTATTGCTCCCGTTCCCCGCCCCGCCGAAGCTGGAGCAATTGGTGGGAGTCCCGGTGGGGGTTGTCGTCGGGCTGTTGGTTGCAGTCGGGGTGATAGTCATGGTCGGGCTATTCGTGCAGGTAAAAGTCTCCGAAAAGGTCGCGGTAACGAGAATCGTCACAGGGGTAAAGGTAGAGGTCGGCGAAGGCGTGATCGTGGGCGAATTCGTTAGGGTAAAAGTAGGGGTGGCCGAACCAGTCGGGGTGAAGGTGGAGGTTGAAAGAATAGTTACGGGTGTATAGGTCGAAGTGGGCGAAGAGGTGAGGGTGAAGGTGGAAGTCGCCGAACCGGTCGGGGTAAAGGTGGAGGTGGAAAGGATGGTCACGGGCGTATAGGTCGAAGTGGGCGAAGTGGTGAGGGTGAAGGTGGAAGTCGGCGAACCGGTCGGGGTGTCGGTAGCAGTCACCAATTTATAGATGGTCACCGGCGGCTGGATAATGGTCACCGGGCTATTGGTGCAAGAAACCGGGAAAAACCACAGGAGGGACGCGGTAAAGAGGACTAATCCGCTGAGAAAATAAGATTGGCGCATGCAACCACCCGTCGGGAGCCTTTTAGAGTGGGGGGAGTCTAACGTCCCTCCCGGGATGGGTCAACCAGTATAAATCCGGCCAAATCACCCACAAAACGGACCTGTGGAGAGATCGCGAGAGGGATGTTTCAAAATGGTTAATGTTGGCCTGATCCCTTTTTTGCGTTGCAGCCTGGCCCCTTTGTTCCGTTGCCAATTTACTAAAATTCTTGTTAGATTTTTACCGGCCTTCGATTACTAACTAATTTCCCAAAACCTAAAGATACATTCTCCCAGCCCCCTGGCCCTTACTTTCCAAAAACTAACCCGACCGAGACGGGAATAAACCCGATAGGCTGGTCAAGCGGGACAAAATTGACGGTTTCGCCCTTGAGAAAATCGTAAGCTATTTCCCCCTGGACATACAAATGCACCTTTTCCCACAGGGGAACTTCCACCCCCAGGCCCCCCAGCATGGTGAAATGGTCGCTGTCGCGGTAGGTGCGGTGTTCATAAAGGTTGTTATAGGTGTAGTCGATGTCGAAGGAACCGGTGCTGCCCCCCACCCCCGCGAAGAGATAGGGACGCAAGCCCTTGGAAGGAAGGCGGAGCTTCAATAGGAATTCGCCCGTAAAATCACTGAACTCATACCCGTGGGTGAGGGAATCGTTGTTGGAGGTGAACCGGTTGCCTTCCAGCACCATCATCAGGTCGAAGACATCCGAGAATTGGTAGCCAAACCCGAAATTGAAATTGACCCCCGGCTGGTAGGCGTTATAGAGGCCGGGACTGGCGGCGAAGGTTCCGCCCAAACCAATTTGAACCTCGAAATTCTTGAAAAAACTCCTCAGATTTTTAATAAAATCGATTAATTTTTGTTGGTTGTCCAATTCCTCCTCGGTGGGCTTTTCCACCCGGATCCCATTGGCCGTCTTCAATTTCCCGGGGGCTTGGTCCTTATAGGCCTTTTTCACCTCGAGAATGTAAACCTGCAGGGGAAGGACCTGGTCCACCTTGAGGTCTTCCGGCTTTATTCCCATTTCATCAATGGCCTTCTTGACGGCCGCCAGCTCCGCGTCCGAGGGGCTGGCCAATTCCACATTATCATAATCGAACCTCACCAGGCCGGGCGCGGCATCCTGCGAGAGCTTTTTGGATTTCAGGATGAAAACCTTGAGGACCTTGTCGGGTTCGGGGACTTTGGCCTCTTCCGCCAGGACCAGGGACGCGGTGAAGAAAAACAGCGCCGACGCCAGGATAACTTTTTTCATAGGACCGCCTTTAATAAGAATGGGATGCTGAAACCGGAATAATTCTAACTTCTGAAACGGCTAAACCGAAAGCTTTTGTTCCACCACGCCTATCCCGCATTGGCCTCGCTTGAAGCCGCCCCGTTCGTTGAATGGGGCGTCGTATTTCGGAGCGGCTTTACTTTTTCTTTTTTTGGCTCCTCAGCCATTCCAAATCAACTTTGTCTTTGGGGCGCCGGGTGGCGGATTTATTGAGGATCAAGTCTTCCAGGGAAAGAACGAATAAATTCAAACCCTCGACCTGTTTCACTTGGCGGTGGGACCAGGCATCTCGAAAAGAAACACCGGTGATAGACGACAACAAATCGATCCGGTTGGGGGCAACTCCCATTTGATAAATAACATCGGTTTCAGCAAAGGTTTCAGGCGTGACATGGGAGAGGGGGGCGCCAAAACGTTTGAGGGCTTGGTAAACTTTTTTTGAGTTTTCCGGGTCGCTTCCGACGAGGATGTCGATATCCCCCGTGGCCCGGGGAAGGCCATAAGCGGCCAGGGCATATGCCCCCACGATTAAAAACTCAACTTTTTCCTCGGACAAGGCGGACAACATGTCTTTGTAGTCTGGATTCAGCATGGGTCTCCTTCATGAAAATCCAATTATCGAGGGTTAAACGCCACATCATTCCCAACCCTTCTTCGGGGCTAATAGCGGAAGGCTCCCGACTCTGGTCGGGGTCTGACAAGCGGCCCAATTTTGTGACCCAATGACTTCTTTTATTCTGCATTACTTCCCCTATTAATTGATGCTCCATTATAACAAATCAAAAATCGGTTCTGGGACCGGAACGAAGACTTAAGAGGGCCTAAATCCAGGTTAAATATTAGCGGAAACCCCTTTTCAATTTGGACTCCTGAACGGAGTAATTTAAAATCCCCTCAGTTGGCTACCCGCCTTATCCATCAAAAGGGGGCCGTCATGGGACAAGCCGCGATTATTCTTTTGCAGTACCCGCATATCTTCTTCGCTTCAATCCTGGTAGGGACCAGCCTGTACCTGGACTTTGTATTGATGCCGACGATCTTGAAGCGCCCAGCCGGGGAGGCCAAGGCCTTTTTCGAGGCCAACCTGAAGCCAACCAGCATCCTGATGGCGATTTCCAGCGTCATCACCTTTTTAACGGGAATCATCCGGGGCACCTTTTTCGGGAACATCCGTTCCCTCGGCACCCTTTCCACCCCCTACGGGATAACCTTCCTGGCCGCCTTGGCCGTCATGCTGGTGATGATGCTGCAGGGCCCCCGCATTGGGCCGTCTTTATTGAAAAAGGTCTGGAACGGAAAGAAGTTCGCGCCCAACGCCAAGGGCCGTGGCGAAGGCCACCCACCGGCTTCCCTCCTGGGCCACGGTGATTTTGTTGGGATGCATGGTGCTGATGCATTTTGGGTTGTAGGAAAAAAACTGATAGGGACACCGATGGTATTAAGAGGCCCCGGTCAAACCGGCCTTAGGACGTGAAGTTGAAATAACTGTAGTCGACGCACCAGTATTCGCTGTTGAATGTGGCGGTGATGAGATTGGTGGAAACACCCGTACCCATGACGACCGCGGGGACATAGGTGATGCCGTACCCGTTGAAGCCATAGTTCACGCTGGTCAAGGACGCGGCCATTTCGCCCCAAACCCAGTCAATGGAAGCCCCGCCGTTGGGGGCGACGAGCCAGCACCTTTGGAGCCCGCCCGGAACTGATCCGCTCACAATGGAGAGGAGGGGGGTGGTGCTGGCGGTGGCCGAAAGGACCAAACTGTTCAAGGCCGTGGTACCCGAAACCGCGTGGACAATGTTGGACTGCGCGCTGTCCGGCAGGGTGCCCGAGGAAACCACGCAAAGGTATTCGTTGAAAACGATGGTGTTGGTATCGGTGGCCGAGAGAAAGGTTCCCGAATTCGGAAGTGAACCCCAAAAAGTCATGGCGCCGCTGCTGGGCCCCCGGTAAACCTTATAGCTCGTAATATGTGGGTCCGAGGAGCCTTGCCAGACCAGTTGCATGTAGTTTTGCGGTGCCGAGGGCCATCCCAGGACATTCTGTGGCGGGACCAAGGTCGGTGTGGGCGTGCTGGTCATGGTGGGGGTGTAAGTGGAAGTAGAAGTGTTGGTGGCGGTGGAGGTAAAGGTGGGTGTCCCGGTCGCGGTGGGGGTGCAGGTGTTGCCGGGGTAACCGCAGGGAGTGCTGGTGCTGGTAAAGGTGGGGGTTAAAGTGGGGGCCGTAGAGGGCGCGAGGGAGAAGGTCTGTTGGCAGTTCCAACTGAACCCGGATAGGAGGATCAAGAAGAAGATAAAAATGGGATATTTTTTATTCATTGAGACGGCTTTCCAAATAATATGGGTTGAGTATAACACCCGGCGTTATACGACTGGGGCAAAACCATTTCCGGGGAGTTAAGCGGCCTCAGAAACCGGTAGTGCCTCAGGTTGAAATAATCTCTTCACCCTCACCCTACCCTCTCCCGTCAAGGGAGAGGGGGAATTAGGGAAACGGCCTTTTTCTAGATACCCTCGCCCCCTGCGGGAGAGGGTAGGGTGAGGGGTGATTTCTCAAACTGAGACACTCCCCAGAAACCCTTTAATAACCCCTAGGACTTCAAGATTTTCGCCAGTAGAACCTCCCGGTGGACCGAAAGAAATTCCTCCACGCTTTGCGGGGCCCGCCCCGTCAGGTCCCTTACCGCGGTTGAGGTGACGGCCAAATAGCCCTGGGCGATGGCCACATCGGAGGAGGTCATGATTTCCTGGAGGGTTTCCGCTACCCCGGCAAACACCAAGCCCGACTTGTAGGTGTCGGGAGTGGTGACCAAATGTTTGACTGGGCGGCCGGCGACCCGGCTGACGATGGCGGCCAACTCCGCGTTGGGCACAATGGCGGGCCCGGTGATATCCAAAACCTCGTTATGGAAACCCGCGGAAACCAGGACCGCCGCGTCGGCCCGGGCGCAATCTTCCCGCGTGACATAGGCCGCCCCGCTGTCGCCTTCGGTGGTCATGAACTTCCCCGTGGCGGCGGCTTTCGCCAGCCGGGGGATCAGGAGATCGGTGTACCAATTATGCCTCAGCACAGTCCAACCCAAGCGGCTCTGGGCCAGGGCTTGTTCGGTGTCGATGTCGGCCCTGGCCAAGAGATAGGGATTATCCGGCTTTCGAAAGGGCCCCGAGGTATAGACCACGCTTTCCACGCCCGCCTTCTCGGCGGCGGCGATGGCATTGAGGTGCTGGATTAATTTTTGGCCGGGCCGGGCGATTTCATTGGTACTGATGAAAAGCATTCTTTCAACCCCGGTGAAAGCCCGGTTCAGTGAATCCGGGTCGTCAAAATCGGCGAAACGGACCTCCACCCCGCGCGCGGCCAGGTCCTTGAGTTTCTCCGGTTGGCGCGTGGCGGCCACCAGGGAACCGGCCTGGGTTTCCAGCAAAAGCTCCACCACGCGGCGGCCCAAATGGCCTGAGGCCCCGGTGATGAGTAATTTTCGTTTTTCATTCGCGGCCATCAAAACCCCTTAAGCCGATGACTTTTGTTCCATCACGCCCATCTGGCATTGGCTGCACTTGAAACCGCCTTTGCTAAATTGCCCCTCGTGCTTGTTCAGGCAGCTGGGGCAAATTCGAAAGCCGCAAACCCCGCAGATAAACCAGGTCCAGGTCGGTGGAAATGTTTTGTGGCAGCATTGGCAAGGAATATTCATTCTTCCACCCTTCCCTGGTTGGCTTAAGGCATTAACCAAACTCCCCTAGCCATGGCCGCCGCCACGAAGGGAATGATCACTAGAAGCGCCAGCTCCATGTCGTTCAAGCGGATGAAAAGGCCCAGTTTGCCTTTAGACACCGGGAACTTTCCATTCTGCCGCGATTGTTTCTTCCACTTCAACACCGTCACCATGGGCAAAATTTCCAGGGCGAAAAGCAGCGTGAAGAGGGCCATCTTGATATAGAAAAAGGGGTTATGAAAGTAGAAGGCCGTCGTTTTTTCCACGCCGCCGAAGAGGCGCAAGAGGCCGGTGATGAGCCAGAGGTGGGCCGCCAGGCCCCAGTAATAATTGGAAAGGAAAAGGGACTTTAATTCCCCGCGCTTGTCGCTGCCCGGCCGCCTCAAGCCCCGGAAGTGGAGGCCCCGGGCGAAAAGGGCGCCCAGGCCGATGCCCAGCGCCAGAAAATGAAACCCCGCCGCGAGAATAGTAAGAATCATTACGTCTCCTTTGGTTCAAAAAGGGATAACTATTCCCTGCTTCTCCAGTAACCCGGCTTTCGGGAAAGATGCATGATGGCCAACACGTAAATGGCTTCAGGCTAGAGGTAAATACGGGAAAGTATAGGCTGGATTAATTTTTGTTCCGGTAGACAACCTTGGGCTCGCGGACAACGCTGATCTTATCTTCCGCGCTGACATACACCGCTTTTCCATTACGCATAACCGCGATCGGTAAGCCTAACCGCTTATGTTCCGCGATAACACCGGCCACCGCCATCTTCAACGCCTTTTCGGCCCTACGGCCTTCTTTGGATGGCGAGTTCGACGCGCTTCCACCTTCGCCAAGCATCGCTACCGCTCGGCTACGGTGGACAGGTCGCTTGCTCACCGCAGGCTTCTTTGAGGTCTTCATGGTGCCTCCTCCGACATCTTCACGATTATATCGTAGATTTCCGGCTTAATGACGTGATCCTGACCCTCGGACATTTCAAATACCAAACGTGGTTCGGCTGAGGAATTGTCAAATATGGCGCAATAGTCAACCAGGTTCATAAAAGGATTAAAGAGATTTTTCAACCCTTTCCCAAACCGTCGGCGCACGACATCCGCCGGCACGGCATGCCCTCCCATTCGCACACGGTCGGCGATCCTCTTGAGAGCCAAAGATAGCCCGGGAATCCAAAGGAAATAAAGATGAAGGCGGTAACCCCTCCCTCGGAGGTCCTTAAACAACTTTACACACCCCTTGCCGGATAACGTGGTTTCAAAACCAAAATCGACGCCCCGCCGTACATTTTCCTGGATGCTTCCCAAAAAAAGCCTACCAGCTTGCATAGCGGCAGCGTCAACATTGAAAGGCGACAATCCTTTGGCGATCAAATCGGCATTAATGAAGTTACGGCAATCCGCGATCTTGGGAAGAAACTGATTGGCGAAGGTGGTTTTTCCAGTACCATTTGGGCCCGCGATGACATAAACAACTGGTCTTTTTTTCATTTAATTTTCGAGCGTATATCCTGAAGAACTTTCAACGCGGACTTTCCAGGCGCTTTGCCGGAAGCCATAGCCCCGTAACGTTTCCGCGCTTCTTTGGCCCACAATCTTTCAATTTTTGAATAGCCGCCTTTTTCAAGGCTATAAATGAGCTTTTCCGCTAAATGCGCCCGGGAACGGGTGGGAAGTTTAAGCGCTTCGGTTTCGATGTGGCTCAACGATTTAGCCATTGGAATCCCCCTGAAGGTTCAAACGCAATTATCCTACTCCCGGAAGCAGGATGCGTCAAACCATCCCCTCAATTCCGCAAACCAGCCAGGAGCTTCAAGTCCGCCTGGTCCAAATCGAAATCGAATAGTTCCAAATTCTCCCTCAAATGTTTTTCCCCCGCCGCCTTGGGGATGGCCGCCACGCCTTCCTGGCGGATGAGCCACTTCAAGGCCACCTGGGCGGGAGTTTTTCCCTGCTTCTTCCCAATCTCTTTTAATTCCTTCCGGTCTAAAAAAGAACCCCGGCCCAGGGGGCTATAGGCGCATAGGGCAGCTTTCAGCGGTCGGCCATCAGCCTTCAGCCAGGTCAAAAAATCCTTACCGGCATTCGGCGAAGCCAAGCTATAAGGAATCTGGTTGCAGGCGAGGGGAAGGGAGGAAAGCAAAACCGCATCCTTCATTTGGGCCACGGAAAAATTACTGACCCCGATGCTCAAGGCCTTGCCATCCTTGGCGCATTGGTTAAGGGCGCCGATGGTTTCGGGCAGTGGCACGGCGGGATTGGGCCAATGGATGAGAAGAAGGTCGACCGCCTGAACCTTTAATCGTTTGAGGGATTGCTCGGCGGCCTTCTTAAAATCCGCCGCGTGGTGGTGGTTGGTCCAGACCTTGGTGGTAATGAAGATTTCCTCGCGGGGGACTCCCGAATGAAGGATGGCTTTACCAATTTCATCCTCGTTATCGTACATCTCGGCGGTGTCGATGTGGCGGTAACCCAGGCGGAGGGCTGTTTCCACGGCCTTGAAACAGGCCTCACCGCGCAGGTCCCATGTGCCCAGTCCCAGCACCGGCATGGTTCTTTCATTAGGGAGTTTCAGGGTATTCATGGGATAAAATCATCCTCCAATCTTTCAAAAACAGAGTTTTATTTGGTATTCAACCGCTTCCTTTTTGCCCTTTTCAAGCCGTCATTGCGAGGAGGTCGGTTTTCAACCGACGAAGCAAACCAAACCATTCCAAAAACTGCAGTTTTTTGATTTTTACCGATTGCCACGTCGGCCCCAAACCGGGCCTCCTCGCAATGACGGATTACCACTTAAAGCCCTTCGTATAGATCTTTCCAAAGTTTGTTCATTTTATAGATTAACTCTGTTTTCTTTTTGCGATATCCGGCTTTTATTAGTTTCTCACGGGTTATGGCGTTTAGACTATCTTCAAACACCTCGAAGTAAATAAGCTTGTTGATATTGTATTTTTTAGTGAAGCCTTCCACCAACTTTTCCTTGTGTTGATAAACCCTTCGTTTCAAATCATTGGTGACGCCCGTATATAAGACTTTGTTGTGGTCATTGGTCATGATGTAAACGTAAAATTGACGTGACATAACCCCTCTTTTTTTGCAGTCCTTGCGAGGAGGCTGAATTCAAGCCGACGTGGCAATCAAAACCGAACAATAAACTGCAGTTTTTTTGATAGTTCGGATTGTACTTGGCCCGAAGGGCCAAGCATGGTTGGCAGAAGGCCAACTACTTCAAGCTTGTCGGCCCAAACAATGGCCTTTTCGCAATGACGGCAAAAGAATTATCCAGGCCAGGAAAACCGCAAGGCCGCCAGTTTCCAATCGAAGGCCCCGTCCCGGCGGAATAGGAGCGACACCTTGTTGTCGTCGGCCTCCACCTGGGTCAGGAAGATATCGACTGCGTAAACATTTACCGACTCGTAATGTTTCTCCACCGGATGGGGGGTCTTGTCATCCGGGTTCAGGACGGGCGGGGCGGAGCCAGGTTCCAGCTTGACGCCCTTCATCAGTTGGATAATGTTGGCTGGCGTGACGAAGGCGTCGGTAAGGGCCAGGATCTGTTCCCCCGAAATGGTGACTCCCGCGATGCCCGTATGGTTGAAGCGCAGGTCGATAGTTTGGGCCACGTCTTTCTTCAGGGAGGGAGTGTCCAGGAAGGGCGCGACGGCCTCGGGTTTCCCGCTATCCACCGCAGTTTGGAAATCCGTCATCACCGGATTGGGTGAGTAAATAGTCCAGCCCGCCAGCCCGGCCACTATCAGCACGAACAGCCCAATGACGAGTTTCATAGGTGAACCGCCTTTTGACTATTAAACTCTTTTCGGTTTAGATTAGAAAGGAAACTTCAAGAAACCGACCACCAGGGTGCCCAGGGCGCAGAGGAAGAATGTCCAGCCAAGGCTGGAGGTATAAGGGAGAACGGCGGGTTCCTTATCCTCGGCGGGCTTCATATAGAGGAAAACCACCACGCGCAGGTAGTAATAGGCGGAAACAAAACTGTTCAGGACGGCCACAATCACCAGGCCGACCAAGCCATGGTCCACCGCCAACTTGAAGAGGAAATATTTCCCGAAGAACCCGGCCGTGGGGGTCATACCCGCCAGGGAAAACAAGAAGACGGCCATCATCAGGCCCATCCAGGGATGCTGGAGCCCCAGCCCCCGGTAATCCTCCAATTGGGTTTTCGCTTCCCCCTTGCCCGCGGCCCAGGCCACCCACCCAAAAGCCCCGGCGGTCATGAGGGTATAGGCTAATAGGTAGAAAGCCACCGCCCGTTCCACTTCGTCGGCGGAAGCCACAGAGGCCGCCGCCAAACCCACCATGAGGTAACCCGCGTGAGCCACGCTGGAATAGGCCAGCAGGCGCTTCACGCTGGTCTGGCCCAAGGCCCCCAGATTCCCCAGGGTCATCGTGAGAACCGCAAGGACCGCCAAGGCCACAGCCCAGGCCCCGGGTAATCCGAAGACCTCGGCGAACAACCGGGCGAAAGCGGCAAAGGCCGCGGCCTTCACCCCTGTGGAAAGAAAAGCCGAGACCGGCGCGGCGGCGCCGTCATAGACATCGGGCGCCCAGCCGTGGAAAGGCACCAGGGCCACCTTAAAACCAAGCCCCACCAAAAGCAAAGCCGCGCCCAGTTCCACGAAAAGGGATGAGCTGTTCCCTTGCTCCAGGAAATGCCTTAAGTCCATGAAATGGGTGGTTCCCGAAACGCCGTAAAGGATGGCGATGCCGTAAAGCAGGAAGGCCGAGGAGAAGACGCCCAGCATGAAATACTTCAGGGCCGCTTCCGTGGAACGCTCCTTCACCCGGAAATAGCCGGCCAAAACGTAGCCCGCCAGGGACATCAATTCCAACCCCACGAAGAAGGTCAGGAATTCCGCGGCCAAAACCAGGGTGAACATGCCGGCCACCGCCAGCAAAAGCAGGGCGTAATACTCGCCGGTAACGGCCTTTTCCCGCTTTAAGTACCAGGAGGAAAAGACGCAGGTTAAGAGGGCGGACAAGAGGCAGACGCCTTGCATGGTGAGGGAATACAAATCAACCACCACGGCCCCGTGGAAAAGAATCCCGGGCATGGCCTGCCCCGAGAGGAGATGAAAGATGGAAGCCATAGCCAGGACTAAAAAGGTTCCGGCTAACACGGGCGCGGTGGAGCGGCCTTCTTCTTTAAAGGAAACCTCTAAAAGAAGAAGGGCCAGGGCCCCCGCCACGACGATCCAGAGCGGAAGCAGGCCCGTAAACTCCGTGGACAATAGTGCCATTATTATACCTCGAATACTAAAATTCACTTGGCGACTGAATCAGTTTTGAATTTTGAGTTCTTAGTTTTGAGTAAATGAGGGTTGTTTTAACGGTTGTTAAAACAACCCTTCCACAACTCAAAACTTAAAACTAAAAACTCGAAACTTTTCTTACCGGTGCTTCTTTTCCTGTTCCACCGCTTCCTGGATGCGCCTTTGCCCGGCCGCGAAATCCGTCATGGCCGGAGGGGGCTTCAGCTTCTCGATGACGTTCAACTGGACCGACTTTTCCATGGGCCGCAGGAAAAAGTTGGGATTCAAGCCGATCCAGAGGATGGCCGCCGCGATGGGCAGGAGGGCCAGGCCTTCGGACCAGGTAAGGTCCGTCAGCTTCTGGTTTTCCTTTTTCTTGACGGGTCCGAAAAACACCTTTCCGTAGAAATTGAAGAGGTACCAAGCGGAGAGGACAAAACCGGAAATCGAGACGAGGGCTAAAATCGGCGAGGATTGGTAGGCGGAAACGAGAATAAGGATTTCCCCGGGGAAACCGGCGAAACCCGGCAGGCCCGCGGCAGCCACCATCATCCAGAGGAAGGCCGCCGAAAGGAGCGGCGTGAGCTTGGCGATGCCGCCGTAAGCCTCCATCTCGTGCGACCCGCGTCGGGCGTAAAGCATCCCGATGAGGAGGAATATCCCGGCCATGTAAACCCCGTGGCCTACCATCTGCAAAACCCCGCCCTGAAGGCCCGTGAGCGAGAAGGTGAATATGCCCAGCACGATAAAGCCCATGTGGGACAGGGAGGAATAGGCGGCCAGCCTTTTGAAATCCGTTTGAATGGAAGCCATCAGCGCCCCATGCACCACCCCGGCCACCGCCAGGGCCATGATCCAAGGGGCGAAATCCTTGGCCGCGCTGGGAAAGAAGGGGATGCAAAAGCGCAGGAGGCCATAGGCACCCAGTTTCACCATGACGGAGGAGAGCATAACCGTACCACCCGCCGGGGCCTCGGTGTAGGCGTCGGGCTGCCAACCATGAAAGGGGAAGAGGGGAACCTTGATGAGAAAAGCCATGCTGAAAGCCAGGAAGCACCAGATCTGCACGTCCTCCTGGATGGGATGGACGAAAATCTTGGTCATGATTTCCGTGTAGTCGAAGCTTTTCACCTCGTGGGTCAGGTAAAGCAGGGCCACCAGCATGAAGAGCGACCCCAGCATGGTGAATAGCACGAACTTGACCGTGGCCTTGGCCCGATTGGGCCCGCCCCACAAACCGATGAGGAAAAAGGCGGGGATAAGCATGAGTTCCCAAAATAAATAAAAGAGGAAAAGGTCCGTGGAAACCAGCGTGCCCACCACCGAGGCTTCCAGGAGCAGGAGGGAGGCGTAATAACCCCGGACATTCTTGTTGATGGAACTGAAGCTCCCCAAAACCACCAGGGGGGTTAGGAAGGTGGAAAGAATCACCAGCCAGAGGGAAATTCCGTCGATCCCGACGCTGTAATGGATGCCCAGCCGGGGGACCAAGTCCATATGTTCCTTAAACTGGAACCCGGCGTCGGACAAGTCAAACCCGGTGTAAAGGGCCAGGGAAAAGATGAAAGTGACGAGGGACACCAATAGCGCCAGGGTCTTGGTGACCTTTTCCTGGGGGAAAAGGGCGATCAATACCGCGCCGAGTACCGGCAAGCCGATGAGTATGGATAAGATCAAAACAATTCTCCCCAAAAAATTTTTATCACCAAGGCACCAAGTTCACCAAGAAAGACAAAATCAAATTTGATTTGAAAAACCTTTCAACTCTTTTGTCTTACGTCGACCTTGGCGCCCTTAGTGGCGGTCATCCTCAAAAGAGGATGTTGGTTCAATGCCTTTTCCTTCAAAGTTCAATGCAAAATCAAATAAATCAACAGCGCCGCGCCGGCAACCACGTAAGCCAGGTAAACCCGCACCAGCCCCACCTGGAGCTCCTGCAAATACTTGGCCACGGCGTAAAGCCCCCCAGTGACGGCCTCGAGTAGGCGGTTGATCAAGAGCTGCTCCACCAGTCGGTCGGCGACCCAATGGGCGAACAACCTGGCCCAGCGCACCACCGTGACTTCGTAAAGCTCATCCACGTAATATTTCTCCTCGATGGCTTTTTTGCCGCCCGGAATGAGCTTGAGAATCTTTTGGCTCAAGACGTGTTTCAAGCCGTAAACGTACCAGGCGATTCCCACGCCCAGTAAGGCCACTAAAAAGGACACCAGCATGAGCAGGGGTTCCATCCGGGCTGAGACCCCCGTGGGTTCCAGGGTGGACAGTCGGAAGAGCGGATCGAGGAACCGCCCCAAGGCGTCGCCCCCGCCGATGGCTTTTGGCATGCCGATCCAGCCGATGGCCAGCGAGCCCACCGCTAGGATCAGAAGGGGGATGGTCATGATGCTGGGGGATTCGTGCAGGTGCTCGAACACTTCTTTGTCCCCCCGGTAGTCACCGAAGAAAACCAGGACCACCAGGCGCGTCATGTAGAAAGCCGTGAGGAAAGCAGTGAAGAGCGCGGTGAAGTAAAGGATCTCGGGCAGGAGCGGGAAAACCGGGTTAGGCGTGGAAAGGGCGCGCCAGAGGATCTCATCCTTGCTGTTGAAACTCCCGCAAAGGGGCAGGATGCCCGCGATAGCAAGCCAGCCTAATAAGAAGGAAAGGCTGGTCAGGGGGATATGCTTCAGGAGCCCGCCCATCTTGCGGATATCCTGTTCCCCCTTCATGGCGTGGATGACCGACCCCGCCCCCAGGAAAAGGCAGGCCTTGAAGAAGCCATGGGTGACCAGGTGGAAGATTCCCGCCCCGTAGGCGCTGACCCCCGCGCCCAGGAACATGAAGCCCAATTGGGAAATGGTGGAGTAGGCCAGGACCTTCTTGATGTCATTTTGGCCGAGCGCGATGGTGGCCGCCAGCAGGGCCGTCATGACGCCGATGACCGCCACGGTGGCTGAGGCCCAGGGCGCCAGGATGAACAGGAAATGAAGCCGGGCGACCAGGTAAATCCCGGCCGTGACCATGGTGGCCGCGTGGATGAGGGCGGAAACCGGCGTGGGCCCGGCCATGGCGTCCGGCAGCCAGACGTAAAGGGGAATCTGGGCCGACTTGCCCACCGCGCCGAAGAAGAAGCAGAGGCAGACGATCGTGGCCGTTAGCTCATTGAAACCCTGCTTGTGGCCCATCAAGTCGTTGAAATTGAAGGTGCCCGCCACGGCGAAGACGATGAGCAGCCCCGCCAGGAAACCCGCGTCGCCGATGCGGTTGACCACGATAGCTTTCTTGCCCGCGTTGGCCTTGGCCTCGTCGTCAAACCAGAAGGCGATGAGCAAGTAAGAGCAAAAGCCCACCCCTTCCCACCCCAGGAACAGGACCAAAAGGTTCTGGGCCATCACCAGCACCAGCATGGAAAATAAAAAGAGGTTCATATAGGTGAAGTAACGCCCGAAGCCCGGGTCATCCTTCATGTAACCAATGGAATAAAAATGGATCAGGCTTGAGACGAAGGTGATGAAAACCAGCATGGTCATGGAAAGGGCGTCCAGTTCGAAGTTCATGTTGACGTGGAAGGTTCCCGATTCCACCCAATTGAACAATTCTTCCACCAGCAGGCTGTTGTCCGGCAGGTTCTTGAAATGGATAAAGGTGAACCAGGAGGCCAGGAAGGACAACACGGCCGCCCCGCAGCCGATGGTGGCGTAGAGGCTGGGCGGGATGGACAGTTTTTTCCTGGCCGAAAGAAGGGTGAGGATCCCGTTCACAAAGGCCCCGAGGAGGGGGGCGATGGCGATGACCCAAATCCAGTCGTAGTTGACCAGGGCGATATTTTGAAAATGCTCTAACTTTAACATTTAGGCTCCAAACTCAATTTGAACCACCAAGGTCACCAAGTCCACCAAGAAAACAAAAACCGAATTCATTTTTATAAGCTTTCGACTCTTTAACCTTTCGCCGTTCTTGGTGCTCTTGGTGACCTTGGTGGTTAACATTTGTTTTATCCTTTAAGACTTTTGAACAAATCCAGGTCCACCGTTTCCTTCAGGCGGAAGAGGGCGATCACGATGGCGAGCCCCACACAGGCTTCCGCCGCGGCCACGGCCACCACGAACAAGACGATCACATGACCCGTCAGGTCCCCGTTAATCCGGGAAAAGGTGACGAAAGTCAGGTTCACGGCGTTCAGCATCAATTCCAGGGACATCAGTGAGATAAAGATGTTCCGGCGCGATAAAACACCCGCCACCCCGATGCCGAACAGGCAAGCCGAGAGTACCAGGTAATGGGTAGGTGTTACCGGATAAAACAATTCCATTTTTAGCTTTCCCTGTCATTCTGAGCGAAGCGAAGAATCTCTGTTTTTAATCCACCGCAAACATAGATTCTTCGGCCAAAACCGGCCTCAAAATGACACCTTTGTTATTTAATCATTACAACTTTCGTTTCGACAAAACCAACGCGCCAACAATAGCGGCTAACAGTAACAACGAAAGCATTTCAAAGGGAAACAGGTAATCCGAGAAGACCTTCTCCCCTACCGTGAAAATGCTCCCAAAGTCATTGGTTAATGCGGCCCATTTCCAATTTCCCTTGGGAAATACGGCCAAAAACACCGGCCCCAAGACCAAGCCAAAAACCGCGAGAAGGGATAAGAGAACCGTTCCGGCCCTGGCCTTCATCGGCTTCAAATCCTCTTCGTGGAGGTTCAACAACATGATCACGAAAATCACGAGCACCATGATGCCCCCGGCATAGACCAGGATTTGGATGATGGCGATCAAGGTGGCTTGGAGCAGGGCGTAAAGCGCGGCAAGCGCCCCGAAAGCCCCCACCATGGACAGGGCCGAGGCGATCGGGTTGGTGCGGGTAATGACCAATAAACCGAACCCCAACAGGGCCGCCGCTAGGATGTAAAAGACAACCGCTTCTAACATTCCTTTTCCTTTTAGATGTCATTGCGAGGAGCCCTTCGAAGGCCAAGGGCGACGTGGCAATCCTTAACATTCCAAAAACCGCAGTTTCTGGATTGTTTTGGATTGCTTCGTCACCTCAACTTCGAGGTTCCTCGCAATGACGGCTTAAATTCTTACAGCAAAACTATCCTTGCTCATGGTTTTGCATGAGGTCCATGCGTCCAAATCACGGGCCTCGGCGGATTGTAATCGGGCACGATGTCCTTGTTGTCGTGATCCATCAAGAATTCCTTGCGGTAGACCAGGCTCTCCCTGGTGTAGTCGGCCAGCATGACTTCGGGCACATCCATACGGATGGCGTCCAGGGGGCAGGCGTCCACGCAGAACCCACAGAAAACGCAGCGCAGCATGTCGATTTCGAACTTCTCGGGGAACTTCTCGATATCGGGATCGGGCGATTCGGCGGCCTTGATATGGATGCACTCCGCCGGGCAGGCGGTGGCGCACAGCATGCAGGCGGTGCAGCGGGGCGAATCATCTTCCCGCTTCATCAACCGGTGCCTTCCCCGGGTCGTCGGGGGCAGGTCCTTCTTTTGCTCGGGATAAAAAATCACGGGCATACGCCGGGGGTTCGCGAGGTTCCTCAGGACGTGGCCCATTGTCACGAAAAGCCCCTTGAGGACTTCCGGCAGGTACAACTTTTGGGAACCCGTCATTTCGGGCCTAGCCACGATTTTCACTTAAAACCCCTTTAAAATCTTTCTCACCACGAAGTTCACGAAGTAAATCTTTAAAAAATAATCAATAAAAACAGCCTTACTTCGTGTCCTTCGTGCGCTTCGTGGTAAATCATTGTTTTTGAATCAACAACACCACGCCCGTCACAAGCAAATTCAAAAGCGCCAGGGGAAGCATCAATTTCCACCCCAGGTTCATCAATTGGTCGTAGCGGAACCTCGGCATGGTCCACCGGACCCACACGAACAGCCAACAAAAGAAAAGCACCTTCGTCAGCAGGCAAAGCATTTGCACCGCGGCCGCCAGGAAGGCCGGGGCCCATGGGGGAAAAGAAACGATGAAGGAAAGGATCAGGACAGCGATAGCCAACAAAGCGATCCCGAAACCCAGCGTCGCGAGAATAAAGGGCTCACGGCGTTTCATGCCCGTATAAAGGCCCTTTTGCTGGTCGCCCTTTTGATAAACCAGATATCCGAAGAGCCCACCGCCGATGATGCCCAACAGGCAAAGCAGCAACAGGCTGACCTGGGGGTTTTGAACAAGGGCCTCCGTTGAGAAGAAAGGGACCTGATAACCGCCCAGGAAAAGCGTGGAGATCAGGAAAGAGGCCACCACCATATTGGAATATTCGGCCATGAAGAAGAGGGCGAACTTCACGCTGGAATACTCAATGTGATATCCCGCCACCAACTCCGATTCTCCCTCGGCCAGGTCAAAGGGGTTGCGGTTGGTTTCGGCGAAGGACGCCACCAGGAAAATAAAAAATCCAAGAGGCTGGAGAAAGATTCCCCAATTGGGCAGGGGCAGGTTATGGCCCGCGAAGCTGAGGAGCCTTCCCTGGGTTTCCACGATTCCATCCACCTTCACGCCCTGGTAAACCATGAGCAGGCCCACGATGGCCAGGCCCATGGAAAGCTCGTAGGAAATCATCTGGGCCGAGGAGCGCAACCCGCCCAGGAGGGAAAACTTATTATTGGAAGCCCAGCCCGCCAGGATGACGCCGAAGACCCCCATGCTGGTGATGGAGAGGACATATAGGATTCCCACCCCGTAATTAGCGGCTTGGAAGTGGAGGGTGTGTTCCCCCAGGTTAATGGGCGCGGCCAAGGGGATGACCAGGAGGGGGAGGAGGGAAACGGTCATGGACCAAAAGGGCGCCAACAGGTAGTAAAACTTGTTGGCGTGCGACGGGGTGATGTTTTCTTTCATGAGGAGTTTGATGACGTCGGCGAAGTTATGGATCATGCCGAACAGGCGGAAGCCGAGGATTTCGGCGCGGTTGGGGCCGATGCGGTCCTGGATGATGGCGCTTCCCTTCCGTTCCAGCCAGATGAAGAAGGGGATGAACTGGAGCGGCGTCAGCCACATGACCACCGTCATGGCGGCGATATTGATGAGGGTGAATAGATGGTTATCCAATTAAATGCCCCAAGCGAAACAAGGTTGAACCGCCACGAACGCCACGAACTGAAAAATCATCTTTTGAGGAAAGGAGAACCACAAATTTTTGAGGATCCGGGTCGAATCAATTTTAAAATCAAGAATTATTTGCTTTCCGTGGCGAGCGTGGCGTCCGTGGCGGTAAAAATGAATTTTTCCTTTCATGCTTTCGCCTTTCCGAGGATGTTCGGTTGGCACTTGATTCCCTGGAAGGGTTCGGGTCCCACGGGAGGGAGGTCCAAAACTTTCCCCGTTGAAGGAATGGAATTAAAAGTGAGCCCGTTCAACGCCGGGATATCCTTGGCTATGGCGTTGAAGACGGCGGGTGTATCCTCAAAATCAAACCCTTCCACTTTCAAGGCCTTGGCCAACCGGCTTATCCATAGGGAAGCTTCCACAATATCCGGATTTTCCGGCTCGTAGGCCGCGCGGAAGCGTTGCAGGCGGCTGGTGGCGTTCACAAAGGTGCCGTTCTTTTCGGTGAAAGGCCTCATGGGGAAAACCATCGACCCCTGTTCCGCCACCTTGGTTTGGTGGACCGAAAGGACAATGAGCGCATTCACTTTCCCAAAGACCTTCTTGGCCCTTGCCTCATCCTGGCCGTGGGGATTGTTGTGCATCATGATCACGATCTTGAAGTCGCCCTTTTCGATCCGGGCAAGCAGGTCTTTTCCTTCAGTGTCGATACCCAACAGCCTCAGACCCTGCGCGTTAGGCGTTTTATCCTCTAATTTGAGGATGTTATCCGCCTGTCCCGGCTTGCCCCAGAAGGGCGCGGCCAGGTTCTTTAGCTTGAAGCGCTTCTCAAAGAGCTTCTTAAGGAGGTAATTGTCTTCCAGCGCGGCCGCAGGGGAGGCGATACCAGCCACTTCATCAGGAGAAATCCCCTCCAGCAATTTGGCTAGTTCAGTGATTCCTTCGGCGAGACTCCTGATTCCGTGCCCCAGCTTCACTTCGGTCACGCGGTTCTCCTGCCAATGATTGAAGGAAAAGCGTCCCTCGTCACAAATCCAGGTCTTGTTGAGCTCTGAATTTTCCCGGGGCATAAAACGGTAAATCTTGCCCTTGTTTTGTTCCACCGTGATGTTGCACCCGCGCGAACAGCCCGGACAGATGGATTCGGTCTTCTTGAGGAACCAGACCCTTTGCTTGAAGCGGAATTCCTTCAGTGTGAGGGCTCCCACGGGGCAGATATCGGTCACATTGCCCGAGTAGGGATTGTCCAGGCGCTGGCCGGGGAAGATGGTGATGGTGGATTCGTGGCCCCGGTTCACGATGGCCAACTCGGAGGTCTTGGGAACCTCGTCCACGAAGCGGATACAGCGGGTGCAAAGCACGCAGCGTTCCTGGTCCAGCATGACGTGCTCGCCGATGTCCTCGGCCTTGCCGCCCTTGAAGTCGCGGGGCACGCCCCGGCGGAAATCATAAAGGCCGTATTCCATATATTGATTTTGCAGTTTGCACTCCCCCGCCTTGTCGCAAACGGGGCAATCCAGCGGATGGTCGAGCAGGAGGAATTCCAGGGCGCTCTTTTGCGCGGCCTTGGCCTTGGGGGAGTCGGTGTGGACCACCATGCCCTCGGCGACTTTGGTGTTGCACCCAACGGTCAGCATGCTTCCCTTCGGCCCCTCGATTTCAACCATGCAGGTGCGGCAGTTGCCGGCCACGGGCAGGTAGCGCTGGTAGCAGAAATGCTCCAGGGGCACGTTGTTGGACAGGGCCGCTTCCAGAACGTTGGTTCCGTCCGGCACTTCCATTTGTTTTCCGTCGATGGTTATTTTAGCCATAAAACCCCAAAATTTATTTTTACCGCAACGAACGCCACGTGCGCCACGAAAAGAAAAAACATCTTTAATTTTTAAAAAAATCCTTAGCTTTTTTCTTCCCTAATCATTTCTGATCTTCGCCTTTCGTGGCGACCGTCGCGATCGTGGCGGTTCAATTTGCCGTTATCTTTTCCAGCACGGCCACGCTGGCCGGCTTGCAGTATTTCTCGAAATCCTCACGGAACTTCTTGATGAAGCTTCTCACCGGGAAGGCCAGGGCCGAGGAGAAGACGCAAATGGTCTTGCCTTCCATGTTGTCGGCGATCTCCAGCATCAGGTCCAATTCCTTGGTCGTGGCCTCGCCTGAAAGGATTTTTTTCATGATCCGGTCCTCCCAAGCGCTTCCTTCCCGGCAGGGCGTGCATTGGCCGCAGGACTCGTCCCTATAGAAGTGGGTCAGGTTCTTGAGGATCTTCGCCATGTCGGTATGCTCATTCATGATGATGGCGCAGCCGGTTCCAAACATGGTCTTGTGGTCCCTCATGCTTTCGTAACTCAGGGTCAGGTCCGCGCATTCCTGCGCGGTGAGGACTGGGCAAGAGGATCCGCCGGGGATGACGGCCTTGAGTTTCCCGCCCTTCATGCCCTTGCCATACTTCTCGATGAATTCCATCATGGGAAGCCCGAAGGGCATTTCCCAATAACCCGTCTGGTTCACGTGGCCCGAAAGCCCGAAAACATGCGTGCCCGGGGATTCCTTGGTGCCGATGGCCGCGTAAGCGGCGGCTCCGTTTTCAACGATCCAAGGTACCGACGACAAGGTCTTCACGTTGTTGACGATGGTAGGACAGCCGAAGGCGCCCACGATCGCCGGAAATGGCGGCTTGATGCGGGGCTGTCCCTTCTTGCCTTCGAGGGATTCCAGGAGACCCGTTTCCTCGCCGCAGATGTAAGCCCCCGCACCACGGTGGACATAGACTTCCAGGTCAAAGCCCGAACCCTGGATATTCTTGCCCAAGTAATTGGCTTTTTTAGCTTCCTCAATGGCGGCGTTGAGCCGGTTGATCTGTTCCACAAATTCGCCCCGGACGTATATATAGGAAGTGTGGCAGTTGATGGCATAGCTGGCGCAGATGATTCCCTCAAGCAACAGGTGCGGGTCGTAAAGCATACTGAAGCGGTCGGTGAAGGTGCCTGGTTCGCCTTCATCCGCGTTCACCACCAGGTAAACCGCCTTGCCGGTGTTTTGGGGGACGAAGGACCACTTCATGCCGGCCGGGAACCCCGCCCCGCCACGGCCCTTCAAGCCAGAGGCCTTCACTTCCTCGATGATCTCGGCGGGTTTCTTGGCGAAGAGATTTTTCAAGGAGGCATAGCCGCCCGTTTCCAGGAACACCTTGAGGGTGTGCCCGTCTTTGGTTTCGAATCGCTTGGTCAGTTGGGGTTGAAAATCGGACATTACTTTTTCCTCAAATCGTCGATCAATTTCTCGGTGCTTTCGGGCGTCAGGTTCTCGTGATAGTCGTCGTTCACCTGCATGCAGGGCGCCTTATGGCAGGCGGCCAGGCATTCCACCGGTTGGTAGCTGAATTGACCGTCGGGGGTGGTTTCCCCCGGCTTCAAGTGAAGCTTCTGCTCGATCACTTTCTTGATCTCTTCCGAGCCGTTCAAGAGGCAGGCGATGGTCTGGCAAACCTGCAGGTGGTACTTGCCGGGCTTTTTCTTCTGGTACATGGTGTAAAACTCGGCCACTTCCAGGACCTGGGCGGGGGAACAGCCCACCAGCTTGGACACGGCCACCATGGCGTCCGTGGAAATCCAGCCGAATTCCTTCTGGGCAAGCCAAAGCGCGGGCAATAGCGCGGCGCGCCGCACCGGATAGCGGGCAGCGATGGTCTCAAACTCAGCCACGGTTTCTTTTTTAAATGTAACAGCCATCCCAAAACCCCTTTTTCACCGCAACGAACGCCAGGCTCGCCACGGGAATCTTTCCCTAAAAAACGCCTTACTCTTAATTCGATCCGTTCGCCTTTCGTGGCTGTCGTCGCGCACTTGGCGGTTCAATCTTTCGTTATCATCTGTCTAATTCACCCGCGATAATATTGATCGAACCCAAATTCGCCACCGCGTCGGCGATTATGACGCCCTCGATCATCTCGTGGTAAGCGGCGAAATTCATGAAGCAGGGCGGCCGGCACTTGATGCGATAGGGGTTCTTGCTTCCATCCGAAACAATAGTGAACCCCAACTCCCCGTTGGCGGCCTCGGTGGCGTCGTAAATCTCGCCCGGCTCGGGGCAGATGCCGTGCATGATGATCTTGAAATGGTTCATCAGCCCCTCGATATTGCCGTAAGTCTGTTGTTTGGGAGGCAGGGCCACCCTCTTGTCGTCGGTCATGACTGGCCCCCCGGGCAGTTTCCTCAGGGCCTGTTCGATAATATGGATGGATTCATCGATTTCGTAAAAGCGGATGAAGATGCGGTCATAAACGTCGCCGATGGTTCCGATGGGCACGTCGAACTTGAAATCCTCATAGTGGTAATAGGGCTCGGCCCTCCTCAGATCGTATTCCACGCCGCTGGCCCGGAGGGTCGGCCCGGTCCAGCCATATTGGATCGCCTTTTCCCCCGAGATAACGCAAATGTCCCTGGCGCGGTCCAGAAAGATTCGATTGGTGGAAATCAGTTTTTTGACGTCCTGAACCCCTTTTCGGATTTCTTTCAATACGGCAATCACTTCATCCTCAAAGGCCGGGTAAACATCCCGGGAAAGCCCGCCGATGCGCATATAGCTGGAGGTCAGCCTGGCGCCGCAGAGTTTTTCCAGGATGTTATAGACCTTCTCCCGCACGTTGAAGGAGTACCAGAAGTTGGTCAGGGCCCCGATATCCACCAGGTTGGCCCCGGCGCAAACCAGGTGATCGATGATGCGGTTGAGTTCGCAAGTGATGACTCTTATATAGAGGGCCCGCTCCGGCACCTGGATGGCCAGCATTCGCTCCACGGCCTTGCAAAAACCCACGTTGTTCATGATTGCGGAAACGTAATTGAGCCGGTCCGTATAGGGGATGCATTGCTGGAAGGTGTGAACCTCGGTGTCCTTCTCGAAACCCCGGTGCAGATAGCCGATTTCAGTGACCGCCGCCACGATGGTTTCCCCGTCCAGGGCGCAGAGGGCCCGCAATGTTCCGTGGGTGGCAGGATGGCTGGGCCCAATATTCACGAAGACCAGGTCTTTTTTTTCTTTGGGCTGGGCGGCGTTTAAGCCTTGGGACGAGCTTTCACCCTTGGCCGTCGGCAATAAAGTGTGGGGGTCGATACCGGCGATCATACATAGCCCTTTTTATTGAGCCTGGCGTTCATCTCGTCCATCAGGGACTCATTGGCCGAAAGCCACTGGCGGCGAGTGATGGGATAATCCTTGCGCAGGGGATGCCCCACGAACTCATGGTGGTTCAAGATTCGTTTCAGGTTCGGGTGATGGGCGAATCGAATTCCCATTTGGTCGAAGGCTTCCCTTTCCAACCAATCGGCGTTGCCGTAAAGGTGGGATATCGTGGGAACGGACGGCTCTTCCTCCGGGGTGGTTACTTTCAACCAAGCGCGGTGCCCCAATCCTAGGGATTTCAAATGATAAATTACCCCAAATCGATCACCGGTCCACCCGGGGTAATTCGAGTAATCAACTGACACGATGTCGATCAAAAGGTTGAAACCAACCTCAGGGTCGTCCCTCAAGGCCTTCACCACCTCGGCGATTTTCAACCGTTCCACTTGGACTTCCAATTGACCATAGCGGTCCGCCGAGCCCTTGATTGCCTCGGGTAACAAAGTTTTAAGTTTTTCAAGAATCGCTTGTTGGTCCATCTAGCCCTTCCGTCAATTTTGAATTATGAATTCTTAATTTCCTTTAGTAATCAAAAGTCGGCTCTTTGACCTTAAACTGCGCCGGTGGTGTCGTATTCGGGTTCTCAATCTTGTGCTGAAGCTTCAGGACCGCCTGCAAAATTGCCTCGGGCCTGGGGGGACAGCCGGAAATGTAAACGTCCACGGGGATAATCTGGTCGATGCCCTGCACCGTGCAGTAGTTGTTGTAGAAGCCACCCGAGGAGGCGCAGACCCCCATGGAAATGACCCACTTGGGTTCGCACATCTGCTCGTAGATTTGTTTGAGTATGGGGGCCTGCTTGAATGTCACCGTCCCGGCCACCAGGAGTAGGTCCGACTGCCGTGGCGAGAAGCGAACCAACTCCGCCCCAAAGCGGGCTATATCGAAGACCGAAGCGGCTACCCCCATGAACTCGATGGCGCAGCAGGCCGTGCCGAAGGGCATGGGCCAAAGGGAATTCTTTTGGCCCCAAGCCACAACCGCGTCTTTGCGGGTAGTAATGGCAGGAAAAGTTTCGCCGGTCATTCCCATTCCAGTGCCCCCCTTTTCCAAAGGTAGAACCAGCCAAAAGCCAGGACGCCCAGGAAGCCCAGCATGGAAAGGAATCCGCCCCAAGCCATCTTTTGGAATAGGACCGCCCAGGGGAAAAGGAACACTACTTCCACGTCGAATACCAGGAAGCACATGGCCACCAGGTAGAACTTCACGTTGAAGCGGTGGCGGGCGTCTCCCGGGATTGCCTGGGTTTGAATGCCGCACTCATAGGGGGATAGCTTGGTTTCGTTGTCCTTGCGGGGGCCCAAAAGGGCCGAGAGAAGGATCAGGGCCGTGGGAACCGCCATGGCCAGGAGCAGGGCCAGGACCAAGGGGAGGATATTTTCGATAAATTCGAAGTTCATGCCTAAACTCCTGAAGTAGCTGAAATTCCACTCCGGGGGGGAGTTATAAACAAGCTGGGCGACATGGTTGGGCGGAATTTGACCGAATTATAAGGAGTTTAGGGGGGTAGGGTCAATGTGAAATATTTCACAAACTATTGGCTTCGGAGGGTAAAAACTAAGATTTTCAGAGGAAATAGGCTTTTTTGCCAATAAGTCTGTGAAAGATTTCACAAGCCCCAGTAGACCCTTTTGGGGTTCCACCAGGAATAGTTCGAGTCAAAATATATGACCTGTCATTGCGAGGAATGCCCGCTGAATAAGCGGGCGATAATGACGAAGCAACCCCAGTTTAAAATAAAAAAGGCCCGGGTTTTTCCCCGGGCCTCAAAATATTTCAACTCATCTTATAAATTAATTAAATAAAGGAATATCCCACTAACAAAGTAATCGTTCCATTTTGAACATTAACATTGTTACGGATATTTTGAAGGCCTAATTCGTAACGGCCGCTGACCAAAAACTTGTCGATATCAACTTCGATCCCTCCGATAATTCCAACGTCTGAGGAGTTAATTCCAGGAATAGTGTTATTGTTAACATCTTTGGCTACTGTATTCCAGCTGAACGCGGGTCCCACCAATAGCGCCGGATTTATACCCGGTAACCCAAGTGAAAACTTCAAAAGGATGGGCACTTCAATATAATCCAATTCATCCGAGGTACTGGTACCTGAAATAGCCGCGCCTTTCTGCTCATAAAGCAGTTCAGGACGAATGCCGATTACATTTCCAAAGTTCAAACAAATAAAAGCACCGCCCACAAAACCCAGTTTGGAAGCTGGGGCACTGCTAAGCGTGGTATTAACATCACTTCCGATAAAATTAGCGAAATTGGCTCCCGCCTCCACACCTAAATCGAACTTTTGGGCTGAAGCCTGGCCAAAGGCTAAAGCCGCCAACACAAAACCGAACAGCAAAGCTTTTAGTCTCATCTCTTCCTCCTTGTGGTTTTCTTGACTCCACTTTATTAAGACGTTCGGGCGGAAATCAAGGTTTCACCGAATTATTTGGTTTTGGACAGCCAATCGGTGTGCATAAAGCCTTTTTCCGGATGGTCCACCCTCTCGTAGGTATGGGCCCCGAAAAAGTCCCGTTGGGCTTGGGTCAGGTTCTGCGGCAGGTCAGCCGTGCGGTAACTATCAAAATAAGACAAGCTTCCGCCCATAGCCGGAACCGGAATGCCATTGGTCACGGCCACCGAGACCACCTTCCTCCAGTTGGCCTGGGTGGATTCTACCTGCTTCTTGAAGGAATCGTCCAGAAGAAGGGACGGCAGGTTGGGGTTGCGGTCGTAGGCCTTCATGATCTCATCCAGCAATTTGGCGCGGATGATGCAGCCACCCTTCCAGATACGGGCCATCTCCCTTAAGTTGACGTTCCACTTGTACTCGTCGGAGGCGGCCTTGATGAGGCGCATTCCCTGGGTATAGGAGCAAACTTTGGAATCGTACAGCGCGTCCCGAACCGCGTCGATCAATTGTTTCTTGTCTTCCTTCGAGGAAATCGCCGGGCCCTTGATCTGCTGGCTGGCCTTCACCCGCTCTTCTTTGATGCTGGAAAGCCCCCGTCCATCGATGGCCGCCGCGATAGTGGGAATCTGGATACCCAGGTCCAGGGCGATTTGCGCCGTCCATTTTCCTGTTCCCTTTTGGCCAGCCTTGTCCAAGATCATATCCACCAACGGTTTGCCCGTCTCATCGTCCTTCACGGTAAATACCTTGGCGGTTAGTTCGATGAGGAAGGAGTCCAGGATTCCCTTGTTCCATTCGGCGAAGATATCGGCCAGCTCAGCGGCCTTCAACCCCAGCACTTTGCGGAGAATGTCATAGGCCTCGGCGATCAATTGCATGTCGCCGTACTCAATGCCGTTGTGAACCATCTTCACGAAGTGGCCGGCTCCATCGGGGCCGCAATGGGTTACGCAGGGCCCCGAATTGGTCTTGGCTGAGATGGCCTCGAAAATGGGCCGGACGAACTCATAGGCTTGGGCGCTGCCGCCCGGCATGATGGATGGCCCGAACCGCGCGCCCTCCTCGCCGCCGGATACTCCCGCGCCGAAAAAGAAAAAACCTTCCTTGGTCAGTTCTGCCTCGCGCCTTTGGGTATCCTTGAACCAGGAATTTCCGCCGTCAATGATGATGTCCCCCTTCGAGAGGAGCGGCTTGAGCAGTTTGATGGCGTCATCCACCGGGTCGCCGGCCTTGACCATCAGCATGACCCGCCGGGGCGATTCTAAGGCGTTCACGAATTCCTCAATGGTCTTGGCGCCGATGAACTTTTTACCCGCGTTTCTCGCCATAAAGGGAGTCACCCGGTCGCTTCGCAGGTTAACTACCGCCACTGAGAATCCATGGTCCTCGATATTCATGGCCAGGTTCTCGCCCATAACGGCGATCCCCAGGACTCCAAAATTGGCTTTTTTCAACGAAGTGGCTGTGGCTGACATAATCGACCCCCTGGTAAGAATTTCATCCGAGCTCGACGAAGGAAAGTCATCTTAGCACGAACTTTTTACGGATTGAGAGAACTACCGTCATCAAAAGCGAAATTTTCAGCGGTTGATATTTGTTACTTCTTTTCAGCCAAACCAACCTTCTCCAAGGCTTCTTTTAAGCCCTTCGCGACTTCCGCGGGAGCCCCCAAGGCCCAGAAATGAAGGAAAAAAAGCCGGGGAGACTCGTTAAGCATGTGGTTATGGATGGCGTTGACCGTAATATGGTTTTGAGTCAGGGTGTCCACTACCGGTTTCACCTCATCGGAAACCAGGACAAAATCACCCGTAGCCGCCACCACATCTTTGGAGGTTTTGGACCCCACTGGAAGGCTCAGAAGTCCCTTCTCTTCAATAACCAGTCCGCCTACCTTTTGGAAGTTGATGGAAGTGGCCATTCCCATGAAGGGGGGGATTTCCATCCCCATTTCGGTGATAGCCTCCCCCCGTGGAAAACCATACTGCAAAACCCTTCCATTCACCTTTCCCGGGCCTAAAATCGCCTGCACCTTTGACCAATCGGGCGGGGTGGGGGGAGTGGCGCTGGCGGCGGGCGGGGCCAAGGGGCTTTGGGGAGTACCCGTAAAGGACAAAAGGACCTTGAGACTCTGGGCAAGGTTGACCCTGGAACCATGTCCGCTGATATGGATGTGTTTCATGCTCGGGGATTCATTCAGAAGGTGATTGTGGATGGCACTCACCTCAAACCCGCTTTTGACCAGTTGGACGAGGACCTTGGGCACTTCCTGGTCCAACAAGGCCATATCCCCCATGACCATGGTTCCCTTCGGCATGGGCTTAAAAGCGAACCAGCTGGTTAGGGCCAACCCCGGTTCGATGGGTATACCATTGACCGTCACATTGAGGTCAGTCCGGGGAAAGGTGATTTTGAACATGTCCCCCTGCTCTACACCGGGGCGGCCCAGAATTTTCTCCACCGATTGCCAGTTGGAGGAACCTTGGGAGGTTCCTGAAATTCCCGGAAGGGAACCTGAGTCCGCGCCTGATGCCCCGGAGTGAAAAAAGAAGGTAAAAAAGAAGGCCCCCCTAAGGACCATTGAAATATTTTTTTTCACTCGATTTGTCCTCCTTGTTCGATTCAGGATAACCTATCCGTCCTTGTCCGGCCACTTTCCTTCCTAAGGTAATTACCGAACTTTTCCCTTTGTCCCCCGGCGTTAACAGGCTTATGATTTCCCGGACTTCCAAAATTTCAATCGGATCGTCCCTTTATGCCTTTGTCGGATCAAGAACACCGGAACATCATTCCCTTCCGCAAGATATGGGGCAACGCCAGTGCCCTGATCACCCGCTACCAAAAAATCTGGTGGATTGACTTCGCGCTCCTCTTAGGCTTGATTGGCCTCATTTTTGGAATGATCAACGTGGCCCACGAATGGACCGGGGCCCACCGGCCTTCGATTGAGATAGACCTTTCCCCTTGGGCCCTTCCCAAATACACATTCTTCTCCCTTTGCCGGGGTTTGCTGGCCTACATTCTTTCGCTTTTGTTTACCTTCGCTTACGGCTATTGGGCGGCCAAGGACCACATGGCCGAAAAAGTCCTTATCCCCATGCTGGATATTCTCCAGAGCATTCCGGTCCTGGGTTTTCTGCCTGGCCTGGTGCTGGCACTGGTGGCCCTTTTCCCCAACAGCAATATCGGCTTGGAAATGGCGGCGGTCCTGACCATCTTCACCGGCCAGGTTTGGAACATGACTTTTAGTTTTTACCAATCGCTTCGTTCCATTCCCCAATATCTCCAGGAAGCGGCGGCTGTCTACCGTTTCAACTGGTGGCAAAAAGCGGTCAAGTTGGAAATCCCATTTTCGGGCATCGGCCTCATCTGGAACAGCATGATGAGCATGGCGGGCGGCTGGTTTTTCTTGACCGTCACGGAGTCTTTTCAGTTGGGAGATAAGGATTTTCGGCTGCCCGGCCTGGGTTCCTACATGAGCGTGGCCAATGATAAGGGGGACAACTGGGCGAAATTTTGCGGGGTCATCGCCATGATTCTCATGATCACCTTCCTTGATCAGTTCCTGTGGCGGCCCTTGGTAGTCTGGGGCCAGAAATTCCGGGTGGAAGAAGGCGGCGGCGAGGAAGGAATGACGTCTTGGTTTTTGGATTTCCTCAACCGTTCCCAAATCTTCCAGTTTTTCCAGAATCTTTTCAAATCGAAACAAATTGCTTCTTCCTCGGGTATGCCGCCCCTGGATAAGGTTACTCCCAACCCTTCGACCTCCTCCAAACCTCTCAATAAAATCTGGCCCAAACTTATCTCTTTTTTGGCTTTTCTTATCCTCCTGGGTTCTATGCTTTTCGGCGCTTGGAAAATCATCGAGCTTTTCAGTAAAGTCAGTTTGGCCCAATGGATTCTCATCGTTCAAGAAGCCCTGGCGACATTGGGAAGGGTGCTGGTCGCGGTAGGATTCGCGGCCCTTTGGACCATTCCGGTGGGGCTTTGGATCGGCCTTTCACCCCGTCTTTCGCGGATCGCCCAACCCTTCGTCCAAGTGGCGGCTTCTTTCCCGGCCCCCATGCTCTTCTCCTACGTGATTATCCTTATGCACTTCATGGGAATGTCCCTCAATTGGGGTTCCATCGCCCTGATGGTTTTGGGCGCCCAATGGTACATTTTGTTCAACGTGATGGCCGGGGCCATGGCCATCCCTTCCGACCTTTTGGAGGCCGCTCGAATGTACCGTATCACGGGCTGGCAAAGGTTCCGGAAAGTCTATCTGCCGGGTATCTTCCCCTATTTGGTCACCGGCATGGTGACCTCCGCCGGGGGAACCTGGAACGCCAGCATTGTGGCCGAATATGTCACCGACAAGGGTCAGGTCCTGACCGCTTTTGGCCTGGGTTCCCAAATAACCGTGGCCGCCGCCAAGGAGGATTTTCCAATGTTGGCCGCCAGCGTGGTGGTGATGTCCCTCATGGTGGTCACCTTTAACCGATTGGCGTGGAAGAGGCTTTATCGCTTGGCCGAAGAGAAGTATTCTTTAAGCAAATAGTCCCGAAGGCTAAGAGAAGCCTTCGAGTTGTGAGTGTTGAGTTCTTAGTTTTAAGTTAAGGTTGTTTTTCAGCTTGAAGCTGAAAAACTTTCCAAAACTCAAAACTAAACACTCAGAACTCAAAACTTTTGTGGGAGGTAGTTATGGCGGTAGACGCGAAGGAAATGACAACGCCGGTTCAAGGGGACCAAAAACTCATAGAAGTCAAAAATGTCAGCCAGGAATTCAAGCTTCCCAACGGCAAAGAGCTGAAGGTTTTGGAGAACATCGATCTCTGTATTAACAAACGGGAAGTGGTAGCCCTGCTGGGTCCCTCCGGCTGCGGCAAATCCACCATTCTTCGCATCCTCGCCGGCCTGATCACTCCCTCGAAAGGAAACGTCTTTTATCACGACCAGCCCCTGCACGACTTGAACACGGGCGTATCCATCGTGTTCCAAAGCTTCGCCCTTTTTCCCTGGATGACGGTGGCGGAAAACATCCAAACCGCCCTCCAGTCCCGTGGGTTCCCCGCCAATGAAATCGACGATCGTGCCCAGAAAGCTATCCAGATGGTGGGCTTGGCGGGCTTCGAGGAAACCTATCCCCGCGAACTATCCGGTGGCATGAAACAACGGGTGGGCATGGCCCGGGCTCTCTCGGTAGACCCGGAAATTCTCTTTATGGATGAGCCCTTCAGCCACGTGGACGCCCTCACCGCCGAGTCCCTTCGGGCGGAAGTCATCGATATCTGGGCCGCCCATGATAAGAATCCCTCCTCTATTCTTTTGGTAAGCCACGACATCCCCGAGGTGGCTTACATGGCCGACCGGATCGTGGTTTTAGGCACCAATCCCGGCCACATCGTAAAAGTCGTGGAAAACAAGCTCCCCCGCCCCCGGGATTACCGTTCCCAGGATTTCATGAAAATGGTGGACCTTCTCCATGAAATCATCACCGGCCATGAAATTCCCGACGCTCCCGAACCCGTTCTCAAACCTAACGAACAACCCGCCGCCGAGCCCCTTCCCGACACCCTGCCCAGCATCATGGTGGGATTGCTGGAATACCTGGATGCCCGCGAGGGAAAAGAGGAAATTTTCAGGATCGCCACCGAGACCGAAAGGGAATTCGGCGAGGTCATCAAGATCGTCAAGGCCCTTGAGCTTTTGGATTTCGTCGACACGCCCAAACGAATGGTCGTCCTGACACCCGACGGCCAAAGGTTCGTCAAGGCCACCTCCCAGGAACGCCAAAACATTTGGAAGGAACAGCTTTTGAAATTGCGTTTGTTCAAACAGGTGAACGAAATGCTGACCAAACATCCCCGTGCCAGGCTGGGTGCCGATCTGGTACAGGAAATCATCATCTTTAACCTGCCCAGCGAGAATTACGAGAAGACTTTCGAGATTTTTGTCCATTGGGCGATGTTCGGAAACCTCTTCGCCTATGACGAGGATACCAAAAAGATTTTCTACCCGAGGAAACGGGTTTACAAACCCAAGCCAAAGGCGAATGGAAAGGCTGAGGGTGTTGGGGATGCGACCGTTCCAACTCAAGCTACCGAAACTGCCCCAACCGCCGAAACGCTCGATTCGGTGAACACCGTGGAACCGGCCCCCGAGACCCCCAAACCGGAAGAACCCACACCTAAAACTTAACCCTGGATTAGCGTTTGATGGTTGATTCAAAAGATCAAAATTATTCCTGTCAACTGGGCAGTGTCTAGGTTTGGAAAATGTTATCTGTCATTGCGAGGAGCGTCTTTCATTGGTTTTAGCGACGCGGCAACCTCAGTTTATGGGTATTAAATACGCCTTTTGAAGTTGTTTGACGTTTCGGTTAAAAACGAAAATAACCCATGAACTTGGGTTGCTTCGTCACTAAGTTCGTTCCTCGCAATGACAAATTGAGACATTACCGTCGACCGTGAACAGTAAACTATCTTCTGTGGTAAACTGTCGGCGATTTTAAACAACTATCAAAAGGAACGTCCATGGATTTCCTGCATCAAACAGTCCACGTCATTCTTCACCTGAATCAGTACCTTCCCGACATGGTTCAAAGCTATGGAACCTTGATCTACGTTATTCTCTTTGGCGTTATCTTTTGCGAAACCGGCCTGGTCGTGACACCGATCCTCCCGGGTGATTCGCTTTTATTCACCGTTGGCGCTCTTTGCGCCACCGCCAAGTTAGATATCAGTTTTTCATACCTGTTACTCACCGCCGCGGCTCTCCTGGGAGACCACAGCAATTACTGGATAGGCCGTTTTTTCGGGCCCAATGTCTTTGGGAGACTCCTCAACCGTAAATATTTGGACAAGACACATGAGATTTACGAGCGCCATGGTGTCCAGACCCTCATCCTCTTCCAGTTCGCCCCTATTTTCCGCACCTTCGCCCCCTTTGTGGCCGGCGTGGGCAAAATGACTTATGCGAAATTTTTCCGCTACAACCTCACGGGAGTGTTGCTTTGGACCACCATTTGTATTTTTTCGGGGTATTTCTTCGGGAACCTGGAAGTGGTTCAGAAAAACTTCGAATTGGTCATCTTGGGGATCGTCGGGATCTCGTTGATACCATCGGTTATTCAAGTCGTGAAGTTTTTCCTTAACCGTTCTTCCAATAAACCGACCCGAAAAAGATAAACCGGTTACTTTGATATTTTCACGTCGATCTTGAGCTGGGATTGGACCGGGTCATTCGTCTCATGGAAAATATGGTCCTCTCCCTCGCCACCTTCGGGAAATCCCCTCACTCTCTTGACGATCAATGAGTATTGGTCCTTTCCATCCCAACCCCGGACCCTCTTGATATAGGCCCGGACTATGTGCCTTTCAGACCGTATGCTGCGAATAGCTAAGTCCTCCGGATGATCCGCCAGCAATCGGACGGTGACGGGTGAATTCCCTTGGGGGTGGACAAAAGATATCAGCGGATTGTAACGGATTCGCCCCACCACTTCCCCCGCCACGGGGATTTTGATCTCCGTCTTTTGGATGTCATCCGTTTTGACCAAAACCTCATCCTCAAAGAAGCCGATCGCGGTGGTTGCCGGTAAGAGGATGTCAAAAGTGGCCCCTTCCCTCTGGGGGGAACCTTCCGAGTAGGACTTAAACCCCGCCACGGTCACCACCCCCTTGGCGCTTTGAGCCGAGAGGACCTTTAAAGGTAAACCCGGCCTTCCCAAAATCTTGACGCTGGCCTTTTGGGGCGTCTTGTAGTTAACCGGGAACATTTCGACATTGTCCGGAATCACATCCACCTCCCGGATAATATTGAAATTCGCCTTGAGCTTAAATTCAAGATGGGCGGGGTCGTTGGAATAAAGGGTTCTTTCAAAAGTGACGGGGCCCGAAAAACCGCTCGTTTGAAAGGTGATCCCATAGGTCGTGGATCCGCCAGGGGGAATGGGTTTATTGGCTAAAAAAACTTTTGTGGGAACGGAACAGGAAAGGCTTCGGGCCCTTTCCACCACGATTCGAAGCGGGCTTTTCCCCCGATTAAGGATTTTAAATCCATGGGTGAGGCTCTGGCCCTCTTTCACGTTTCCTAAATTCACCTGGGAAGCGGGGCAAAACAATCGGGGAGGCCGGGCGGTGTCAAAGGAAGGCGTGGGGGGGAAAATCGGGTTTGGCGTTGGATCTGAGGACGGGGTGATAGGAAGGGTCCCTTGGGCCAGGGTAAATCCGGGGATTATGGACAAAAGCAAGGTTAAGGGGATATTTAATTTCATACTTTTTCTTCATTCCGATAAACAAGAATAGTTTTTTGGACCACTTCATCTCGAAATCCATCTTTTCCACGAAAGTGTATATTTCCTATTAACTCTGTTAGCGTGACGCTCCAAAAGTTTTTCGGATAAGGCGGTTTACCGGCATTTCAAACAAGTGAAACGAAATGGCCGAGATCAAGGTGGTCAAGGCGACGAAAAAGATGAATCCGGCCGGAAAATTCATCCTGGTAAAATAGGGCTTGATAAAAAAGAGAACCGTGGGATGCAACAAATATCCTCCATAACAATATTTGCCCGGAAGGCTTAAGATTTTCAAGCTTTTCGCCTCAAAAAAATCCAAGTGAAGCCCTCCCAACAGGAACGCGAACAATCCGAGGCCCAATAGGTCAGGCATAAAGGCGCCGAGATAATTTGTCTTCCCTTGGAAACCCAAGTAGAAAACGAGAAGAATCGCCAAGCCGGCTAAACACAAGATCAGTGATAATTTCGAATTTCGTGAAAGGAATTTATCGGACTTCTTGAAGGCCAAATAAAGTAGCCCGCCCATGGCGATCAGGTCAAATTCGGTCGAAACCCAGAAATAGCCGTTGGAAACCCCGTAAAAAACGAGGGCAAGCCTGCACCCCAGGGCGCTAAGGATAAAAGCGGTCAGGAACCAGATTAATTTCCGCGCGCTCCTCAGTTTTTTTAGGAGAAGCGGATAAAAGAAATAAAATTGCTCTTCAACGGAAAGGCTCCAGGCGATCACCACTGGAAATCCAACAGCCAAGGCGGGGTGGAAGGCCAAGAACCAATTGAAAACGAAAGCCGGTCCGGAAAGCCAAAACCAAAGACCATAGGTCTCTCCCGGAAAATAATAGAGATGGATTGGGTTGTCCTTCGATGACACAAGGAAAATAAGGGCTCCCATCAGAAGCCAAACATAAAAAAGGGGCCATATCCTTCCAATGCGCTGGACGTAAAAAATAGAAACGGAGGGTTTAAAAAGACCCGCTGGACGGTTCGCGATAATATTCGTAATGAGAAATCCGGAAACCACGAAGAAAAAGTACACACCGTAACCACCATTACTGCAGAAACGTCCCCAAAGCAAAGCCCCTCAACGGGAGTTAAAAACGGGGTTGGAAAAGGAATGGTCGGCCATGACGGCTACAATACTGAGGCTTCGGACTAGGTCGATGAGTTGCCATTTTTTTATCCTGCTAACCTGGTTTTCTTCGATTTTTTCGGAAATACTGGGATCTTTAAGATTAACGAAACCTTTGTTTCCCTCAGGTCTTTGGGTTAAATCCTTCACCATATCTCAATTCTATAAACCGAAATCGTCTTCCTGGCCCATTTCATCTCAAAATCCACTTTTTCCACGGGTAGTTTGCTTTCCTGAAGGAACTTTTTCACTTCCGGATCGTCTGCCACGCTTTGCGTAAAACCAATCTGCCCCGCTCCGGCTACCGCCTGGATCTTGGCGCCTAAGTTGACCGTATTTCCGAAATAATCGATGTTGCTATTCAGGTTCACCGCCAGGCAGGACCCCGTGTTCATCGTCACCCTCAAGCGGAGCCGGGTTTCGGGATTCTTCCCGTTGAAATACTTCTGCATTTCAACCGCGGCCT
Source organism: candidate division FCPU426 bacterium (assembly GCA_003152075.1). Taxonomy (GTDB): domain Bacteria; phylum Oederibacteriota; class Muellerivitia; order Muellerivitales; family Muellerivitaceae; genus PALSA-1180. The sequence continues at coordinate 124,362 of PLZG01000072.1, forward strand.
TCAAGGCGTCCAGGGGATGGGTGAAGGTCGCCATGACCGCGTCCCCGATGGTCTTAATGACAGCGCCGTCATTATTTTTCACCGCCTCATAGGCCTTCAGGAAATGGCTGCGTACCTCGGCGAAAGCCACCGTGTCGCCTTCCACCTCGTAAAACTTGGTGGAGCCTACCAGATCGGTGAAAAGGATTGTCTGCACCCCGATTTCCAATTTGATGTCCGAGGCCAAGGCCTCCTGCGAAAAGAGGTCACGGAAGTTTTGGAGTGAAAAAAGGTCGACCGGCCTTAAGGTGTCCTGGTCCATCTGGCTTTCTTCCAGAATGAAAGTCTTCGCCTCGGACGAGGTGTTTTGGAGGACCAGCGTGGGGAAATGGGCGCTCTTGAAGGATTGCTGTGACAAGTTGTCCGGCCATTTCACCTGCTCCTGGGCGGTCCGCTCGTCGATATCCAAAAGGTTATAAAGTTCCTGGCCCTGAATGCGCAGGCGGTACCGCCCCAGGCTCAAAAGGCTTTGCAGGGCCAGCTCTTCCTTGGGCCGGATGGTTTTTTGCATTTTAATGTGTGGCTTCTTCCCCGCCTCGGCGGCGCAAAAGACCATCTTTTCCACTTTCCGGATGGAGGGATGGACATGGAAGGTCACTTCCAGGGAGTTCATGGAAGTGGCGTCAAAATCGATTTTGCAGACTTCGCAGTTCCCGCGTTTAGGGATTTTCCCCAGGCTTTGGACCTCCTCCCTCACTCCCCGGCAATGGGGGCAGATCACGTCCCAGGTCAGGTTGAAAAGTCCCCGCCGGGTCGCGGCCAGGAAAGCCAAGAGCAACTCCTTTTCCCTTACGTTCCATTCCCGGGCGAGAAATTTGACACGGATACGGTAAATGGAATCGTCCGGCGCGGTTTCCACGAAACGGACCATTTGGTCGGCCAGTGCCGGTTGGATTCCGTCCTCCAACAGATTTTGCCGGATGTTTTTCAATCTTTCCCGGGCGGCGGCCGGAAGTTTGACCGCGTGCGCCGGGGAGACGAGGGCCCCCTGACCCTGGATGGCCGCCACGATTTCCTTCAAGGCCTTTCCATAGCCCGTCTTAATTTGTTTGAGGCCGATGTTGATCAAGAGCCGGGCCTTAAAACCCCTTGGAATCCAAGATAAATAAACCGTCAGGAGGGTATGGCCAGGTTGGGGCTCCTCAAAAAGATACCGGGCCCTCATGTAATAGGGGAGGCCTTGGCTGTAAACCCGGGTATGGCTGAACTCTTTCCCGTATTCCCATTCCCAGGGGTCCTCTTCCCAAACCATTTTGGTTCCCACATTGACCGCGAAGCCCTGCAGTCGGCCGTTTTTTTCCGTGAATTTCATTTCCCCCAACCCCACCCGGCGGTTAAAGGTGGAAAGATCGGCCAGGTAGGGCCAAAGTTTCTCCACGGAAACGGGCAGGTCGAATTTCCAGAAGAAATGCATGGGTTTTCCCTTTCGAAGCCATTCCTCGGGCCAGGGATATTTCTTTAAGAATTCCTCGAGAGTTAATCCATCCGAAACGGTAGTAGACATAATCCAACCTCGAAAGGAATTTTTCACCGCCACGACCGCCACGATAATCAAAAAACACACAAGAACTTTTGATTTTCAACAACTCGTCAGCCTTATTCTTCTCCCAATATCTTCCAGTTTTCGTCTTTCGTGGCGCCCGTAGCGTTCGTAGCGGTAAACTGTTTATTTATTTTTTAATGCCTTGATAAAACAACCCGCTTTAATCCTTTTTTGAGAAGGCGAATATTGAAATTGATCAAAAATCCAAGCTGGTTTTCCGTTAGTTTTAGATAAGTAAGAATTTGAGCTTCGTGAATAGGTATTATTAACTCTACCGCTTTGACTTCCACAAATACCCGGTTTTCCACCCATAAATCCAGGCGAAAACCCACATCCAACCGAACCTCCCCATAATTCAATGGTACAGGCGCCTGTCGTTCTATCTTTAAACCACGCTTGTTTATCTCATAAGCCAAGCAAGCTTCGTAAGCGTTCTCCAAAAGCCCCGGACCAAGAGTTCGATGGACTTTAAAAGCCGCTTCAACTATTTCCGCCCCTACTTTATCCGTCTCCGGATCCACCTCTTTCAATAGACTGCTCGCATCTTCAATAGCCATGGAGTTTTTCCTTCTAGTTATTTCCTGATTTATCACCTTCTTTCTTTGACGTTTAAACTAAACCAAAAGTTCAAGGATCATCAGTTTTGGTTTTCCGATAATATTCCGGGTTTTCGTCTTTCGTGGCGACCGTGGCGTTCGTGGCGGTGAAATATTATTTAAGTAGTGCGTCGATTTTGGCCGCGCAGATAAAGTCGTTCTCCGACAGTCCTTTGATGGAATGGGTCATGTATCGCACCTCGCAGGTTTTGTAACCCACTTCCAGGTCTGGATGGTGGTCCTCCCTATGGGAAATAAAAGCTGTCGCGTTCACGAAGGCCATAGTTTCATGATAATTCTGGAAAGTATAGGTTTTCACGATCTCGCCGTTCACCAGCGTCCATCCGGTTAGCATCGAAAGATAACTGTTGATCTCGGTCGCATCGAAGGGCTTTGTGCCCCCCTCGCAGGGTTTGCATTTTTTGGTTATCAGACTTTCGGCGTCACTCATGAGACTCTCCAGATTTATAGGATTGGGACAATTCTTGTATGAAGATTTTTGATCAGGGCAATGGAAAAATCAAAGGGCTAAATTGGGATTCCTATTTCCGGGCGTGACGTGAAGGAACAACCCTTTTGCTCACAACCCTTTGGCCCTCGGTCCCATCGGAGTCCACGGCAGTGATGGCGAAATAGTATTTCTTTCCGTTTTTCAAGGGGTGCAGGTTCGCGCTGAGGGCCTTGCGGGGGCCCTTGGTGGTTAAGAGCTTGTAGGTTCTCTTGTTGGTGGAAACGTAAAGGTTATAACCAACTGCTCCTTCCACGCCGTGCCAAGAAAGTTTAGCTAATTTATTTCCAGGCTTCGCGGTGAACTTTTCCACACGCCCAAGGGGAGTTTTCGCGATGGGCTCGGTCACGGCTTTCAGAAGGTCGGACAACTTGGCCGTCACGGGCGCGGAGGGGTCGCTTTCTTTTCCGGCCTTGGTGAGGGCGGTGACGATAAAACTGTAGGTTTTTTCAGGGTTCACTTTTTTCAGAACCACTTGGGTTTCGGTGACCGGCTGGGAAGTCAATTTCTGGGACGCTTTACCCTGCTCATCGACCATGTAAAGATTGAACCCGGCCACATCGGCCGAGGCAGCGCTGTCCCAGGTCAACTGCATGCCCTCGCCCTTTGGGGAAACTTTCAAGCCTGTCGGCGCCGATAAAACCGGGGCGGCCATTGCGCCGGCGACCGGAATCGCCGATAGTTCGACTTTGGAACTTTCCCTTCCCCCCGCGCTCACCGAGGCCACCGCGAAAGAATAATTCATCCCGTTGACCAGGTGCTTAAGCTTGATGGAAGTGTCATTGATGGGTTGTTTCGTCAGGGAGGCGAAGGAGGAGCTTCCGGGCCGTTTCACGTAGAGGTTATAGCCCACCACGTCCGGGGAACCGGCGGCTTTCCAAGTTAAACTTATGGCACTATCCATGGGGTGGGCCGTGAACCCTGAGGGCTCCATCAAGCTCGCCGCGCCTTCCGCCCCGAAGCGCAGGATGAAGGAAATCCGGTGGGTGTCCCCCAAGGTTCCGGCCGGCGCATAGGCGTAATCCAGCTGGAAAACGTTGAGGTTCAACCCAGCTCCCGCCGTCCAATGTTGTTGGTAAGCGTCACCCGTGTAACCGGCCCGAAGGGCGAAGGTCTTGTCGATCCAATACTCGCCCCCGACCCCGGCCTGAAATGCCTTGGCCTGGATTTGGTAGGAGCCGTCCGCCGATAGGGTGAAAGAATTGTGGGGCACGTCGATAATTTGGTAGGCCAAACCCATCCGGCCCGTCATGGGAAGAGGGTCGGCAGCCGAGATGAATTGGACTTGCTGGCCCACGTTGAAGATTCCAGCCCCGATGCGAAGATGTTCAACCGGCGTGGCCAATAGGGCGGCGTCGCCCCCGAAAGCGGCCGCGTTGTAGCCCGCGATGTTGCGCATAATGTATTTACCCGTGACGCCGAAAGAAATGATGTTCTTGAAGCGGTAGGCCAGGCCGAGGAAAAAAGCGTTGTCGGCCGTTGAGACGGCCGGGGCGGCTCCGCCGGTGCTGTCAAAGGAGGTCCCCAGGTTAATGACCCCCGCGCCCAAACCAAAAGTATTCTCTCCCGCGGGCATAGGAACCGCCACTCCCCCGAAATTGTAGGCCACGTCGCCGAAATAAATCATCCGCAAGTATCCGATTTCGGGATGTTCTAACAGGGCCAAACCGGCCGGGTTCCAGGTCAGGGCGTTCACGTCATCGGCGATCGCCGTGAAGGCGCCACCCATTCCCTGGCTTCGCGCCCCGCTGTCGATCTTCAGGAAATCAGCGCCGCTGGTGGTGGGTTGGGCGAATAAGGGCGTGAGGGGCAGGAGCATAAAAACACAGACAAGACAGACGGCAAAAAGCGATTTCACCGTCACGACGCCACGTTCACCAAGAAAACCATTATCAAGGGACAACATCGAAAGATAAATATTATTGATTTTGTTTTTTTTCATATTTTCAAAAAAATATTTCAGCCTTGGTGTCGTGGCGATCGTAGCGTCGTGGCGGTAAATGATTTTTTTATTTTTTATCATTTTACGACTGCGACTTTCTTGACCAGGTGGAAGCCCGGGGCCTTGATCTCGACGAAATAGACTCCCGAGGCAACTACCTGTCCGTTGCGGTCGGTTCCGTCCCAAGTGGTGACGTTTGGGGTATCGGCCGTGGCCGTGCCGGGATAAAGGTATCTAATAACATTGCCCGAGATGTTGTAAATATGAATTTCCACGTCCCCGGTGCTGGGCGGTACATAGGTAATGGTGAGCTTCTGGCCAGTCATCGGCAGGAGAACGTTGGCGTCAAAGACCATCGTTTTCGAGACTGGGGGCGTGGGGGGGACGACGGGCGCGGGGGTGGTGGTCCAAGCGTGGTTGGAATTGGGGCTAGCCGTGGGCGGGAAGGGTTCCAGGTAATAAGCCTGAACAAGGTAATAATAGGTCGTATTGGGGCTCACTGAGATGTCGCTATAGGTGGTAACTGGCGCCAAGGCGGAATTAGTCAACGTGGCGATCTTGGTATAACCCCCGGTGAAGGTGCTGGAGCGGAAAACATAGAAAGATCCCACGATCTTGCCCATGTCGTTAGGAAGGGCCCAGGAAAGGTTGATGGTGCTGGTCCCGGTGGCCGTGACGGCCAAGGAGGTGGGCGGATTCAAGTTGTTGGTGTTGGTCGTCCCATTCACCGGGCCCACCAAGATGCTGGCGTGATTTCCAATGGTGACGCCTGTGGCGTCCACGGCCTGAATGGAATAGTTGGCTGAAGTGGAGGTTCCTAAACCCGTATCCAAGTACCAGGTTGTGGTAGCAGGTAAGGTTTTCGGGCCCCCGAGAACACCCGTCAAAATATAGTAAGCAACAGGGGGCGCGCCCGTGACCGGCGCGGAAGGCTGCCAATCGATAAGGTTTTGGCGGTCACCGGCGGTCACGATAAAGGTGGCCGGCGGGGCGGGCGGCGTGCCGGAGGAGTCGGTGACAGGGCTGGAAGGCGCGCTCGTGTGGCCCTTGGCGTCAATAGCGGCAACCGTGTAAACATAAAGCTGGCCTAGAGTTCCACTGGTATCTGTCACGGCATTGGAGGCGGACACAATCGTGATGGGTGCGCCGCCGCCCAAGGGCGTCCGGACGAGGTCATACAGGGCCACACCCCAAGGCGTGCCAGGAGCGGTGAAATTAAAAGTAACGCCGTTCGCCCCGTCCGTGGAATTAAGGCCCGTGGGCGCGAAAGGCGCGTAGGGGAAAGCCGACACGGCACTCGACAAGGCGCTCGGGATATTATTCGAGCCAACGCCGGCCACTTGGTAAACCACCGTCTGGCCGTTGGTCAAGCCGCTGGCCGCATAGGTGGTCACTGGTCCGGACGTGGTAAAGATCACGGGCACACCCGCCGGCAGGACCCTCTGGACAACTTTGTAATTCACGATGGTCACGGGGGCCGTGGGAATCGACGCCCCCCAGTTCAAGGCGGCCTGGCCATTTCCGTCGGTCACGTTCAAGGGAGTGGGAGCGGGCGGGGGAAGCGAGGGAGTGCCGAAAACCGTGGCGCTGTTGGCGCTGACGCCGGTGGTCGAGCTCGCCACCATGTAATAGTAATAGTTGCTTCCGTTGGTCAAGCCTGAAAAGGTCTTGGGACTAGCTACCGGCCCGGAAAAACCAACGGAAACATAACCCGAAAGCTGGCTGGTGCTTTGGAAAAATGTATAGCCCGTAACGGCCGCCCCGCCCAACACCGTAACCGAATCGGTCCAAGAAAGGACGACTTGGGCCGTGCCTGCCGCCGCGGACAAGGCGCTGGGTGGGTTCACCACGAGGGCAACTGGGGAACCGGGCACGGTGGTTGAGTTAACGCTGATGTCCAGCGAGGTAGTCACCGCGTTGCTGTCCACGGAAACCAAATAGTAGGAGTAAGAGTTCCCGTCGATAAGCCCCGTAGCCAGGTAACCAGTCACGGTGGGCCCCACGGTGGCAAGGAGAGTCAGGGGGCCGGGGACGCTCCGGTAAACCTGGTAGGAAGCGATGGGATAGGTTCCGGGCACACCCGCGTTCCAGGTGATTTGGAGTTCCTGGTCCCCGGTGGCCACGCTCACGCTCGTGGGCGGCCCGGGGGGCTGGATGGGGGTCGCCGTTACCGGGCCGCTCGCCGGGCTTAAGTTCCCCAGGTTATCCTTTGCTTGCAGGTAATAAACATAAGTCACGCCGTTGGTCAGCCCCGAATCGGTGTAGGACGTCGCCACCGTGTTTGAGATTGTCGAGACCCCGCTCGAAAGATTCACTCGGGTGATATTGTAACTGGCGACCGGATAGGTGGTGGCTACCGCCGAACTCCAGGTGAAGTTAACCGCCCCTGGAACCGCCGTGCCCGAAAAGCTGCCCGGTGGATTGGGCAGGGCGAAGGCCGTCACGGCCACCGCGCTCGTGTAGGTCACCGGACTTTCCTGTCCAGTCCCGTCGTCCGCGGCGATAACGTAGTAATAAACCCCCGTACCGGTCACGGACCCATCGGAATAGTTGGTGATCGTTATTCCGGAGGCGATGGACGAGTAGGTTCCCGTCAGGGTGGTGGCTTGGTAAACCGTGTAAGCCGTGACCCCCTCCGAGGCGGCGTTGGGGTCGGACCAGGAAAGATTGACGGTAACCCCTGCGTTGCTGACACCCGAAAGGGCGGTGACTCCGGTGGGTTTCGAGGGCGGAATACCGACCATCACGGCGTTTTGGCTCGCCCCTTCTCCCGCCGCATTAACCGCGGTGATCTTATAAATGTAGGACTTCCCCGGTAGGACGGGGGAGGTTCTCTTGACCGGGAATGTCAACCCCGCGGCGGGGGCAAACCCCATGGAAACGAAGGAAGAGGCCCCCAATTGCTCACGGTAAATATTGTATTGGGTCACGTCCGCCCCCCCAACGGGGGTCCAAGTGAGGTCCCTGGAAACCCCATCCACGTCAAGAACCGCTGAAACAAGGCTGACCGCTGCCGGGTAGGTCAGGGTGGAGAAGGGCCCAGTCAAAGCGCCTGTACCAAAGGCGTTGTTGGTCTGGAGCCAATAGTAAAAAGTGGAATCGGGATTTTGGGCCAGTTGGGTGACGCCTGTGGTGTTAGCCGGGATGATTTGGCTGACCGCCGCGCCCGCCGTAACCGCGCTGGTGTTGGAATAGAGGGTCAAACTGGTGGCATTGGAATCCACCCCCGTCACGTCGGTCCAGGTAACCGCGATGTCATTGTTGGTGTTCATCAAAGAAACACCCATGTTCGCGGGGGCCTGGGGCAGGCGGCCGGTGATTATGCCCGAGGAATAATTACTAATCCCGCCCAGGATTGTGGCGGGTGAGCCCGAACCCGTATTGGTGGCCGTGAGGCGGTAATAGTAAGTCGTTCCCGTCAAGGCCGTGATATCGGTGTAATTGGTACCCAGGATGCTGGTGGCCAGGGCCGCCACCGGGTTGGGGGAAGTGCCGCGGTAAAGGGTGTAGAAGCTGACGGCCTCGGATCCCGGATTGGCGACCCAGGTGACGGGGATGGAGGCGGCAGAGGGCGCCGCGCCCAGGCTTACCGGCGCATTAGGCGGCAGTTGAACACCCTTGAGGATCGTCGCTCCCGCTCCAGCGGTGTTCAGGCCCTGGACCCAGTAAAAATAAGTGACTCCCGCGTTGGCCGTGGTAGGGCTTGAATCCGTATAGGACAGGATAGTGGCGGCCAGTGAGGCGAGATTCACCGAACTGGCGAAGTTGTTGGTGGTGCCTTGGTAAACATTGTAACCGGTTAGGTTGCTGCTGTTGGCGGGTGCCGTCCAGGTCAAAGCCACGCTGGTGTTGTTGGCCAATACGGTCGTCGTGAGGCTGGCCGGGGGCCCCAGCAATAAGGACGCGGTCACGCTGGCGGAAGCCAGGCTTTCCCCGCCTGGGAATCCTCCGCCGCCTGGGTTGGTGGCGGTGATTTGGTAATAATAATTGGTTCCCGCTAAAGCGGAACCGTCATTAAAGGTAATGGTAGGGCTCGTCGCTTTGCCGATAGAGACGAAACCGCTCACGGGATTCGTGCTCCGGTAAACGGAATAAATCGTGACATTCTCCGATCCCGGATTGGCGGTCCAGTTCAAGGTGATGGCGGCAGCGGAAGAGGATGTCGTCAAACCCGTGGGCGCGTTGGGCGGTATCTGGAGGCCCGCCGCGGTGGAATAGGTCACGCTGTCACCCGCGATATTTTCCGCCAGCATGATGTAGGAAACAGTCGAACCCGCGCTTGCCGGGGCCGCGTCGAAATAACTGACTGAGCCCGCTGGCGGGTGGGTAATACCGGCATAAGCACCACTGTCGATTTTGCGGAAAAGAAGGTATTGGGCCAGGTTGGTGTCCGGATCAAACCAAGTAACGCTAATGCTATTGGACCCGTAAATGTAAGACACCGCCTCATTCGTGGGGGCGTTCGGCACCAAGGCCATGGTAAGGGTAACCGAATGGGGCCCGGTGACGGGGCCGCTGTCCGCCGCCGTCAGGTAATAGGTATGGTTCACGCCATAACTCATGGTGGTATCCGTAACGGAAGTGCCGTTAATGCTCGTGACTGGCCCCACTACGTCCCGGTTGAGGATGTAATTCACTACTCCTTCCACTCCCGGGTTCGGATTCCAGGTGAAGGAAATGCTGGTGGTGCCGACGGAGGCCACCGCGAAGCCGGTTGGTGCCGAGGGGCCTACCCCCTGGGTGACGAAGTTGGATTGGTTGGAATTGATCCCCTTGTTGTCGATGGCCACCACGTAATATTTCCAGGCGGTCCCGCTGGAAAAGGTTGAGGGCGCGTTGTAGTCGTTGAAAAATGTCACAGCCCCAACGGTGGTGAGAGGAGCGTAAGCGCTGGTCACGGGGGAAGATTGCGCCTTAAAAATCTGATAGCCCGTAATCGGGCCATTGAGAACATTCACGGGAGCAGGAGGAATCCAGCTGACCATGATGGTGGAAGGCGTGGACCCGCCAGGATAGATCAGGCTTATAGCGGCAGTGGGTGGGTTGCCCGGCGGCTCACCTGAAGCTTGGGTGTTTTCAGCCGTGAGGCCGCTGATATGGGCTGTTCCGGGGGCTCCAACACCGGGGGGATATTGGGTGTCAAAAGCCGCCACCTGATAGAAGTAGGTCACGCCGCTGGTGGCTAAAGGTGAATTGATATAAGTCGTGGTTCCCACCCCTAAAACCGTGGCCAGCAAGGTTTCCCCGCCGGAAGGTCCCATGAACACCTGGTAGCCGCTCACCGGGTAGGCCCCCGCCGCCGCCACAGGGGTCGGCCAGTTGAGTTGGATGGAAGTTCCCCCGCTTAAGGCCGTCACCGGCCCCGGGGGGTTGGGATTGGCGTAAGCCGTCACCGGGCCGACATTAGCGGGGGGGGATTGGGCGACTCCGTTATAAGACCTGAGCGAGTAGGTATAACCCGTCAGATTGACCGCGGTATTATCCGTGTAAGTGGTGGTTCCGATACCGGCAATGGTGACGGTGCCGCCCGCGGCTCCCGTGAGGATGTAGCTGGTGGGGTTTTCGTTGGTGACCGGTTGGGTCCATGACAGGGAAACCGCGCCCCCGCCGGTGGTGAAATTAATCGGGACGGCCGTCAACCCTCCCGGCGCGCCGGGCACTCCCAAGGTCTTCACGATGGGCACCGAGGGATCGATCGGGGCGTTGCCGGAGGTCGAGAGCGCGGTTAAAAGGCTGATAGGCCAGCTGTTACTCTCGCTGGTAGCAATGCCTATCATCTGAAGAGTGACCGCCTCATTGACGGCCATGGGGGAGCCCGCCGTGAAATTTACCGTGATCGTCCCGGGGGCCGAGGTTCCGGAAGGATTGCTGGTGACCACCGCCGAGGAACTCGGGTGCCCGAAAACGGGGCTGGTCACGGGGGTGTTGAAACTCCAATCGGCCCCCCCCACAAAATTAGGCGGAATTTGGTAGGTAATCTGGGTGAGGGCTGAGGAATATTGGTTGGTGATGGTATAGGTCAATGTCACGGGATTGCTATTGGATAGGACGGTCGCGGGCGCCACGGTGGCCTTGACGGGCGAAACGTTTTTGGTCGAGTAAGGAACGATGACGGAGGATAAATAGGTTGCATTATTCTGATAGTCCTCGTATTGCACCTGCACCGGGTTCGTGGCGCTCCCGGCCCAGATCCGTACGATGATTTGGCCGTTGGTCATAAAGGGGTTTAAGGGAGCCGAGACAAAGCTGGCGTTGGAAACGGGCGCGCCCGGCGTGTTCCAGAGGTTGAAGCCGGAAGAAGGAATATCCGGTTTGGCGAACAAATAAACCGTGTCCACGTTGGTCCGGGGGTTGTTATAGTCCGAAAGGGTGACCCCGCCCGCGCCGTAATCCAGGATGACCTCGAATGTCACGGGAGTGTTGGTGGCGTTGGAGGTTTTTTGGAAATATAAATTGGAAAGGATATTCGCTCCCCCCGCGGCATAACCCCCGGTAACGTTGGTGATGGCGTAAGAGGACGCGGCGGTATCGATGCCGGAAATGCCCGTAACACCCCCGGCCACGGGAACGTTTGTCCCAAAAGGGCCGCCCTGGCCATCGAGAAAATTAATGGTCGCTGTGTCTGTCGGGGCGATCAGAAGGTCCGTCGAAACCGGATAACTGGCGGCGGTGGAATCCAGGTTGGCGTCCTCCAAGTAATAACTCGACGGGAAACCCTGGACCGTGATGGCGGCCCCGCCGATGACGCCCGCGAATATTCCCGGGTAAGTGTCCCCCGTCGTCACCGGGCTCCCCCCCGAATCCTGGATATAAACCTGCTCCGAATCCGATCCTGACTCGAACTTCATTTGAAAAGTAAGTACCCCATTAACGAAAGTAACGGAAGCGGGGCCGGTAGTAGTGACTGAATTGCTGACAATGGTCACGCCCGGATCCGAAACTTTCAGAGGTGGGTTGACGGTGTTATAGAGGCCTACGGTCACCCCATCTTGATAGCCAGCAACGGTGGTATTACCCGCATTCAAAGCCGTGACCGTAAAGGTGTAGAAATTTTGGTTAACCTGGTAAAGGTTGGCGCCAGGGCCTGAGATAAGAAAGTGATCTACCTGGGCGAAAAGGCCTGAAGGGAGGAAAAAAGAGCCGAGGAGGAGAAGACAAAGGGTAACCGGGAAACCCCAAATCCCCTTTTGAGTTGAGGACGGCATAAAAACTCCTTGATTTAACTAAAGAATATCGCATTTTAGGGGGCCATTCAAGGAACCCATTTCGGCCTTAAAAGGGACCGCGGAATGAAATAGACAGGGGTTTTAAGGGAGGGAGGCTTGCCGGACCATCGGGTTCAGGCTTGATTCCTAGCTTGTTTCCCATCATCCCCGCCCCTTTAGCAATCGGGGCCTGAAAAAGAATACCGAAACTATTACCAAACATCCCTGGTGTTATGCGTCATCACCTGGTCGTTCCATACGATCCTCGGCGCCGCTCCTTGGGCCACCAGCAGGCTGCGGGTGAGGACCTCCAACCCGGCGGCGTTGCCAATCATTCCCACCTCGAACCCGCCCGGGAAATTGCCGCTGGCCGTGGTGAATTGGGGAACCGCTGCGGGGGCGGAGGTCCAGGTGGCCGAGTTTGAGCTGACGCCGTAATTAAAACCGCTGCTCAAAATACCCGAGGAAACACTGGTTATATAGCTCCAGGAGGCTTGGGTAATCGTTGGGCTGCCAATGGGGGTGCCGGAATAGCTTCCGTTTGTCAGGGTAATGAAAGCCTGGGTGGGGTCGTCCACGGTGGAGTCATAGGCGGTCAGGATGGGTCCGCCGGGGAAGTTGGCGGCCGTGGTCACCCAATTAATAATGTCCTGCCCAAGGGTATTATCCGAAATGTAAAAACTGTTTATTTCCTGCCAATCCACGTATTGCTTGCTTTGCCATTCCACCAGGCGGTAGGAAGGAATATCCCTTAACCCCTTGGCGTTGGTGGGCGTCAGGTAATAGTAAAAAAACCGGTAAACATCCAGGGTCACGGTGGCCGGCCCATTCGCGCCGCTGAAGGCTATGGGAAACCCGGCGATGGAAATTAGGTTAAGGGGCGCGGTCGAGGTAATCGGGCCGTTGGATCCCATGAAGGTTTGGGAATTGTCATAGGCCGCGAAAAAAAGGCTGTTTCCAAAACTGGCGGGGATGGCAGCCCCCGTTATGGGCGAGAAAGAAGTGACTGTGCTGGGTTGGGTACGGGCCAGGCGGCTTCCGGCCAGGAGCGGAGGGGTGCCCGCCGCCAGTTGTATATACCCCACGAAATTATTCCCAAAAGTGGTGTTTTGCATCATGTGCTTATTGGAAAGGAGCCGTTCGTGGAGGCGCAGCATGCTTTGCTCGTTGAGCTTCTTCAATTGGGTGTGCATCTCATCCGCCGCCATGCCCTGGCTGGCCTTCATGAAAAGAAAAGTGATGGCGGGGGTGATAATGCCGATCATGGCGGTCACCAGCATCAGTTCCACCAGGGTCCAGCCCCCTTCCCCCAATCGCAGCCTGCCAAGTGATTTCATGGCGTTACCGGTTGATGGTGATGTCGACGGCATGATAGCTGTAATGCTGGCCATAAACCTGGTTGGTGTTTTGGTTCATGCGGTAAGCCTCCACCCTCATCAAATAGTCCCCCTGGGGAAAATTAGCCGAGTTGGAGACGTCCCAGTTATACCAGGTAATGGCGTTGGCGCCGGTCACCGTCATCGGGTGGCCGTTCGTGGTATCCAGCACCCCCTTCACGGTAGGCTGGTCGCCCTGCATGAAATACCAGGTTTTCCCAGTGTCCTTGGAGTATTTGAGGTTGTAAATAAGGCTCACGGGTTCGTAGTAGGTGCTGCCGTTGATCGTATTCAAGGGCAGGGCGTTATTGGGATATTCTTCCGTGTAAAGATTGCCGGTGTTGGAGGTCACCCCCGGATAACGGAACCAGACGTCGGTAACGGGCGAGTTGGGTATCACCATGCCGTTCAGGGTGACCGGAAAGGCGGTGGTGACGGGGCTGGAAATCACCATGGGAATGGAGGTGGGATTGCCATATTGGGGCACCGGGTTGGTATAAAGCTGAACCAGGGGAAGCTGGACGATATGCCCGTAGGTATTAGTAACGGCCATCTGGCCGCCATCCAGGAAGGTTCGCAGGATAAACACCAAGACCGACTTCCCAAGTTCGGCCACCCCCGTGCTGGCGGAGGGCGACAAGCCCGAAACCATGTAATAAGCCCTCTGGGTTCCCGTATCCAGCTGGACCACCCCAGCCCCGTTCCAAGGCCCATTGGACCCCGCGTCATCGGAGTCGTAAAAAAGCCTTGAGAGACCTCCAACGGTTGGGATGCTCATAACCGACTTGGTGCTGTAGGGCGCGATAGTCCATTCGGTGGGTTTCGGGTTGCCCACGGTGTTGCTGGCTCCCGGCCAATTGATGGACCATTCCCGATCGCCATTCTGGATGGCCCCCAGGGGATATTGGAAAATGCCATAACAGGTCGTCGCCAGGGCGTAAATGTTAGCGTTAACGCCGTTGGTTTGTTGTTGGAACCAGTTGCCCCCGGTGGTCCCAGTAGTGGTTCCGTTGAGGAAAGAAGCGTTGGCCGACCTCTCGGCGATGTTTCCAAATTCCCTCCCAAAACCGTTGAGGGTATTCCCCCCGGTTGCTACTGAGTTGTGTAATTTCCGGTAATATTTTGACCCGATGCCGGCGATCGCGTTGGCGGGCGAAGGCAGATTGCCCCAATTTAACCAGGCATTGTAGGAGCTGTCCGGATAAAGCTCTCCCATCCAATTTCTCTCGTACCAAGTGTTGGCGGTGTTGGAAATAACCCTTTTGTTGAGCAAGGTTCCGGCCGCCACCCATCCGCTTTGGCCGTTTTGGAGAATTTCGCACACATTGTTGGTTCCGGCCACATTCCAAGGGCTCGTGATGTATTTCACGCCGTTGTCATAGGGGGCTTGGTTGGAACCCATTTCCCCGCCAAAGCCGAAATAAAACTCGTTGATACCGTTGATGCCGGCGAAGATGGAAGTGGTGTTCAACAAGCCTTGGCGGATCATTTGGTAATAACGGGGCAGGTCGACTTCAACATGCTGATCCCCCCATCCGTTGACGGCTACGCCCGTCACGTCGTCGAAACCGGAATAACCATCCACGGGCGCCACGGCCAGCGTCTTAAAATACCAATTGTACCCGTCGCTTTTGATGACCTGGGCCTGTGTACCACCCAGGTTAATTCCGCCCACTTTCGCGTCCAGGTAAGGCATATGGCGGGGATCGCCTTGGAATTGAAATTGTTCGGTGACGGGCGGGGGGTTGGTATTGCCCACCCAAACATAGGTGCGTGACAAATTGCTGGGAACCGTGTTATTGGTCAGTCCTATGCCCCACCGGGTTTCGATGATGTGCTGGCCAATGAAATTTGTCGCGGAAGTGAAAACCTTGTTCATCACCGTGACCGCGCTGCCGCCAGGATCTACAACTCCTGTCACTGGCATATTGAGGGAAATAATCCACCGTGCGGTATTCTTGGGGGTGCCCGCCCCTCCGATGACGGTAAGACCGTTCCCAAAACCGGTTCCGGCATAAGACGCATAAGTGGACAAACCGGCGGTGATATTCGGACTGCAAGGAATATATTCCAATCCATACAAGCGGTCGGCGGAGTTCAGCCCGGTGTTGTTAGGCGCAGGGGGATGGCGCAATGGGGTGTGGTCGAGCACGATCATGGTTTGCGAATTGTTTGGGCCTGGATTATAAATTCTAAACCCAATCGTTCTACCTGATGGCTGGCTGTCCGGAACGGAAAAACTGGTATTAAAAGCACCATTCCCCCAAGACCACCCGGCGTTAAGGAAAGAGTTTTTATAATTGTTGGTGGAATTGCCAACGATAAAGGTGACACCTAGCACATCCGCTTGGTGCAAGGTCACGTCCGGAAGAAAAATACTGACCTCGTCCGCCCGGGTGTCATTTGCCTGCGCGTCGATGGCATTCACGTCAGGAGTCACGTCTTGAAACCCGTCATAGTAAGCGTAAACCCTCAGGTTCACGGGGGCAGTGGGTGAGGCGGAGGTAGCCGGGTAATAAAGCAGTTCGGGATGGGTGACCACCCGTTTGTACAAACCTCCGGTTGCTACGCTAGGCGTGGCGGTCGGTTGTTCGGCGCTGTTGATATCCTTCGCCGCGTCCGAGTAGTTGCGCATGGCGGGCATGGGGAGCATCTCCCCGTGCAGGTTGATGATCATGGCGTTATAGTAGGATTGGGGCATGGAGTTCATTCCCTCGATCAACATGCGCTCGCTGATTTCGGGAAAGGCACAGGGGGTGTTTCCATTGTTGGCCAGGGTAACCGCGCCCCAGGCCGCCGTGACGGCTTGGTAGGTGGCGAGTTCGTCCGGGTACCGAACGGCGTGGTTATACTGGTCGGCCACCGAGAAATTGGGGCAAGTTGAGAATTGGGAGGCGCTGGGATTATTGATGGTTCCATCCACGTTGAAAGTGCCGTCCCTCTGGACGCCGTTGGGATTGGGATCGTAGAAAAACTGCTCGAGACCGGCGGTGGTGGGGGATAACCCGGGATACAAATAAACCCAGGGCGAGGCGGTGACATCCGTCCCCGATGCCTGGTTGACGTAGGGGACATATTGTTGATCCCGGCCATAGGCGGTCCGGCTGATGATATGGGTCCGGAATTCAAGCCCCGGGTTCCGGGTCTGGATATCCGCGATGACGTCCTGGAAGACGGCTTCCATCTCCGGTACCTGGACCCACCACCCGGGCACGTTGTTGAGGGCCAGCACGTATAGGTCCATTACCTGGGTGGGGGAAACCGGCCCTTGAATGGTCCTCAGGATGCCCCCGACCGTCGCCAGAAGGGCCCCCGGCTGGTTAGGGCTCGTGTCACCGGCGTAGCGCCACACCTTAATGATGACCTGGCGGACATTCGGGTCGTCGGCCACGCGGTTAACCTGGATTTGCCTCAAGTACCGCCAATTCCCGTTTGTCGTCCGGTTCCCGCTCAAGGGGTCCCCGGGATTTTTCGAGGCATTGTGCGTATCCACAGTTTTGTCCGTCGTCAGGACGGTGTCGAAAATCGAACCGTCGCTGTAATTGTCCAGGACCGCCACGCCGAGCTGCTCGTTCCCGTTGACGAGGGTCTTGAGTTCCTCGAACATTTGGATGGCTTTCTGGGTGGCGTAGGCGGTGTCGGTGTTTTTCACTGTTTGTTTGGCCATGTAGGAACGGGCCGTGATGACGGCGGAGGCCATGACCCCCAGGATGAGGACCGCGAT
Organism: candidate division FCPU426 bacterium; assembly: GCA_003152075.1. GTDB lineage: Bacteria > Oederibacteriota > Muellerivitia > Muellerivitales > Muellerivitaceae > PALSA-1180. The sequence continues at coordinate 141,295 of PLZG01000072.1, forward strand.
GGCCAATTCCACCAAATTGTAACCTTGTTGATTGAGCTTATTCATCCTCGTCCTCCTTCCAAACGGGCTGCCCGCTTCACTGCAAACCTGGCACGGCTAAAAGCGTTTTCCGCGCCGTCTTATCCTCCCGGTAAACCGCCACCAGGTTTAAAGCCTGGCTTATGACCGCCGGATTTAATGTAATTTCCCCAAAATTCCCGGCACTGCCCGTTATGGTGACGTTTCCTGACCCGGCGTGGGCGGCGGGGGTTCCCATGATCACGCACCCGTTGATTTCGCATCCGTCCTGGACCGACAGGTTGCCGGTGCAAAATATGATTCCATCGAACCAACTGCCCAGGATGGGATTAGGGCTGGCGCTCAAGTTGCCGGGCTGAAGGATCAAATCGCCATTGACGACGAGTATTCCCGAAGCCGTCGATTCGGTGGCATTGGCCCCATGAATACAAAGCCGGTCGTAAGGCGCCGCCAAAGCGCCCCCGAAGGTCACATTGCCGTTATAGTAGATTAATTTCTCAGAACCCGCGATGTTCAGGGGATTCGTGGCATCGGCGCGGTAGTCGGCCAGGAATTGCAACTGCGCCAAGGTCATTCCGAAAACGCTGGTATCCGCCAAGGGGGAATTCAGAGAGTTCACACAGGTGACGGGGGGGCCTTGGCAATTGATGGCGTCTTTTCCGACCGGATTGGAACAAGCGGGGCTCTGCCCCAGGGCGGCCGCGGGGAAGGTTGTGTTGGACACGGCACCGTTGAGGATTCCCTGGTCGTTGGCGGGAAGGGTGATCTTGTTGGCGTTTAAGCAATAAACCGCCGCGTACCAGGTGGTGCCGGAACCGGGCGGCAATGTGAGCGTCAATTTCCGGAATTCGGTGGTCATCTTGGCCGTGGCCACGATCTTATTGGGGGCTTGGTTGAAGGGGATAGCCCAGGTAGGCCCCGCGCTGTAGGTTTTATCCAAGCGTTTGTACACGTATCCGGTGCTGGACACCGACCAAATAAAGCCATCCCCGTTGACGTATTTCCCCATCCGGTTGCCCGTAATGTCGCGCGCCGTACTCAGGTCGGGTGTGGCCACCGGGGTAATCGACCCAACAACGGCCGGCACCTTTTTAACCTCGTAGCGCCCGAAAAAGACCACGTTGGCATCCGTCGAAACATCCGCCGAGTCCACGGAGTACTCATTGACGATGCCGATGTTCGCGTCCATGGTATCGGATTTTTGGGCGTTGACGATATTGTTGACGGGATTAAAGGGCTGGTCGATATAGGAAATTCCCGCGCCGAATACCCCGGCTGTCCCCGGCGACGGATTGTTGGTATAAGCCGAGACCACATTTTTTTGGCGGATGAAATATCCCAGGGCGTCGGTTAAACCGGCGCGGGCTACGTTTTCGGCCTCTCCCACGTAAAGTTGCTGCTGTTTGGAATCACTTGCCGAAGTGGAAACCATTTTCATTCCGACGGTAATCAGGGTGGTAGCCACAATCATGAAAATAATTGCCATGACGAGGGCCGAACCCTTGTTGGAACGGATGTTGGAAAAGTTGTTAAAAGAGGACTTTAAATCTGGGGGTTGGGTTCCAAAAAAACGGGAAAGTCCCTGGCGAAGGCGTGTGAGTTTGAATAGTCGCAGGTTTTGATCCATAATCTGCCGCTCCTGAAGCTTGCATTTATCTTGGTAGTTTAACATGAAATCCAGAAAAACGTCGGAGCGGCAACTCCATTAGTAACGCTTTCTAAACTTCTTCTTTCGTCTTAATTATGCTCCCAAAGCATTTATTCGTCAATGAATGGGGCACCCCTTCTGGGGCAAACGTCCCCCCCTTTTGTTAATAGCTTTGGGGCAAGAACGTAGTGGGTTAATGCAGAGTCTGTGCCAAGTCCCAAAACCCCTATTTGGGATTTAATGGGCCGCCTGGAAGACCCAAGAGTGTCAAACATTTGCGCTTTAGCGAAGGAATTCAGCCACCAGGAACGTATGGTCGGAGGGTTTTTCGAGGCCCCGGGGCTTGGTGTCGATCCATATTTTTTGGAGTCTTTCTACCATGGGTGGGGTTCCCATCAAAAAGTCGATCCTCCAGCCCAAGTTCTTTTGAAAAGCCCCTGGGAAGCGCATGTCCCAAAAGGTGTAATGACCGGGGCCTTTTTCTTTTTCCCGGAACAGGTCGGTCCACTTCCCTTTCATGGTTTCCTCCAGGGCCTGACGGGCATCAATGTGATAGCAGGGGTGGTCTTTGTTTCCCTTAGGGTTGTTCAAGTCGATTTCCGTTGGGGCAACGTTCAGGTCCCCCATCCAAAGGGCAGAACGATCAGTGGGAATGTTTTTCTGGAAATACTTTTTGAGATCCACGTAATATTTAAGTTTGTATTGGTATTTTTCCGACTCGATGTCAAACCCCTGGGGAACGTAGGTGTTGATCAGGAGGACTCCCTCGTATTCTCCCACGAGAAATCTCGCCTGCTCCTCGGCGTCCTTGGGGTAAAGCCTCTTGATCACATCCCCAAATGGTTTTTTGGAAATGAAGGCTACCCCGTTGTAGGACTTTTGGCCGTGGAAAACCACGTTCCAACCCGCCGCCTCGATAGGCTCCTTCGGAAATTCGTGGTCCTGGACCTTGGTTTCCTGTATGGCCAGCACGTCGGGTTGTTCTTTTTTGAGCCAGTCTAAAATAATCGGCAGCCGCATCCTTATGGAATTGGCGTTGAAGGTGGCGATTTTGAAGGTACCCGAGGATTTGGGCTTGTCTTCCGAAGACTTAGAGGAGGGAGATGCCTTGGAAGAGATGGAAGCCTCCTTGATTTTGGTCTTGGTTGTTTTAGCCATGAAGCTCTCCTTTTAGTCCAGAAAATTTGGAGCCAATGTTTTTATGCGGCTTCGTAATCCGAAACCCGTCGCTCGACCGCCAGCTTTTTCACCAGCTCGACTACCTTCATGTGCTCGGGGTGCTTTTGGTAAAGGCCCAGATCCTGCCGGGTTTTGAATTCCGTGTACAGGGACAGGTCACAGGCTGTGTCAGCGGGATTGAAGTTAAGCCCCACTTCCAGGAACTGGATTTCTTTTATCTTCCCTTTCAAGCCTTCCAAAGCTTCCTTTAACCTAAGGATGGATTCTTTCTTGGTTTTTCCTTCCACCCCATCTTTTATTTTCCATAACACGATGTGCTTGATCATGAATACTTCCTATCCAAGGCTTTCCGTAGGGGCTATTATTCTTCAGCCCAGCGGGAAAAAGAAACGGTTTTCTCCCGAACCCCCTGAAATAGGCGCCTCGTCCCCGTTTTTGTGCTTTAAAGTACCCATAAAAACCGTTAAGTTAATCCGGCCTTAACCAGCTCACGGAGGAATAGGAAATGGGATTACTGTCCGGCAAAAAAGCTTTCATCTTCGGCGTGGCCAACGACCGCTCTATCGCCTGGGGCATCGCCAAAGCCTTCCACGCGGAAGGCGCCGAACTGGGGTTCAATTTCCTGGGGGAAGCCCTGGAAAAACGGGTCCGTCCCCTGGCGGAGTCGGTCGGAGCCACGCTGATCCTTCCCTGCGACGTGTCCAAGGATGACCAGATCGAAACCCTTTATAAGGATGTGGAGAAAGCCTGGGGCAAGTTCGACATCCTGGTTCATTGCATCGCCTTTGCCAACAGAGACGAGCTTTCCGGCGCTTTTTCCAATATCAGCCGCGCAGGTTTCCATCTGGCCCTCGATATTTCCGCTTACAGCCTGATCGCCATCACCCGTCCCGCCATCCCACTTTTAAACGAAGGCGCCAGTATCATGGCCCTGACCTATTACGCCGCGGAGAAAGTCATCCCGAACTATAACGTAATGGCCATCGCCAAATCCGCCCTAGAGTGCTCCGTGCGTTACTTGGCCTATGACTTGGGCGGAAAGGGAATCCGAGTTAACGCGATTTCCGCAGGACCCATCAAGACCCTGGCCGCTTCCGCCGTGGGCGGTTTAAAAAGCATGCTCAAGACCGCGGGTGAAATGACTCCCTTAAAGCGCAATGTCACCCAGGACGAGGTTGGAACTACCGCCACCTATCTGGCATCCTCCTGGTCCTCGGGCGTGACCGGCGAGGTCATTTACGTGGACGCCGGCGCCAATATCGTGGGGATGTACTTCGACGAGAAAAAAGAGGAAAGCCCCGCGCCGTCCGCCAAGCCTTAAGTTGCCTTAGCCAAAGGATTAAGTTGCCGGAGGCTAAGCGGAAAGCTTTCCCGACAACCGTGACTCTTCCAACAAACAATAAGACTTAGCCTCCACTTTTTGGGGAACCAACGTTTGAATACGCACTTCCAGGGGCAAGGTGTGGTTCGTGATGGGGCTTCCCTGCTGAATCTTCACCACCGCCTGGCCGCCCAAAGTCCACTCGTTCTTGGATAAGAGACAAAAATCCAAAATCAATTCACTTTGTGTTTTTGGAAGGAACCGGAATTGGTGGTAAGTGGAAAAATCCAAAGATTTTCCCACCGTGTGCCCAAAGGATTGAAGTTCCACCGCGTGTTGGGGCCACTTCTGCTTCTCCAGCCTGAAAATTCCCAGCACCATCAGTATCTTCTCCAGAGGCGTTTGATTTTGTTCCATTTCCTACTCCTTAAATTTTAACGAGGTCAGTCGTGAAACCGATCTTCTCGTTTTTTCGATCCTCTCCGCACACTTTATTTGAGGTTGCAAATAGCAACCTCAAACTAGTAACCCCGCTTGGCGGAATGAAAAATGTCCTTCAGTAGTCAATATCAAATGGTCGTGAACCGTGATGCCCATGGCGCGGGAGGCGGTCAGGATTTGGCGGGTCAGCTGCTTGTCACCCTCGGAGGGTTCCAGGCTTCCCGCCGGGTGGTTGTGGGCAATGATCAGTCCCGTGGCATGAAGCTCCAGGGTTCTCTTTAAAATTTCACGGGGATAAACCGCTGTGTGGTCCACCGTTCCTTCCTGAAGATTTTCAAAGGCCAGCAAGTGGTTGCGGTGGTCGAGAAATATGGCCGTGAAAATCTCCCGGGGCTTACTACCGATTTGTTCCCTTAAAAAGGAAGCCACGTCGTCCGGGCTGGTAATAATCCTTCCCCTTTTGAATTCTTCCCGTGGAACCAGTCGGTACAGGTCCCCGATGGCTTTGAAATGTAGGGCGCTTTGAGGCGGCAGTTCCCCCAGGGTTTGAAGGGTCTGGATATCCGCATCCAATATCCGACGGACATTCTTAAAGACCGAAAGAAGGTGTTTGGCGTATGGCTTGGTATCCCGGTGAGGGATGGAAAAGGAAAGCAGCAGTTCCAGCAATTCGTAATCCTGGAGGGCTTGGACACCCGAAGCGGCGTATTTCTCTTTTAAACGCCGGCGATGCCCCAGATAATCCGCCGCCTTTTCTTCACAGAGGGGCGTTTCCAGCGCTTCTTTTAGGTCCATTTCCACCATGGAATTCCTCCTTCTTTTTACTTGACGAAGAATACACTCGTATACTAGTATACGCCCGTATTCTTTTTCAACAAAAAAATTCACGAGGTGAAATGATGGCGCCATCCGAGGAAACCTTAACCGACATACAGCGTTCCGTGCTTCAGTACGTCCAGACCCACTTGACCCAGAACCACCGCCCGCCCACGGTGCGCGATATCATGCGGCACTTTAAATGGAATTCCCCCCAAAGCGCGCGTAAGCATTTACTGGCGTTGGAGGAAAAGGGTTATTTGGAGCGGGAAGATAACACCGCACGGGGATTAAAAGTAACCGGTGATTCTCCCGGAGGTCTTTCCATTCCCATTCTGGGAAAAGTCGCGGCTGGCTTGCCCTTATTAGCGGAAGAAAATCGTGAGGGAACCATGGTGGTGGACTCCGGGATGGCTCGAGGAGGGAAAAACCTCTTTGCGCTTACCGTTCGGGGCGATTCCATGGTCAACGCGCATATTTTGCCCGGGGACAAGGTCATCGTTCAACAAACCACCCATGCCTCTCCCGGGGAAATTGTGGTGGCGCTCATCGAGGGGGAAGCCACGGTCAAAACCTTCCGAAGAACCAGCTCGAAGGTGGTTTTGGAACCCGCCAACCCCAAGTACAAGGATATCGTGGTTACCGAGGGCCAGGATTTCCGCATCATCGGCAAGGTCGTTGGGGTCTTCAGTCCGAGGTAAATCAGCCGCCAAATCATTTTCCTTTTACAGATTTCATCCAAGGCATCTCTGTCTTTTTTTGAGGAGGTTTTATGGTTTATGCGTCTTCCCATTCCAATCTTTTGGTTCAAGAAGGTTCGTTTGAATATTCCGCGCCGTCAGGCAATGAATTCACTTACGAGATTTCCCTTCGCACAGTGGTTTATTCGGATTGGTTGAAAGAGCTCCAAGGCGCCCACCGGTTAGTTCAGTCCCTTTTGCGGGGCCAGCTTATGGGACAATATCATTTATTGGATTTTCTGATCTGGCCCCGGGGGATTTTCACCCGGGTAGCCTTGAAAAATTCTTCTTCCCTCTCCGAGTTCCTGAAGTTCCTCAAGGAGAAATCCATTCCGTCTGGCGAATCCCCCGGGACTTTTTGGGATGACGAACCGCAGTGGATCAAACTGGTGACGCCGGATAAGCTTTCCGAATCCACCCGGTCCTTCCTCCTGAGGGCCGACCAGGTAAGGCGGGAAGTCGGCCAATCCGAGGGTTTTTCCCCCAGCTTATTTTTCTTTTACCGGGATTCCCGATTATCTAAATAAGGGGCCTAGGCCGTGAAAGACCCTTTCCTTTCCACTTCCTATTCGCCAACTTTCACGGAGGTAGATGACGATCCACGGGAAGTGGAATACATCGAAATCAAGGTCAAGTCGGCCCTTCACCACGCCCGGCTTCCCTACAGCCACAAACCCTTTTTCTACAGCCTGAACCTTTACCGGGGTTGCCGCCATGGCTGCCCCTTTTGTTTCGCCCGTTACACCCATTGGTTCCTGGGTTTCCAGAATTCCTTTGATTTTCAGCGAAAGATCCAGGTCAAAGTGAATCTTTTGGAGGTGCTGGAACAGGAACTGTCCAACCCACGGCGAAAAAAAGACTGGGTCAGCCTGGGCGCCGCAACCGATCCCTACCAGCCGGCGGAAAAAAAATATGGACTGGCGCGGGGAGCCTTCAAGCTTTTCGCGAAATATTCCTGGCCCGCGGTCTTTTCGACCAAGTCGGACTTGGTGCTGAGGGATTTGGACGTTTTAAAGGAAGTGGTCGACCGGGCCAACGGCGGGGTGGCCATGACATTGACCACCTTGAAGCCCGAACTACAGAAATTTTTAGAGCCCCACACGGTCACCATCGAAAGGAGGCTGGAGGCATTACGAAAACTCAAGGCCTACGGTATTCCCTGCGGAATTCATTTGATGCCAATCATTCCCTGTGTCACGGATTCCGACGAGGCGATTGAGGGAATGGTAAAAATAGCGGCGGAAATCGGCGTGGATTATTTCGTCTACAACGTGTTGAGGTTAAGGGGCCAAGTCGTAAGGGGTTACTATTTCAATGTCTTGAAAACCTACAGCCCCTCACTCTTTTCCCAGACAATCAAACTTTATGGCGCCCGGGCTTATCCCACGGACGATTACATTGAGAGGCTCTATCAAAAGGTACGTTTTTACCGTGAGAAGTGGGGCTTGCGCACCCATTGGAACGCGCTCTTCGGGGACAATCAAATGGATTTGTTCAAATAAGGTGAATAGTTTGTAAAGTTACTAAATTTAGAAATTTCCAAAAACGAAAATACTACACTGAATGAAAAATAAAGGCATCCCCACGCCGTCATTGTTTTCCACGATGAGGGGGTGGGGAAATTGATTGATTAGACCCCGAAAGCCATTTCCTCATCCGCGTGCGCCTTGTCTTCCGTATTTTGGGAAGGCGGGAACACATGGGCGGCGTGTGAATTGACAACCTCATCAAGGTTCAGGATCTTGTCGGCGGTGCGGATCATTTCCCGGCTCTGGGCGTCCGGAAAAACGGCCAGTTCCACGTGCTTACCCAATTCTTTCACCAAACCCATGGCCGGGGAGAAATCCTGGTCCTCGGTCACCACGATAGCCACGTCATAGAAATCCCTGGCAGCGTAATAAACCATATCGGCGGCCATTCGAACGTCAACTCCCTTTTCCATACGGTGCCCTTCCCGGTTTTGGATGATGCGGCCCAGCCTTAATTCAAGGTAAGGGGTGCGGTCCAAGGAATCAAAAAAGGATTGTTGGCTTTTGGCTTTGTCCGAAAAATGGGTGGCGTCAAAAACCGCGTTGTAATAGTAAGTACGGACCAATTTGCGGCGATCTCCCGCCAAGGCGAGCGAAAACTGGTAGTAATCAACCCGGGTCATCTTGTTATTCCGCTTTAAGGCGAAGTATAAATTGCTTCCATCAATGAAAACGCAGACACGGGACATGGGACACCTCTTTCATATCGTTACTGATACAGATTCCTGTATTAAAAATAAGCTACTCTTCTGAATAAAAAATCGCAAGGGAGTTTTATTAGTTTTGAGCTTTATTTGTTTGACAGATTAGGCAAAAGGATGGGTTTTCCTTAAAAGGATTTTCGTTAGGGTTTGCCCGGATTCATTTGTTTAAATAGCTCAAAAAGATAAAAGGCTGCGACAACCAGCGCGTGACGGATGCGTCCCTTGCGGATGAACCCGGGAATATCCTTGATCGGATGAAGGCTTACTTCCAATTCCTCTGCTTCATCCAGTTTTAGTTGAGAAACCCGTTTTGCCCCCGTGGCCAGGAATAGGTAACAGGTATTGTTCAAAATAGCCGGGTTGGGATGGATTTGTCCCAAGGGATACCACTTGGAAGCCTGGTAACCCGTTTCCTCAAGAAGTTCCCGCTTTCCCGCGGCCAGTGGGGAAGAATCCTTACGGTCCACAGCGCCCCCGGGGATCTCCAAACTGATCTTGCCCGACCCATGCCGGTATTGGGAAACCATCAAGACCTTTTGATCCGGGGTCAGGGCGATGACATTGACCCAGTTCCGGGTCGAAAGAACATAAAAGGGATGTTTTTTTCCGGTAATCGGGGAGGAATTTCGGTGCACTTGTACTTGGAAAAATCCGCAATCGTAATCAATTTTTTGGCTGTGCTTTTTCCAGTTTTTGATCACTTTTTTTTCTTTTTAGGTTTAGATTTTGCTTTCTTGGCCTTTTTTACCGGGACGCTTCTCTTTCGGGTAGAGGATTTTACTTTGGCAGTCTTTTTGACCTTAATCTTGGTGGCCACTCGGACACCCGACATAAACACAGCGTGAACTCCCTCATCCGAGGAAAGGGTTTTAACCGGCAAGCCAAAATTGGCTTGATAAAGCTTTTCAGCCTTACCGGCGGACACCGGGGAGAGTGTTTCTCCGTCACCGGCTACGCAATTCATCACCGCCTGTCTTAAGTTCCGGATACCCGGAATGGAGGTGGAAACTTCCGGATAAGCCAAGGTCCATTTCAAGGCCCCTTCCGCCATGGACAGGGTCTTGGTTTCTAGGAATTTCAGTTTTTCCACTTTCCTTAAAGTGGTTTGAAGGCCTTCCCCCGCGTAAAGGTTCCTCCGGTGGTCATCCCCGATGAAACGGGTCTTGGCGTTGAATTTCCCGCTGAGGGCCCCAAAGGCCAATGGAACCCGGGCGATCACGCCCACCCCATATTCCTTGGCTAAAGGGAATACCTTCCAAAGAGGATCTTGATAGAGAAGATTGAAAAAGATTTGAAGGCTATCCACCTGGCGCCACCGGATCAAGTCATTGGCTTCCTCCGAACCCTTGTCCCGCAAGGAAATACCGAAGGCCCTTATTTTTCCATCGCGTTTCAATCGGGCGATCGTCCTCAACAAAGGTTCAGATTGTTGATTCCACTCCTGAAGCCAGGTATGAAGCTGGAGCACGTCCAGGCACTCCACCCCCAAATTTTGGAGGGATTTTTCCGTTTGGGCGATAATCCATTCAGCGTTAAAAGCCTCGGAAAGGGGGGTGCCTGGCAAATTGTCCCAGTTCCAATTTCGGGGAGGAACCTTGGTGGCGATGACTGGCTTCTCATGCCTTTCCTTTATGACCGCGCCGATCAGTTTTTCACTGTGGCCGTTTCCATAGACCCATGCCGTATCGATGAAATTGCACCCCATGTCCAAGGATTGGTGCAAGGCAAGCTTGGAATCAGTGTCGTCCTGCGGGCCCCACCAGGTGCCCCCGATAGCCCATGCGCCAAAACCTATTTCACTGATTTTAAGTCCCGTATTACCCAGCCAACGGTAGCGCATTCTTCGTCTCCTAATAATGATGGTCCAACAGGGGAACTATTTTTGAGTTTTAAAACAAGGAAAGCAATAGGGGTTTGCTAGGAGCGTCCCCGGCTTCGAGCCGGCTTTGTCAATCCGACATAGACTTCCCGGTATATCGCCAAAAAAGCCATTCCCATGGAAAGGATGATGGGGCCCAGGAAAATCCCTAGGAACCCGTAAACTTTCAGACCACCGATCGTCGTGAAAAAAAGCCAGAAAAGGGGAAGCTTGGCTTGGCTGCCGATAAGCCAGGGCCTTAGGACATGGTCAACGGCCGTTAAAACTAGCCCCCATAAAGTGAGTCCTACCGCCGCAAGTGTATGGTCCTGGTAAAAAAGCCAGGTTGCGACCGGTATCCAAACCCAAGTCACCCCCAGGAATGGAATAAAGGAAAGCACGAATACCGCCAGCCCCAATAGGAACGGAACCGGGACTCCCGCAGCCACGAACCCCAATGTGGAAAGAACTCCCTCGACCAGGGCGGTCAGGAATATCGCCCGAACCACCGCAGTGACCGTCACGGAAAAAGTCTTTACGACTTTACCTTGGTGTTCTTTTTCAAGCGGAAGGAACTCGATGGCTTTCAAGGACAACCTGGCCCCGTCCCGGAAGAAAAAAAACACCGCCACCGAAACAAAGGCGGCTTCCAGGATAAAATTCGCCAGGCTCTTGAAAACATTGGTCATTTTATCCAAAACCATCTGGGAAAAATTTTGCATGGCGGTGGCGATTTGTTTCTGGATTTCCGCCTCATACTGGCTGGAATCGATGCCCCAGTTCTGCAACCAAGACTCCAGGTTGTAGGATTTCAACTTGTTCACCAGCCATAAGCTCTTCTCGTTCCACTCAGCCGTGGAAAGAAACGCGTAAACCTTGGGGAGTTCCCTTCCCAAGTTGACGGCGATAACAAAACCCGGCACGGAGAGAAAAATCAACACAATGAGAGTGCAAATAAATGAGGACAAAGTCGTGCGCCCGTGAGTCAACTTGAGCAGTTTGGTATAAACCGGGTAAAACACCATGACCATGATGGTGGACCAAACAAAGGAACGAAGAAAGGGTTCCAACAAGGAAAAAAGAAGGCTCAAAAGGCCGATGAGCAGGACGAAAAACGCGATGACGAAAATATTTTGGCGGCTGATAGTGAATTCGTTTTTCAAGTTTTCTCCTGTGGACTTTCGCTATTCTACATGAAGCTGCTTCAGGAAGGACAGGGAAGGGGTTCATTTTCACCCCACTTTTCGGGAATGAAAACCCTTGATTCCCCTGAAAGAACCCGCCAACTTCTTGAAATATTACACCGGGCCCCTACAATAGAAATCCTTATGGCCTTGAAACGAACTCAAAATATTTTAAACCAATCGGCCAAACTAGCGTTTGTGGTTCCAGGTAAGGAAGTTTTCCTTCAAGCTTGGAACCTTTTGGCTTTTTCTTTTATCTTTGCCATCCTTTTCAACTCTTTTTATTCAGATGGGATCGAGCTCAAGGCCAAGCCCCCGAAATCATCGAACTTGCAAACGATAATAAAAAATAGTTCCAGTCTGGCCCCCGATTATCCCGGTTGGAAAAAACCGCCCACCCAAACCCCAAGGATAAAGTCTATTCCGACACCTACCACGGCCGATAACATCACCCGGCTAAGTGTTGTGGGGGTCAAAGAACGCTTTGACAAAAAAACCTGTGTTTTCCTAGATGCGCGGAAGCCAGAGGAATATCAGGAAAGCCATATACCCGGGGCCCTGAATTTTTACGGCAATGAACTGGAAAAATTCGCTCCTCTCGTCATCCCCCAATTAATGGATAAAAACCAGGAGATCATCACCTACTGTCATGGGGGAGATTGCGACTTGTCCCTTCAAGTGGCGAAAACCTTGATGGAAGCGGGTTTTACACACATTGAGATCTTCACGGGAGGCTGGCCGGATTGGAAAAAAGCGTCTTACCCGGTTAGCGTGGGGGAAAAACCATGAGGATCCTTGAATTATTAAATGACAAAACATTGTCCGTATTTAGCTTCTTGTTCATCCTTCTTTGTTGCGGGTCAAAGGTCCGCATTTTTTCTTCGCCTAGGGTCGAGGGGGAAATTGCCACGACAACTCTTTTGCGGATCGTTTGCGGTTTCATCCTGGCCGGTGCCAGCCTCGACAAGTTGGGAGATCCGACGGCGTTCTCCATATTAATCAAGGAATGTTATGGCATTGTGCCCCTTCCCCTTATCTCCTCAACCGCTGTCGTAATTCCTTGGTTTGAATTTTTTACAGGACTTTGCTTGATCAGTGGCTTTAGGTGGCGTGGAGCGTCGCTTATTTTCTGCGCCCTCATGATCATTTATTCTTTCGCCATTACCCGGGACCTGCTCAAAGGCATCGACTGCAACTGCGGGTGTTTCAAAATGGACTCGGAGGAAAAAATGACCTGGTGGTCGGTCGCGCGGGACATGCTGTTTTTCGCGATGGGTTTTGTCGTTTTAGTTTCACCCCACACTTTTTTTTCATTGGATCGCTCAAACAACCCAAAAAGCCTTTCTTAAAAGCTTTTTCCGGTTTTCAGTTGATCGTGAATATCCGCCTTTCTACTTTTCTAATTCCCTCTAGCGATTTTTCCCTGGATACATGTGGTAATATTAATCTCCGGTCGAAAATATTCACGCCGGTGTTTTACACTTTAACCACACTGATTGAAGGCCGCTTATGTCGCTAGACCATTTGACACCCGAACAGTTGGATGCCCTCGGCAGGATGAGCAAGAAAATCCACGACGAGTATCGCAACTTGGGATTTGCCGGCTTTACCCTCGACCCCGCTCGCTTCTTAGCTTTCCGAAAACAAACCAACAATGACCGCTTTACCGAACTGGTGATTTCCGACGCCGGCGTCTTCTTCATGGATACCGCCCGAAAAATAAAGTTCAAATTCCACCACAATTATTTTTTCGTCTATCACGACGGCCTCCATCAGGTCGATGAGGAAAAAATCAAGAATGGGGATGGTCCTATCATTCTGTTGGATAATTTATTGGAATTCTGGAACCGGCCGGGAACCGGTCTCTGCCTTGTCGCGGACCATTTGAACCATTGCGACTATTTATTTCCCGATCAAAAGGCGGAATTGAAACGGGTCCAGCACTTGTACAGCAAGGACGAGTTTGTCATTAATCCAATGTTGCAAAAAAAATCGAAAGAAACTTCGCAAAAACCGGTCGTGGCCGTTTTTGACCTCGAGGACTAAAATCCTTTTCCGGGTTTGGGCAGGATGACACAAACCGGCACGGCTTTTTTCAGCAACATTTCTTCTTCCGTCCTGATTTCGGTAGGTGTGAGGGTATTTTCAATCCGGCCGAAAAAAACGTCCTCTTCATAACGGATATGCTTGGTAAGAATATCCGACAGTCTGAGCAAATCCTCCTTGAACCCTTTTTTGATCAGTTGTTCCATGGTGCGGTGGTCACTTAATATCCTCACGACATCCGAATCCGCGGGACCGGCGTGAGCGGTGAAAACGCCTATCATTTCCTCCTCAGCCGCGAAATGGGCCTTTAAATCCTCTTTCCAAAATTCCTCCACTTCGGCCCGCAAAGAAATCATTTCCTTTTCCTGGTTTTCGGGAACCATTTGGGCAATACGGCTTTTGATGTTTTTGGCCGCCACCAACCCCCGGTGATGGCCTTGGGTTAGGGGCCACAAGAATTTTTCCCTTTTCATGGGTGGTCCCCCAATTCCCTCAAAAGATTTTTAGCCCGGCCTTTGTCCAGCGGGGAAAGCCCTGGTCTTTGAAGAAAATTCTTCAGCAATTTACTGGCTTTTTCCATTTGTCCATTTCGACTGTAAGCCATGGCCAGGTTGATCGTCAGGGACAGTGGCATGGTTTCGGTTTTCGGTTCAAGAAATTGTATTAATTCCCTTCTTTGTCCCCTCTTCCCCAACTCGGCGGAATAGAAAAGTAGTGTTTCCTCGTTGTCCGGATCCCTTAGAAGCGCTTCTTGGAGGGCCTCTTGGGCCTCAAGCCAATTTCCTTCCTCCGCCAAAACCTGACCCTTGACCAGGAGCGGGGCAAACCCCGACGGATTGTCCAAGGCCAATTGGTCCAAAAACTCCATCCCCTCATCCTTCCGGTCCGTCTCACGGAATAGAAAATAGAGCTGGCGTAAGGCGTCCAAACGGTTGGGATCCAATCGCACGGCCGTTTGAATCTCGTCCCAGGCCAAATCCCTTTCGTCCTGCGCCAGATAAACTTTAAAGAGGTTCAGGTGCGCCGCGGCCGATTGGGGGTTTAAATCCAAATATTCTTCAAGGAAAATTTCCGCTTCCTTGAACCGGCCAGCCTCCAAATGAGCCGTCCCCAATCCCAGGATCGCTTCGGACAATTCCGGGTTTAGTCGGTGGGCGGATTCAAAACACTCGCAAGCCAGGTTATTCAAACGGTCCTGGAGTAACCGCCAACCCAAACTGAAGAGATTGGAAGGATTTTTTTCTTTTTCGACGATTTCTTTCATCTTCTTCTCATAATCCGCCCGTCGCACGAAGGAGGCCGAGCTTTTCCCCGCCTGGTCTTCCTGGGGAAGAGCGAATAGCTCGCCCAAAGCCATGAGCTGTTCCAGGACAAAATGGTCACCCGGCAAGAGGTCCAGGGCCTTCCAATAGGCCTCGGAAGCTTTCGCGTGGTCTCCCATGGCCTGATAGGTGCGGGCCATGTTGCTGTAAATCCAACCCGCCTCAGGCGCCATGCGTAGGGCTTGCTGGTAAAAGGACGCCGATTTTTCCAATTCCCCCGTGGCACGAAAACAAAAACCAAGTTGGAAGCATGTCAAAGGACATTCCGGGTCGATGTCCAGAATTTCCACCAGCTTTGGAATCGCCTCGGCGATCCGGTTTGATTCAAAATAGGGATTTACTTCCACCAATTTCGGCCATTTTTTCAGGAACAACTGGAAAAGATAGGCTCCCGGCGCACTCGGAGTTTGTTTGAGGAGTTCCCTCATGGGTTCCAAACCTTCTTGAAAGTCGTAGCCTTTTTCCTCCACCCTCGCTTGTTGGTGGACCCAAATGGGGACATGGGAGGGAAGATGGTGGAACTGGGCCAGCGCTTTGGGCAGGGAAATAAAGGTGATATCGGGCGGCACTTCCGGTGACCGCTCAAAGGGTTGGGGTTTCAAATAATATCCTTTAAGGACCTCAAAAAATTTATCTAAACCCTCGCCCCTTGAGGGAGAGGGTAGGGTGAGGGGTAATGAAACAAGGCGATCCACCCTCATCCCCTCTAGTCAGAAGGGAAATAACAATTTTTGGAAGTTCCCTTTAATGTATTCAAAACCAACCGAAGAAAAAAATCACGCTTTATGACCCCGGCATTATACTTGGAAAATGATCGGTCGCTTCTTGGAACGGCGCTTACCCCTGGGCCATTGGTTGAGGTACCCGGCCTTTTTATACGCATTTCTCTCCCTACTTGCCTTCCTTCCAGGTCTTCTTTCAAATCAATTTTACGACGGTGGCGATATCCCCACCTTCGCCGTTTGGCATGATTTATTAAGACAAAATCTTTGGCAAGGCCATTTCCCCTTATGGAACCCCTATTACCTGGGTGGCTCGCCCTTCGCCGCCCATCCCGATTGCATGTCCTTCTATCCCTTCCTATATCCATTTCTTTTGTTCCCCATTCCCTGGGGGATGACCCTTTTTAATCTGGCCCACCTGTTTCTGGCGGCTCTGGGAATCCATTACTGGCTTAGCCGCCTGGAAATCAAGGGCCCGGCCCTCGCCCTGGGCGCTTTGGCTTACGCTTTATCGGGTTTTTATTGGTGGGAAATTATCCACCCACCAATCCTGGCGGCCTTTGCATGGTTTCCCTGGCTTCTCCTGTGCTTGGAAAGCCTTTCGATTTTAGGCTCCATCTCCTGGGCCTTTAAAACAGGGCTTTGCTTTGCCGCCCTTTTCCTTTGCGGAAGTTATCAGATCGCCCTGGGCGCCTTCTATGCAGGGGGCCTCTATTTCATCATTCGCGCTTGGACTTCAGGATTATTTCAAAAGGACTTTCAACGGAACAGGTTCAAGAAACCGGCCCTGGCCTTGGCCAGCCTTATTTGGGGAAGCCTTCCCCTTTTAGCCCTTTTTATCCCCTCGCTGGAATTCATCCGATTAAGCGACCGTGCCCAAGCCCCTTTTGATTTCCTGAAATTCAATGCCGGCAATTCCCTAAATCCCAAAACCCTGCTTCAATTCCTTTTTCCGGTAAATCCCCTAGAACATAACCTCACCCACGAGGAATTCTTGGGAAACTCTGGATACTCGGGCCTTTGGTCGCCCCTCCTTATTTTTTGGGCCATTCGAAAAAAGAAAGATTGTCTCAAACCTCTTTTATTAGCTCTGGGTTTCCTATTCTTCCTCATTAGTCTTGGCCAATTTTTCCCGCTTTATCGCCTGCTTTGCCTTTGGGCGCCGGGGTTTCGGATGCTTCGCGCCAGTTTTCGGTTTATTTTCCCCACCCTTGCCTGCGGCTCAGTCCTCTTGGCCTGGGGTTACGAGTGGTTGGATAAACATCAAAAGGAAAGAGGGGTAAAAAAAACATTTTTTTTCTACGGCTTAGGCCTATTAATCTTGGCCTTTCTGAGACCCTCCATCCCCTGGGGCGAGATACTTTCCCTGGGGGTGGGTTTAATGGGGATTGGGTTTTGGAATTTGAACCGGATCAAAGCTTCGGCGGCCTTGAAATTTTTCCAGCTCTCTTTCCTACTTTCCATGATCTTAACCGGCTGGTATTCCTGCCCATCCTCCCTGGGACCAGCCTCCAATTTTGATTTTCTCCATTATTTACCCCGGATGCCCGGTTTCCATGACCGGGCATCGAACAGCCGCCTCCTTTTGGAGGACGGCAGTTTTAAATATCCTGCCTTGCACCACGGAAATACCGATTGGGTCCCCTATCCCGTCAACGCGGTTTCACTTTTTAAAATCCGCAACGCCTTGGGGTATAGCCCCGTCGTTTATGGCAAAACGGCCCGGCTGATGGCCAACACACCGACGGAGTCCTGGTCGAAGTTGATGGCCGTCAATAATTACATTGTTTCGGATAAGTCCAAACCCGACTCCGGCGTCCCCTTAACGGGGACCTCCCCCTGGCAGGTTCCTTTTGTTTACGTCCCCCAGAATATAGAAGTGATTAAGGATGAATCTAAAATGCTGGAAAGTATGGCCCAAAAGGACTTTGACCCGCTTGCGAAATCTTTCCTTTCCGATCCCATGCCTCCAGGTGTTTCCGTGGGACCCCAATCCACTTCGTTACTTTTTCAATGGGTGAAGGATTTCAACGATGAAGAATCCTTTAATATCCAATCCCCTCAAGCATGTTTGGTGGTTTTCTCGGAAATTACATATCCCGGGTGGAAGGCTTATCTGGACGATCAACCCACTCCCCTTTTAAGGGCGAATTATTTATTCCGGTCCGTGGTGGTTCCGTCTGGAAATCACCTAGTGGAATTCCGCTATGAACCCATCTGGTGGCCTTTGATTCCAGTGGGTTTAGCCCTTTGGCTTTTAGGAACCTTGACGATGTGGGTGTTCAGGCTGAAAAAAAGAAAACTCCGAACCTCAATAAGTTAAAATTGTTTGGCCAACAGAAGAAACAAAATGGTGGTTATCAAACAACTAATGGAAAAGACGATGCCCACCTCATTTAACCCATGGCCCTGGTTTGCGGCTTTTGTTTATATCAATCTCTATTTTTCGTTTGGAGACATTCGACTTGAAAACAATCTTTGGTTGGGCTTAGGCGTTGTTCTCTTCCCGCTATTAGGGATTTTTTATTTAAGCATGTTCAAAAAAAACAAGGCGAGCGACTTCAATCAAGATGATCCTTCTTCCATTCCTCCTCGATGGCTATGGGTAATTTTTTTCATATTACTGCTTTTTACAAGGTTTTACCGGTTGGATTCTTTCCCGGATTGGCCCGTTACCGATGAAGGCGGCACGGCTTACACCGCCATAGAACTTTTCAATAAATGGAGCCATAAGCTCCTTTTCACCGAAGGCCAAAATGAACCCCTCTTTTTCTGGGGCTTAGCCTTATTCTTTAAAGTCTTTGAGCCATCCATTTTTTCAATTCGTTTGTATAGCGCATTAATTTCATTGGCTACCGTTGGAGCGGGTTATTGGGCGGCACGGCAATACTTTTCTAAACAAATTGTTTTTTACACGACTTGGCTTTTGGCATTGAGCTTTTGGCCCTTCACTTTGGATAAATTATGCATGTGGGTTGACAGTTTGCCGCTGATGGAATGTTTGGCCTTGGGATGCTTGGGTTTATTTTTGAATTCTTCCGACCTTCAATCGAAATGGAAAAAAATTATTTTTTTAGGTTTTATGACGGGTGTTGGGTTTTATTCTTTCACCTCTTGGCCCCTAATGGCGCTAATGATCAGTGCGGCTGTATTTCATAAATACTTTTTAAAGAACCCCAGGCAACCAATGATCTTTTTTCTATTTGGAACAATTAGTTTTATCTTAGTTATCCCGCTACTAATAACAAGATTGTCGCCCAATGGGCTGGCGCATGTTTATGGCGAGTTTCGACCAGATCAATTTTTCAATTCCGGATTGAAATATCTTAGCACTTTGTTTTGGAATGGTTTTAAGAACGCCCCCTATGGCCCGGATTGGGGCGGTTTGTTTAACCCGATATTTGGGGGACTCGTTTTTTTAGGCGCGATGGAGCTTTTTAGATTTCGGAATGCGCGTTGGGTTTGGTGGTTAACTGCGGCTTTTTTTGTTTTCTTGCTTTCAGGAGCCCTTACTATTGCCATTGAAAACCACCACATTGCTTTAGAACTGGTCGTTTTAGTTGTCCCCGCGACCTTTGGCCTTCAGAGCTTATTTCGTAAAACCGCTGCGCAATGGCAATGGATTATTATTTTAATGGTGCTATTAACATCCTTTGCCCTGGACGTCTATCACTTCACCGTGCCTTACCTTGATCCAAAAGTTCTGGCAAAGAATAATGTTCATTGGCGTTCATCGATGGCTCAAGAAGCTTATGAAATTGTTAAAGCGGAGAGTTCGTTAAAAGGACCGCTTTTCATATTGAGCCAATTCACGACCAACTACGAAGAGCAGACTTTCAAGGTCGCCGTTTTTCCATTCGATGCAATCCAAAATCCTAAATTTAAAGGTACGACCGTGAAAGAAATTGCCTGTTTTACTGATTCTTATTACGCACCATTTCTGAGGGAGCGCTTTCCGCTGGCAAAATTATTGATACTTATCCAAAAAGACGATCCAACCCAACCAAAACGACTTTTGGCTTTTATTCCCATTGATGATCAAAGTCGCCCGGTACTAGAAAAGTGGGTAAAGGCCGAAAAAATATTTGATGAAACCACATCTGAATGGCTGCAAAGGACCGGGAGCGATTCTGAGGAAAGGGTTAGGGATATCCTCATTCGCTCCTATCCAGAAATTTCAGGAGACCCGTTTTTAGAGTCGATTTATTGGAGCAAGATGGACTTGTCCTATTGGATAAATCAAAACATTCCAAAACGGCTTGAATGTCAGGAGCAAAACTTAAAAAAGGGTTATCCAACAGCCGTTTTGTATTGCGATTTGGGGGTTGCCCTTCTCAACCTGAAGCGGTTGGATGAATCTAGGGCCGCATTTATGAAGGCAGTCCAAGCCCCGATGGACGATACAAAAGCCAGTACCTATCTAAAAGGCTTTAGAGATTAAATTCGTTTGGTTTTTTAGGGAATTCCGGCTGGGGCCGTGCCTGTCTTCTCCATTTCATCCAGGGCCTTTAACCCCGCGGCGGCGGAAGTGTGATTGGGCACGCACTGAAGGGCTTTCTGGAAGGCCGCCCGGGCTTCTTTCAAATGTCCCCGGCGCAGATAAAGGGCCCCCAGGTTGTTGTAAAGATGGGCCGTTGGAATCCCTTTTTCAATGGCTTCTTGAAAAGCCGTGACTTGGGAGACGTAATGCCTATCGATATATTCGTTCTGGGCGATTTTCTCCCAAAAACAGGACTTCAAGAACTTGTCACTGCCGAGAAGCGGAACCAGCGATATTAAGCTTTGAACGATCGGCGCCCGGGGCTTCCAATCATGATTATCAAAAACCTCTCCAGCCAATCCATGAAAGGCCCGGCCCGCCTGTATCCAATGCTGTAATACTTCCGGTTGGAAAGAAGGCAAGGGAATGATTTCCAACATGAATCCTCCGTCCGGCTTTCCCATGTCTGAGGCCAGCCAGGTTCCCCTTCCCTCCGGGAAAACCTGGTTCAAATAGGGTTGGTAATGGATATTCGTGAGGAGGGCCACCCACTTGGCTTTCAAAAGGTCGATCTTTGGATTTTGGGACGCGTCAAAAGGATAAGTGCCCACCGAAAGACTTTGGTCGAAGGTTTCCGGAACCAAGTCAGATAAGACATACCCGGGACCCTGTTTCTTTTCCAGGTCTTTTAAAATTTCAAAGGCCCTTCCCCTCTCAACCGGCTTGTAGCCCTCCATGTTCTCGTCCGGATGGGTCCAAATCGAATGATAAACCCCGAATAGATGATGGCTATCCAAACCAAGGGAAAATACCGCGCAAGCTCCCAAGAAAAAAATACGGGAGGACTTGGGAAGGATTGAAAGCAGGGAAGCAAGGCCAATCGCCACCGCGAAAAGTAAAAAGGGCATGACTTGAATGATTCGATGGGAATCAAGGCCCCCGGTCAAGAAACCCGGCAGGATTAAAATAAAAAAAAGTCCAACTAGCTTCCAAGGTGAATGACCTGACCGGCAAAGAAGAAGGCTTCCCCAAAAACAAAGGGCTCCAAGAATCGGATTCAGGAACCCGCCCCAAAAGGGACGGTAAGCGAAAAGATTGGGCGGCAGGCGGCTTCCCCAAAATAAGCTACAGAAATCATTAAGGCCATTCAGGGAAGAACTAAAAGGGTTTTGAAGGACATATTGGAAATGTCCCCCTTTTTGAAAGCCGGTAACGCAAGCTAACAAAAGAAACAAAGCGGCTTCCGGCAGGAAAAAATAAAGGAAAAGATTCCAACGCCGCTTTATCTTCCAAGCAGTTTCACCAAAGATGAACAAAGTTAAAAGAAAGGCGACAACCGCCCAGGAAGTGAAGGTGTAAAACCCGGCCCCCGCACAAAACCCCAATAGGAGGGGCGCCCGAATTTTTAATTTTTCGTTGGAAGTTTTCCAATAGGAGGCCAAAAGGTAAAAAGTCAGGCATTCCCAAAAAACGAGAAATCCGCCCTGGAGAGAAAACCGCCCCGCGTATAGCGGCCAAAAGCTGAAAGCGATCAATCCCGCGAACAAGAGGGAAAAGGATTTGGAGAAAAATTGAACCGCCCCCCGATAGACCAACGCCACAGCCAGGAAAGACAACAAGGCGGGTAAAAACCAGAGGGTCCCGAGGGATATTCCGAAAAGCTTGAAAAAGAGGGCTAAGCACCAAACATAGAGAGGCGGCATGCCGCTGAAATCGTAAAGGAACTGCCAATTCCCTTTTTCGGCAAGCTCAATAGCGTAATAACCGTTCATGGCCTCATCCTCCAGGGGCCAGAGGGAAAGGGTGGTTAAATGATAGAACCGCAGGAAAAATGCCGTGCCTGCCAAAAGCCCTAGTCCCCACAAAGGCACAAAAGGTAAAAATTCGATCTTCGTCAATTGGCGGGCAACTCCGCGCTCAATCCTCAGCATCATCCAAGCGGCGATGGAGGGAATGACCAGGCCTAGGACAAAAATCCAAAGTTTGACCAGGATGGGAAAACGAAGGTAAGAAAGTGAAAAATTAGCCGCGAAGAAAAGCCCAGAAATCACCCAAGGTAAAAACCCATAACGGGGAAACACCACGGAAGTTCGCTTCAAGAAAGCCGCCTTTGGCTTGAAATGAGATTGTTAACTATTATAAGTAAAAAGACTTTGAAACTTTTTATCACTTCAAACCCTAGATAGTTTAAAGAATAATAGGTTGTTCCACTGAAAAAATGGTTTTATGGGGTAACAGATTTAATCGTGCTATGCTTTTTCAACTATTAACAAGGAGAACTTTTTGGAAACCCTGGTTCATCTATTGGGCCCCCTTCACCCGCCCCTGGTTCACTTCGCGGTTGCTTGCCCCATTTTGGCTTTTTTCGCGGTTATCGGCCAACGCTTTTGGAAAAAACCCTGGCTTTCCTATTCTGCTGGGGCCCTTTGGATTTTTGGCTTCCTAGCGGCCTTGGGCGCCCTGTTAACCGGCCACCTCTTTTCCCTCCACCTTGGGATGGAAACCCAATGGGCAATCATTCCCCCGAAAACCGCCATGAAAGGACATCTTCGTGATCACGCCCTTTTGGGAACTTTTTCATTTCTATTTTCCATTCTAACGGTTTGGGCCTCGGTAAAAATCATCCGGAACAAGCCTTGGCCTTCTGGTTTCCTATTGTTCTTGGGTTTAACCGTCGCTGTCTTGTTTGGTATAACCGGCCACGAGGGAGGGGAAATGGTTTATGGGGCTGAGGATAACCCAAATGTTGCCGCTTCAGCTTCTCCAACTCCCCCCGCCGGGAATCTTTTGGAAATGACCCAAAACTACAGCAAAGTACTCGTCAAAATGAATTCCAAAACTTGGAACAGCAGGACCCATGGCCATCGATGGGTGAACACGTATGTTTCCAAAGAGGCGGTAGGAGCTTATAAGAATTCCAAACTTCTTCCAGAGGGAAGCTTGGTGGTGAAAGAATCCTTTGAGAATGTGGATGGCAAACCCTCCACAACAGCCGGTCCGCTTTACGTGATGCTCAAGGGAAAAGCTTCGGATTCGCCTTCAACGGGCGGATGGCAATTTGCCCTTCAATGGGACAAGCCGGTGCCCGGAAACAATGAACAGATTCAAACACCGGTGAAATGGCTGCCGGGGGATCACAACTTGAATTCCTGCGTGAGATGCCATAACCGGTTCAAGGCGGCGGATTACTTGGGCGGTATTCCGGAAGGATTTGAAAATCCCTAACATCGGCTCATGGTTAATCGCGATTTGGGGTCTTTAAGTTTTCTGAATGGGTAGTTGAATGGTAAAAAGGGTTCCCTGAGGCTGGATTCGCTGCACCTCGATCTTGCCGCCGTGCGCTTCCACGATTTTTTTACTGATGGATAAGCCCAATCCCGACCCATGCTTCTTGGTGGTAAAAAAAGGCTCGAATAATCTCGGTAGGTCCGTTTCGCTAATTCCGGGCCCGTCGTCCCTCACACCCAGGAAAATAGCCTCTCCTTCTTGGTCACAGGAGAGTGTCAGTGTTCCTTTTTCATTCATGGATTGGTAGGCGTTTAGGATCAGGTTGACTAAAACCTGTTCCAGCCTTTCCCCGTCGGCCCAAAGTTCGGGAAGGTTCTTTGCCCATTGTCTTTTCACTTGGATATTCACGTGGGGATGGCCAATCTGGGCTTGAACCACTACAAGGGATTTTTCCAAAAGGTTTTGAACATCCACTTTTCCTTTTTTAATTTCCATTTCCCGCGAATAATCCAGGATGTCGTTCATGTAAAGCTTCAACCGGTCGGTTTGGCTCAAGATGGTGGCTAATTCTTGGGAAAATTCGGAACGGCTTTCAAGTTTTGCCTTTAGGATTTGCGACATTCCTGAAACCACCGCGAGTGGATTGCGGATCTCATGGGCAAGGCCGGCAATGACTTTACCAACGGCCGCCAGCCGCTCATACCGCAATAGGGTTTGCTGGCTTTTCTTACGTTCGGTAATATCCCGCGCGATGGTCAGGACCCCCGGGATGCCCTGGTATAGGAAGGGAATTCCCTTGGTTTCCGCCAGGAATTCCTCGCCATTAAGGCGCAACAGTTTCTGTTCGATCCAATCGGTGGGTTTACCCGTTTCCATGATTTGTTGGACCCTGGCCATGGCCATTTCGCGCGATTCGGGATGGAGAACTTCCTGGACCGACCGGCCTTCTACATTTTTGCCTTCGGCCCCGAACATTTCTACGCCGGTTGGGTTGACGTAAAGCACCTTTCCCCCAGCGTGGACGATAATAGCCTCGGGGGAAACCTCCACCAGGCGGCGGTAGCGGTCCTCGCTCTCGGTTAAAATCCTTTCCGCTTGCTTGCGCCAGGTGAGGTCCCTCGCGCTCAAAACCCTTAATTCCTTGCCTTTATACTGGAAATTCCTCCCCTGCAATTCCACCTGCAATGTCGTCCCGTCCTTGCGGAGGGCCAAGGCTTCATAAGGGGCGGATGAACCTTCCCTCATGTTCCGTCGGGCGGTTTCGTGGCTTTCGGGCGCCAGGAAATCGAACCCACTTTTGCCTACCATTTCGTCAGTTGTATAGCCCAGCATATCGGCCAAAGCCTGGTTGGCGTCCAATACATTGGGATTCTCGTGGAGAAGAACGCCTTCCTGGGTTACCTGTGCCAGCCGCTCAAACCGCTCTTGGCTTTCTAAAAGATCCTGCTCGGCTTTTTTGCGTCGATCGATAAACGTAAGCGAGAAACAAACCCCTTCCACTCCGCCTTCGTCGTTGAAAACCGGCTGGTAATTAACCTCGACCCACCGTTCTTTCCCGTCAGCGGCGACAATGGACCTTTCTCCCTTGGTTTCCTTCCCTTCAAGGGCGGCGGCGAAACTTTCCTGGAAAATTTTCAAACTGGCTCCGGGTGGAAGCGTTTCAGCAAACAACATCCCCGTTTCTATACCCCTGCCCAAGATTCTCGGCGCCATGCTATCGGCGCTTTTATTAAATCCTTTAATCCGGCCGTCCCGGTTAATGAGAATGGCCACTTCGGAACGGCTGTCGAAAACCGCCCTTAAATCCGCCTCGGATTTTCGCAGGGCTTCCTGGGCTACTTTCCGATCAGAGATGTTTTCAATCATGATGAGAGAATAAAGTTTATTCCCAGCCCCATCCCGGATTACCGTTCCCGAGACGTTAGCCCAAAGGCTTTGGCCGCCCTTGCGAAGATACCTTTTTTCAGATTTAAAATTATCTTTTTTACCGTCATGGACAGCGGTGGCGATTGTTTTTGTTTTAGGTAGATCGTCGGGATGCGTGATATCAAACAATGTTTTCCCGGTGATTTCTTCTTCCGAATAGCCCAGCAGTTCTCGAAACGCCTTGTTGACCTTGATGAATCTATAATCCGAAACCATTGCCATAGCGGTTGGAGCGTCCTCAAAAATCCGGCGGAACTTTTCCTCGCTGTTCCTCAAGGCTTCCTCAGCCAATTTCCTTTGAGTGATGTCCTCAACCATCCCCAAGCTGTAAAGAAGTTCCCCCTTCGCGTCAAGGAAAGCGGTAACGGACAAGTTGGCCCACAGAACGGATTCATTCTTGTGAAGATAACGCTTTTGCATTCGGAAACCCTTGCTGAACTTAAGGCCTTCCGCGTTGGCCACATTTTGGGTTAAATCCTCAGGGTACGTGATTTCTTCGAAAGTCCGGCCGATCAATTCCTTTGGGGAATAGCCCAAAAAATCACAAAAAGCGCGGTTAACGTGGGCGAAGTGGAAATTCTTATCCACAAGTGTCATTCCCATTTGAGCGTTCTCAAAAACTTTCCGGAATTTTTCCTCGCTCTCAACGATGGCATTTTGGCTTTTCTTTCTTTCGTCAATAAGGCTGGAGACGAAGCAAACTCCCACCATTTGCCCCCGGTCGTCAGAAACCGGATTGTAGGAATACTCAAACCAATGCTCGGAGCCATCTTCCATCCTGTAAAGTCTCTCCAAATGGACCCTTTGCCCCTTTTGAGCCTCTTTAAACCGTTCCCGAAACCCTGGGCTATCCTCCTGCCGGATGTAGGACTCAAATAATTTGCCGATATCCAAGCCTCGTCCAATGGCTAGCTCAAAGTCACTTGAAGCCTTTCGATTAAAGGCCTGGATGGTCCCATCTAATCCCAAAAGGACAACACTTTGGGTGACGCTGTTGAAAATCGCCTTGAGGTTATTTTCCGATTGGCGAAGGGCCTCTTCGGCTCTTTTCCTCTCATCAATGAAGGAAATGGCCAGACAAACCCCCAATCCCTTTCCTTGTTTGTCGAAAACTGGGTGATAGATAAACTCAAACCAATGATCTTGTTGGTCCACTCCCCGGACCGTTCTTTCGATGCGGACGACTTCCCCCTGAAGCGCTTTTTGGAATCTTTCCTGGTAGGTCTTTTTAAATTCAGGTTCCACGTAGTCCATCAGGTTCCGGCCGGTTTCAAGTTCCTGCCCTCGCGTATCTCTCACGGATTTCTTGGCGTTGGGATTAAAATCGCGGATAGTTCCATCAGGGCTGGCCAGGATGATGGCCTGAGGGCCACTGTTGAAAACGGATCTTAAATCCGCCTCGGACCTTTGGAGGGCCTCTTCAACTTTTTTTCGGTCGTCAATATCGAGAGAAGTGAGGCAGAGACCCTCGATTTCGCCGTTTTCGTCAAAAACAGGGTAATAATTGATTTCAAACCAATGGTTCAAGCCGTCGCCCATACGGTAAACTTTTTCCAATTGAGCGGCTTCCCCTTGGAGGGCTTTATTTAAATTTACCCTCAAGGCCTCCACGTTCTCGGGGTGGGTGTAATCGAATATAATATTTCCGACCTTTAAATCCTTACCGGTATTTTCCCGGAAGACCACGGCCGCGTTGGAATTGAAAGTCTGGATCCGTCCTTCCCGGTCCATCAGGATGATGTTTTGGAAGGTATTATTGAAAACCGCCTTGAGATTCATTTCGGACAGTCGGAGGGCTTCCGCTGTATTATTTCGCTCAGTGACGTCGTGGATGATCCCCAATCCGCCAATGATTTCGCCGCGGACGTTTCGGATAGGCATGTAGCGAGCGTCTAAAATTTTCTGCTCTCCGGCGGCGTTGCGGCAGGCCTTTCCTTGGCTAAAGCCTGTTTTTCCCTGAAGGGCCTCGCGGTAATACCGGTCCTCGCCGATCTGTTCGAGGAAGGGGAAAAACTCAAAAGCGCATTGGCCCAGGACTTCCTCCCGGGAATGGCCGTTGATTCGCTCCATGGCCGGGTTCCATACCGTGTAACGTAATTCCATGTCGAAAGCCAGGAGACCTTCCAAGGTGCTGTTGATGAGGTTTTGGGAAAAATCCTTTTGGCGTTGGACTTCCTCCTCGATTTTCTTGCGGTGGGTGATATCCCTGAAGAAAGCCACCCTGACTCCCCGCCCCTGGTAGGAGGTCCTGCGGGGGGTTATTTCCAATGGGAAGCGGGTTCCATCCTTCCGTAGCCCCATCATTTCGTATGGTCTTTCATCCTGGTCGGTTATTTTTTTAAGCACGGTTTCCTGGAATTGCGGGGGCGCGAATTCGACCGCGTTGCGCCCAACCATTTCAGCCACTTCATATCCGAACATTTTGGCAAGGGAAGTATTGACGATGAGGATCTTCCCATTTTCACTGACGACGATGCCATCCTTGGAGGCCTCGGCCAGTTTCCGGAAAAGTTCCTGGCTTTCAAAAAGTTCCTGTTCCCTTTTCTTGAGAAGGGTGATGTCCAGGAAGGTTGAGACCCGGACCTGACGCCCCTGGTACAGGATCGGTTTTCCGGAAATCAGGCAGTCAAACCGGCTCCCGTCCTTCCGGACGCCGACGACTTCATAAGGTTTTTCATAACCGGACAGGATGTTGTTTAAGATCAATTGTTTGTACTCGGGGGCGGTTAAATCCAGTCCGTTTTTGCCGATCATTTCTTCAACCCGGTCGAAACCAAAGATTTGGGCCAAGGCTTGGTTCCCTTCCAGGATTAAACCCTTTTCGTGAATTGCCATGCCCTCGGTGGCGGATTCGGTCAAACGCGTGAATTTCGCTTGGTTTTCCTGGAGGGATTTTTCGGTTTCTTTTAATCGGGTAACGTCTTTTCCGTTCAAGTAAAAACATTGCTCATCTTTCAAGTGATGCCAGGTCCATTGGATCCAGCGAATGGATTGGTCCTTATGCCGGAGTTGGCTTTCAAAAGAAAGGATTTTTTCGCCTTTTAGAAGTTTGTGGATTTCCAATTGGGTTTTGGATTGGTCCGGCCCATGGACCAATTCAAGGAAGGATGTTTGCTGAAGTTCATTGGGTTTGAATCCTAGGGTTTTCTCCCAAGCGGGATTCGTCTCTAAAAAATGACCGTCTTCCCCGAGAACCGCTAACAAATCCGGGGAAAGGGAAAAGAAGGAAAGAAGTTGATCAAGAGTTAAATCAAGGGCCATGGCATCACCATATTCGGGCTTTATAAAATATTTTTAAGGGACCAATATTTTATCAAATGGGCGAGAATAAGTTAGTCGTCAAATAGGGGCATTATTAAAGAAATAGGAGGATTTAGGGACAACTTGAAATATCACTTATCTCTTCTTGGGTATGGACTGTCTTTTCCCGGATTTTTCTTCCATCGCGCGAAAATAGAAAAAAAGCATAAGGGGTATTTGTAACCAATGATATTTTTAAAAAATATTACTGGATTTTCTTCCAGTTGGTTACCTCTTCCGGGGAAAGTTTGACCCATAGACGGATCTCCAAAGGAAAATCCCTGATGAATACCGTGCAGGCCGAATCTGGTTTTCGGTCGGGCCAATTTAAGGGAAGCGAAACCCTTAACATGGCCGGTTTCAAAGTTCTGGTATCCAATTGCCAAACTTGAGAAACCAATAAATGCCAAAATAAAACAGCCATTTCTAAAAAAATACCTTGTTTTTGAAAATCCCTCCCCGGTTTCTTTCCCGTGGCCAGCTTTACTAGATACTTTTCTAACTCAGTGGTGCTTCGGATAACGAATATTCCATCCACCGGCTCGAAAAAGAATATCCCCTGCTCTAGGGGGAGGTGGGCCATGTCCTCCATGGACATGGGAACATATCGTGGGGCCTCGTTAGCCCAACGAATAAGAAACTGATTGAAGATATTATAAATTTTTATGCTGTCTGGAATTAGGGCCGGCTTAGCGGGTGGGGTGGAATCATGATTGAAGGGATTTTCGGAATGGCCCAAGGGGTAATCCTCTTTTATCAAATGGTTTAATCCACGACACGTCGGGCGAAAGAGGATTGGACAAGCGGCCAGCCCCAAAAAGACTCACCCATAATCCATTGAATCACTTTGGCGCCATCGATCAACCTGGGGCCAGGCCGGTTCAAAAGAGTCTCCTCAATGGTAAAGATTCTCCGCTTTTTGACGGCGTTTAACTTTTCCCAACCCATTCTTTTCAACACATCCGCCGGGTCAAAAGTCATTCCCGTTCCGAAAACGGACAAGATGATGATTTCCGGGTCAAATTTAATGATTTCCTCGATTTTGACGGGCCGGTTCAATTCCCGTGACAACATGGGAAAGTAATGGGCGCCAATCTGGTTCATCAATTCCGAATACCAGCCACCCGCCGCGGAAGGCGGCTTATTCCATTGTTCCACGTAAAGCTTGGGCCGATACCCATTCAAGGGAATTTTGGACTGCAGGGCCGACAGGCCACCCGTAAAATCCTGGGCCAACATTTTTGCCCTATCCAGGGTACCCGTGGCTTTTCCAATTTGCATGAAGGAATCTTCCACTTCCCTTAAAGAGCGGGGATCCAAATGAAGGACGTTAAAACCCTTTTCCTTCAACCTTTTCTGCAGGTCCTGCTGGCCGATGGAATAGGTGAGAGCTAACTCGGCCTTCAGGCTATGCACGCGACCTTCCGCCATGGTGAACCAATATTCAGGTTTGTTACGGTCGGAGGAGGGCGGCACCTCTTCGCAATATTCTTTTAATGTGGTGACCTCGTCGGAAAAACCAAGGTAGGAAAGGATTTCCGTTGTGGGGTGGGAAAAAGAAGCGATTCGTTTGGGTGGAATGAAAACCATGAAAAGGAGTTTAGGGTATAGCACTAACCTTTTCTACTGATTTTATAATTGTTGGTTTTTCTTCCAAGCTCTTGAGGAAGGAGGCAAAAATATTAACGGGTGGATTTTTGGGGTGAAAGTAGCCTATCGAACCAATTAATTCGAATTTTATTTCTTTTAAACAAATCTCGGATTTCCACCAGCAATTCTTTCTCCTTGGTGGGTTCCTTTATCATTCCCACCGGACCCCTCCTAGTTATTTGGCTTTAGTTAATTCCAGAACTTTTTTCTCATCCATCGTAGGTAATTGGCATTGATAATTTTTGCACACATATACGGTGGGTTTCCCACCAAGGGTTTTACGGCTCTCAACCCAGGGAATAAGGGAAGTAATGTTCTTAATCTGGGCCTCTTCCGCGAAAACCAGGACCCTGTTGGAAATAAAGGTTTTCCAAAGAAGTTGGAGCATTTTTTCGGATTCGGTCCTTGGCCCGATCACGAAAATTTCCGCGGGTCCATCAAAATCAAATTGAAAAGCCTTGAGCATCTCGGGAAAATTCGATCCGCCCTTGTTGAGAATCCCGGCGAAACACTTGAGAATAGCGTCCGCCCGGTCCCGGTACTCTTTCTTACCCGTGAATTCGGCCAAACGGTAATAGCTCATGGCCGCCACGGAATTGCCGGAAGGAATCACCCCGTCATAGGCTTCTTTTGTACGGGTGAGGAGGCGGTGTTGGTCCTTTTGATCGCTCCCCGTGAAGTAAAACCCGCCTGCCTTTTCATCCCAGAACCATTTCACCATATCCTTTTCCAGCTCGAGGGCCTTCTTTAAATAAGAGATATTAAAGGTGCTTTCATATAGGTCCAATTGGGCCGCCTGGAAAAAGGCGTAATCATCGATATAACCCTGGATGTCGGCGGGTCCCTTTCGATAAGAGGCTAAAAGCCTTCCGTCTTTGAAAAGGCTTTGAGAAATAAAAGTCGACGCCTTTTCCGCAGCTTGCAAATAGGAAGGATCGCCTAGGACTTGGTATCCCTTGGCCAAAGACGAAATCATGAGGCTGTTCCAAGCGGTGAGAATTTTTTCGTCCAGATGGGGCCGGACGCGCCTAGAACGGGTTTGAAGCATTTTCTCCCGGACGCCCTTCCACCAATTCTCCTCCTTTTCGAGGGACTTGAGGGATTCTGGCAAACTCCCTTTCAAATGCAGGATGTTAGAATGTTCAAAATTCCCCGCCTCGGTCGTTCTATATAATTTGCAAAAAACCTCGCCATCCGCCTGGCCCAGTATTTTTTTAATCTCCGCCGGGGTCCAAACGTAAAACTTGCCTTCCTCACCCTCGCTATCAGCGTCCTCGGCGCTGTAAAAACCGCCCTGGGAGTCCGTCATATCCCGGAAAAGATAAGTGAAAATCTCCCTGGCGACACGGGCATATTCCTCCTGACCCGTGACCTGGTAAGCCTCCAAATAAACACGGGATAAAAGTGCGTTGTCGTACAGCATCTTCTCGAAATGCGGCACCAGCCAATGGTTATCGGTGGAATAGCGGGAGAAACCCCCGCCCAACTGGTCGTAAATTCCCCCTTGGTACATTTTGTCCAGGGTCAGTTCCACCATCGGCAGAACGGTCGAATCTTTTGTCTTTTGCTGGTAACCCAGTAAAAATCCCAGGAGCATGGAAGGGGGAAACTTGGGCGCGCTCCTAAACCCGCCTTCCCGGGAGTCAAAACTTTGAACGCAATCCTCACGAACCTGTTGCAGCACCTTTTCGGTTAGAGCCTCACCTGAGGTGTCGGCGGCGGGCTTAGCGATATGTTCCGCCAATTGCTTTCCGGCCTTTTCCACGTCTTCCGGCTTGGTTTTATAAACCCGGGCGATGTCTTGCAGGATGGCGGGAAAACCTGGCCGGCCATAACGCTCGTCGGGAGGGAAATAGGTGCCGCCGTAAAAAGGCTTCAAGTCGGGTGTGAGGAAAACATTGAGGGGCCAGCCGCCCTGGCCGGTGAGCATCATGACGGCGTTCATATAAATCTGGTCCACGTCCGGCCTTTCCTCCCGGTCGACCTTGATGCAAACAAAGTTATCGTTCAGGATCTTGGCGGTAGCCTCGTTTTCGAAGCTCTCGTGTTCCATGACATGGCACCAATGGCAGGTGGAATAGCCGATGGAGAGGAGGATGGGCTTGTTTTCCTTTTTTGCTTTTTCAAAGGCCTCTTCGCCAAAAGGGTACCAATCCACTGGATTATGGGCATGTTGTAAGAGGTAAGGGCTTTTTTCGTGAATTAAACGGTTGGTGTGTTTGAACAAACCTTTTTCTTCCGGCGAGTAGGAGCTGCTATTCGACTTTTGATCCATCCACCACCATCCCCTGCCTAAAGTGAGTAGCAATAGAGTAAAAACTAATATAAATTTAAGGCGCATGAGATGCCAGCTTGGCAAAAATAGGTTTTGGAATCAATGAGGAATACCTAAAAGACGGAGAAAAAGTTGCTTAAAAAAACAAAGGACGCGCTGTTAGGCGAGCCCTTTCAAAACATTTTGAACCAAGATTAAAAAATTACGCTTCCACCACAAAGGTCTCGGCGATCTTGTCATGCCAGGTTTGGGATTTATCATCCCACAGCATCCAAAAGTAACCAAGGAGCATGGGCATTGCTGAAAGTAATTTGCTCAGGGATCGGATAAAGGCTTTCAACCAGTCCAATTGGCCCCCGGAAGCGGTCACAACCTTTAGACCCAAAATCTTCTTGCCGATGGTTTGGCCGTTCCATTGCGATAGCAGGATGGTCTCATAAACGATAAAGAGGACCAGCAAAGTGTTGTCATGAAGGGCGAAATCGAAGGCTCCAAAAATTAGCCCGTCGATGAACACGG
Source organism: candidate division FCPU426 bacterium (assembly GCA_003152075.1). Classification (GTDB taxonomy): domain Bacteria; phylum Oederibacteriota; class Muellerivitia; order Muellerivitales; family Muellerivitaceae; genus PALSA-1180. The sequence continues at coordinate 174,201 of PLZG01000072.1, forward strand.
CTAGGAGCCTCTTTCCGAAACTAGCTTTTTTCATTTCCCTCCCCTTTCTTGAATTTGTCTTAACCCCTCATAAAGGACAATTCCCACCGCGGTTGAGAGATTGAGGCTTCGGATTCCGTCTTCTTTCTGCGGGATACGATACAACTTTTCCTTATATTCCTCATAAAATTTCTTGGGGAACCCCGCCGTTTCCTTTCCAAAAATGAGATAAGCCTCTTCATTAAAAGAAGCGTCCCAAAGGCCTTTCTTGCCTTTCGTCGAAAAGAAAAACAAAGGCGCTTTGGGAGGTAACGCCTCCAAGAAATTCTCCCAGGTNNACCTTTTCCCAATAGTCCAGCCCCGCCCTTTGGACTTCCTTGTTGTCCAAGTGAAATCCCAACCGGCCCACCAAATGAAGCTCCGCCCCGGCCCCCAGACAAGTCCGGCCAATATTGCCTGTGTTCCAAGGTATTTCTGGTTCGATTAAAACCACATGAAACATATCCAAGCCTTTATTATTTTTAGCTGTCAACTGTCGACGGTGAACTGTCAGCTGGTTTTAAGGTGCGGCGTAAGCCGCATAAAAAGTTTCCCGCGCATGGATCTTCCGGCCCGTGACTGGGTCCGTTGCCACCGTTTCATTAGGCCCCTTGTCGAAAAAACTGAACCGCCTGCGATGGATTTTGGGCGGCTTGCGGCTCTCGGAAGCGTCAATATAAACTACCACCATGTCTTTGAACCCCTCCACAAGTCCACAGTGGGTATCCGTGTCCTTCTCGTCGATATGGCCGTCGTGGTTCTTATCGTAGGTCATATTGAAGATGAGGATATCCCCCGGCTGGATGTCGGCGGCGCGGGCTCGTCGGGTTCCCTTCTGCTCCAGGTAAATCCGCAAATCCTTGGTGAGATTATGGTTGAGATAGCTGTACTTTCCGAAAAACCGGTTCATTTCCGGGGAGTGATAACAGGCCAGCACGAAATGGGAGCAGTCGATTTTCCAGTTGGGCCTGTTTTTGAGGTATTCCTCAGCCTGTTGAATGGCTTCCTGCGGAGAGGCTTGGGGGCCTGAGTTCTTCCAGGAATAATGGCTCAGGGGGGCGCAGCCCACCAAGAAAACCATTCCTAATACTAGGAACAAGTAAAAAGTTTGTTTTTTCATCTCACCGCTGGACATGGGGAATCTTGGAGATCAGTGATCGGATATTGTTAAATACCACGGGTAATGGAATGTTTCCGGACCCGGCCAGGTATTTGGGCGCCCATTCGGGATTGAACCTTTCCTTGGCCTTTCGAATATCCAATAGTTGGGCGACATTCCCGTAGGGTGAAAAGATTTCCTTCATTTGATCCTTGAAGGGTGTCAGGGGGCTTTCCTCGGCGTCCAAGAGCGGGGCGGTGCCCAGGTTGAACCACTTGTATCCCTTTTCCTTGGACCAGAGCATGACTTCCAAAAGCAGGTAATCTTCCAGGTGAAGGGCCGCCTCCGCCGAGGAACGCAGGAGGTCCGCCGAGACTTCCTCCTTGTTGCTGGACAGTAGAAGGTTCGAGAAAGCGGCTACCTTTCCCTCTTTTAAAACCACCGCCAGGGGAAAATGCCGCAGGTATTTTTCATTAAAAAATCCCGCTAAGAACCCCTTCTCCCGGGTTTTGTTTTTGCTCAGCCAGTCCTCCGAGTTTTTTTTCAACTCAGTAGTGAGGTGGCCCCACTCGCCCGGGAGAATCACCTTGAAAGTGTAGTCCTCCGTTTCCTTGAACCGCTGGTAAGTGTTTTTCAAGTCAGCCGAAGCCAACGATTCCAGGGTGAGGGCTTTCAGCGAAACCCGGGCTTCTTCGCCGATCTTCATGACCGTCAACCCCATGTCCAGGTAAAATTGGAAATGGTCCTGGTCCACCTGGAAAAAAAGGGACCAAGCCTTGTTTCTCCGGCAAAGTTCGTTGAATTTCACGGCCAGTTCCTGCTGTTCCTTTTGGTTTCCCACCGGGTCCCCCAGGGTAACCCAGCTTTTTCCCTCGATGGCGTACATGAGAAAAGCATCGGATTTCCGGTTGAAAAGCAGGGCCTTATCCCCCATCAAGGCGAAATAAGCATAGGACCGCCGCGAATTCTTGGCCACTTCCAGTCCCTTGGCCAGTTCGGATGGGGTGGGAATCTCCGTTTCCGGTTGAGCCGGGGTGAGGAGATTGATGATGGAAAATATCACGAGCGTCAATGTCGCTCCCAAGGTAGCCCGCAAAAAGCGGGACACGTCCTCCGCGATATCAAAGGTCGTCCAAAGGTCCCCGGTGTAGTCCTCGTACCGGTAATTAAAAATCCCGATCCAGATGGACCCCAGCCACACGAACAAAATGGCCGTGACCCAAAGGGGCGGGTAGCTTTGTTGGAAAGGAGATGACTTGCGGGGGAAAAACCGGCGGGCGGGAAGAAGCAATCCAAACATCACCAACAGGGTCAGGGCTTCCTGGTAATCAAAGCCTTTGAAGAGACAACCCAAAACCCCTGCTCCCAGCAAAACAAGGGCGAGCACATAAACCCCTTCCAACCTTTGCTGTAGCCCCCTGGCTAATATCAAAAGCCCGGCCCCAACCAGTCCCACCAAAAAATGAGAGCTTTCCAGGACGGATAGCGGGACCAACTTGCTTAACCTTGTCATTGGTTCCGTATTTTCTGGGGAGGCGTTGGAGAAAAATAAAAGCGCTCCGCTCAAGAAAATAAGCACCGCGAAAACATGGGGGGCGAAGTCCGGTGCCCAATGGCTCAAAATTTGGAGGGCTCTCTTGAATCCCGCTTTGTTCCGGACAATCTCGTAAACAGCGAAGGAGATGAGCCCCAGGATGAAGGGGATAATGTAATAGCAAATCCGGAAAGCCAGCACGGCCCCCAGCACGTTGGAAGCCGGAAGGATGGGCGCTAAAAGAAGCACGAAGATAGTTTCCAGGACACCCAGTCCCCCGGGAACCTGGCTGAGGAAACCCGTGATTTGGGCTAAGAGATAAATGGAAAGAAAAGAGGTAAAGCTAAGGGAATTGGCCGGAAGGAGCAGATAAAGGGCCGCGCCCGAGCAGGTCCAATCCAGGCAGCCGGCGAGCATTTGTCCCACGGCGATTCCCACCGAGGGGGTTGGAAAATGCCAGCGGAATATTTTGATGGTTCTTTTAAAAAAAACAGCGCTTAAAAGATAAAGCGTGATAGCCACGATGCAAAAAGTACCCAGGGAAAATATCGAATTAAAGGGAAGATGAATGGAGGGCGGGAGTTCGGGCGGCTGCAGGAAGAAAAAAATAGCACCCATCGTGAGACATCCGACCCAATAGGTCATTCCGCAAATGACCAGGACGTTGGCCGCTTCGCCTACCGTCAGTCCCCAGGCCGAGTAAAGCCGGTACCGGATGCCGCCCCCCGTAAGGGGCGCCGCGCCCAAATTATGGCTGAAGGTATAGGCGATGAAAGAGGTTAGGGCCGTGCGGGGATAAGAGAGCGGCTTCCGAATATGCCGTAACCCCAGGACGTCGTAAAAGGTAATGAAAAAATAACTTCCCATGGAGGCCAGGAAGGCCAAAAAATACCGGTGAAGCGAAATTTGTTTGATATAGCTGAGAACGTCATCGCCGCGGCTAATCCGCACTTCCCGCCTTAACACCGCGAGGGCGAAGAAAAACAGCACCATCACGAATAGAATGCTGAGGGTTTGAATGATTTTTTTTCGGGTTTGTTGTGCTTGTTCCATAATTCCCTAATAACCTGTCATTGCGAAGAGTAATCGCCGAACAGGCGATTGTTTACGACAAGCTTGAAGTAGTTGGCCTCCGGCCAACCATGCTTGGCACAAAGTGCCAAGTACAACCTCAGTTAAAATAATTTTCATGGTGACAATCGTTCCAATCTCCAGCCACCAGTGCTTTTCTTTTGGTAACGTAGCCGGTCATGCAAGCGATTGGGGCGACCGCTCCAAAACTCCATCCTCTCAGGCGTCAGCCGAAATCCCCCCCAATAGGAAGGCCGCGGCACAGGCTTCCCCTTGAACCGTTTCTCAAATTGACGGGCCCGGCGATCCAAGAATTCCCGGCTAGGAATCACCTGGCTTTGCCGGGAAACCCAGGTTGAAATTTGGCTTCCCCTGGGCCGGCTTTGAAAATACTCGTCCGATTCTTTCGACGACACCCTGGCTACTTTCCCGTCGATACGCACTTGTTGCATTAAAGGGGGCCAAAAAAATAAGAGGCTGGCGCGTGGACGCTTGGACAGCTCCCTGCCTTTTTGGCTAGCGTAATTGGTGAAAAAAACAAACCCATGGGCATCAAACCCTTTTAACAATACGGTTCGCACAGCGGGTTTTCCTGGGCCGGTAACCGTGGCTAGGGTCATGGCGTTAGGGTCCAGGACTTTGGCCCTGAGGGCTTCCTTGAACCATTTCTGGAAAAGTTCCAAAGGGGTCGAAGGAACTTTTTGCTCGATGAGGCCTTTTTGCCGGTATTCCCGGCCGACCACCGCCAGCGCCCGGAGGGCCTGTTGGAACCAGTACTGGGAAAGCGTAAGGGGATTGAACCGGCCACGGCCTTCCGAATGTCCGGAGGCGTTATATTCCCGGCGCAGGTGGGCGATGGAAGGCTTTTTCATAACTCCAATTTCTCATAAATAACGTTGAATTTAAATAGATTCGGGCCCGGTTCACCTTGTGGGAACCGCTTTAATTCTTCTACAATACCCCTCCACTTAACCCGTTTTCAGCTTTTTGTTGTCAATCTTCTACGGACGACCGAAAGCCGATAACTGACAACCGTCTTCGTGGAGAGATGGCAGAGTGGTCGAATGCGTCTGACTCGAAATCA
>PLZG01000100.1 GCA_003152075.1 candidate division FCPU426 bacterium
TGGAATGGCTGAAGAACCCCAACGATCTGATGCCCGACACCCGTATGCCCGGCTTCTGGGCGGACAACATCTCGCCCGTACCTCAGTATTTCCACGGCGATTCGCTTGAACAGCGGGAAGCCTTGCGGGATTACTTGTTCAGTTTGGGCGGCAGTGAGGGTTCTGATTCCGGAGATGAGCCTGCCGCGGCGCCCAAAAAGGCCAAAAAGAAGAAATGAAAGCAGTCTGACTTTTAGGTCCGGGTCTTTTGTTTTAAGTGTGACTTAGGTCATACTAGTGTTGTCAGTTTGCGGGAAAGATGTTCGACGCGAAAGATGGCCCATCAGGGCGGTCTTTTCTAAATCAAACCGAACTTAAAACCACAAGGAGAACAACGATGGATTTGAGAAAATACTACGCTTTGATGTTAGTCGCGGCCTTGGCCTTGGCTGGCTGCGGAAGCAAGGATGATGAGGATTTGGATGTGAAGAGTGGTACGGGCGGGGGAAACTCATCCGCGGCTGCTGCCCCCGCAGGAACGGCTTCCATCGCTGGTAAGGTAACCTTAAGCGGAAAGGCTCCCATTGCCGCGAAAATCGCTTTCGACGCCGATCCGGTTTGTAAGTCCCAACACTCGGGCTCGGTCAACGACGAAACCGTCATTACCGACGCTAAAGGCAACTTGGCCAATGTGTTTGTTTACGTCAAGGATGGAGCTCCTGCCTCGGCTGCTCCCTCCACGCCGGTGGTTTTGACCCAGCATGGCTGCATGTACACGCCCCATGTGTTCGGTATCCAGGTGGGCCAACCGATGCAAATCGTCAACGATGACAACACCCTTCACAATATCCATTGCCTGGCCGTGGTCAATGACGGGTTCAACGTGGGCCAGCCTACCCAGGGCATGAAGACCGAAAAGAAGTTCGCCAAGTCCGAGGTGCTGGTGAAGTTCAAGTGCGACGTGCACGGTTGGATGCATTGCGTCGCGGGCGTGGTCACCAATCCCTTTTACTCCATTTCGGGCACCGACGGCGGCTTCAAAATTTCCAGCCTCCCGGCGGGAAGCTACACGGTGGTCGCGGTTCACGAGAAATACGGCGAATCCCAGCCGCAAAAGGTGGATATCAAGGACGGCGAAGCGAAGAGCGTGGATTTCAGCTTTACCGCCCAATAAGAATTAACCGAAGTTAAAGTCGTTTTAATGGCCCTGGGATCCGTCCTGGGGCCATCTTTTTTACAGGGAAAACATGGCCGCGAAGATTCGCAAACTGACGCAAATGTAAGACGCAAAAAACCCCTCGCCCCTCGAGGGAGAGAGTAGGGTGAGGGGGATTCGTTGTTTCCATGGCACGGCTAAATCCCCCCTTCCCCCCTTTTTCAAAGTGGGGAGGTAAACTAAATAACCCAAAAAAACCAAAAGGTTTGGCTTATGTCCTCATCAAACAGTTCTTTCCATCCGGGCTTACATCGCTTTGCCCTCGTTACCACCGGTTGCACCTTTCTTTTGCTATTGGCGGGCGCCCTGGTTACTAGCACGGGTTCCAGCCTGGCGGTTCCCGACTGGCCCCTTTCCTTCGGCAAGTTTTTCCCCGAAATGAAGGGTGGCGTATTGTTTGAGCACGGCCACCGGATGGTGGCGGGCACGGTATCCCTTCTCATGTTGGGTCTGGCCATTACCATCCAAATTGTGGAGAGCCGTTCCTGGGTTAAAAAACTGGCTTGGTGCGCCATGGGAGCGATTATCTTGCAAGCGGTTTTGGGTGGGGTCACGGTTTTATTGCACCTTCCCACGCAGGTTTCGGTGGCCCACGCCGGACTAGCCCAGATATTTTTCTGCCTGATCGTATCGCTCACCCTGGTGACTTCCAAAAGCTGGATCGAGGAGAAACCCCAACGACTCACGGACAGGCCTTCCCCCATCCGGCTTTGGGCGGCCTGGACCACGGCCCTGGTTTACTTGCAAATCGTCATTGGGGCGGTGACTCGGCATAGCGGGGCTGGCCTGGCTATCCCGGATTTTCCGCTCTCCTTCGGACAGCTGCTGCCCCCGGATTGGTCCCCCCTTGTCGCGCTACAATTCAGCCACACTCGTATTGGCGCTTCGATAGTCCTTCTTTTCGTAACCCATACGGCTTACCGGGCCTGCTTCCATTTTCCAGAGGAAAAGGGTCTTTTTTGGCCTGCGGCGGCGGCGGGGTTCCTGGTTTGGTTCCAATGTTTCCTGGGAATGGCTATTCTCTTTACCCAGAAAGCTATCGTGCCTACTTCGGTCCATGTGATCGTTGGGGCGGCCATCTTGGCTTCCATGTTGGTGCTAACGCTTAAGAGTTTTCAACTGTTTAAGAAGGGAAGCGGTTCTTGAAAAATTTTCGGGACTATATCACCCTCACCAAACCCCGACTCAATTCCCTCGCCATCCTCACGACCCTGGCCGGATTTTACATGGGGAGTCCCTCGCCCCTCGATTGGCGTCTTCTCCTCTTCACCCTCCTGGGAACTACGGGGGTGGCGGCTGGCTGCGGGGCGCTGAACCAATGGTTCGAGGTGGACGCGGACAAACGGATGACCCGCACCAAAAAAAGGCCCCTTCCCGCGGGGCGGCTTTCCGCCCCCCAGGCTTTTTGGTTCGGCCTGACACTCTCGGCGGTTGGTGTGGTGGTTTTATACCTGGAAGTCAATCCGCTTACCGCTTTATTGGGATTATGCGCGCTGGTTAGTTACATTATCCTTTATACTCCCCTCAAACAAATCTCCTCCCTTTGCACGGTGGTGGGAGCGATTCCCGGAGCCATTCCGCCCATGATGGGTTGGGCGGCGGCGCAATATCAAATCGGACCCCAGGGTTGGGTGCTTTTTTTCATCCTGTTTTTCTGGCAGATGCCCCATTTCCTCGCCATCGGCTGGATGTACCGTGAGGATTATGCCCGCGGCGGTTTTCCCATGTTGGCGGTGGTTGACCCCAAAGGTAATATCACCGGCCTCATGGCGGTGGCTTACGCTTTCGCCCTTTGGCCCCTTTCCCTTTTTCCTTCTTATCTGGGGATGACGGGAAAGGTTTATTTTTGGTCAGCCCTTGTGTTAAGTTTGGGTTTCCTGTTGCAAAGCATTCTTTTCGCGAGGCATAAAACTTTGCGCCACGCCAAGGGGCTATTTTGGTTCTCGATCACCTATTTACCGGTCCTCTTTGGCCTCATGGCAATGGATAGGCTTTAATGGAAAATTTAATTGATGTCGAAAATTTAACCTACCAATACGGGACCAAGGTGGCCCTGATGGGGCTGACCTTTTCGGTGGGGCGGGCGGAAATCTTCGGGTTTCTCGGTCCCAATGGCGGGGGCAAGACTACCACGTTCAAAATTCTCTCCACGCTTTTTTCCTGCCAACCCGGCCAGGTGAAAATGTTCGGGATGGACTTGGCCAAGGACAAGATCGCCATCCGCCGTAAAATGGGGGTTGTTTTCCAGCTGCCGGCCCTCGATAAAAAACTCAAGGTGCGGGAAAACCTGGAACACCAGGGCCATCTTTACGGTTTATTGGGCAAGGAGTTACAAGTCCGAATCGACCGGGACTTGGAACGGCTTGGTTTGAAAGACCGGGCGAAGGATAAGGTGGAAACCCTCTCTGGCGGGCTTCAGCGCCGGGTGGAATTGGCCAAGGCTCTCCTCAATAACCCGGAACTGATGATTTTGGACGAGCCCTCCACGGGTTTGGACCCGGCTGCCCGAAAGGAATTTTGGGGAAATTTAGAAAATCTCCGTAAGAGCCAGGGCATGACGGTCTTGGTGACGACCCATTACCTGGAGGAGGGGGACCGCTGCGACCGGCTCCTTATTCTGGACCAAGGTCAAAAGGTTGCCTTGGGAAACCCCGATCAACTGAAGGCTGAAATCGGCGGGGAAGTACTCCGGGTGGGGATGAGGAATCCCGATGAATTAATGCCGCAAATCACACAGAAGCTGAAGGTAAAGACCCTGTTGGTGGGTGGATTGGTTCAAATCGAGGAGGCAAAAGCCCACAATTTAGTGGGGCCGCTCCTGGAGGCTTTTCCCGAGCAGATTTTGTCTCTCACGCTGGGCCCGCCCACCTTGGAAGATGTGTTCATCCACAAGACGGGACGCCGGTTTTTGGAGGAAAAAGAATGACCTTCTGGTTAGCGGTTTATACCCTTTGGCAAAGGGAGTTGGTGCGTTTTTACCGTCAACCCAGCCGGGTGGTGGGCGCTGTGGGTACGGCTCTGTTGTTCTGGCTGGTCTTGGGAACCGGTATTCCCGTTGCCAACTACCGGGCCTATTTCCTGCCCGGAACCATTGTCATGAGCGTCTTATTCACCTGTATTTTCTCAAACGCTTCCATCATTGAGGATAAGCAGGCGGGTTTTCTTCAGTCGGTTATGGTGGCGCCGGTTTCCCGCGCGGCGATTGTGATGGGGAAAATACTCGGGGGGGCCACCCTTTCCACCCTTCAGGGGCTTATTCTCCTTCCCGTAGCGGTCACGGTGGGGGCTTCCTTCCAACTACTTCCCTTTGGAGGACTTGTTCTTTCGCTCTTCATGCTTTCCTTCGTCCTTAACGCCATGGGCTTCTGGTTGGCTTGGAAAATTGAATCCACACCCGGGTTCCACACCATCATGAATATGGTGCTTCTTCCCATGTGGATGGCCTC
>PLZG01000068.1 GCA_003152075.1 candidate division FCPU426 bacterium
GCCCAAATGGAAGCGGATTTCCTGGCGTTTTTGACCGAGGAGCGGGGCGAGTTTATCCCCTGGGCTAAGGACGAATTGTTGCCCGAAGTTTTCACGAAGGAAAATTTTCGGCAATTGTTCGAGAAACTTTGCGCGGGCGAGATGAAAGTGGAGGAATTGAATCAGGTCCCCGAGTTGGGCCCTTCCTTCATCCAGATCGAGAGCCGAACCGAGAAGAAACACCGGGAAGGCATGTTGATCGATCTTGCCCAGGCCTTGAAAAAGCGGCATTTGAAAAGGCGAATGACGGAGTTGAAACTGAAACAAACCGAGGCGGAAAAAGCCGGTGAGGCCGAGGAGGCCATGCGGCTAGCCCAGCAGATGGTTTTGTTGAAGCGGCAATTTTCACAAGGGGTTGAAAGCAAATGAAGCCATCGGCCAAAACCAAGGAACACGTCACTAAAATCCTTGAGGTGGGCAAGGAAAAAGGCTACATCACCTATAAGCAGGTCAACGACATCCTGCCTGAGGAAGTCGTGTCCTCCGAGGAGATCGACGATATCCTCCTCATGTTGGGCGAGAACGATATCAAGGTTGTCGACCAGGAAGAAAAGGCCGCCGCCATCCCTGATGGGGATAAGGAAGTAGGGGCCGGGGCTCCCGGCGCCATCGTCAAGGATGATGACGATGACGACGGCGAGGAATTCGAAAAGGCTTTAGTGACCGCGGGCGTGGAAACCCGCATGGGTGACCCTGTCAAGATGTACCTGCACGAGATGGGCCGCATTCCCCTCCTGACCCGCGAGGAAGAAATTTCCATCGCCAAACGTATCGAAGCGGGCGAGTTTAAGGAACAAAAAGCCGTCTTGGGTAGCGCCCTGGGTTTCCAGGAACTGCACGATCTATTCCTTTCCATCATCAAGAAAAAGAAAACCCTCCAAGAAACTATCGACCTGGACCCTTACGCCGACCTGCCGGGCGGGGTTCCGGAAAAACAAATCTTCACCAAGATCAAGAAGAACCACTCCAAGCTCAAGGTGATGGAACGCCAAATCAAGGCGATGCAACATAAGGTGGGGTTGAAATCACTCCACGCTGACAAACGCAAGGCGCTGGGGGAGCAATTAGATGCCCGGCTTATTGACCTCATCTGGTTGGTGAAGGATTGTCAGTTCCATAAAAAAGTGAAAGAACGGCTCATCGGCAGCCTGCGAGACCAGGGCGAAAGTATTGAGGAACAAGAACATGTGATGCACCTTCAGGAAAGGCAGATGAAGCTTTCTCCTGAGGCCTATATCAAATTGCAAAGCCTTATGAAGCACGGCGCAAACGCGGATTTGAAACCCCTCGAGAAAAAGAGCTCGGTGAAGGGCGAGGATTTCCTTAAAACTGCCCTCCTTTGGGATGAAGCGCGCAAGACCATCAAGAAACTCGAAAAAGAAGCCATGACCGGCCGGGACCACATGAAGGTCATGATGAGATCCATCCGGGTGGGCGAGAGGGAAGCCTATTACGCCCGAATGGAACTGGTGGAAGCTAATTTGAGACTTGTCATTTCCATCGCCAAAAAATATACGAACCGCGGTTTGCCGTTCCTGGACCTGATCCAGGAAGGGAACATTGGTTTGATGAGGGCGGTGGAGAAGTTCGAGTACCGCCGGGGCTATAAATTTTCCACTTACGCCACATGGTGGATCCGCCAGGCCATCACCCGAGCCATCGCCGACCAGGCCCGTACCATCCGTATCCCGGTTCACATGATCGAAACCATCAACAAATCCATCAAGGTGTCCCGGGACCTGGTGCAGGAATTGGGAAGGGAACCCATCGCGGACGAGATCGCCGAGCGGCTGGAAATGCCGGTTGAGAAGGTGAGGGCCATATTGAAGATCGCCCAGGAGCCCATTTCGCTCGAGACGCCCATTGGCGAGGAAAAGGACAGCCATTTAGGGGATTTCATCGAAGATAAAGACGTCATCTCCCCCGCCAACGCGGCGGCTTTCGTGCTCTTACAGGAGCAAATCGCCAAGGTGCTGGATACCCTTAAGGAAAGAGAAGCGGAAGTCCTCCGCTTGCGTTTTGGCTTGAACGACGGCTATCCCCACACCCTGGAAGAAGTGGGGAATACCTTTAAGGTCACCCGCGAACGTGTTCGGCAGATAGAAGCGAAGGCCCTGCGGAAATTGCGACATCCTTCAAGGAGCAGGAAGTTAAAAGGCTATTTAGACTAAGGTGTTACCTCTGAAAAACTGTTTTTGTAGGGGCGCGATTTATCGCGCCCGCGAAAAAACCGTTGAAAATAAACTCCGGGCGGGTTGAATCCCGCCCCTAGAACTGCAAAACAAGGTCGTCTGAAGAGTTTTTCAGGGGTAACAAGGTAATAAAATGTGGACCAAAGACGAGCCGGATCCGGCGCGCCTTTTTCATTTTGATAGGTTTGTTACTCACCAGTAACTTACTTTTTAGTTCTCTCCCTTGATATCCCCTTCGCTTTCCACCAAATTAAACCCATCTTTAAAACTTGGAGGAAATCGTGTCGAAAAAAACTTACGCGGTGCTGGGCGCGACCGGCCATATCGGCCATGTGTTAACGGAAAAACTTCTGGAAAAGGGCCACGCGGTCCGGGCTTTGGGACGGGACGAGAAGAAACTAGCGGCCCTGAAGGCCAAGGGGGCCCAGGTCTCCTCCCCCGCTTTCGATAACGCTTCCCAATTGACCGAGGCCTTCAAGGGTGCGGATGGGGTTTTCGTCATGATCCCTCCTTCCTACGGCGCCGACGATTTTTCGGACTATCAGGATCGGACCGGGGAAGCCATTGTCCAAGCCATCTCAAATTCGGGCGTAAAGTATGTCGTCAACTTGAGCTCAATCGGCGGGGAAGTGCCAAGCGGCACGGGCCCCATCGTTGGTCTTTACCGGCAGGAGCAGCGCCTCAATAAGCTCTCCGACGTCAATGTCCTTCATTTGCGCCCTAGTTCTTTCATGGAAAACCAGTATTGGTCACTACCCTTAATTAAGGGGCAGGGGATCAATGGTTCGGCGACCCCTGGAAATTTCCCCTTGCCGACGGTGGCGACCAAGGATATCGGAGAGAAAGCCGCGGAACTTCTCGACCAACTTAGCTTTAAGGGCCATGAGGCTTTTGATTTTACCGGTCCCAAGGAATATACCTTGGCCGAAGTGACTACGAGCCTGGGCAAGGCCATTGGCAAACCGGATTTAGCCTATGTTCAATTCCCGTTGGAAGACGCCAAAAAGGGAATGCTGGCAACCGGCATGAAGCCCAAGATGGTGGACAAGATGATTGAAATGTACCGGGCTGGAAACGCGGGAAAGCTTCATCCGACCCAGGAATTAAGCGCGGATCATCGGGGCAAGGTCACTATTGAAGAATTCGCAAAGGGTTTCGCGGCGGCTTACAGCCAGAGTTAAAACCGAAGATTTTTAAGATTTTTTTAAAAGGCGGGCTTAAAGGCCCGCCTTTTTTCATTTAAACTGCTTCCGCCAATGATTTGAGAAAGGACGGGCCATGAATAAAGCCTCAACGCTGCCAGGATGGGCTTTGAAGGAACAGATTTATACAAAGGATATGGTCAAGGGTTGGGGCCGTTCCAAACAGATCAACGCTTTCGCGAAAGGCGGGGACCGTCTGGAAAAAACCCTTCGGAAATATCCGGCCAAAATGTGGGGTTTTACCAATGCCCCGAAGAATTGGTGCATTAAGGAGGTTCTCTGGCATTTGGCGGACCAGGAAGCCAACCTCTATGTCCGCTTGCGCCGGGCCGCCGCAGAGCCCAGACAGCCTGTTGCGGCTTATGACCAGGAGAAGTTCAGCGCCAAGCTTCCTTACAAGAAGGCTAATCCGCAACAGGCCAAGGCCTTGATTCTCCTTTTGCGCAAAGCCAACGCGGACTTGGTTAAGCAGTTGCCGTCCAAAGTTTGGAACAATAAGGTGAAGCATCCTGAGTGGGGAACATTGACCTTCGGTTTTATGATCATCTTGAACGTATGGCACCTGGATGGCCACCTGGCCCAAATGGGGCGGCGTTACGCAGAGTGGAAAGCCCGCAAAAAATGAGGAAGGTTTCCTTTTCCGTCGTCATTCGTAAGGAGGGGATTAACCCCTATGTGGATCCGCCCTTAGGGACTAGCGGGAAGCTCGGGAAGCGGGGTGTCATCCCCGTAAAGGTGTCGCTGGATGGTAAGGCCTTTCGGGCAAACCTGATGCCCTTGGGCGCCAAGCGGACAAAAGCGGCCCCGGGAAGACATCACCGACTTTACCTTCACGGCATCATGCGTAAAGCGATCGGGAGAGACACGGGGGATAGGATCAAAGTGGTTTTAGAATTGGATTTAAAGCGACGGATGGAGCCGATGAATCCGCGCTTGGCGAGGGCGCTCAAGAAAGACGCTAAAGCCAAAAAAGTTTTTGAGGGCTTAAGCCCTTCCCATCAGAAGGAGTTGAAAAGGTATTTGAACCATTTAAAAAGCCCAGAAGCTCTTCAACGAAATGTCGACAAAGTCATGGGATATCTGCGAAAATCACAGGCCCGTTGGTTCGGGACAAAGAAGCCGGTCAAGTTTTGACATTGGGGCATTAGCTCAGCGGTTAGAGCAGGGCACTCATAATTTTTTTCGTGTTACCTTCGGTAACCAAGGGTCGTGAGTAGCAAAAAATTCTTGTCCCCAGCAAGTTTCAGAGGCCTTTGCCTGCAATGGTTTTAACACCAAAGCGGGCCGAGGCTTTTTTTTTTGAATCACCGGTCAGTGAGGGTCAAAACCGGCAAAAACCGAGTTTGAATGACACGTATATGACACGGAGCCGTTTTGTTGAAGCCTTCTAGAGCAAGAAACTCTCTTTGGGGTGGGTGCCCTGCTCTAGGGTTTGCGAGCATGGCACTCGTTTGACATCGTGAGTGCCATGCTTGGTTTGTCATATACGTGTCATTCAAAAACTTGTGGTCAGTTTGAATTAATGCGAAATTTTGGTCTTCCCATTATCATGGGTTTAGAATTTAGATAACCAGCAGGAGCCCTGATGATTTTATCGCCCCAAAGCCAAACGTTGGACACTACCAGTTTAGAAAACCTCATTCCGCAAGTGTTCGAAAATGGCATTACCTTTGATTTGGGAGACTTAACCTTTGTTACGCCTTGGGGTGTCGTGGGCCTTTGCGCTGTTTTAACTGAAATGAAGGGCCGGGGATTGGCCTTTGAAGTAGTTGAGCCTAGAAACTCGGATGTTCTTTGTTACTTAAAACGGGTTCGGTTTGACGAATTTGCCAAGGAATTGGGAATTTTAGACAGCCATTTCAAGTTGGTGGCAGGGGTCAGTCTTCAGGAGCATCCGGCTATGGACAGGCTTATCGAATTGACGAGGCTTAATACCAGGCCTGATTTTCAGGCGCGGGAAGGCCAATTGGCCGATATCCTCCAACGGATCGGAATGGGTGAGGACCAAGCTTATTTGGCGGTGGCCGTGATAGCGGAGGTCGTAGATAACATATTCGTTCACAACTTTGGAAGATGGCCGTTCGTCCATATTCCAGGTGGCTTGGTTATGGCCCAAAAGTTTGGCAAGGTGAACACCATTAAAATTGCCGTTGGCGATTTAGGGGTTGGGATCAGAAAAACTTTGACGGACATTGAGAAATACAAAAGCATTACCTCGGATGAAGAGGCAATCCGGAAAGCTCTAGAACCGGATGTAACCTCCAGGCCCCAGCAAAGGGGCGGGAACGGCCTCCCCTTTATTTTGAAGGAAATTCAAGGGGATTTCAGGGGACAACTTGATATTCGATCAGGAGATTGCCATATTCAATCAAGCGGCGGGATAAAGTGCCGGTTTAAAGGAAAACAGTTAATTGGTACAATGATTGGGCTAACAATCAACTATTGATTAAAGCATTGGTGGAAAAACGATGAATCTCATTACAAACTTAAATAATTCTCAAAACAATAATTCTTTCGACTTCAGCCAATTTGGACCCATTTTAAGTGGGCGTGATGAAGGTATGAATGCATTGCAACGACTTGAACAAGTTATCGCGTCTTTGCAAGAGAATCAGAAATTGTTTTTGGACATGAGTAAAGTTAAGGTATTGAATCCATCATTTGCGGATGAAAGCCTTACTCCTCTCATGGAGAAATATCCTGGCCGGTTTTTCATAACCGGTCGAATAGGACTTGCCGTCCAAAGAGGCCTGGAGCAGGTGGAAAGCCAGCATCATTTCAGCTTTCCTCAGCTTGCGGGTTCTTCTTCGGCGGGCTAAGTCCTTTTTCGTTCCAAAGAACTTCCCTCCGTTAAAGCCTTTCTAAATCCAGAATAAAATCATTTGGTCACAAGATTGGCAACTAAGGTGGGAGTTTCTTTTAAATATATAAATTTGCCAAAAGGTATTCTTGGAATGTCCGATTTGAAATTTGACGAGAAGATGAAACTTGAAAAAATGTTCGGTATGGGAAGCGGTTATGTGTTGGATTTCACGAATCGCTCCTTTCAAGAATTTGTTCATGAAGCCACTGGAAAAAATTTATATGACGATAAATATAGATTTGGCGGCAGTTCAAAAGCGAATCTTCTTCGGACTTTTTGCAAGCTTGAGCCGAATCATACTGTCGGTAAATTGATTAGTTCCTTGCTTGATCATTTGAAGGGATATCGACCTGATGAAGCAAAAACGAGCCAATTTGAAGAATACACTAGAGTCGGGCAACGATTATTGCAGGGTGCTCCTGTGCAGGATATTGATGCGATATCGGTGGAAACGACGGAACGAGATTTTGAGGGTTTGGCGAGGTCCGTTAGGGAATCAATAGATAAAAATGAACCTGAAGCGGGCTTAGATCGCCTACACACGTTTGTTGTTAAGTACATGCGGCTTTTGTGTCGAAAACATGGAATTGAAACGGATAAGGAAAAGCCATTACATAGCTTGATCGGCGAGTATGTAAAGCTTCTGAGGGGCAAAGGTTTAATTGAGTCCGAAATGGCCGAACGGATTTTAAAATCCAGCATTTCAATATTGGAAGCGTTTAATCACGTTAGGAATGATCAAAGTTTGGCGCATGATAATCAGGTTCTCAAATATCATGAAAGTCTTCTTATCTTTGGTTATATTTCGAGCACGGTAAAATTTTTGAAAGCCTTAGAAGAGCAACTGGATAAGTCTGAGGCTCAGTCGCCCGAACCCGAGGAAGACATTCCTTTTTGAATGATTCGTTTAAAGAAAACCTAGATGATCGAACTTCTTATACAATGCTTTTGTTTGTTAAAGCGGGGCATTAGCTCAGCGGTTAGAGCAGGGCACTCATAGCGGAAGCTGTGCGCCACAGGTGAAAGCTTGTGGATGAAATGGGATGAATTCAGGGAAACCCAGAAATGGGCAATCCTGAGCCAAGCCCCCGGTACACCGGGGGAAGGTGCAGAGACTAGCGGAGGGGTAAAGACCCCTTAATTACCGCGAAGAAGCGTCCCACACCCTTCAGATGGGTGAAGAGATAGTCCAGGGAGCCGTGTAAACGGCACAAACCTGAATGCCTTGGTCCCTGGTTCGAATCCAGGATGCCCCACCACTTTTCTCCATAAAAAGAGTTAATGTTTAAAGTGGTAGTGCTCAGACGAAGTCTGGGTGCACCATTCGACGCGCCCAGCCCCAATATAATTTTATTGGGGCCCGGGCTTACTCATAGCGGAGCCATCAATAGATTAAACAATAAGCATCGAATGCCCTGAGGCCCCGAAGGGTGGACGGTTTGAAGTTTTAAACTGGCCAAGACCCGTCTCCCCAGGCAACTTCATTGCCCCGGGCCGCGGTTCATTACATAATAAGAGAATGAGCCACGATAAACTCTTCCGGGATTTTTTTTCTCCCACGGTCCAAACTTTCCGGGCTTTTGAAGCCATATTCAACAATTTCCGTTACTTCACCGAAATGTCCTGTTTTTTAGTGACGAAGGACGAGCCGAATCAATGGCTTTGCCTTCAACCCCCCCTGAAGAGTTTCGGAATCGTCAACTATGAGAACCGGTTTGGGCAGGATCGGAACCATTACAACCAATTGAGTTTCAAGCGTTTGCTACAGGAAAAACGCCCGATTTGTTCGCGCTTTTCAGGGTTTTACAATTTTTTCGTCCCGGTTTTAAGCGGGGGAAAGTGCATCGCTTTTATTACGTCCGGCTTTTTCCTGAAAAGTATCCCGACACGCAAAGAGCTGGAATTCCAATGGAAATTGTGGACCGGCAAAAACCCACCTCCCGACGACGCGGATTTTAAGGGTTTTGTTTTTAACGCCGTGAACATGCCGCTTTTGGACGGGCCCCAGGCCCGCGCGCATCGGGAACTTCTCGAGATGGTGGCTTCACTTTTATCCGGCGAAGGGGATCCGGTAGAAATCGTTTCGCGGGCGACAGAATTGAACCACAAGATATTCACGAAATGGAAACTGAACGCGGAATGGCCAAGGAAGGCACTAGGGTTGGATGTGGTGGGATCGGACCAGCCCTGGCCGGACAAGCGTTTTGGCGAGAACGATACTATCGTCACAAAAATGAAAAGAATGCCGACGGTGGCGATGGCCCTTCTTCTGGTGGACGAGCAAGACCGAGGCCTGGACGACGTGGACACCATGATCCGGCAAAAGCACCTGGAGCGGGAGGGATTCTTCCAGGCCCAACGCTTGGGCGAGGCCGTGGCGTTTCCCCTAGGGGACGAGGGCCTGGTATTTCTCACCTCACCGAGGCCAGGATCCAACCTGACTCAGGTCAAATTGCAATTGAGGGAAAAAGCGCGAACCCTATCCGAAAGGATGGGAAAACTCTTCCGCGCCCAGGCCCTCATCGGCATTGGATCCGCTCTGTCAGAGGGAGAGGGGCTTCAATCTTCCCGCCAGGAGGCCTTGTTGGCGCTGCAGTGGGCCATCCATCAGGATAAAAAACAGTTTTCCTACGACGAAATAGCGTCATCGGAAATCAATCCTTTGTCCCAGGAAACCCCCTGGCCCGATGCCCAGGGTTTGGCCGAGGTTTTCTTGAGGGATTCAAAAGCCGAAAAAGCCTCCGCCCTAGACCAATATGTCCGCGACGTCATTCATCACTCGGCCGGGCGGGCGGATCTGGCGCGGGTTCACCTGATCGGCGCCCTTTCCCTCTGCAGCACTCAATTGGAAAAGAAATTATTCCTGCCGCTGGGGAGGCTTTCCGAGTTGCTTCTCGATTGGATCTCCCGTTTGGAAAAATCACGCGCGACCCACGAGCTGATTGGCACCTTCAAGGAAGCTCTCGGAGTGTTCGTTAAATTTTCGTTGAATCCATCCACGGCCGAATTAGCCGCCACCGTGAAGGACCTGAAGGCTTATGTGTCGAAACATTTCCGGTCACCCCTAACCGCCGGAAACGCGGCCCGGCAAATGGGGATTTCCCGATCCTCGCTCTACCGCTACGTCCGAAAATGGATGGGGATGGGATTCAACGAATACGTCCGGCAGGTACGGCTGGAAGAGGCTAAACGCATGCTCCGCGCCAGCCGGTTCAGCGTGGCCCGGATAGCCCAGGAATGCGGGTTTTCCTCCAGCGGTTATTTCATCCGGGCCTTCAAGAAAAACACCCGTAAGACGCCCCTACGTTTCCGGGAAAACCTCTAAGTCTTGCGCCAAAAGTACTATCCTGATGAACCAAAAGTGAGATACCGCGTCCCCGCTGGGTGGTAATTTTGAACCACAGATGAAACCGCTTGAAGGTGGTTCGAGCATTGCGATCCGTTCAAAAATCGTTTTTTTACCTCTTACTGCTTTGGGGAATCCTGGGGGCTTTTCCCTCTAAGTCCTGGTCCCAGTCCGGTTCCTGTACGGTGGTCAGCGCGGTGCTTCAATGGGCGACCGACGACGAGGGATATATTTTCATCAACGGCCAGTCCCCCGTGAGCTGTTATTGGGTGAGTTGCTGGCTGGGAGCCGATGCCGGCAATAACGCGACCGGCCAGACCACCCCCCTTACCATTTGCAACGGGAACTGCTCGACCTACTTCAACAGCGGATGCAGCAACTCGATCGCCGTGTACGGTTGGGCGGGGGACACGGGTTGGAACGGCAGCATGTGGCAGCTCACCCTCACCCTGGGGGGCGCCGGCTGCACCCTGGGCACCCAATATGTGCAATCGGGAGGGGCCTGCGTCGTGTCCAAGTATGTTTTTAACGATACGAACGCCTCTTCCTATAACCTGCCCACCACTCTACAAGGGGGTGGCACGGGCATTTACGCCGGATGGGAGACCGCGGGTTACAACGACTCGGGATGGGCGGCGCCCTATTCCAGCGGAGTTTCGACCAATTTCGGTTTTAACTGGTGGGCCCTACCGGATCCGCTTTCGCCCGGCAACTCTGTCCCCTGGACCTGGGGCACCTACGGTTTTAACACTGCCACAAACCCGGGGGATGGATACATCTACCGGGAACACTTCAACATCGGCACCAATTCTTGCACCACTTGCGTCACGCCAGCCCCGACGGTGACGCCACCGGGAACCATCTCGCGCACCAACACACCCACGATTACCCCGACTCCGCCTAATACGCCGACCAAAACCCCTACCCCAACCAACACGCCGTCTTCCACACCCACCAAAACGCCAACGCCGACCAATAGCAATACACCCACTCCCACCCGAACCCCCACCAATAGCACTACTCCAACGCCAACCAACTCTTTCACCAACACCTCGACGATTACCCCCACCAACACGCCAACCCGAACGCCGACCACAACGCTTACCCCCACCATCACTCCTACCCGCACGCCGACCCTTACTCCGACGCCCACTCCAACGAATAGCCCTACGAATACAATTCCCAACACGCCGACCAATATGGCCACCAACAGCCCAACCCGAACCCCGACTCCAACCTTTACCAACACATTCACGAATACTTTTACGAACTCTCCCACCCGTACCCCGACTTTAACTCCGACCCTTACCCCCGCGAACACCAACACGTCGACGTTTACGCCGACGCCCACGAATACGCCGACTAATACCCCGACCCGAACGCCCACCAATACCAACACCGCCACCAATAGTCCTACCAAAACCAATACACTCACATTTACTAACACCGCTACCAACACACCTACCCCTACGATTACGAACACTTCCACCAACACGCCGGTTATTACCAATACGGCTACCAATACACCCACCCTCACCCCCACCAGCACGCCCACGCGAACATTCACTCAAACCGCGACCTATACGCCTACCAATAGTCCAACCCCTACCCCCACCAAGACCAATACACTCACCTTCACGAATACCCCTACCAACTCGCCGACTCCCACGATTACCAACACACCCACCAACACCCCGGTTATTACTAATACGGCCACTAATACACCCACCCTAACCCCCACTAGCACGCCTACTCGAACTCCCACTCAAACACCGACCAATACGCCGAGCAATACGGCTACTTTGACTCCCTCCCGGACCCCAACTAATACAATGACTTTGACCCCTACCAATACCCCCACTCCCACAATTTCAAACACTTCCACCAACACCCCCTTGATCACCAATACAGCCACCAACACTCCTACCCTTACTCCTTCTAACACGCCAAACCTAACCTTCACTCAAACCCCGGCGAATAGTCCGACCAATACGCCCACCCGGACCGCGACCAATACACCGACCCTCACCTTAACGAATAGCCCCACCAATACGATCAGCGATACCCCGACTAATACTCCGCTGATTACGAATACGCCGACCAATAGCCCCATCATTACTCCCACCCAGACCCCTACTCGAACGCCTACCCTGACGCCCACGAATACGGCTACCAACACGGCCACGGATTCGATGACGCCTACTGCGTCCCTCACCGCAAGCCGTACTGCGACGAACACGCCCACTCCCACCGCCACCAATACGCCGATCATCACCAATACTGCCACTAATACGCCGACCGTGACACCGACAAATTCCCCGACCAACAGCGCCACCCTAACGCCCACTACCACGGCCACCCGAACCTACACGAATAGCCCCACGAACACCGATACGACCACGCCCACTCCAACGGCAACTCTTACGCCTACTAGAACGGCGACCCGAACGGCTACCAACAGCCCCACGAATAGCCCGACCCTGACGCCCTCGGACAGCCCAACCCTTTCCCCTACCCTTACCTTTACGCCTGTCGTGAACGTGAGCTTCGCCAAGTCGGTTTCGCCCTCGGGTCAGGTGAATTCGGGGAACATTCTTTCTTACAGTCTCAACGTGACGGTAACGGGGAACAGTGTTTCCAACGCGGTGATTACCGACACCCTGCCTTCCAACGTGACCTACGCCGGGCCCGGAACCAATAATCCTTCCGGCTTGCCCGCGCCGGTTTATAACTCTGGCAATTCCCAACTCACCTGGAACCTGCCGCCCCTTGCCCCGGGAACCTACCAACTGGGTTACATGACCAAGGTGAATGAACTGGTGGTGGATGGGACCCAGATCGCCAACGGGGCCCAATTGGCCTTCGCGGGAGTTACCCTTTCCTCGGCGGTGACGGTGACGGTCCTCGGCCAATATACGGTGAGCGTGGGGGTCTTCAACGAGGCGGGGGAACTGGTCAAGACTATCTTCGTGAAGGTTTTATCGGAAGCCATCGACTCGATCACCCTGAGGAACAACTCGATCACCAGCCTGATGGGACCCAATGGGATGGTTCAAATCTACTTCAAGGACCAGCTGATTGGGACCTGGGACGGCACCAACGCCCATGGCGATCCGGCCACCAACGGGGTTTACCACCTTAAGGTGGACAGCGTGGACAATTTGGGGGTGGTGAGAACGGTGACCCAACAGGTGACGGTGAGCCGGTCGCTGTACCAGGTGTCGGTATTGATCTACAACGAGGCGGGTGAGGTGGTAAGGCACTTGTACGCTTACATGGACGACCCTGGGAAGGCGGCAGTCATCGGTCTGCAGTTATCGTCCACCGTTATTAAGCCCAGCTACAACCCGGCGGGAGGCGGGATGCCGACCCAATTGAGCATCACCTTGAGCAACGGAACCACCGTGGCATGGGACGGGAAGGGCGACAACGGCTCCATCGTTCAAACGGGGCAATATTTTATTGAGGTCCACTCGAAGGATGGAGTGGGCGGGGAAACCACGGTCATTAAGCAGTTGTCGGTGATGGCTGCGGATCCCAACACGGCGGGAACCATTATGGTCCAGCCAAATGTGATCGACGCGACAAAGGGAATCTTAGGAACGACCTTCAAGGCCAACAGTTCCTTGACCCTGACCTTGAAAGTCTCGCTTTATACGTTAGCGGGGGAACTGACAAAAGCGGTGGCGGGCACCCCGGACACCGGCGCGGTTTACCTGTCGGCCTCGGGATTGGCCAGCGGTATCTACCTGGCGGTTGTGGATTCCATCGATGCCCAAGGCCGGGCCATTGATAAGAAAATCCTTAAAGTCCTCGTCCGGCACTAACAAGCTGCTGGTTTTTATTCATTCGTGTTTTGAGAAACAAACAGAAACTTGTTTCATTCCGTAACGATGTTCTACTAAATTGAAATCACATTCCCTATAAGTTTAGTTAAGATAGGCCTTCCATTCCACCTTCAAGGAGATCCCATGCGCCGCATTCCATTGTTGTTAGCCGCCATCCTGATGACCCTACCCTTACGGGTTTGGGCCGCCGCCGCTGCTGATGACATCGGCTTTTATGGGCCCTGCTGGGCCGACGCTTCTGGCAGTAACGGCAAGGGCGGTGTGAGCATCGTGACCGTGGGGAAGGACCACAAGTTCGTTCTTCGGCAGGACGCCTGCAAGGGAAAGACCGGCTCCGAAGCCCAGATTGTTTTCGACAGCGACAACAACAATAGCAACTGCCTTTCCTTCGAATTCACCTGGGTGACCACCGCCGCAGACAAGTTCTGGGGAAACAAATGGGCCGGAAGTGGGCTGGCCTTCAACAATTCCTGGGGTTCGCTGGACCTGTCACAGGACAAGTACTTGGTCTTTTACGCCAAGACCAATGCCCCGGGGGCGGATTTCAACGTGGCATTGACGGGCGAAAAGGACGGGGTCCAAACCGGAAACGTCAAACTCAGCGATTTTGCCGAGGGCCACAAGATTGGGGAAACATGGACCCAGGTGGTCATTCCTTTCGCTTCGCTTCCTGATTCCTCCAAGATGACCTTCAATCAGGTCAAGACCATCCGTTTCGACCTGATTGGGGATTACCCCGAGAACAAACTGGTTTACATCCGCCTAGATAAGGTTTATTTCACGGCCGCCCAACTGGTGACCCCGGTGGAAAACCTGGGCTGGCTGAGGGTGCCGGGCGGGGTGATGGTGATGTGGGACAAATCCAACGATGCCGGCATCGAGCTCTATAAGGTGACGGTGGACGGTAAGCTGGTGGGACAGATCGTAGGTGCGGGCAAGCGCCGGGTCAAATTACCCGCCTCGGCGATTCCCAGCGCAGGTTCCCACGTGGTGGCGGTTGCCGCCGCCAACGCCAAGCAAGTGTCCTCCTTCCAATCCGTCACGGTCATCGCTCCCCCTACGGCCTTGGCCGCTAGCGTGGCCTTGTCGGCCCAGGTGGGCCATGCGATCTCCCCTAACATCTATGGGTTCAATTATGTGGGAGCCGATACTTTGAAGAAGACCGGTGGCGTCGTGAACCGGTGGGGCGGCAACGACACCACGGGCTACAACTGGAAGGACGACGCCGACAACCATGGTTCGGATTGGGTTTTCCTCAACAGCGGAGGGCCTATTGGAATCGCGGAAAAGGACAAGCGCTATTACAAGTTCATTCAGGATACCTTAGCTGGGGGCGCGAGCCCCATCATCACCATTCCCATCACGGGTTGGGTGGCGAAACCACCACCCCAGCCCGGCGCGAAGATAGGTTCCTACCCCTTGTCGCTTTTCCCGGGACAAACTTCTGGCGGGGAACCAGGCTTGGGCAAGGGGGAATTGCCTGGCGGCAAATTGGTTTGGGGCAACGATCCTAATTACAACTACTTGCCGAACAGCGTCGAGTTCGAGCAGGAATGGGTGAAGACCCTGGTTCAAGACTTCGGAACTTCCGCCAAGGGCGGCATTCGGTTCTACCAAATGGATAACGAACCGGGCTTGTGGCGATGGACCCACCGGGATGTGGTGCCTAAGGGCGTGGGTTATGACGAATTGGCGGACCTGAACGCTAAGTACGCTTCCGCCGTGAAGGCCGTGGACCCGGGTGCCCGGGTGATTGGTTGGACCGCTTGGGGAGTTATGGAACTGGCGGGTTCGAACTGGGACTACATGCCCGGAGGAGTCAAGGGCTACCAGCTTCCCGACAGCGCGATGACCGAGGACCTCAAGTGGACCGACCGCAAGGCGCATGAGGGTGTTCCCCAAGTCGTCTATTTCCTGCGGGAGATGGCCAAGCGTTCCAAAAAGGCGGGCGTAAGGCTGATTGATTACGTGGATTTCCATGGCTTTCCCGAGGTTTGGGGAAAGGACCATAAAGGAAACAACATCAAACTGCTGACGGACGACACCCCCTATGACCCCGTGGATTGCCAAAAGCAGTTCGATGCCCTTCGCGTTTTTTGGGACCCGACCCTTGAGAGCCCGGACAGCTGGTGCGACAATCCGGGAAATAAGCCTTACCTGTGGGATCCCTTTGTGGGGATCATCCCCAAGATGAAAAAGATCGTCGCGGAAAACTTCCCCGGCACCAAACTGGCCATGACCGAATATTACCCCAGCAGTAAGAGCTACTATCACGGCGGGTTGTTGGAGGCTGTGAACCTTGGAATCTTCATGCGGGAAGGCATGGATTTAGCCTGCGATTGGGATGGAACGCACGATGGCAATTACGTTTTTTGGGGACACAAGCTATTCAGCAACTTCGACGACAAGGGTTCCAAGGTGGGGGGGAACTATGTGAACGCCACCAGCAGTTCGCCAGACCTTTATTCGTTCGGGGCAAAGGACGGGACCAAAACCTACGTGGTGTTGGTGAACAAGAACCACGATTCGGATCTGGTGACGACCATCACCCTGCCCGCAGCAGCGACTTCTTATAACACCTACACGCTGTCGGAGAGCTCGGGGAAGAGGTTGTATGACTCAGGACCGGTGGCAGGCACGGGCGCCGTGCTTAAAATCGGCGTGCCGGCCTTTTCGGCGGTATTAGTTGTCGCCCAATAATTACCCCTCACCCTACCCTCTCCCGCGAGGGGAGAGGGTAGGGTAGAGTTTGATAGGCCGTGCACATAGTCGTGGAAAAACAAAAAAAGCCGATCTCCCAAAAAGAGACGGGCTTTTTTTGTTGTCTAAGATCTGAAAACTACTTTGACGTGTTCACGAAGTCGATAAATCCTTGTTCCACATTCACACTGATCAGTTTCACCCGGACGGTATCACCCACGTCCAATCCATGGGCCCCCTGCACCACCTTGCCTTCCACCGGCGGCTTGATCAGCCGAATCCAGGTGCCCTTGTCGCCGGCGCCAGTAACGATGGCATCGAAGTGATCGCCGATGCGGGGGGCCATAAAGAGGGCGCTGGCGGATTTCCTTACCTGACGCTCCACCTTGTCCGCCGCGTTTTCCTGCTGGGTGCAATGGGAAGCCAGGTCGGACAGGTCGGAGAGGGAATAGGGGACCGCTTGTTTCCCCAGGGCCGCCTTGATCAAGCGCTGGGTGATGATGTCCGGGTAGCGGCGGTTGGGAGCGGTGGAATGGTTGTAGTCGCGCACGGCCAAGCCGAAATGTCCCATTGGCGCCTGACCGGGAACCTCCAAAACGTACTCACCCCGTCCCATGAGTTTCACGATGGTCAGGGAGAGATCAGGGAAATGGACCGGGTCTTTCTGCTTTTGAACGGTGAGGAATTCCCCTAGGGCCTTGGAATCGGCTTCGGCGGGGAGCTTGGTCCCCAAGCCTTTGGCCACTTCCACAATTCGGTCCCAACGCTCGGGGATCTTGACGACCCTGCGCATGGTGGGGAAGTTGGCCGCGGTTAAGTAACGCGCTGATACCCCGTTGGCCGCCACCATGAAATCCTCGATGAGTTCTCCCGCCCGGTTTTGGGTTTCCAACTGCAGGTCAATGACGACCCCCTCTTGCGTGACGGCCCGGGGCTGTAGGGTTTGGAAGTCCAGCGCCCCATGGGTATGGCGGAGGGTCCTCATCTTTTGGGCGGCATCATCCTGCAGCTTAAGCTGGGCGTCCATGCCCGGAACCTTCGCGGCGGCCGGGGGAAGGGGACCTTTTCCTTCCAGCCATGCTCCCACGCCGTTGTAAGCCAGCTTAGCTTTGTTCTTAACCTTGGCCCGGTAAACCTGGGATTCGGCGATCTGGCCGTCCGCATTGACGACCATTTCGGTGATGATCGACAGCCTTTCCGCATTGTCATTCAGTGAAGTCAAATCGGTCGAGAGCTTTTCGGGAAGCATGGGGAAGGTCTTCACGCCGGTATAGACCGAGGTGGTATTTTTGCGGGCATGGAGGTCCAGGGGGGATTGGATTTTCACCAGTGCGTCCACGTCGGCCACTGATACCCAAACCCTGGTCTTTCCATCGGCTAATTTCTCGGCCACCGTTAATTGGTCCAGGTCGCGGGAATCGTCGTTATCGATGGAACACCATAAAAGCTGGGTCAGGTCGCGAATAGAAGAATCGGTTTCCTTCGCGGATTGCTGGATGCCCTCCAATTGCTTCAGGGCGTCCGGTGGAAAATCGGGTTCCAGGCCATTAGCGACCATAGCTTGGGTTGCAATTCGTAGAAGATCCGGTTTTTTTCCTGGGTCGTTCATAGGGTGATAAGAATAACCCGCTTTCTATTGGAAAAACAGGCCTCTTTTAACCTGCAACTTTTCCGGGGGCCCCTTCGTCATATGTGTGGGATGCAATTAAAGCCCAAAAATCAAAGACCCGAAAGGGTTTGGAGGATTCAGATGAAAAAGCTAATCGCAGCTTTGATGACGGTGTTGTTCTTGGGAAGCACGACCGGTATGGTGTTTGCTGATGCTACTGCCCCGGCCACGACTCCGGCGAAAGTAAGCCACAAGAACCACAAAAAGCCAGGAAAGGGCAAAAAGGGCAAGAAAGTCACCGCCCCGGCCGCCGCTTCCACAACGCCTACCGCCAAGTAAGTTTTAAGAGTACGGGAACCGCCTCTTGGGGCTGGTTCCAAAGCCCCTGGATCTAAAATCCAGGGGCTTTTTTTATTTGGGAACAACGTTTGGAATTTGGCATTTTCTCCCCTGCTCCCTTGAGGGAGAAGGATGGGATGAGGATAGTTTAAACAACCGTAAGCATCCCTCAACCTACCCTCTCCCTCAAAGGGCGAGGGCTTTTGCGTGTGGTTTGCCAAGCGCATAATTCCATTTTTATTTAACCTAATGAAATCTACTCACTTCAAGCATTGAATTTCCATATGGATTCACTATTTGTCATAGATAGGGATCAGAATAACTGCATTGATTTTGAAGGCTTTCATAGTGTACAAAGTACATCCCAATTGAGCTCCCCGTGGAAAGGCCGCCGTGATGGGTGATCAAACCAACAGCTGGAAAAACCTCCTTCAAGATTCCATGCCTCCCGACTGGGCAAAGGAAATTGACGATTTCGCCGCCCAAATTGAGCTTAACAAGCAAGGCAAGATCGAACCCCGCATTTTCGCCGAAACCCGTCTTCGCCGAGGCGCCTATGGCCAGCGTTACGACAATGGCCAACGTAACGACGGCAAACAAATCCGCAAGTTGAACTATCCCAACGAAGCCATATGGAAGGGCCCCGATACCCACTGGGACGCGCCTGGCATGTTGCGGATTAAGTTTCCCTGGGGCGGTGTTACCGCCGACCAGCTGGATACCCTGGCGGACCTGGCCGAGGAGTATTCGGACGGAATCGGACATATCACCACCCGGCAGGACTTCCAGCTTCATTTCGTCCATATTGAGGATGCCCCAGACTTAATGCGCCGCCTAACCGCGGTGGGTATTACCACCCGGGAAGCCTGCGGAAACTCAGTTCGCAACGTCACCGCTTGCCCCATCGCCGGGGTTTGCCGCACCGAATCTTTCGACGTGACCCCCTACTCCAAGGCCATTTTTAAGTTCATGCTGGGCCATCCGGACGCGCAGGATTTCGGTCGCAAGTTCAAGATCGCCTTCTCGGGGTGCAGCGGTGAAGCCTGCGGCCTGGTGAACATGCACGACATGGGTTTCATCGCGAAAGCGGTCAAGGTGGGAGGCCAGGAAAAGAGGGCCTTCGATATATACGTGGGCGGCGGCTTGGGCCCCGTGCCCTATAACGCCAAGCTTTTGTTCGAGAATCATCCCGTGGAGGAAATGCTTCCCGTGACCCAAGCCGTCGCCCGGGTCTATGGCCGGCTCGGCGAAAAGAAAATTCGGGGCATGGCCCGCATCAAGTTTCTGGTGGCCAAGTTGGGCATTGAGGAATTCCGCCGCCTGATCGTGGAAGAACGCAAGGTTTTGCCCCATGACCCCCGATGGACCAGCTTGATCGAACAGTATTTAAACGAGGGTGAAAAGCCCGCTCATAAGGCAACCAGCCTCAAGGCCTCTTCCTATCCCAAGGGGTTCCTGGAATGGAAGAAGACCAACGCCTATCAGCAACCCCAATATGGGTACGTGACGGTTTACGTGAAGGTGCCGTTGGGCGACCTGACTTCCAACCAGTTAAGGGCCTTGGCGGGGATGGCCCGGAAATACGTTAAGGATACGGTGCGAACTTCTGTGGAGCAGAACCTCTTATTTCGTTGGGTCAGCGAATCCGAATTGCCGGCCTTTTTTGAGGAGCTGGGTACCATTGGCCTGGCTGAGGGCGGCGCCAACACCATTTCCGATATCACTTCTTGCCCCGGCACCGACACCTGCAAGCTGGGGATCTCCGCTTCCCGCGGACTTGCCCGTGAGCTTTCCCAGGAAATGACCGCCATGATGGAACAGATGCCGGAAGAAGTGAGGAACCTCAAAATTAAAGTGAGCGGCTGCCCCAATTCCTGCGGCCAGCACCATATTTCCGACCTGGGTTTCTACGGAGTTTCCCGCAAGGCCGGTTCCTACACCGTACCTCATTTCCAACTGGTGTTGGGTGGGCAGTGGAAGAATAACGGCGGATCCTATGGTTTGGCGGTGGCCGCGGTTCCTTCCAAGCGTATTCCCGAAACCATCCAACGGCTCACCGATAAATACATTAAAGAACGCCAGAAGAACGAGAGCTTTCAAAACTTTGTTCAGCGCATCGGCAAATCGGAAATCAGGGCCCTGCTTCAGGATTTAATGGTCATTCCTTCCCATGACGCCGAGCCGGGGCTTTTCAGCGATTGGGGAGACCCCCGGGAATACACCATTGCTGATATCGGTGTGGGCGAATGCGCCGGGGAAATTGTGGCGCCGTCGGAATTCTCGCTTACCGCCGCCGAGGGAAAGGCCTTCGAGGCCCAGCTCAAGCTCGACCAGAATGACCTTAAGGGCGCGGTGGACCTGGCCTATGAATCCATGATTTTCTCGGCCGAGGCCGTCGTGCGGTCCCGGGACCGGGAATACGTCGGAAACCCCGATTCCACCATCGGAGAATTCAAAAAGTGGTTCTTTGACACGGGCGAGTTCGTGAAGCATGTTAACAACACCCAATTCGCCGCCTTCTTATTCAAGGCCCATGAGAATAAATTGCCCAATCCCAACGCTGATGAGGCCCACCGCCGCGTGGAGGAAGCCCAGCTGTTCCTGGAGGCGGTCCATAGTTACGTGGTTAACGCCGCCCCCCAACCGGCGCCGATGCCGGGAAAATAAAATGCAGTCGACCGTCGACAGCTGACAGTCGGCAGCAAAAGCTTGAAAACTAAAGGCTTCCCGGTCGTCTGTGAACTGTCGACTGTGAGCTGATTTTCAGAGGTTGAAATGGATTTGCAAAAGATCAACGTGAAGTTTTTCGTGGAAAAGGGGGATAACATGCCCTTGGCCGATTTAATCCCCGTTTTTCACCGTTGGATTCAGCAGGATAAGCTAGAAGGTATGCTCATCGACGTCACCGAATATACCCATGTGTACCAAGGGCCTGGACTTTTATTAATCGCCCATGAGGCCAATTACAGTTTGGATGAGATGGACGGCAAGCGAGGGCTTCTCTATAACCAAAAGCGGGCGCCGAAAAAAAGCGCGGAAGAACACTTGAAGACGGCTTTTCGCCGGGCTTTGCAGGCCTGCTCCCTTTTAGAGAAGGAACCGGAAGTCGCCGGCAAAATAAAATTCGCCGTCAATCACCTGCAAGTTTTCGTCAATGACCGGCTGGTGGCGCCCCATCATTCCCAAAACTACGAGGAGCTGGAAAAGGTCCTCAAACCCTTGTTGGACTCGCTTTATGAGGGAGCCAATCACCTTCTGATCGCTGAGAGGGACCCCAAGAAGCGCACGGGGTTCGAAGTGAAGGTCGAGAAGGCTATCGGGGTAGAAGAGCTCCTGGCGAAATTTAGTAATTGAACTATCCCCCGTATTGCCAGCCTGTGGAGGAAAGCAAAAGCGGTCCTTCCACTGTCCCCAACTCCGCCTCAAGCACTTCCGCCACCACCACTGCGTGATCTCCCTTGTCCACCGTCCCCACGACACGGCATTCCAGAAATCCCGCCATTTTTCGGAAGAGGGGATGCTTTAAAAGGGGACTGATTTCGAAGCTTTCCCCGCCAATCATGTTTCCCTCAGTTTCCAGGTGTTTAAAAAATTTTTGGGCGGTGTCTTTTTGCTCTTTTCCCAAGAAATTCAAAACAAAACTTTGGGCGTTTTTGACCACTTCCCAAGTGTGGGAATCTTTCTTTAAAACCACGGTGACCAGGGGCGGCTGGAAGGAAGCTTGGGTAACCCAACTCACCGTGGAAGCGGCGGTCTTTCCGTTGGCCCCGCTGGTGAGGACATAGAGGGCGTGGGGAATCATCCGCAGTAGTTTTTTCTTGGCTTCTTCGTTCATGGGACCTCGCAAAAGTCGGATTTCAGATGGATTCGCATTTTATCAGCCCTATTCCAGTGAAGCTATGGGCCTTTCTTCTTGGAACCGTCCTTCCCCCCGTGATAAACTTCACCTCCGTTTGTTCAATCAAGCGAATTGACGCCCCTTAAAGAAAGGCCGAACCCTTGGATTTCGTCGAAACACTGCAAAGACTGGTGGCGCTCCAGAAGACCGACTCGGGGTTGGATGAGCTGGAACGGATGAAAAAAAACTTCCTACAGGAAGCCGCCAGCCTGGACGCGAACGTTAACGCCTTGAAAAGCAAAATCCAGGAGGAAAAGAAGAACCTGGAAGACCTCTTGAAGCACCGCAAAACCCTCGAAATCGAGATTGGCACCTTGGATACCAAGGTCTCCAAGTACTTAGGCCAGCAAAACGAAGTGAAGAGCAACGAGCAATTCGCCGCCTTGAAGATGGAGATCGAGAAGAGCAAGGAAGAGAAGGGCAAAATCGAGGAAAAGGTGTTGGATTGCCTTTTCAAGGAAGACGAACAAAAAGTTAAGATACAGGGGTTGACCGCCCAACTGGCCCAGGCCGAGAAAAAGGCGACCGAGGACAAGAAGGAACTCCAGCAAAAGGTCACCGACTGCGATAAGTCGGCCCAGGACAAGAAGGAGGAACGGAAAAAGCAATTTTCGGAGCTGCCCCAAGAATTCGCCGAGGGTTACGATTCCCTGCGGACCCATGGCAAGAAACTCGCGGTAGCCGGGATCAGCGAGGAAAAGACCTGTGAAGGTTGTAATATGAACGTCTCCCCCCAAATCTTCAACGAGATCCGTAAGAACATCGCCATCCAGCGCTGCAACTGCGGGCGGTATTTGTACGTAAAAGACTGACAACGGAAATTCATAATTAAGAATTCATAATTCAAAATCGCTTTTCAGGGGTGTTTATGAGTGCTTCGACGGCGAAAAGAGTCCTGAAGATCGAGGCGGAGGGAATCCTTCAGCTGGCCAAAAAGGCGGGGAGGTCCTTCGACAAGGCCGTCCAGTTGATCCTCGAGTCCAAGGGCCGGGTGGTCGTGACCGGCATGGGAAAGTCCGGCCTGGTCAGCCAAAAAATCGCCGCCACCCTTTCCTCCACTGGAACTCCTTCCTTGTTCTTAAGCCCGGCGGAAGCCCTTCATGGGGATTTAGGCAAGGCCGCGAAACGGGATATTGTCCTGGCGCTCTCCAATAGCGGGGAAACGGACGAATTGAAAACTCTCCTGCCCCTTTTGAAAAGGATGGGCTGCAAGATCATCCTTTTTACCGGAAACGTCCACTCCGCCATGGCCCGGATGAGCGACGTGATCGTAGACGTGGGTGTGAAAAAAGAAGCCTGCCCCTTACGCTTGGCCCCAACGGCCAGCACTACCGCGGCCCTCGCCATGGGAGACGCTTTGGCCGTGGCCCTCATGGAAGCCCAAGGGTTCACGGAAAAGGATTTCGCCCTTTTTCACCCGGCGGGTGAACTGGGCCGCCGACTGCACATGAAGGTGGCCGATATCATGCGTAAGGGTAGCCAAGTGCCAAGAGTGTCCCAAGATGCATCTTTCCCGAGCATTGTTCGCGAAATCAACGCCAAGAAAGTCGGCTCAACTTGCGTTTTAGGTAAGGGCCGAGTGTTAAAGGGTATTATCGTGGACGGCGACTTGCGGCGGGCCATGCTCAAGAATCCCGATGTGCGCCATTGGAACGCGGAGAATCTCCGAACTCCCCATCCCGCCGTTGTTTCCCCCGAGTCCTCTCTGGCCCAGGCGCTTCAATTGATGGAAGATAAGGCTATTTACCAGCTGATCGTGGTGGACCCAAAAAAACGCCCGGTTGGTTTGGTTCACCTGCACGACCTTTTGGGGCGGGGACGAATCAAGATCGTTTGAAAGTGTAAAAGTTATGAGTATAAAAAACATCAAACTTCTATTAACCGACGTGGATGGAACCCTGACCAACGGGAAGGTTTACCTGGGCGCAAAGGATGAATTCGTCGGATTCGACATCCAAGACGGCATCGGCCAGCGCCTGGCGGCCTGCGGCGGCCTGAAAGTCGGCTGGTTGTCGGGCCGGGTTTCAGAGCCTGTGGCCATCCGAGCAAAAAAACTCAAGGTCCCTTTTCTTTTTCAGGGCCAGCTGGACAAATTAAAAACTGCCGAAAAACTCTGCGACCAGGAGGACCTCAAACTCTCCGAAATAGCTTATATGGGGGACGATATCATTGACCTGCCCTTGCTGAAGGCGGTGGGTTGGTCAGCTACCGTGCCTTACGGACGCCCCGTGGTGAAAAAAGCCGTCCATTATGTGACAAAGGCCCCGGCGGGTGAGGGCGCTTTCAGGGAAGTAGTCGAGAAGATTCTCAAGGCCCGTGGGCTTTGGAACAGGGCCGTCGAACAATTTCATCAGATGAACCTCCGCTCCGCTACCCCGCCCCCAAACGGGTTGGACTGAGGCGAGTTTGGCCCGACCCCTGCAAAAATTTAAAAACCACCTCATTTATTATTCCGCCCGGGTCCTCATGTTTTTCATTTCCCTCGTGCCCTTTTCCTTCGCTTCGCGGCTTGGCCGATGGTTCGGGACCCTGGTTTTTGGGATGGCCGCCGGCGAGCGCCGCAAGACATTGAACAGCATCCGTACGGCGTTCCCGAAGGATTTCAGTGACGCGCAGGTTGAGAAGCTCGCCCTGAGCGTCTGGAGGAACCTGGGCAGGAATTTATTCGAATTTGTCCAATGGATTTCTATGACCCGGGAAAAGGTGGTTTCCCAAGTCGTCCGTATCCGGGGATGGGAGCATCTTGAAAAGGCCATTGCTCGTGGCAAAGGCATTTTTGTAGTCACGGGCCACCTAGGCAATTGGGAATTGCTGGGGGCCTATATGACGTCCAGGCACCCGATGGCCGCCGTGGCCCAGAAACTTTATGACCCCCGTTTCGACCAAATGATCACCTGGCTACGATCGGATAAGCTTAAGGCGCAAATGATTAAAAGAGGACTAGCCTTAAGGGGGATACTTGAGGCTCTCAAACAAAATAAAATTGTTTACGCGCTTTTGGACCAGGACACGGGGAACGACGGTGTCTTCGTGCCGTTTTTCGGTAGGCCCGCCTGGACCCAGTCGGGCGTGGCTCGAATCGCCCAGAAAACGGGGGCGGCCCTTGTCCCCGCTTTCGTCGTGAGGGGGCCGGATGGGCAATTTGAATTACATATGGAAAGGGAAATCCAAATTCCAAATACCGGGGACAAGGAAAAGGACGTAGTGGAAACGGTTCGGCGTTATACTGAGGTCATTGAGTCCTATGTCAAAGCCTATCCGGATCAGTGGATGTGGATGCATCAACGATGGAAGACACGTCCTCCTGGAGAAGAGAAATAAGGTGGGATGTATCCCCCTTCGCAAAAGCTTCGGGGGATCGTACCCGTAAATTTTATTTTTGGAACGCGGGTACAGATGCTTCAACGTTGGAAAACCAGGCCAAAAAATGAATAAAACATCGGTATGAAGGTTTGAAAGTGAAAAAGTCCAAATCCATCCAAGCGTCCCAAGAATCCCTTTATGATGATCTTCTGGTAGAACCGCCCAAAGTCCGCTGGAAAAGGATTCTTTGGTTCCTGTTTCTTTCCGCCATTGTCATCGGCATTCTCTTTTGGGGTCTTTCCCAAAGTAAACCCAAGCCTAGCAGCCCGGAGGCCATTTCCCAGGG
>PLZG01000105.1 GCA_003152075.1 candidate division FCPU426 bacterium
ATGCAGTTCGATACCATCATCAACAAGTGGCACACCAGCTCCAACACGGCCCGCATCAACTCCAGCAATCCCTGCTCCGAGTATATGTACCTGGACGATTCGGCCTGTAACCTGGCGTCGTTGAACTTAATGAAGTTCCGCAACGCCGAGGGGTTTGATATCGAGTCCTTCAAGCAAGCGGTGGATGTCACCATCCTGGCGCAGGAAATCACGGTGGATAATTCCAACTATCCCACCCCGGCCATTACCCGCAATAGCCACGATTACAGGCCATTGGGCTTGGGCTACGCCAACCTCGGGGCGCTCCTGATGTCCCGTGGGCTTCCTTACGACGGGGATGAAGGCCGCGATTACGCCGCCGCCATCACCGCCCTCATGCAGGGGGAGGCGAATCTTATGTCTTCCAAGATCGCCAAGGAAGTGGGCCCCTTCGCCGGGTACGCCCGCAACGAACAGCCCATGCTGAACGTTATGCGCATGCACCAGACCGAAGCCACCAAGATCAAGCACTCGCCGAAGAGCGAGGAAATTTTCCTGGCCGCCCAGCAGGTTTGGAAAGAAGTGCAGGACCACGGCAAGGAATGGGGTTTCCGCAACGGGCAGGTTTCCGTTTTGGCCCCCACCGGCACCATCGGCTTCATGATGGATTGCGACACCACGGGTGTTGAGCCCGATATCGCCTTGGTGAAATACAAGAAGCTCGTGGGCGGCGGGGTCATCAAGATCGTCAACCAGACGGTCCCGGAAGCCCTGACCAACCTGAAGTACAGCGATTCCCAGGTGAAGGACATCCTGGCTTATATAGAGGCCCACGATACCATCGAGGGCGCGCCGCACTTGAAGACCGACCACCTGCCGGTGTTCGACTGCGCCTTCAAACCCATGAACGGAAGCCGTTCCATCCATTACATGGGCCATATCCGCATGATGGGCGCGGTCCAGCCCTTCCTGTCGGGCGCCATCTCCAAGACGGTCAACCTGCCAAATGAGGCCAGCGTGGAAGATATCATGCAGGCCTATATCGAGTCCTGGAAGATGGGCTTGAAGGCGGTGGCCATCTACCGTGACGGCTGTAAGAGGTCCCAACCCCTGTCGACCAACCTGGGCGCGGATGGAAAGGCCAAGGCTCCCAAGCCGGCCCGCCGCCGCCTGCCGGACGAAAGGGAAGCCATCACCCACAAGTTTTCCATCGCGGGCCACGAGGGTTATATCACCGTGGGCAAGTTCGAGGATGGAACCCCGGGCGAGCTCTTTATCCTCATGTCCAAGGAAGGCTCGACGGTTTCGGGCCTCATGGATAGCTTCGCCACGGCCATTTCCCTGTCGCTCCAATACGGCGTTCCGCTGAAGGTTCTGGTGAACAAGTTCAGCCACAGCCGTTACGAGCCCTCGGGCTTCACCAACAACCCGGAAATCCGCATCGCGAAATCCATCACCGACTACCTCTTCCGCTGGCTGGCCTTGAAGTTCCTGCCCGCCGGTGAGAGGGGAGCGGCGGAAGTGGCTGAGGGCGTCGAGAAAAACGCCGCCTTGAACAGCGCTTCTCCCGCCAAAGCCGGGGATACGGCCGCCAGCGTCGCCTCAGCGTCGGCCCCAGCGGCACCGCCTGCCCATAAACACGCGAAGGCCCCCGATGAGATTAGCGCCAGCGAAAAGAAGGAAAAGGGAATCTTCGTGACCCAGGCGGATGCCCCGCCCTGTCCCGAATGCGGAACCATCATGGTTCGCAGCGCGGCCTGCTATAAGTGCTTGAATTGCGGCACTTCGAGCGGGTGCTCTTGATTTGATGTTTTTGTTCCTCATGCAATGAGGGGCAACCTAAAGATAGGCCGGCCCCGTTCCCGAAAGGGGGCGGGGCTTTTTTACTTTTAGATTAAAAGAGGTTTTTGTGCTTTCTAATTTTAATAGGGAAAAATAATTTTATGAAAATTGATATAACGCTTAAAAATTATAGATGTTTTGATGATCAACAACCGGCAAAGTTTACAATTGGAACAGGTTTTACTTCGTTTGTCGGTCCGAATAATTCTGGAAAATCATCGATTTTAAAAGTTTTTTTTGAATTGAAGCACTTTTTCGCAACAAGTTTCCAATTTAGTCACAGTCCAATTCAGATGCCGGAACATTTAGGTAACGCTCAAATACAGGCGGTTAGAGACCAAGATGAAATACTAACAAACTTAAATGATCGTCCAATGACAATGGAAATTGAGTTTGTGGATTTTCCCGAAAGGTTTGGAAATGGAGATAAGTTAGTTTTAAATAAAGTTTTATACAAAAAATATAGGAATGATTCTCGATTCGAGGTTTCTTTCGGGACTAAAAAAAAGATGTTAAGTTTTAATCCGCAGTTTCCCTATGTTATGGATGCTTATGATCTTATTTCGTCATCTGAAGGAAGGTTTAACTACAGTTTGCTAAAGGAAGGTCTTGAAAAATTATCCAATAACATGTTCATTGGCTCTTTCCGCAATGCTATTTCCGAAGCCCAAGGGCAATATTTCGGAATAAATATTGGAACAGCTTTCGTTTCGACCTGGAGTGCTTGGAAAACTGGGGACAATAAACGTCAGAACGACTTTATACAAAGCGTAACTGAAGATATACGAAGAATTTTCAGATTTAAAAAATTAGAGATTGGAACTTCAGACGACAGAAAATCGTTAAAGATTTTTATAAATAATAAATCCTATAACATCATGGAATTGGGTGGAGGACTTGCTCAATTTATTATTGTTTTGGGGAACGTGGCTATTTCAAACCCCTCTTTTATTTTTATCGATGAGCCAGAACTCGGTCTTCATCCTTCACTTCAACTGGACTTTTTAACAAGCCTAGCTTCTTATACTAAAGAGGGAATAGTATTTGCGACTCATTCAATAGGTTTGGCTCGGTCGAGCTCTGAAAGAATATACACAGTTCGTCAAATAGAAGAAAAATCTTTCGTTAAACCTTTTGAACAAATCGGCAATTTAGTTGAGTTTTTGGGAGAGATGAGTTTCTCAGCTTATCAGGAAATTGGATTTAAAAAGATTCTCTTGGTTGAAGGAATTACGGAAATAAAAACATTTCAGCAGTTTCTAAGACTATTTCATAAGGACCACGATGTTGTCTTTATTCCACTAGGTGGGAGTCAGTTTAAAAATTGGAAAATTGAATTCGAGTTGGGTGAATTGAAAAGAATTTCAGATCAAATTGCCGTAATTATAGATAGTGAAAAACAATCGATAGATGAACCTTTGAAACCAGAAATACAACAGTTTTTAGATATTTGTAAAAAGTTAGATTTTAAAATTTTGGTTACAGATTTGAGGGCAACCGAAAACTACTTTACCCAAACTTCAATTAGGGCTGAAAAAAATTCAGATAAATACAGCTCGTTAAAACCATATGAAAAATTTGAAGAATCTAAGCATGGGTGGGCTAAAGAAGACAATTGGCGCATTGCAATGACCTGCCCCCCAAAAACTAGTCCACCTGAGTGGGTATAATACCGCGAAAGGTGGACTGAAAAAGGGGGCTTTATGCCTAGAAAGAAACACAGTGCAGAGCAGATTATTTCGATTCTTCGTCAAGCCGAGGTTGAGCAGGCCAAAGGTCGTTCCGTCGAAGAAACCTGCCGCGAGCTTCAAATCACCCCGTTCACCTACTACCGTTGGCGAAAAAGGTACGGCGGCTTGAAAATGGACCAGGCCAAAAAGCTAAAAGAACTTGAAAAAGAAAACGCCCAACTCAAGAAAGTGGTGGCGGATCTAGTCCTGGATAAAGCGATTTTGAAAGAGCTGGCTCAGGGAAACTCCTAAGCCCGGCCAAACGCCGTAAAGGAATCCAATTAGCTTGTGAAAAGCTAAAGGTTTCCCAGAGGCGAGCCTGCCGGGCATTCGGCCAACCAAGAGGTACCCAACGATATACGCCGCAGGTTCGATCAGATGAACCGCCTTTGGTGGGACGAATGGTTGAGTTGGCCTGTATGTACGGTCGGTATGGGTATCGTCGAATCGCGGCGTTGTTACGGTGGGAAGGCTGGAAGGTTAATCACAAGCGTGTGGAAAGGTTGTGGCGGGAAGCAGGGCTGAAAGTACCGCAGAAACAGCCGAAAAAACGAAGACTTTGGTTCAACGATGGATCATGTATCCGTCTGAGGGCCGAGAGACCCAACCACGTTTGGAGTTACGACTTCGTGGCAGACATAACGACTGGCGGAAGGCCTTTTCGGATTTTGACTGTGATCGACGAGTTCACCCATGAATGTCTGGCCTTGCCGGTGGCCCGGAAGTTCCCGGCACACGACATTCAAGGGATACTGGCCGAGTTGTTCGTGGAGAAAGGTGTACCGGAACATATCCGTTCGGACAATGGGCCGGAGTTCGTGGCGAAGGAGATCAAGGACTGGCTACCGAAGCTGGGCGTGAAGACGCTCTACATTGAGCCGGGAAGTCCGTGGGAGAACGGCTACAACGAGAGCTTCAATGGCAAGCTTAGGTACGATTTGTTGGATGGGGAAATATTCGATACGCTTTTGGAAGCCAAAATGATTGTCGAAAGGTGGCGGAAGGAGTACAACACCAGGAGGCCGCACAGTTCGTTGGGCCAACTGCCGCCAGCACCAGAAGCTTGGATTTTAGAACCCAAGACGAGGCCTATGCCACTAATGGGTTCAACAAATTGGGCCTATGGTGTGAGATAGGAAGTGGTACAAAGAACGGGGGCAGGTCAGTCAGCGGGAAGCACCGACATTCCATGACCTATACCCTGGACGCGGCCCGGGGCACGGCCGAGCTGGGCTTGAGGGATGACCTGCCGGGCGGGAAAAGGGTTTGGCACCTGCCCACCGCCCCGGACCCCTTGACGGCCGAGGGGTTTGCCCTGGAAGCGGCCAAGGCCCTGTCGGTTCCCCCGAAGCCCCTGCAGCTGTTCCAACCCTGGGTCATGTCCTTGGGAGGGCTGTTCCAGCGTCAAATCAAGGAGCTTGGGGAGATGCTTTACCAGTATGACCGGGACTACCTTTTTTCTTCCGCCGCCTTCGAGAAGGCCTTTGGGCTGGCGCCCACGCCCTATGCCCAAAGCATCCGGGAGACGGCTGCCAGCTACCGGACTTAGTTTCTAGACCAAAAGGGCCGCCTTGGAATACCCCAAATTCCCTTATTTGAATTGTTGGCGTTGCCAACAATTAACCCCCCCACTTTGGCCTGGAGTCGGATCCCTCCTGCCAATTAATTAAATAATTGGCAGAAAACGGTTTCTAATTGTCGCTGGCGATAATTAGGAACCGTTTCCCATAGACACCCCCCGGCTATCC